>NZ_JAGXJZ010000001.1:0-617041 GCF_019091095.1 Achromobacter sp. GbtcB20 | reverse complement strand
AGCCCGCTTGCACCACGTCTCCGGTGCCGGCGATCGCACCGCCGATCACGACGTGATTCGCGCGGTTGAACACCAGCGTGCCGTGGTTGATGAACGCGCCGCTTCCGATGGCGCCGCCTACGGCGCCAACGCCGAGTTGCAGCGTGCCGCCGTCAATCTGCGTCACGCCGTTGAAGTTGCCGTTTGAGAAGATGACCAGGGTTCCGCCGCCCGTCTTGGCAAAGTGGCTGCCGTCTCCGCCCAGCACCCCATACACCAGCGATTGCCGTCCGTCTTCGATGTCGATCGCGCCGGTGCTGTTGACGACCACGTCACGATGGAGGGCGGCATCGTCCTGGACCTGCAGCGTTCCGCCGTCCAGCGTCACGGCAACGTCCACGATGCCAAGACTGTGGTCGTCGGCGATGGCCAACGTGCCGCCCCTGATGCGCCATGGCGTGCGTGCCTGCGAGGGCAGATTGATCAATTGCCATGTCCCTTCGGAGGTTTTCTCGAAAGCAGAGAAGCCCTGGTAGACGTCCTCGCTGGCAACGTACGCTGCGCCGCCCAACTTCCACACGTCGAAGGCCACTGAAGAGCCGGTCATCGGGTCGACGCTCGCCGCGCCGTCGAGCACGAGCGTGTTGTTGGTGGATCGGGTGGCATCCACCATGCCCCGGATTTCGCTGCCGGCCTGCAACCGCAGCACCGAATTGTGGGCCGTGTCGGCGTACAGGATCGCCACCGATTGCGCCGACCCCGTGCCTGGGACAATGCGGCCGGAGTTCGTGATCACGGTGTCGGCGCCCACGACGTGTATGCCATAGCCGCCCAACGACGTACCGCCAGCGCCAGACCCATTGGGTCCGCCCACGGCGCCGCCGCCTCTGCCTCCCAAGCCGCCGGGTGCGCCCCCCCCGCCGCCTCCGGCGCCGGTCTCGTTCCCCGTCGCGGACCCGCCGTCCGTGCCATTCAGGTTGGTGGACGCGCCGGGCTGCCCGCCGGCCGCGCCCAAGACTGTACCGCCGCCGTGCCCGGCCGCCCCCCCGCAACCACTACCGGCGCCAGCGCCGCTTCCGCAACCAAAGGGATTGATGCTGCCTCCCGCCCCGCCGCCGCCACCGCCATATTGATGGTTGCCCGCGGTCCCATCCAGCCCTGGCTGACCGCCGTTGCCGCCGTCGCCTGGCAGCATGGGCACGCCACTCAAGGGAATATCGCCGCCACCGCCGCCACCGCCGCCCGCGCCGCCCACGCCATCGCCGCCTCGCCCTCCTGCGGCCGACCCCAGGTTGAACGAGCTGCCGCCGCCGCCGCCGCCGCCGCCACCGGCCCCCCCTTGCAGCAGGTCGCGGTTGGTCAACACCGCGCCGTCCGCGGCCAGCTCGACGCCGTGCCCGCCCTGGCCGCCATTGCCCCCGTCTCCGCCGCTGCCGCTCACCAGGCCCCCGCCTCCACCGCCGCCTCCTCCCCCGCCGCCAGCGCCGCCGATCAGGCGTTCCGCGTTGACGAAGGGCGTGGTGTCCGTGATCACGACTGCCGTGTGCCCCGCGCCGCCATCGCCGCCCCGCATGCCGGTCGCGCCACCCAGGCCGGCCACACCGCTTTCACCGATGATGTCCGCCAGCGCGGAGACCGGCGCCAGCAACGCCATGCCCGCGATGAAACACGTTGCGCGGCGGCGTTTGAACCCACTTGGGCCAGCGTTTCCGAAACCGGTGAATAGGGATGTCGTTGTTTTGACGTGGCCGGTTTCGGCTGAAACCGAATGCACACCGTTTCCCACAAACTCGTACCGTGAACGCATTTGCCCTCCATGCACAGATTGGCTGATAAAACCGCATCGACATCGCCTCGCACGCCGGGACGAGAAGCGCAACAACCCCTCTCATCGGAGGCGAACGACACAAGCGGTTTGCAATAGGGGTGAATGCTAGGAAACTCTTCAAAATAAATATTGAGCACAAATACTCAGATTTAATCCGGTTACCTAAGAATTAACGTTTCTGTATATCGATCTTTTGATTGACGCGCGCCGAAATTAATATTCCGCTATAAGGCGAGATTTTTTAATATTTTTATTAATACCGTCACATCGATCGAAATACTCGCGACGCGGCCTGGATCAACGACAGCATGGATTCATTGCATGTCGGCACGCCGTGTCGATGCCCAGGCCACCCACCGCGACCGCGCGCCCTCGCCCGCGGGTAAGGGCGCCCGGCAATCGGCGCTACAATCCGCGCCGGATTTCCGCTGCGTGCGCCCTGCGCCACCCGGCCCGCGCCCAAGCGCATGGCATTGCCCCCGACAAGCCAGGCGAACCCTGTCGCACTTCCCCCCACCCCATTGATCGTTTGTCCGGTCGCACCGGATGCTTTGTGCTGTTCTGGAAATCGAGGATTTCATGTCTCGGCAGTTGTTGGGCCTGGTGCTCGGGCCCCTTCTTGGCTTGTTCGTTGTCTGCATCGGCAACGCCTTCATCTCTTCCCTGACGACCTTGCAGTTGGACGCGGCCGGCGAATCGGCCACCGTCATCGGCATCATTTCGTCGTCATACTTTATCGGCCTGACGCTGGGCGCGATCTTCAATGACCGCCTGATCCTGCGCATCGGCCATATCCGCGCCTACAGCAGCTTTGCCTCGCTCATCGCCGTGACGGTGCTGCTGCAGGGACTGATCTTCAACCGCGAAGCCTGGTTCGTGCTGCGCCTGATCAACGGCTGGGCGAGCGTGGGCGTATTCCTGGTCGTGGAAAGCTGGCTGCTGCTGGCGGGCGATGCCAAGGTGCGCGGGCGGCTGCTGGCGCTGTACATGATTGCGCTGTATGGCTCGGGCATGCTGGGCCAGCTGGAACTGGGCGCCATCACTCAGCTGGGGCCAATGGCGCCGTTCATGGTGGCCGGCCTGCTGGCGTCGCTGTCCGTGATGCCCATGGTCATCATTCCGCGCGTCTCGCCGCTGGTGGAACGCGTCGAGCCGTTGCTGCCGCAGCATCTGGCGCGCATGACGCCCACGGGCGTGATGGGCTGCTTCGGGTCAGGCGTCGCGATTGCCGCCGTCTACACGCTGCTGCCGCTGTATCTGCAGCGCATTGGGCTGGACGTTGCCGAGGTCGGCAAGATGATGGGCGCCGTGATCCTGGGCGCCATGGTCCTGCAGTATCCGGTGGGGCGCTGGTCGGACCGGCGCGACCGTCAGGTGGTGCTGATCGCGTTGGCCGTGTTCTGCGCCGTTCTCAGCCTGCTGATCCTGTTGCTGCCGCCCGCCTCGCCGCTGCTGATGCCGCTGTTGTTCCTGCTGGGCGGCGGCGTCTTTGCCATTTATCCGGTGGCCGTCAGCCATGCGGCGGATCGCGCGCCCGCCGACGCGCTGGTGCGCATGATCCAGGGCTTGCTGCTCATTAATTCGCTGGGCTCGGCGCTCAGCCCCCTGGCCATCTCGCCCGTGATGACGAAGTTCGGCGAAGCGGGTCTGTTCTGGTGCTTTGCGCTGCTCAACCTTGGGCTGGTCACCTTTTTCGTCTGGCGCCGCAACGAGCGCCCGGCGCCGGCGCCGGTGGCGCCCTTTGCAGCGGCCGCGCAGATGTCGCCAGTGGGAGTGGAACTGCGCGTGACCGAAGACCTGTTCCAGGGCGCGCTGGACCACGAGATGACCGAGGACCTGACCCACGCGGTGCCCGGCGCCGAGGCAGCCGAGCCCGTGCTTTCCACAGTGCAGGAGGTCCCGCCGGCGGCCTGACCGGCGGCTGCATCAGCCGCGCTGGTTCAACGCGCGCGCAATGCGGTTGCGCGCCACCGTCGTGCGCGGCACCTTGAACGGGAACCAGCTGCGCACGTCCTCTTCCAGCCCGATGCCGTGCATGAAGTTGTAGATGGCCTTCTTCAGGCCTTTGCCCAGCGCGTCGTGATCCACGCCCGTGGGGTCATGAAAGCCCACATCGTTCTTGGCAAACGTGACCTCGGGCAAGGGTTTGAGCTTGATGCCGTATTCGTCCGGATTCTGACCCACCGGCGAATGCACCGTACAGGCGAAGCGGTGAAAGAACCCGCTCTGGATGCAGTCGTTTTCGAATAGCTGGCGCACGTACTCCAGCGCATCGACGGTGTCCTGCACGGTCTGCGTCGGAAAACCGTACATCAGGTAGGCATGCACCAGCACCCCGGCATCGCTGAACGCACGCGTCACGCGCGCCACCTGGTCGATCGACACGCCCTTTTTCATCAGGTTCAGCAGCCGGTCAGAGGCGACCTCCAAGCCGCCGGAAACCGCAATGCAGCCGCTATCGGCCAGCAGTTCACACAGTTCCGGGCTGAAGGTCTTTTCGAAGCGGATGTTGCCCCACCAGGAAATCCCGGTGTTGCGTTCGATCAGCTCGGCGGCCAGGGCCTTGAGCGCCTTGGGCGGCGCAGCCTCATCGACGAAGTGAAAACCCGTCTGCCCTGTCTCGGCCACGATGGCTTCGATGCGATCGGCCAGCACGGAAGCCGACGCCCCCTCATAGCGGCCGATGTAGTCCAGCCCCACGTCGCAGAAGCTGCACTTCTTCCAGTAACAGCCGTGCGCGACGGTCAGCTTGTTCCAACGCCCATCGCTCCAGAGCCGATGCATCGGGTTAAGCATGTCGAGCAGCGACAGATAGCGATCCAGCGGCAGGCCGTCCCACGTGGGCGTGCCCACTTCGGCAAATGCAACGTCAGGCTCGACCAGGTTGACGTAGCGCACCGCACCGCTGTCGGCATCGCGCACGAAGGTGCGCACCAGGCGCTGACGCGATCGCTTGCCCTGCACGTGTTCCAGCAGCGCCAGCAGCGGCCGCTCGCCGGCGTCCAGCGTGACGAAATCGAAGTAATCGAACACGCGCGGGTCTTTCAGTTCGCGCAATTCGGTGTTGACGAAGCCGCCGCCCAGCACGGTAACGATGCTGGGATCCTGTGCCTTGATCGCCTGTGCGATACGAAACGCGGCGTACACCGCGCCGGGAAACGGCACCGACAGCAGGACCATGGTCGGCGTATGGCGCGCCAGCGCGGCCTCGGTAAGCTCGCGCAGCGTTTCGTCCACCAGGTTTAGCGGGGCATCCAGCGCCTGGGCCAGCGGATCGAACGTGGGCTGGCTGCCCGCAAGCGACTCGGCATAGCGCACAAATTCAAAGCGCGGATCGATCGCGTCGCGCAGCACGTCGGCCAGGTCGTTCAGGTACAGCGTGGCCAGGTGCTTGGCCCGATCCTGCAACCCCAGCGCGCCGAACGCCCAGCCCAGCGGATCGCCGCCGTCCTCGTCCAGATAGACGTCCAGCGTCGCAAAGCGCGGCCCTTCGGGCAGGTAGTTGCGCCCCGCAATGCGATGCGCCAGCGTGGGGTCGCGGCCTTGCAGAAAGCCGATCACCGGGCCGATGGTGGCCAGATAACGCGCCTGCATGGCGACGAATGCCTGGATGGGCTGCGTGTGCTTTTCAAGGGGCAGCGCGTCGATGCGGCTTGCCACGGCCCGCAGGCCGTCGGCCGAGAGCAGGCGCAGCACCAGGGCCAGCGCCAGATCTTCCTGGAACGCAGTGACGTCGCGCGACCGCAGGAAGCCGGTCAGATAGGCGGTGGACGGATAGGGAGTGTTCAGCTGCGTCATCGGTGGAATCACCGACAGCACGCGCAAAGGCAAGGTCGACATGAGGCACGGCAGGGCTGCCGTCAAAAAGCGGGGATCGGTGCAATTATAGGCAGCGCGGCGGGCGGGGACGGACCCCGCCTTACAGCACCCCGTCCAGCCAATCCAGCACGCGGCGATTCAACAGCGACCGGTTCGCGGACTCGCAGTGATCGCCCGCCCCCTCTTGCGCCGAGAAGCGCAGCAGCGTCTTGGGACAGCGCAGCTTATCGAAGAACTGCTCAGTGCCGGCGGCCAGCGGGTCGTTTTCGGCCAGCGTCATCAGCGTGGGACACCGAAGGCCTTCGATGCGGCCGTCCATCGTAAAGGGCTCCACCGCGCGCAGATAGTCGCGCAGGTTGTCCACGCCGTGCACCCAGAAGCCGCGCTGCACGATCTTCCACGTGAGCGTGCGACTGGCCATGACGAACTCCCACATGCGGTCGATGACGGCTTGCGGGAGTTCTCCCAGATTCATCGCATTGTCCGGGCTGGCGCCCAGCTTGACCGCCAGGGGCCGGAATGAGCCGGCGATGCTCCACTGGCCCGGATCGGCAATGCAGGCGGCCAGGCGCGGTTCGCCCGAGGCGGCGCGCGGCGCCAGATGACCGCCCAGGCTCCAGCCGCTGAGCGCGATGCGCGTCGCATCGACGATCGGCAGCGCGACGGCGTAGTCCACCACCGCGCTCACCACCGTCTCCCAATCGGGACGCATGGGCACGCCCTGTTCGTACAGTGTGCCGCCCTGCCCGGGGCCGTCGAACACCAAGGCGTGGTAGCCCCGTCGCGTGGCGGCGACTGCGCTCGCGAAATACATGTCCGTCACCGTGGCGTCATAACCGTTGGTGAAGATGACCAGCGGCCTGACGGCGGTCTCGTAGCCTTCGGCCGGCACCAGGTAGGCGGGCAGGCGTGCGCCCTCCAGCGCAATGCTCAGGAGGTGGACAGGATGCGGCGAGAGCGCCAGGCCCCGGTCAAACGCGGCCATCTGCGTGCGATAGGCATTCAGCAGCCGAGGATCGGCGGGCGCGCCGTACAGGGGCCGGTACGCCGTCGCGTAGAAGGCGCTGGCGCGCAGATACAGCGCGCGCGCGCTGGCCATGAGCTGGCGGGCTTCGGCATCTTGCGCCTCGCCAGCCAGCCGGTCGCCCGCCGCCATCCAGGCCTCAAAAAACGCGTCGTCGTCGCCGTTGCCCACCGCGCGGCCCACGGCCAGGATTTCCCCCAGGTCCGCCCCGCCATAGGGCATGTAGGCGACGGGCCGCATGCCGAAATCGTCGTGCAATTCATTTTGGAAAGCCAGGCCCATGGGGTTCTCCGAAGTCAGGGCGGCGATGGCGCCGCAATCACAATCTTCAAACCGGCGGACTATCGTTCAATACGGCAGGCCGGCCGGCTGGCACATTGCGCGGGTCCCTCATTATGGCAACCGAAGGAGTCATCCATGCCCATCAATGCGACCCCCACGCCCGGCGCCAAGCTGCTGTCCCCGCACGATCACACGCTCATCATGATCGACTTCCAGCCGCAGATGGCGTTTGCCACCCATTCTATCGATGCCGTCACGCTGCGCAGCAACGCCGCGCTGGTGGCCCATGCCGCCGCCGGCTTTGGCGTGTCCGCCATTCTGACGACCGTTGCCGAAAAGGGCTTTTCGGGCCCCATGTTCGAGGAAGTCACCACCCCGTTTCCCGGCCAGCCGCTGCTGGACCGCACGTCCATGAACACCTGGGAGGACGCCGCCGTCATCAAGCAGGTCAATGAGATCGGCAAGAAGCGCATCGTGCTGGCTGGCCTGTGGACCAGCGTCTGCATCGTCGGCCCGGCCCTGTCCGCGCTGGACCAGGGCTTCCAGGTCTACGTCATCACCGATGCCTGCGGCGACGTGTCGGACGAAGCCCACAACCGCGCCATTGAGCGTATCGTTCAGGCAGGCGGCCAGCCCATCACGGCACTGCAGTACCTGCTGGAAATGCAGCGCGACTGGGCGCGCATCGATACTTACGACATGACGACCGGCATCGCCAGAAAATTCGGCGGCGCCTATGGCCTGGGCATCATCTACGCCAAGTCCATGTTCAACGCCCACGAAGGCTGACAGGAGCTCACCCATGAAGGTCTACCTTGTTTCGCTGGGACTCGGCCTGCTGGTCGGTATCATCTATGCCCTGTTCAATGTGCGCTCGCCCGCGCCGCCCGTGATCGCCCTGGTGGGCCTGCTAGGCATCCTGGCGGGGGAACAGATCCCCCCGCTGGTCAAACGCTTGCTTGCGGACGAGCCCACCCGCACTTCGTTCATTCATGAACAGGTAAAACCGCATATGTTCGGCGAACTGCCAAGCTGCCCCAAGCCTTCCGCCGACGCTTCCCGCCAACCCGCCGACGCATGTGGAGACAAGCGCAATGGCTGATACCCTGGATCCCGCGCGCCAAGGCGCCCCCGACCTCATCCTGCATCAGGGCCGGTTCACCACCCTGGACTCCGCCAATCCTACCGCCGACGCGGTCGCCATCAAGGACGGCCGGTTCACGCGCGTGGGCGCCGCCGGCGACATCCTGCCGCTGGCAGGCCCAGCCACCCGCGTCATCGCGCTGGGCGGACGCGGCGTGCTACCCGGACTGATCGACAACCACCTGCACATCATCCGTGGCGGCCTGAACTACAACATGGAACTGCGATGGGACGGCGTGACCAGCCTGGCCGACGCCATGGCCATGCTGCGCCGCCAGGTGGCCATTACGCCCGCGCCGCAGTGGGTGCGCGTGGTCGGCGGCTTTACCGAACACCAATTTGCGGAAAAACGCCTGCCCACCATCGAAGAGCTGAACGCCGTGGCGCCCGATACGCCGGTGTTCATCCTGCACCTGTACGATCGGGCGCTGCTGAACGCCGCGGCCCTGCGCGCCGTCGGCTACGACAAGAACACCCCGGCGCCCCCCGGCGGTGAGATCGTGCGCGATTCCGCGGGCAACCCGACCGGCCTGCTGCTCGCCAAGCCCAACGCATCGATCCTGTACGCCACGCTGGCCAAAGGGCCCAAGCTGCCGTTCGAGTACCAGGTCAATTCCACCCGCCACTTCATGCGCGAGCTGAACCGCCTGGGCGTCACGGGCGCCATCGATGCCGGCGGGGGCTTTCAAAACTACCCCGAGGACTACCAGGTCATCCAGCAACTGGCCGACGCCGGCCAACTGACGATCCGCCTGGCCTACAACCTGTTCACGCAAAAGCCCAAGCAGGAAAAGGAAGACTTCCTGAACTGGACGGCCACTTCGCAGTACAAGCAAGGCACCGATTATTTCCGCCACAACGGCGCGGGCGAAATGCTGGTGTTTTCCGCCGCCGACTTCGAAGACTTCCGCCAACCGCGCCCCGAAATGGGACCGGAGATGGAGGGTGAACTTGAGGAAGTGGTGCGCATCCTGGCGCAGAACCGCTGGCCGTGGCGTATGCACGCCACCTACGACGAGACCATCGCGCGGTCGCTCGACGTATTCGAGCGCGTGAACAAGGACGTGCCGCTTGCCGGGCTGAATTGGTTCTTCGACCACGCCGAGACCATCTCAGAACGCTCCATCGACCGCATCGCCGCCCTGGGCGGCGGCGTGGCCGTGCAGCATCGCATGGCCTACCAAGGCGAATACTTCGTCGAACGCTACGGGCCGGGCGCCGCTGAGGCGACGCCCCCCGTCAAGCGCATGCTCGACAAAGGCGTCAACGTGTCGGCCGGCACCGACGCCACCCGCGTGGCTTCCTACAACCCGTGGGTATCGCTGTCGTGGCTCATCACCGGAAAGACGGTGGGCGGCCTGCGCCTGACGCCGCAGCGCAACTGCCTGGACCGCGATGCCGCCCTGCGCATGTGGACCGAGAACGTCACCTGGTTCTCCAACGAGCAAGGCAAAAAGGGCCGCATCGCCGTCGGCCAGCTGGCCGACCTGGTCGTGCCGGATCGCGACTTCTTCTCGTGCCCCGAGTCCGATATCGCGGACACGAGCAGCCTGCTCACCGTTGTGGGCGGCAAAGTGGTCTGGGGTGCGGGCGAGTTCTCGGCGCATGACGAAGCCGCCCCGCCGCCCGCCATGCCCGACTGGTCGCCCACACGTCTGTTCGGCGGCTACGGCGCCTGGGGCGACAGCGAAGGCAAGCCGCTGCAGGCCACCTTGCGCGAGGCCGCGGCCGCCTGCGCCTGCGCCAACGACTGCAACGTCCACGGCCACCAGCACGCCGGCGCCTGGGCCAGCAAACTGCCCGTCTCCGACCTGAAAGGGTTCTGGGGCGCCCTGGGCTGCGCCTGCTGGGCAGTCTAGGGATGCACCACGCGGCCGAGGCGTCACCCCCTCGGCCGCAAGCGATTCGCCTGAACCTTCACTTGGCGGTGATCCCCCCTTCGCGGATGACCTTTGCCCATTGGTCGATTTCGGCGTTCAGGCGCGCCTTGGAAGCGTCCACATCAAGCGGGTCCGCGTAAACACCTTGCTGCAGCATCTGCGCCTTGGCATCGTCCTTGGCCAGCGCCGTGGTCAGCGCCTTGTTGATCTTGGCCACGATGGGAGCCGGCGTACCGGCCGGCGCCATCACCCCGAAGAGCGAACTGACATTGAAACCGCTGAACCCCTGCTCCTCGGCGGTGGGAATGTCCGGCAGCATCGAGATGCGCTGCGGCGTAAGCACGGCCAACGGACGGAGCTGGCCCGATTTGATGAAGGAGATCGCGGCGGGAACCGTCTCGGTCATCGTCTCGACCTGCCCACCGACCAGGTCGGTCATGGCCGGGCCGCTGCCGCGATAGGCCACGTGCACGATGTTGACACCCGCGATCTGCTTGAACAGCTCCATGGCCATGCGCTGCGGCGCGCCGGCGCCCGACGAGGCGAAGTTGAGCTTCCCCGGATTCGCCTTGGCGTAGGTCACCAGTTCGTCCAGCGACTTGATGGGCAGCTTGGGATTGACCACGGCCACCAGCGGCACGAAGCCGACCACCCCAGCGGGCGCGAAGTCCTTACGCAGGTCGTACGCAATGCTGTCTTTCTCCAGGGTCGCCATGACCGAGTGCGAGGTCAAGGCGCCCATGAGAAGCGTGTAGCCGTCGGGCTGGGCGCGCGCCACCTCGGCGGCGCCGATGTTGCCGCCTGCCCCGCCCCGGTTCTCAATGACAACCTGCCCGCCGATCTCTTCGCTCAGACGCTGACCCACGATGCGCCCGATCACGTCGGTCGCCCCGCCCGGCGGATAAGGAATGATCAGGCGAATGGGTTTGCTGGGATAGTTGTCAGCGGCCTGCGCGGATGCAAGGCCGGGGACGGCGAACACGGCGGCCGCGATGTAGGTGGCCGCAACAATGCTGATGCGCCTGCGCGCAGCGTGCTTACAGATCATGGTTGTCTCCCGTTGCGTTCTTATGGCTAGAAAGCTTTAAGCGCATATTCGCAAACTCTCGCCTGCGCAAAGAGAAAAACTTTTATGGTCTGTCTAAAAAATCCTTGCGGGTCTTAGGCCATTTGGATGAGGGAACGGGGGCTGCCCGAGAACGACGCGCTTCATGGCAGTCCGCCGGGTTGTCCCGCGCAAACGCGATTCAAGGCGCGGTGCGCGACTCGAGATCGATATCAGCCGGCCATTGGACTTTGGGCGCAAGACGCAGGGCTAAGTGATAGGGGGGCACGTCGTTGTTCCAGTCACGAGGCGGGTTTGGGTACTGGGGTAACGCCCCCGGCCCCTGGTTCATGAACGCGCGCGCCATGGCCCACATGTGTTCGCCGTTGGCGTTGCTGCCGGCTAGTTGAAAGCGGTCAATGACGTGATTGGTGCCCGGCGCCACCACAGCGATATCAACGCCCCACGCGAAGATCGGCACACCACTGGGACTCGGCGCCTTGCGGCTCCAGGCTTCGGCTCGGAGGTCTTTCCAGTCGAATGCCACCGGGCGAACACCCCAGCCTTGTCGACTAATGGGTCCGCCGCTGTGGAACCGATAAACGTAGATCTTGCCGCGCTTGCGATTGAATCGAATGGGCTCGTCTCGCGGGGGCAGAATGCCCGTTCGAAGCATTCCAACACCACCGATCAACATGCCAATCGCGAGGACTAACGTCAGGAAAAACCAAAATGGATCTGTTTTGAGCTCTCTCATGCTCAACGTCATGATCAAAGCGATCGAACATGGAAACACGCCAAGCGCGGAAAGAACTACAACGGTGCGATTCAACAGACGTGAAGTATGCAGCTCTAGACAGATATCGCTAACGAAATTGGGTGGCATACCAACAGGGGGCATGCGTTCATTTGGAGGGCAGTCTGGGGTGGGCAGATCGGCGCGCCATCCCGTAGTCGGTTTATCCAACAGCGGTTTGCTAGCGCTCATTATTTAACTTCCACCAATTCCGTCCGCGCCATCATCTCGGCGTCGTGGGCGTTCGGTAGATACTCAACGCGCACTCTTGCCGTATCAATATCGTTCGCTATAGACAATTCGATGTTTCCGTGGACGACTAGAAAGTTGGTTTGGTCTCCCTCTGCTGCCGTAACCACCCTCTCCGCAATGGTTGGATTGGTGCTATCGGGGAGGTAGTCCAATCGTTTTAACCGCGTGCGCTGCTGGTCTGGTTTAGGACCATCGTCCGGATGCACTCCTGAGGCGAGAACTTGCTCACCGGAGTAGCGATTTACGATAAGTTGCCACTTATAAGCCGCACGGGAGGCGTCGTATCTGGGAATCACAATCTGATACTTGAGTCGTGGAATAACTGCGAGTCCCGCCTCCATTCCCCCCATAGCAGCCGCCATTCCCTCGTAGTGCGATACACGCACGTCCGAGTCAAAAGCCAGATATACATCCACGCCAATGACGGCAGCGTTTAATGCGGCCACTGCCGAATTTGCATCGGAAAACTTGTGGTCCTTAGCCATTCCAAAGTAACTGTAGTAACTCCAACGCTCCAGAGGAGACGACTCGGCTTCTTCTCCGAATTTCCAAAATGCATACGCCACCACCCCCGCAAGAATCGCCCAGCCGACGGGCCCGAGGATCCAATTTGCGCTCAAGATGGCCGTCGATTTAAAGTAAAGCGCATATGTCATGAATAATGCCCCCCCGGCGTAAAAGGCAGACGATCTGAAATACCAGGTTTGAGCCGAAATCCCGCTCGCAGCCGCCGCACGTCCTGCAGCCCTGAAGGATGCAATAGCGTCAACAAATCCAGAAATAGCGCCGAGGATTCCACCAAACCGTGCCAGTGCTCTACCGGCGTCTGCAACCAGGCTGATGGCCCCACCCCCCGTTGCAGGAACGAGAAGCACTTTCCGCGCGTGTTCGGCGCTGCCCTTCATCGTCAGTCCCACTACCTCAATACTTCCCCCCAACACCCCGATCGACGCCGAGTACACCGCCAGCACGGCTTCTTCGTGTTTGGCTCCAAAGGCGACATCCACGGCCTCAACCGATTTGCGCAAACCCTGCGCTAGTAGGTACGTGCCGCCAACAGCAACCAACAATTCAGCGCTTCCGACCGTTCCTCGGGCAATCGCAGCAGCACTGCGCGCGCCCCTCAACCCGGAGCGTGCAAGGTCGGCAGCCTGCAACGCGCTGAGCTGAAGACCGGCCAAGGCCTTGCGCGCCTCCGGCTCCAGCG
Source organism: Achromobacter sp. GbtcB20 (assembly GCF_019091095.1). Taxonomy (NCBI): domain Bacteria; kingdom Pseudomonadati; phylum Pseudomonadota; class Betaproteobacteria; order Burkholderiales; family Alcaligenaceae; genus Achromobacter; species Achromobacter sp. GbtcB20. The sequence goes on along the minus strand of NZ_JAGXJZ010000001.1, from coordinate 603,786 downwards.
TACCCGCCAGCACCTTGAGTTCGCTCAGCGCTTCGCCAGCCCGGCGCGTAGCATCTCCGATGACCTCTCCCGTTTGCTGGATGGCGTCCTGGGCAACGCCGCCAAAGCGCTTGCGCAGGTCATTTGCATTACCTTCGACCCACAGCACCACGTCGACCATTTGCTCCGCCAACTTGGGATCGCTCAGGGCCAGACTGAGGACACCAGCAGTCAGCACCGAACGCACTTGCTTGTGCGCCTTACCGGTCGCTTTCTCAATGGCCGCTGCAAGCCTGTTTCGGTCTTCCCCGATCTGCTTGCACATCAACGTGTAGAACTCGCCCAGCTTCATCTGAACGGCGACCTGGGTCATGTAAGTGCGCGAATACAGCAAGAGCAACGCGCTGTTCACGCACGTGGCGACGTTGCGCACGCCGGCATCAACCTTCAGTTCCAGTCGGCTCACCGCGCCGTTGTAAGCCGCCAGCACGCTGGCGATTGCGTCCTGAACGTTAGACCAGATGAGTTTGTTGCCCAGGTCGCTACTGTTCATGATCTTGGTGACCGGGGCGTAGAGCTTGCCGAAGTCGTTCCAATCCAGTTCGCCCTGATTGCTGAACGTGGGGACCAGGCTTTGCATCAGGTTTTGGTCAAGCGCGAGCAAGGTCTTGAACACAATGCTCTGCCCATCCTTGATCCAGGCTTCCCAAGCGCGCGCCGACGGCCCGGAGACGGGTCGAATATTGCCCTCGGCATCGGGTTTAGGCGTTGCTTCGGTGATGCCCCCGCTCAGGCACAGCTCCATCGTGCGGATGTAACCCAATACTGAGTACGCATTTTGCGCATCGTAGTCATAGTGCTCCGCCAGACGGAACATCGGGTTGTTAAGGATCTGGTCTGTGTACAGTTCGGCAAGCTTATCCACTTGCGTCTGCAACCGCGCCTTGTGCGCTTCGAACGCCCTCTCCCAACTGGCGCGCGCCGCTTCGTCGTATCGCTCATCAAGGCGCGCAAGCAGCTTCCCAGCCTTGTGCTCGACCTGTTCGGCTCGCTCGCGAGCGGGATCGCCGAATACCGGCGGCCCGCCAGACTCGCTAGGCATCATCTGCCAGGCCACATTTGGGCTAGCGGCGATGGCGTCGTCCGCGGCCACCTTGCAAAGTTCACGCAGACGTTTGAGGCTTTCGGACGTGAAGAATTTGTAGTTGTTGAGCGGGTCTGCCTCATAAGCCTGCCGCTCCCTTAGCCAACCCAGGCGCTGATGATTGATTTCCTGGACCAACCCGACCGGGTCGGGCAGGACCAACGCCAACACGCCGTTCGGCAACTGCTCGCGCTGTGTCTGGGTCCGCACGAAACCCTCTAGCGCGTTCAAGCGATGATTGCGCGAGCAAAAGCCGTGCACGCTGACAAAATCGCCGATCGTGGGCGTGGCGTATTCCAGTACCTGCTGATCGACCTGAAGGCTCTGCTCCATCATTGCGATGCCTACGCTCGCGGGGTCGTTGCGGGCAGTCTGTAAGTCAAGCTCGTAAAACCTGGCGGCCACTGGCGACTTTTCGCCCGCGAAACTGTGGAGATAGCGATTCAATACGCGGTCGGACCACGGATCGCTGGAAAACGCGATCCACGCGGTCTTGAACAGTTTGGTATCGATGTTGATGAAAGAAGCGGGGACGTCGTGGTCTCGGTGGATGCATCTTTCGCTCAGCGGCTCTGGCGCTGCCCGCGGCATGGCAAATGGGTTGAACTGGCGAAGCGCCCCGTCGGGCGTCACCTCATAGGCCTGCCACTCTTGTTTGTCGAGCAGCACATAGAGATACCCTTCACGCAGGGCACGCGGCTGGTCGAGCCGCATCGGCACGGCAGCCAGATCGCCGCCGCCGGCAAGCGGCCGCTTTGATGTGGCGGTGGGCGTGGGCGCGTAGGCCAATCGCAACGGAAGAATCGGCAGCCCAGTGCGTTCGCAGGCGTTGCATGTGCCCGTAGGGTTGGGTAGCGCTTGGCGGATCGCCAGGCCCAGGGTCTTGCTGACGCTCATAAGTTCCTTTGCTTGGCGCAGTGAGGCCGTATTCGGTGATGACCTCCCGCCTCAATGCAAACGCTGTGCCAGCTAGGTTGCGTCGTTTCCGTTGTCCTTTCTTATCAACTGCTTAGGCGTGTTCCGCCGCCAAGCATGGCGATCTCAATCTCGTCGCAACAGCGATAGTGTTTTTTTCTTTGGATATTCGGGCCATTCGTGGCCCGAACATCCTTAATGATTTGAAAACACACGAAAAAAATCGGGCCAACTTTGGCCCGGTTGAGCCAAAGTTGGCCCGATCATCCATGTTTAGGCGAATCGCGGATCTTGTTGTCGACGCATTTTTTCCCCTCGCTTCTGCCCATCCGCCCTGCCCTCAGTGCGCCGACGCATCCAGAAACCGATGCACCACCCGCACCGCTGCCGCGCCCTCGGCAATGCTCGCCAACACATGCTTCACCGACCCCGCGCGCGCCGCGCCCACCGCAAACACGCCCGGCTGCGAGCTTTCGTAGTCCCGAGCCTGCATCGACCCCGCTGCGGCACGACCCGTATGGATACAGCCCTGGTCGTCTGTGTCCAGCCACCCGTCCAGCCACGCCGTGTTGGCTTGACCTGTCCTCGCCTGCACATCGCCCTCCTGCATCCCCGTCGCAACGATGAGGCAACGTGCTTCGATCATCCGGCCGTCGTCCAGCCACACCCGATACGGATAGCAGCCGCCATCGAAGCGGCTTACGGTGCGCAGCGGCATCACGTGTGCGCCAAAGCGCTTGCTCTGGTCCTCGGCGCGGCGCAGCAGCGGGCCTTCGCATAGACCGGTGAACGTGCCCGGAAAGCCCGTGAACACGTCCAGCCCTGGCACGTCGCCACAGGAGAGTGAGCCGCCCACCAGCACGGTCTGCAGTCCCTCGGAGGAGGCGTAGGCGGCGGCGGCCAGTCCGGCCGGCCCGCCTCCGATCACCGCCAGGTCCATGACGGCGTCCTCTTGTTCGCTCTTCTTCACCGACCGCAGGATGGCGCCTCCATACGGACGGCGCTGCAGATAGCCGATACGACGCAGCATGAACGCGCGCAGGATGATTTCCGCCAATGGCCGTTCGGCCAGAATCAGCGCCTCGAGCGCAGCGCGGCTCAGCCGCAGCAGGCGGCATGGTGCATTGGCGCGCACCGTGACCGCGTTCGGCCGGTCGGTGAAGAGGTCCAGGCTGCCCGTGAATTCGCCGTCGCGATGGACCAGCAGACTGCGCATCACGCCGCCGGCCGCGGGTTCCAGTACCTCGGCATAACCCTGGAGCAGGATGTAGAACGCGGCTTCGCGATCACCGCTGTTCAGCAGCACACGGCCCGGTTCGGCCGACATCTCCTCGCCATAGCGGGCCGCGCGTTCGATCAGCGCGCCCCGCAGCATGGGGAACGCCTGCGCATGCAGCGCGGCAAGATCGGCCGGTGGAGGGAGGGCCGGCGCGGCGCCGGCGGCAGGAACACGCATTGAACGGTCTCGGACCACCCGAGATAAGTGACAGTGACCCCATCAAGATAACGTCGCGGCGCGGGCACGTCTTGCCCACTTGCGTCCTGCTTTGTTTGAAAGAGCAATGATCGCAGCGCTGCTGCAACGGCCCCGCCCCCGAACCGCCTGACGCCGAATCGGCGGGGAACCCGCCTTCTTGCCGGCCGGCGTTCCCACGCGCTGCGTCCAGCTCGCCTGCCGCATTTGAGCGCCAATTCAGCGCAGCAATGCGCTGCCAAAGCGATTGCGCGCTATCTCAACCGCCGTGTTCCCTGCGCCAAGCACCAGGCGCCACGCCGACCACGCTCGTGAACACCCGGGTCATGTGCGCCTGGTCGGCAAAGCCGCACAACAGCGCAATGTCGGTGATCGACCGCCCCGGCGTGCGCAGCAGTTCCTGCGCCTTTTGCACCCGTTGCTCCAGCAGCCAGCGATGCGGCGTGGTGCCGACCGTCTGCCGGAACGCCTTGATGAAGTAGCTGCGCGACAGATTGCAGGCCTCTGCGATGTCCGCAATCGACGCGTCTTCCCGCAGCGACGCCAGCAGCATGTCCTTGGCCCGCGCCTCCAGTTTGCGCGACAGCACCCGGGCGCCGCCCGACTCTGCCCAGCCGCTGGTCGCCCCGGCCCCGTATTGCGTCAGCAGGTGGGTGCCAAGCGCCAGATTCAGATGCTCTACAAAAAGGCTGCTGGTCTGCGCGGGGTTTGCCACCACGCTGGCCAGCACCTGCGATAGATGGCCCAGCACAGGATCCGGCTGGCCCGCGCGCGGCAGCAGGCTGCTGACGCGCGCCCCGCCCTTTTCGTCGTTGATCCGCTCAATGAAGGCGCGCGACAGCTCGACCAGCAGGAAGTCGAATCCGCTAAGCATGTCGGCCCGGTAATCATCGGTGAAATCGCGGATGTAGATCGAACCCGCAGCAAAGTCATGCGTGGAGGCGAGATTGCCCTGCAGGATGCGGCGGCGATGGCCGCCCTGCAGCGCCACGCCCACGAGAAAGCCGCGATCGGACGCGGGCGTCTCCACACTGCCGAAGTGATCGTTGTGGGTGCGCTTGCGATAAAACGTCAGCCCGCCGCCATGGAACTCCTGGTCCAACGCCAGCTTGCTGGCCGAGCAGCCCAGCGTGTCGGTGGACCGCGCGGGTTGCGAGTCGGAAATCAGGGGCTGGGTGGCGGGCATGGAGATGTCCAAATCAGGGCAAACGCGCTTTCGGGCTCGAAGATAGCAGGCGATGCTGCCTCGCAACAAGCAACATTTGGCAAGAAGCCCCCGCGCGCTTCCGCCTGTCAGCGCGGGACGACGTTGTCCACAAACGCAGCCAAGTCCCGGTTGAACCTTTCCGCCTCCTCCATGAACGGCGCATGCCCGGATGCCGCATATATCGTGTTCCTCACGCGGGGGTTCAGTTGCCGCGCCCGCTGGATCGACGGCGCTGGCTGGACCAACGCGTCTTTTGCTCCGTAGATCAGCAGCAGAGGCTTGCGCGCCGAGCCAAGGCCGCGCGCCGCCTCGACCGTCATGGCTTGCACGGCGGCCTGCATGTCGAAGGACGCCATCGCGGCATTGGCCAGGAGCCGTTGGAACGTGTCGGCATCGGGCGGCTGCGCAAAGCACAATCCGATGAACTCGCGCTCCGCGTCCAGATGGGTTTTCAGGTCGGACGACACCATGTCGCGGTACAGCGCGGGATGCTGCACGATCTGTTTCGCATCCAGTTCGATCACGCCACCCACGTAGACGGCGCCCGCAATCCCCGCATCGCCGTACATGGCGAGGTAGTTGGTCGTCACCGCGGCGCCAAGCGACCAGCCGACGACGACGGGGTGGGCGACGCCGGTCGCCTTCATCACAGCGGCCAGATCGTCGGCCCAGCGTCGCCCGTCGGTATACGCCGCCGCATCCGCCGGCTTAGCCGACAGGCCATGGCCCCGCAGGTCGTAGGTGATCAGCCGATACCGTTGCAGCGCCGGGCTGGCGAGTTGGGCCTCCCAGTTGAGGCGGCTGCCCAGCAACCCGTGCACGAAGATCACTGGCGGACCATCGGCATTGCCGGCCTCCTGGACGGCGAGCGTCACCCCATCGGGCGCGGTGACCGTGTATTGCCTGGACTGCGCGTGCGCGGCCGCCGAAGCCACGATGAACAAGGCTGCCGCCGCCACTCGGCGGAAAAAGGTTCTGCGTTGCATGCTGATGCATCCGAAATAGGGAAGGACGGCCAGTCTCAACCCTCACACCAATGTCAATGTCAAGCGCCTATCTGCTAATCTTTCCCCCATGAAAACGCCCGTGCTTCACACCCCCATGTCGATCGGCGAATTGGCCCGCAAAACGGGCGCAAGCCTGCGGTCGCTGCGCCATTACGACGACCAAGGTCTGCTTTTCTCGGCCCGGGCAGACAATGGGTACCGTACCTTTCCCGCGACCGCCGTCACGCAGGTAAGGCAAATCCAGCGCCTCATCGCTGCCGGCTTCTCGTTGGCGGAAATTCGCGGGTTTCCCGATTGCATGCGGCTGATCGAAGGCGCGGCGGCGTGCCCGGAGACGTCCGAGGTGCAGCGCCGGCGGTTGGCATCCGTCGAGCGCCAGATCGCTGACCTCGAGCGCCGCCGCGCCCGGCTGCGCCAGATGTTGGAAGATTCAGGCTCTGCTTCTCCGCACTGAAACACGGAAACATCCACAACCTGTAGCGCACGCTTTCCTACCGGGATTTCATGGCTACCGAACCGCCCCGCTCCCCCGTCAAGACCGCGCCACGCTGGTTGCGCTGGCTGCCCGGTCTGGCGCTGTTGCCGTCCTACCAGGCGGCGTGGCTGCCCAGGGACATTGCCGCCGGCCTCGTCCTGACGACCATGCTGGTCCCGGTGGGCATCGCTTACGCCGAAGCCTCGGGCGTACCCGGCGTCTACGGCCTGTACGCCACCATCATCCCGCTCCTGGCGTATGCGCTGTTCGGTCCAAGCCGGATCCTGGTTTTGGGACCGGATTCCGCGTTGGCGGCGCCCATCCTGGCCGTCGTGCTTAGCGTCTCCAACGGCGATCCCATGCGCGCCATCGCCGCAGCCAGCATGATGGCCGTGGTCTCGGGCCTGTTTTGCATCGTGATGGGTTTGATGCGCCTGGGATTCATCACAGAGCTGCTGTCCAAACCCATCCGCTACGGCTACATGAACGGCATCGCGTTGACCGTGCTGGTCAGCCAGTTGCCCAAGCTCTTCGACGTGTCCATCGACGACGCCGGCCCATTGCGGGAAATGCAGCAGCTGGCGCTGGCCGTCGCCGATGGACAAGCCCTCTGGCCAAGCTTTGCTGTGGGCGCGGCCAGCCTGGCCGTGATCCTGGTGCTAAAGCGTTTTGATCGCGTGCCAGGCATCCTGATCGCCGTGATCCTTGCCACGCTGGCGGTCGAGCTCGTCGGATTGGATGCCAAGGGCGTCAAGGTGCTGGGAGAGATTCCGCAAGGCTTGCCCAGTTTTGCCTTGCCCTGGCTCAGCAACGCCGATCTGGTCAAGATCGTGCTGGGCGGCTGCGCGGTGGCGCTGATTGCCTTTGCGGACACCAGCGTGCTGTCGCGCACCTACGCGGCGCGCACGAACACGCGCGTGGATCCGAATCAGGAAATGGTGGGACTGGGCGTCGCGAACCTGGCGGCGGGTTTTTTCCAGGGCTTTCCGATCAGCAGCAGCGCATCGCGCACGCCGGTGGCCGAGGCAGCCGGCTCGCGCACGCAGCTCACCGGCGTCGTCGGTGCGCTGGCCGTCGCCGCGCTGCTGATCGCCGCGCCGAACCTGCTGCGGCACCTGCCCAACAGCGCGCTGGCCGCGGTGGTGATCGCCGCGGCCATCGGCCTGTTCGAGTTCAAGGATCTGCGGCGCATCTACCGCATCCAGCAATGGGAATTCTGGCTGTCCATGCTGTGTTTTGCGGGTGTCGCCGTCTTCGGCGCGATCCCCGGCATCTGCCTGGCGGTCGTCATCGCCGTCATCGAGTTCCTGTGGGACGGCTGGCGTCCGCACTTCGCGGTGCTGGGCCGCGTGCCGAACCTGCGCGGCTATCACGACCTGAAGCGTTATCCGCATGCCACGCTGATCGACGGACTTGTCCTGTTCCGCTGGGACGCCCCGCTCTTTTTCGCCAACGCCGAACTCTTCCAGCAGCGCCTGCTTGAAGCCGTGGAGGCCTCGCCCACGCCCGTACGGCGCGTGGTGGTGGCTGCCGAACCCGTCACCAGCGTGGACGTCACCTCAGCCGACATGCTGCGCGAACTGTGCGAAACCCTGTCGCGCGAAGGGGTCGCGCTGCACTTCGCGGAAATGAAGGATCCCGTGCGCGACAAGCTCAAGCGTTTCGAGCTGTCGCGGCTATTCAGCGACGACCGCTTTCATCCGACCGTTGGCAGCGCGGTGGACGATTACCTGCAAGGCGACCACGCATCCTAGACCCGGCTCCCTTTTGCCGCGCTGGACCGTCGACGCACGCTTGCCGCTCAAGGCGTCACCTGATACCCCCGCTGCTGCATGCAGGCGGCATACGCGGAAGACGCTGCCGCAGCCTGCTGGTTCTGGGTGGCGCGGTCCTGACGCCGATCCTGCCGCTGGCGCGACCCGCCCACCACCATTCCCGCCGCCGCTGCGTCCTTTGCCTGGTTTTGCCGGTACGCCTGCTTGGTGTCGTCGTCCATGCGGTCGTAGACCTCCTCGTGCTGCCGTCCGCGCGCACCGGCCACCGCGGCGCCAGCGGCCGCGCCAGCCGCCGCGCCACGCGCACGGCCACCAGCCTCGCGCGAATCCGGGCTGCTGCTGGCCGCGCTGCCTGTCTGCGACTGGCATGCCGCGATGTCTTGCTGGGTAAGTTCGGGGGATTGGCCTTTGAGCGGCGTGACGGTCTGCGCGGACGCAGTCAGGCAGACGCCAGCGGCCAGCATGGCCACGCAGGGAAAGATGATCGTATTCATGACAACCTCCATGGAAGTCAGAGCCCTGATTCACCAGCGTAGCGCTGGGTTCTGCGCCGGTGCAACATGGGTTATGCGGCTGGCCTGGGCGCCTTGGCGCAGCTCGCTTCGTGCTTGCCCAACCAAATATCCAAAACTCTTATATCTGAAATGTCCACAAACCTATAGTTCTTTAGAACCCGTTGACATAAAGAGGGGCATTGCCGATGATGCGGAAGGCCGCAAGCGCTGGGCCGCCCATAAGCACAACACCGCGCCTGTTCCGCGGGACGCGGCAACCAGAGAGGCAAGCCATGGAGACAACCCCACGCAACCCCGCACGGCGCCGCATGCTGGCCGGCAGCGCCAGTGCCCTGGCCGCGGCCGGGCTGGGCGCCGCGGGCATTGCGCGCGCCAGCGATGCGCCCGCCAAGCCCGCAGGCGCAGCGCCCGCCGCTACCCCCGCCGCGCCCGCTGCCAAGCAGCTGCCGCCTTACGCGGCGTGGAAAGACGCCGACAGCGTCATCGTGCACAGCGCCAACACCATCGAGACCCGCCGCAGCGCGTTCGGCGATGGCGTCATCACGCCGTCGCGCCAGCTATACGTGCGCAATAACCTGCCGCCGCCCGACGCCGCGATCCTGAACGACCGCGATGCATGGAAGGTCGAGATCGAAGGCGTCAAGCAGCCCCGCACGTTCACCGTGGGCGAACTGAAGACGCTGGGCATGGAAACGCTGGCGACCGTGTTGCAGTGCTCGGGCAATGGCCGCGGGTTCTTTCCCCACAAGCCCAGCGGCACGCCGTGGGAAGTGGGCGCGGCCGGCTGCGTGATGTGGACGGGCGTGCCGGTGCGCACCCTTGTCGAACACCTGGGCGGCCTGGCGGGCACGCCTGCCTTCATGACCGGCACCGGCGGCGAAGTGCTGCCCGAAGGTCTGGATCCCAAATCGCTGCTGGTGGAACGCTCGGTGCCGCGCGAGGCGATGCAGGACGCCCTGTTGGCCTGGGAGATGAACGGCGAGCCGCTGTCGCTGGCGCACGGCGGCCCATTGCGCCTGATCGTGCCGGGCTACACCGGCGTGAACAACGTCAAGTACATCAAGCGGCTGGCGTTCACCGCCGAACAGAGCCCCGCGAAGATCCAGCAGACCGGCTATCGCCTGACGCCCATGAACGCCAAGCCCAGCCCCGACCAACCATCGGTCTGGGCCATGGAACCCAAATCCTGGATCAACGCGCCGGGCGCAAACGGCCAGCCGGTGAAGGCCGGGCGGGTGGTGGTGCGCGGCGTGACCTTTGGCGGCATGCATGCGGTCAAGCGCGTGGACGTGTCGATCGACGGGGGCAAGACCTGGAAACAGGCCGCGTTGATCGGACCGGATCTTGGCAAGTACGCCTGGCGCCAGTTCGCGCTGCCGGTGGAACTGTCCGCCGGTCAGCACATGCTGGTCAGCCGCGTCGAAGACACCGAAGGCAATGTGCAGGTGGAAAACCGGTTCGAAAACGCGCCGGGCTATATCAACAGCAGTTGGCGCGACCACGGTCTGGCCATCAACGTGTCCTGATCGAGGCAGCATCGATGCACAACAGTCAAGTCATGCAGCATGCAGCAACCCGCCGCCCGATCGGGTGGCGGGCTTCCTTTGCGCTCGCGGCAGGTGTCTGGTTGCTGACGGGCGCGCAGGCGTGGGCGGCCGAACCGCCCAATGCCGAAGCGGGCCGGGCCTTGTTCCTGAAAGCGACCACCCCGGCCTGTTCCGTCTGTCACACGCTGGCCGACGCCGGCGCGGCAGGCACCATTGGTCCCAACCTGGACGAGCTCAAGCCCGATGCCAACCGCGTCACGCAGGCCGTGCGCAACGGCATCGGCGTGATGCCGGCCTTCGATGCCTTGAGCGATGAGCAGGTGCAGGCGTTGGCGAAATACGTGTCGGGCGTGACCGGGGCGCAGTAGCCGGCCCGTGCATCGCGGACAGCGGCATCGTGGTAGGCTTTCCGCCAGCCGGATTGCCTACCCATCCTCACGTTCACGACGACACGCACCATGACGCTCAGATCGCTCGCCCTGCTGCTTTCCGCGGCGGCCCTGACCCCGGCGCTTCATGCGCAACCGGCTGGCCACGGCGCCGCCTGGACGCCGACAGGCCCGACGGCATGCCGCTTTTCGGGCTGGACCACCAACGACAAGCCCGCGATCCCGGTGCGCGCGGCAGCCTCCTACAGCGCCAGGCAGTTGGGCGCGCTGCCGACCACGCGCGGCGACAGTCCCGACCCCGATGTGGATCTTTACAGCGTTACCTTCGACGTGACCGAGGCGCGCGACGGCTGGCTCAGGATTCGCAACGCCAGCGACGCCATGAGCGGCAGCGACCGCCACCCGCCTCGCCCCGTCTATCAAGGCGAAGGCTGGATCGCCGCCGCGGACGCGCAGGTCGGCATCCAGTCGGCGCGCGGATACGCGCGCCCCGACGCCGCCAGCGAACGGCTGCTTGACCTGGGCGGCGACTGGCTGACTGAACGCGCCACCTTGCGCGGCATCGTGGCCTGCGATGGCGAATGGCTGCTGCTGGATTACGAGATGCGCAACAGCGCCACGTTCGAACGGCTGGCCGACAAGGACCGCACGCGCGGCCGCGCGTGGTTTCGCGGCGTGTGCGCATCGTCCGAGACCACCTGCGACATGCGCTCGGTCGACGGGTAATCCGCGCTACCGGCGCTCAAGCGGCCAGACTTCCACCACGCCGTGCGCCACGGCGCAGGGCGTGCGGGACACCTTTTCGATGGCCTCGGCCATATCGGCCGCTTCGATGACGGCAAAACCGGCAATCGGCAGCGGCGCATTCATGAACGGCCCCTTCGCCGTCACCACGCCGGACGCGTCCGGATTGCGCACCTGAACCGGCGTGCCCGCGATCCCCATCAGCACCCCTGCATGCTGCAATGCCGCGTCGTGCGCATGCGCAGCCTCGCGCACGGACACCGGGGTGCTGTCGTAGCCCGCCTGATCGCCGTAGCCGATTGTGATGAACATGGGCATGGTCTTCTCCTTGAGATTGGCGCCGCGCCTTGTGGCGAGACGCGTGGCGTGCTCATGCGCTACCACCGCACCCGCGCCGGATTGCCAACCACCTTTGCACCCGCGGGCACATCCCGCGTCACAACGCTGCCCGCGCCGATGATCGCATCGTCCCCCACCGTCACACCGGGCAGGATGATCGCCCCACCGCCGATCCACACCTGCCTGCCGATGTGCACGGGCCGCCCGAACTCCAGCATCGCGCGCCGCTGCTCGGGGTCGTGCGGGTGGTCTGCCGTGTAGATCTGCACCGCCGGGCCGATTTGCGTGCCTTCGCCGATGGTGACCTGCACGACGTCCAGGATCACGCAATTGAAGTTCATGAAGACGTTCGCGCCCAGCGAAATGTTGTAGCCGTAGTCGCAATGAAACGGCGGGCGGATCAGCGCGCCCTCGCCGACACTGGCCAGGCGCTCGCAAAGCAGCGCATGCCATTGTTCGGGCGGCTCGCCCAGCAGCGCGTTATACCGCTGCATCCAGGCGCTGGCGGCCAGCTGGTCCGCCTGGATCTCGGCGTCGGCGGCCGTGTACAGCGCTCCGGCCAACATCCTCTCTTTCTGCGTGCGTGTCATGGCAGTCTCCTGTCCGGTACGTTGCAGCATACCGAACATTGCCGTGCCGCTACGCCGCTTGCGGCAAGACTCCGACGTAACGGCCGCGCGGCCGGATGACCTGCGCAACGCTGAGTTGCTCCAGGCCGTGCGCCAGAAGGCCAATGCTGCGCGCCGTGGCGAACAGCCCGAATGCCGCATCGTCCGGCAGGCCGCAATGCGCCGCCAGCGCGGCCAGGGCGACGTCGATGTTGGGATGCAGACCCGTCAGTTGCGTGGCCTTGCCAATGAAGCGCGTGATGACCTCGGCCGGTTCGAAGCGCGCCAGCAATGCGGCTGCGCGCGGATCTCCGTCGGGATACAGGTGATGGCCAAAGCCCGCCAGCGGCAGGCCCGTGGACAGGTAATGCGCGATCACGTGGTCTTCGCCCTGGCGCGCCACGTCGTCGAACAGCGCCTTGACGCGGCCGGACGCGTCGCCGTGCAGCGGCCCGGACAAGGTGGTGAGGCCGGACAGCAGGCACGCCGGCAGCGATGCGCCCGTGGACGCCGCGATGCGCGTGGCGAATGCCGAACTGGTCAGTTCGTGATCCACCAGCAGGACCATGGCGGTGCGCAAAAGCTCAGCGGATTGCGGCGATAGCTTCCACGCCTGCGCAAAACGCAGGTGCAGCGGGCGCTTGCCATGCTGCGCGCCAAATGCATTGGCCAGTTGGCCGACAAGGCTCTGGCACTCGGTGTGCAGCACGCGCGTCATGCGGCCGCGGGTGGAATGCCCGGTGGCGGCCAGCGCGGCCAGCGACGTGAAGGCCGCGACCCGGCCGGGCGTAGACACGCGCGCCGCGCACGAAAAGTCTGCCAGCTGATCGGAATTCCACAGCAATTGGGCCACCTCCTCCAGGCTGGCCGACGCGGCCAGCGCGACGGCATCCTGCCCGCGGTAGTACAGGCGTTGCCGGTGAAAGGTGGAAATGGCCGTGGGAATGCTGGGCTCGGCGCCGAAAAGCGTGTTGGTCGCCAGGGTTTCGTGCTTGCGGCCCGCCTGCTTGCGCTTGGCCAGCCCAGCAACGTCTTCGGCGCGATACAGGCTGCGGCGCGTATCGGCCGGATCGGGCATGACTTCCAGCTTGCCGCGGCTGACGTAGGCGTAGATGGTTTGCGGCCGCACGCCAAGCTGGCTGCACGCTTCGGCCATCGATATCCAGGTGCCCATGATCTTCTGTAGCAAAGTTTATATGTTGATTTTATAGATCAATATTGCTTTACAAATCAATCATTAAATACCATGGGATCCATGTTCAACGCGGACCCGCAGCCGGTCCCCCAACAGAGCCGAACCGACATGAAGCCCCAGGTCCTGCAACTCAATCCCATCCTGATCCCCGCGGTCAACGACGAGCTGGCCTCGCGGTATCAGGTGCACAAGTTCTTCGAGATTCCGGATCAGGCAGCCTGGCTGCGCGAGCACGGCGCCGGCATCGAGGCCGTCATCACCGGCGGCCACACCGGCATCTCGCGGGCGATGCTGGAACAGCTGCCGGGCGTGAAGGTGGTGGCGGTCAATGGCGTGGGCACCGACGCGGTAGACCTGGCCTATTGCCGCGGCCGCGGCCTGCCGGTCACCGCCACGCTGGGCGCGCTGACCGAGGACGTGGCCGACCTGGCGATCGGCCTGTTGATCGCCGCCTGCCGCAACCTGTGCGCGGGTGACCGTTTTGTGCGGGAAGGCCTGTGGGAACAATTCCCCTCGCCCAGCGCCATCCCGCTCGCACGCCGCTTCAGCGGCATGCGCGTCGGCATTGTCGGCATGGGCCGTGTGGGCCGCGCCGTCGCCACGCGCGCCGCGGCCTTCGGATGCCAGATCCGCTACACCGACTTGCGCGCCATGGACGACCTGCCGCATGAATTCGTGCCCGACCTGATCGAACTGGCGCGCAGCTCCGATGCGCTGGTGCTGAGCGCCGCGGCCGACAAGGCCGAGGGCATCGTCAACGCCAAGGTGCTGGATGCGCTGGGCCCGCGCGGCTTCCTGGTCAACGTAGCGCGCGGGCGTCTGGTCAACGAGGCGGACCTGACCGAGGCGCTGGTGGCCGGGCGCATTGCGGGTGCGGGGCTGGACGTCTTTGTCGATGAACCCCGCGTGCCGGCGGCCCTGCGCCAGTCGGATCGCACCACGCTGCAGGCGCACCGCGCAAGCGCCACCTGGGAGACGCGTGCCGCGATGGGCCAGATGGTGCTGGACAGCATCGCGCAGGCCTTGGCCGGCGAACGTCCGTCGATGAGCCTGACGACCTGAGCCGCAAGGCACGCATTGAGAACTGTCATGACGGACCTGGTCTTTCCCGCGCTTGCACCCACCCTGCTTCCGATCGCCGGCAGCGCGGCACGCTTTCCGGTCGCGCGCGTCTTCTGCATCGGACGCAACTACCGCTGGCTGCCCGACGAGCCGCGTCCCACCGACATGCCGGCGTGGTTCATGAAGCCTGCCAGTGCGGTGTTTCCGGCCAGCGGCGCGTTGCCTTATCCCGCGGACACGGCGGACTTCTGCCACGAGATCGAACTGGTCGTGGCGATTGGCCGCGGCGGAAAAGACATCGAACCCAAGGAGGTCGAAGCGCGGCACATCTGGGGCTATGCGGCAGGGCTGGACATGACCCGGCGCGACGCGCAGCAGCAGGCCAAGCGCGCGGGCGGCCCGTGGGAACCGGCCAAGGCCTTCGATCATTCCGCGCCCTGCACGCCGATCGTGCCGGCCACCGTGTGCGGCCATCCTCGCCAAGGCGCGGTGTGGCTGACGGTCAATGGGCAAGACCGCCAGCGCGCCGACTTGTCCGGCCTGCTGTGGTCCGTGCCCGAGCTGGTGGCGATGCTGTCGCGGTCGGTAACGCTGGCGCCCGGCGATCTCGTCTACACCGGCACGCCTGCGGGCGTTGGCCCGTTAACGCCTGGCGACGTCGTCAGCGCGGGTGTGGCCGATATCGGGGCTTTGACCATGACCGTTGCCCGCCCTCGCGCCGCCTGACGGCTCACGCCGATTCCTTCCATCACCCATCGCTATTCCATCCGCCCCAGGAGACACGCTTTGAACGAAAGCACCACCCAAAAGATTGCGCTGGTCACCGGCGCCGGCAGCGGCGTCGGCCGCGTCACCGCCGTCGCGCTGCTGGACGACGGCTGGACCGTCGTGCTGGCCGGCCGGCGCGCAGACCCTTTGCAGAGCCTGCAGGCCGAGGCCACCGCACGCGGCCAGACTGCGCTGGCCGTGCCCACCGACGTTACCCGCCCGGAAAGCGTCGAAGCCCTGTTCAACACCATTGAAAGCCGCTTCGGCCGGCTGGACCTGCTGTTCAACAACGCCGGCGTCAACGCCCCCGCCGTGCCCATGGACGAACTGCCGCTGGAAAAGTGGTTCAACGCCATCAACACCAATGTGACGGGCGTCTACCTTTGCGCGCGCGCGGCTTTCGGGTTGATGCGACGCCAGTCGCCGCAGGGCGGCCGCATCATCAACAACGGGTCGATCTCCGCGCATACTCCCCGCCCCTTCACCGCGCCCTACACCGCCAGCAAGCATGCGGTGACGGGCCTGACCAAGTCGCTGGCACTGGATGGCCGCGCCTTCAACATCGTGGCCGGGCAGATCGACATCGGCAACGCGATGACGGAACTGTCCGAACGCATGACGCGCGGCGTGCTGCAAGCCAATGGCACGGTCGCGCCCGAGCCCAT
The DNA here is from genome assembly GCF_019091095.1 of Achromobacter sp. GbtcB20. NCBI lineage: Bacteria > Pseudomonadati > Pseudomonadota > Betaproteobacteria > Burkholderiales > Alcaligenaceae > Achromobacter > Achromobacter sp. GbtcB20. Next base: position 587,978 of record NZ_JAGXJZ010000001.1, on the reverse strand, counting down.
GATGGACGCCGTGCACGTTGCAAAGGCGGTACGCCACATGGCGTCGCTGCCGCTGGACGCCAACGTCCTGACCATGACCGTCATGGCCAGCGCCATGCCCTTTACCGGGCGCGGCTAAGGCCCTGACTGCGCCCCCAACCCGCGCCCCGGATGCAGCACGCCAGGGCGCTTCACAGAGTTGACAGAAGTTGACCACCCCGAGGAGACAAGCATGACCTTCACCACGCTGGCCAAGACCCTGGCCTTTTCGGCAGTCCTTGCCGCCGTGCCCGGCCTGGCCGCGGCGCAGAACTACCCCGCCCGTCCCATCAGCATCATCGTGCCCGCGCCGCCGGGCGGCGGCATCGACATGATTGCGCGCGTCGTCGGCGAAAAGCTGTCGCAGTCGCTGGGCCAGCCCGTCATCGTCGACAACCGGCCGGGCGCCTCCAACAACCTGGGCACCGCGCTGCTCGCCAACGCCAAGCCCGACGGCTACACCATCGGCATCGTGGGCGGCAGCCACAACATCAACAAGTACCTATTCAAGAACCTGGGCTGGGATCCGCAAAAGAGCTTCGAGCCGATCGTCTACACCCACGAAATTCCGCTGGTGTTCGCGGTCTATCCGAAGATCCCGCCCAAAACCCTGCCCGAACTCGTCGATTGGATGAAGGCGCATCCCGACGACGCCAAGGTTGCCACGTCTGGCCGCGGCAGCGCGCAGGAAATGGCGGCCGAAATGTTCCGCATGGTCAGCGGCGCGCCCATGCTGCTGATCCCGTACAAGGGTTCGTCCGCCGCGCACCCCGATCTGCTCGCGGGCCGCACTGTCCTGTACATCGACACGCTGAGCGCGATGCAGGAGCAGGTCAAGGCCGGCAATGTGCGCGCGGTTGCCGTGTCCACCGCGAATCGCACCAAGGCGCTGCCGGACGTGCCGACCGCGCAGGAACAAGGCTTGAAGGGCTACGACGCCAACACCAACGGCGGCTTCCTTGCGCCAGCGGGCACGCCCAAGGAGATCGTCGCCAAGCTCAACGCCGAGATCAACGCGGTGCTCAAGCAGCCGGCCGTGCGCGCCAAGCTGGAAGCCGCGGGCATCGAAGTCCAGGGCGGCACGCCGCAGGAATACGCGGCGGTGATCCAGTCGGACCTGGACAAGTGGGGCAAGGTCGTTAAAGAGGCGAAGATCGAGGCCGAGTGACCTTTGACCGGCATGCAAGAGACTGCGCCGCCGCCGCAGCCGCTTGCACGCGCGTGGCGCGATCCGATGGAGCCCGGATCGCGCTACGCCGCCTTTCCGGTAACCCTGAGTATTGCCAAGGTAACAGGGCGTTAAGGGCCTTTTGCCCCTGCCTGGCGCGGCCCATCCGTCGCGAATACCCCGCAATTCCTGCGCATACGCACGCCCGCGCCCGCCCTGGCCGCGGGCGCCGGCGGCATGCGCCGCCCTCCATGCCGCGCAAGAGTTGCCTTGACACCCTTCTCGCCCCCCTTCTATGGTCGAGCCCGCCGGTCGATTTGGCACTATTAATTCCCCATGCAGCCCGTCTTGCGGCGCCCACCGGCACCGCGACCCGATGGCGCGCCGGCGGCGACTGGCGATGGCTGCATATCGCGATAGAGAGAGAAGAAGGACATGGCGTCTACACGCAAGTCGGAAGGAAAGGGTTTGCGAACGGGCAACGCGGCAGCGGCCGCCCTCCTGGTGGCGGCGATCACTGCCGCATTCGCGGCGATGAGCCCGACGCCTGGGAACGCAGCGCAAGAGAAGGCCGCAGCACCGGCCGCCGGAGCGCCGGCCGCCGGAGCGCCGGCAGCCGCACTATCCGCTGCCTCGGCATCGGCTGCCGCGGAACCGGCTAACCCCGCCTCGGCCACGTCCGCGCCCACGCCTTCCGCTGCCGCCAGCGCGCAGGCCGCCCTGCCTGACGCCGCATCGGTCCTCTACGCGATCCACCAGGTCGACAGCAAGGGCGCCGACTCCGCAGACGTGGCTAACGGCAGCGTGGCCACCTATTGGTTCGGCCACGCCTTCGAAATGGATGGCACGCCGTACTTCACGGGCTTCGTGTGGGAAACCGCTGAACGCTATGGCAAGCCGGGAGAGGACGATGTCGGTCCGATGACGACGGTGAATCTTGCCGAGGCGACCTTCATCCGCGATCCCGCATCGCCGTCGAGCCCCTGGAAGTTCCGTGGCATGGAACCGACCATCGGCGAGTTCGGCGCGTACGAGCGGCCGCCGGAAGTCGACACCCGGCGCAAGCCGCGGGAATACCGCACGGCAGCCGGCAAGCTGCTGCTGGCGGTGCCCACCGAGACGTTCGACAACGGCATCACGATCAGCGGCTACACCCTGCTCGTCTTCACGCCGCCGGAAAAGCGCCAGGACGAAGCCAAGGACAAGGTGTGGGCGTATGCGGGCGAGGTGATTGCAGGCGAGGACAACGGCCCAGCCTGTGCGGATGGCGACGTCATGCCGTGCACGCGCAGCGAGGGCGAACTGGTCTTTAGCGCCACCGGCACCGCCGACCTGCCGCGCGTGACCGTGCAGTTCTCCGGCACCACCATCTCCGGCCCGGGCAAGACCCGCAAGCTGGGTCCGGCCGACGCCGTCATCTACACCTACGACACAACGCGCAAGGCCTACGTGGCGCAGCAATGACCCCCGGGGCCTTGCCGCCGATCAAGCCGTGACCGGCGCGGGTTCGCCGGCCAGTTCCGGCCGGTTGCCGCCCATTTTCTTGGCCCGGTAGAGCGCCTGGTCCGCGATGGCCAGCGCGTCCATGATGGTGGGCGTGTCGCCCTCGAAGCGGGCCAACCCGATGCTTACCGTCGCGGCAATGCCGATGCCGTCCATCCGGTTCGAGACGGTGACCGCGAAACGCTCGGCCATGGCCTTGCCCAACGTGTGGGCGCCCTTCGCGTCATCCCCCCACAGCAGCGCGGCAAATTCCTCGCCGCCGATGCGCGCAAGAATGGTGTCGTCACCGAGGACCTCGCGCGCGGTTTCGGCAAATGATTTCAGCACCTGATCGCCCGCCTGATGTCCATAGCGGTCATTGACGGACTTGAAGTGATCCAGGTCGAATGCCATCACCGCCACTGTGCCCCGCCCTTCCTTGCCGTTCAGGATGCGCGCGCCTTGTTCGACGAACCAGCGCCGGTTTCCCAGCCGCGTCAGGTAATCGGTCTGCGATTCCATCAGCAGCTGGCTGTGGGTTTCGTCGCGGATGAGCTTGAGCAGCATCATGGGCAGCACCACGGAATACAGCACGCCTTCATAGATGGTGAGCTTGCCAGCCAGCGCCAGGACCTGGCCGCCGGACTCGGTCGCGAACCACGGCAGGACAAGCGCACGTGCGGCATACACGGCGGTATGCACCCCGGCAACCGCAACCACGATGTACCGTGAGCGCCGTGGCTTGAGCGCCTGGCAGCGCAACAGCTCCCAGGCCGTCAACCCGCTGACGAGCGCAATCGGCACCGAGCTTACGTGCGTCCACATGACGTCCAGCCAGCGCACGCCGCCGATCACCCAGGTCAGCCCCATGCCCACCAGCACACAGGCGGCGGTGCGCACATAACGCCGTCCGCTCAGCGCGGCAACGCCATTGAGCACCAGCAGGTAGCCACCCAGGATGACCAGATTGCTGATCGCCGCGCCGCTGACACCAGGCAAGTCGCGGCGATACAGCGCTGCCGCGCAGCCGACAGCCAGCGTGGCGAATCCAGATGCCAGGATGCGCAGTTCCTTGCTGCGTTTGGGATTGGCCCGCTGCTCCCAGAACATCAGGCCGGCGCTGACAAGCAGTGTTCCGACTGCCAACAGGTAAAGAGTGAGAAGATCGACGTACATCTCGAAAGTCAGGAGATTTCGCCGAAATATCGCGGCGGCTGCGGGATTTTACGGGGCTTTCCCACGCGTGCAACATCCTTACCGGGGCCTGTCATCCGACCCCGGATTTTTGTTCCATCGACAGGTCATTCTTGCTGATACGGCCCCCAAAACCGGAGATTCCAATCCACGGAACTGGCCCGGCGTTTCACCGCGCGCGCTGCCCGCTCTGCAAACCGCGGCATCATCCCCGGCGCGCGGCTTCGATGGTCGCAATGTCGATCTTCTTCATCGTCATCATCGCCTCGAATGCACGCTTGGCAGCTGCCTGGTCAAGATCCGTGACTGCCGCGAGCAGCGCCCGGGGCGTGATCTGCCAGGACACGCCCCATTTGTCCTTGCACCAGCCGCAATCGCTCTCCTGGCCGCCATTCGAGACGATCGCGTCCCACAGGCGGTCGGTTTCGGCCTGATCGTCGGTCGCGACCTGAAAGGAAAACGATTCGTTGTGCTGAAATGCGTCGCCGCCATTGAGCCCCACGCAGGGAATGCCCATGACGGTGAAGTTGACCATCAGGATGTCGCCCTGCTGACCCGACGGGTAGTCGCCGGGCGCGCGATGGACGGCGCCCACCTCGCTGTCCGGAAACGTCCGAGCGTAGAAATTCGCCGCGTCCAGCGCGTCGCCGTCGTACCACAGGCAAATCGTGTTTTTGCTGGCCATCTTGCTCCTCCTTGGCAGGAAAGTGATGCGCTCAACCCTTGCTGCAATGCGCGACGTTCAAGCATAGTGCACGCGGCGCCGGCCGAAAACCGGGCACGGATCGCGCCTGAGCAGGCCGCGACTGAGCAGGCCGCGTCAATGCCCGCCACACCGATGCCGGCCGCCCCACATGCCGGCGCACGTTCACACCGCAATGCGGCCGTCGATGCACGTCACGGATTGCCCGCCCACGCGAATGGCGCCGTCCGCACCGAACGCGATGTTCAGCCTGCCCGACCGCCCCACCGCCGCGCCCTGCGTGCTGAGGTATTCCGTCCCGAACTGCTGCACTTGCCCCGCATCGCGGATGAACGCCGCCACCGATCCGTTGCCGCTCCCGCACACCGGGTCTTCGTTTGCGCCCAGGCTGGGCGCAAAGGCGCGGACCTCGATGGCGCTTTCCGCGCCTTCGCCGTACGCCCCATACACCACGATGCCGGCGGCCTGGTTGCGGCGGTCGAACTCGGCCATGCGGGAGAAGTCCGGGCGCAGCGTCAGTACGGCCTGCGCGCTGGGCAACTGTGCGATCGTCCACACCGGGCCCACATTGACAAGCTTGGGCGCGGGATCGTGCAGCACCGCCGAACCCAGTATCCCTTCCATCTCATCGACAAGGTCCGCGCCAAGCTCGGTCAACTGGGCCACGGGAAGCGTGAAGGCAATACGCGGACTGCCGCCGGCGATCTCGGTGACCGACAGGTCGATCAGGCCCGCGGCGCATTCCTGCACCAGCCTGCCGCCGCGCGCCTGGACGATGCCAGCTTCCAGCAGCGCGTGCGCCGTTCCCAGCGTGGGATGCCCCGCAAAGGGCAGCTCGGCCTGCGGGGTGAAGATCCGGACTAGATAGTCAGCGCCGGACTGCGTTGGCGGCAGCACAAAGGTGGTTTCCGACAGATTCGTCCAGTTGGCGATACGCCGCATCTGCTCGTCGGTCATGCCCTGCGCCTGCAGCACCACCGCGACGGGATTACCGCGATAGGGTTCGCTGGTAAATACATCCACCTGCTTGAATGGCACGCTCATGACTTGCTCCTTAACATGAAGCGCCGCCCGGACAAGTCCGGGCGGCAGCTCTCATTCAATACCCGGATGCCTGTCCGCCAGCCGTTGGCGGCGCACACGCAGCGCATCCAGCTTTTCTTCCAGCGCCGCGATCTCGGCATCCACGTCCTGCACACTTTGTTCAATGTGCTCGTACGCCTGCTGCAACAGCACCTTGGCTTCCTTGCGGCTGGAAGCGGTCGGTGTCTCGCCGCGCAGCGGCCGGTTGGCGGTCTCGGGCAGGAAGAACGAGGTGATCAGCCCGATGAGCGACGCCGCCATCAGGTAATACGCCGGCATCATCAGGTTGTCGGTCTCTTCGACCAGCCACGCGGCCACGGTGGGGGTAAGCCCGGCGAAGATGATGGCCACATTGAACGAACTGGCCAATGCGCTATAGCGGATGCGCGTGGGGAACAGCGCCGGCAGCGTGGAGGCCATGATGCCGATCAGGCAGTTCAGGAAAATGGCGATCAGCAGCAGTCCCAGGAAGATCAGCGCGGTGTTGTCGCTGCCGATCAGGAAGAACGACGGGATCGCAGTAACCAGGAGCCCCAGGCTGCCGACCAGCAGAAACGGCTTGCGCCCGACCTTGTCGCTGACGAAACCCACCACCGGCTGCACGAACAGCATGCCCACCATCACCACGACGATGATGAGCACCCCGTGGCCTTCGGTGTAGCCCAGGCTGCCCGACAGGTAAGTCGGCATATAGGTCAGCAGCATGTAATAGGTGATGTTGGTCACCAGCACCATGCCGATGCTGACCAGCAAGGCGCGGCGGTATTTGGCGAAGATCTCGCGGAAGGACACCGACGGCTTTTCCTGCACGGCGTCGCGATCTTCCTTTTCCATCCGTTCGAGCTGCTGCGTGAAGGCCGGGGTTTCTTCGGCCGCATGCCGCAGATACAAGCCCAACAGGCCCAGCGGCCCCGCCACGAAGAAAGGAATGCGCCAGCCCCAGTCCAGAAACGTCTGCTCGCCCAGCATGGTCTGCAACAGCACGACCATGCCGGCGCCCACGACAAAGCCGGCTATCGAGCCGAAGTCCAGCCAGCTGCCCAGGAAACCCCGCTGCCTGTCCGGCGCGTACTCCGCGACGAAAACGGCCGCACCGGTGTATTCGCCGCCGACGGAGAAACCTTGCGCCAGCTTGCACAGCAGCAGCAGGATCGGCGCCCACAGGCCGATCGTGGCGTATGCGGGAATGAGGCCAATGCAGAACGTGCTGATGGCCATGATGATGATGGTGAGCGACAGCACCTTCTGGCGCCCGAAGCGATCGCCCATGACGCCGAAGAACACGCCTCCCAACGGTCGCACCAGAAACGGCACGGAAAACGTGCCGAGCGCGGCGATGGTTTGCACGGCGGGCGAAGCGTCGGGGAAGAACACCTTGCCCAGTGCGAACGCCACGAAACCGTAGACGCCAAAGTCAAACCATTCCATTGCATTGCCAAGCGCCGCCGCCGTGACGGCTTTCTTGAGCTTGGTGTTGTCGATGACCGTGATGTCGCCGATCTCCAGCGGACGGATCTCTTGCGACGACGTGGGGGTTTCTGCCATGGTGCGACATCCATAAAACGAGACATGCCGATTATGGACCCGATTTCGGCGACGGTCATCGCCCGCTGCATTGCGCAAGGCGCGAACGCGCGCCCATAATGCCCCACCCACCAGATACTCGCCGGAGCCATCGATGCCACAGCCCCCCAAGCCGCCGCTGATCTACCTGGAAGACCTGTCCGTCGGTGACGTCTTTGTCAGCAAGACCCATGCCTTGGACGCCGAGCAGATCGTCGGCTTTGCGTCGCAGTTCGACCCGCAACCCTTTCATCTGGATCCGGAGGCGGCGCGCGACACGCTGTTCCAGGGGCTGGCGGCCAGCGGCTGGCATACGGCGGCGCTGACCATGAAGCTGCTGGTCGAGAGTTTTCCCGTGGCGCGCGGGGTCATTGGCGCAGGCGCCGAACTGGCTTGGCCGCTGCCCACCCGGCCGGACGATGTGGTCAAGGTGACGAGCACCGTGATCAGCATCACGCCATCGCGCTCCAAGCCCGATCGCGCCATCGTGGTCGTGGAATCGATCACATCGAATCAGCGCGACGAGGCGCTGCAGAAGCTGACGAGCAAGGTCGTCGTCTTCCGCAAGCCTTGATAAGCCGCAGCGCCGCCCGATCAAGCCGCCGCGGCGTCGGGCACCTTGGCGATGACCTTGATCTCGAACTGGAATCCGTACAGCCAGGTGACGCCCACCGCCGTAATGTTCGGATACGGCGCCTCGCCCCAGAATTCGGGCACCACTTCCCACATGGTTTCGAACTGCGACTGCGGATCGACCATGAAGACCGTCACGTCGACGACGTCGTCAAACGTCGCACCCGCCGCGTGCAGGATGGCGTTCAGATTCCGGAAGGCCATCCGCACCTGCTCGCGCAGGTCGGGCTCCGGCGACCCGTCGTCATGGCTGCCGACCTGGCCGGACACGAACAGAAAGCCGTTGGAGCGAACCGCCGGCGAATAACGGTTGCGCTCGTAGAGCGCATGGCGATTGGGAGGAAAAACAACGTCGCGTTTGGTCATGGCGTTCTCCTGGTGGTGGGCTGTCCGACAGCCCGCGTTGACATGGGCAAACTGTAAAAGCGCCCGTCCCAGGGATAAACGGTCAACTGCATCCATCACTATTTGTAGAATCCAAACAATCCCAATTCTCTTCGAGCAGCCATGGACAGATTCGACGCAATGACCGCGTTTGCGCGCGTGGTGGAAACCGGCAGCTTCACCAAGGCCGCCGAAACCCTGCACATGAGCAAGACGAGCGTGACGCAGCTGGTCCAGCAGCTTGAGGCACGCCTGCGGGTGCGCCTGTTGAACCGCACCACGCGCAAGGTCAATGTCACGGCCGATGGCGCGGCGTACTACGAGCGCGTGATCAAGCTGCTGGCCGACATGGACGATGCCGAAACCAGCCTGTCCAGCGCCGCGGAAGCGCCGCGCGGCCGGCTGCGCGTGGACGTGCCCAGTCCGCTGGCGCGCATGGTGCTCGTGCCCGCCTTGCCGGACTTTCACGCGCGCTATCCCGACATCCAGCTCGACATGGGCGTCAGCGATCGCATCGTCGACCTGATCGGCGAAAACATCGATTGTGTCGTGCGCGGCGGCGAGCTGACCGACCAGTCCCTGATGGCCCGCCGCGTCGGCGACCTGCAACTGGGCGTCTACGCCGCGCCCTCGTACCTGAAGCTGGCCGGCAAGCCCGCGCACCCGCGCGAGCTTGAAGACACGCACCACCGCATCGTGGGTTTTCTGTGGCAACGCACCGGGCGCGCGCTGCCTTATGCCATGCGTCGCGGCAAGGAGGTCGTCAATGTGCACGGCCGCTACGTGCTGGCGGTGGACGATGGCAATGCCTACCTGGCGGCGGGGCTTGCCGGCATGGGCGTGATGTGGCTGCCGGACTACATGTCCGCGCCGCACCTGGCCAAAGGCGAGCTGGTCCCGGTCTTCGAGGACTGGCGCCTGGACCCGATGCCGATGTACGTGGCGTTCCCGCCCAACCGCCACGTCAGCGCCAAGCTGCGCGCCTTCATCGACTGGATCGTCGAGGTGGTGGGCGCATATTCGCCCGCGGGCCGCACCTAGCGCGAAGCCACTACCGCGCGGCCGCGCCTATTTCCTGGCAAGCTCCCCCGCCAGTTCCAGGGCCCGCGCCAGAAACGCCGACGCATCGTCCTTGCGATAGCTGACGATCACGGGCGACACGAAGGCATCGGCCTCGATGCGCACGTGGGCCACATCCTGGCGCTGCAGGCGCTGCACGGAGGCGGGCACCACGGTCACCCCCAAGCCCGCCGCGACCAGCCCGATCGCGGTCTGCAGTTCGTTGGCCTCTTGCACCACCTGCAGCGAGTAGCCGGCCGCGCGAAACAGGCCCAGCACATGATCCGCGTAGTTCGGGCGCGGACGCGCCGGATACAGCACGAAAGGCTCGCGCGCCAGGCGGCTGACGGCGACGCTGCCAAGGCCGGCCAGCGGATGATGCAAGGGCACCGCGGCCATCAGCGGCTCGGTCATCAACACGCGCCGCTCGATCGCGGGGTCGTCCAGCAGGATGCGGCCAATGCCCAGATCGATGCGCCCCGCCTTCAGCGCCTCGAGCTGCGGCAACGTGTTCATTTCCATCAGGCCCACTTCGACCCGCTCATCCGCGCCGCGCAGCAGCCGGATCAATTCCGGCACGAAACCGTAAAGCGTCGACGGCACGAAGCCGATGCCGAACCAGCGCCGCTCGGTCTGGCCCAACCGGCGCGTGCCTTCCAGCACTTCGTCCAGACGGGCGGTCAGCAGGCGCGATTGCTCCAGCAGGAAACGGCCCGCCTCGGTCAGGCGCAGCGCCCGCGTGGTCCGTTCGAACAGCTGCACGCCCAGCTCTTCCTCCAGCTGCTTGATCTGGCGGCTGAGCGGCGGCTGCGCAATGTGCAGCCGCGAGGCTGCCAGCGTGAAACTGCCTGCGTCGGCCACCGCCTGGAAGTACCGCAAGTGCCTGAGTTCCATGGCGATTAAGACCCTGGAGGTATGAATTGAAACCCATATAGTCTTGGACACTTGAAAAAAAGGCAAGCGATACTGCGCCCATCGGGCAGGCACCGTCGATCAGAGTATTAATCGCGCTCGGACCTCGCCACCAATAAATCAAGCGTCACGGAGACAACCATGCGCATGCGCCACGTATTCAGACCCTTTGCCCGCGCATTGCTGGCCGCCTCGCTGCTGGCCGGCGCAACCGCCGCGCAGGCCGATGCCTATCCGGATCACCCGGTGAAGTGGATCGTGCCTTTCCCGCCCGGCGGCGCGATGGACAGCATCGCGCGCACGCTGGGCGAATCGATGGGCAAGCAGCTGAACACGTCCTTCATCGTCGAGAACCGCGCCGGCGCGGGCGGCAACATTGGCGCGGCGGCGGTGGCGCGCGCCAAGCCCGACGGCTACACCATCCTGATCGTCGCCAACGGCATGGCCGTCAACCCGGCGCTGTACCAGGACCTGAACTACGACCCCATCAAGGACTTCGCGCCCATCTCGCTGCTGGCGGTCGTGCCCAATGTGCTGGTCACCAATCCGGCGCGTACCGGCGCAACCAGCGTCGCGGACGTGATCGCTAAGGCCAAGGCGCAGCCCAAGCACTACACATACGCCTCCGCGGGCGTTGGCACCTCCATTCACCTGGCCGGTGAGATGTTCGTGTCGATGACCGGGGTGGACATGCTGCACGTGCCTTACAAGGGTAGCGGCCCCGCCGTCGCCGACCTGCTGGGCGGCCAGGTGGATTACATGTTCGACAGCATCACGTCCGCCAAGCCCCACATCGCGAGCGGCAAGCTGCGCGCGCTGGGCGTCACCACCACCAAGCGGTCGGCTGCCCTGCCCGACGTGCCGACGATGCAGGAGGCCGGCGTGCCCGGTTATGAGCTGATGCCCTGGTTCGCAGCCTTTGCGCCCGCCGGCACGCCGCCGGAAGCGGTAGCCAAGCTAAATGACGCCATGCGCGCCGCGCTGGCCGATCCCAAGGTGAAGGCGACGCTGGATTCGATCGGCGCCGAGCCGATCGGCAGCACGCCGGACGCGCTGCGCGACCATCTGGCCAAGGAAACGGCGCAGTGGAAGGATCTGGTCAAGGAACGCGGCATCAAGATCAATTGACTGCAGGCCGCGGCGCCGCCGTGGGGATGGGGTATCGTTGACAGCTCCCCTCCCTGCGAAGGATGCATCATGGCCCTCAAACATGCGGATCCCGGGCAAGTCATCGATCTCAAGCCCTACGGGGCCGCGCTAGCGCAAAAGCAGTCGATCGCGCTTTTCAAGTCCGAAGACCTAGAGGTCATGCGCCTGGTGCTGCTCGCCGGCAAGACCATGGCCTCGCATGACGTCGCCGGCGAGATCACCCTGCAGTGCCTGGAGGGCAGCATCGAGGTCACCGCCGAAGGCGCCACGCAAGTCCTCTACCCCGGCCACCTGATGTACCTGCCGGGCCGCGCGCCGCACGCGCTGTTCGCGCTGGAAAACGCGTCGGTGCTGGTGACCGTGGCGCTCAAGCGCGCGTAGCGCATGCGGCCGGGGTGAGGCGCTGACCGGCTTTGCTCGATGCGCCCGGTCCTACTTCGCCGCGCGCCCCTTGACCTCCTTGCCCAGCACCTGAACGAAGGCGTCATTGAACGCGGGAATATCGTCCGGCTTGCGGCTGGACACCAGCACGCCGTCCACGACCACTTCCTCATCCACCCACTGCACGCCCGCATTGCGCAGGTCATCCTGCAGCGACGGCCAACTGGTCATCTTGCGCCCCTTGACCATGCCGGCCGAGATCAGCAGCCAGGCGCCGTGGCAGATGACCGCCACCGGCTTGCCCGCGTCCATGCAGGCGCGCACCAGTTCCTGGGCCTTGGGCTGCATCCGGATCTCGTCGGCATTGACCACACCGCCGGGCAGCAGCAGGGCATCAAAGACGTCCGGCTCGGACGCAGCCTGCAGGAACGTGAGGTCCACGGGGAACTTGTCGCCGGGCTTGTCGTGGTGCATGCCCTGGATCGGGTCAGTGCGCGCCGATACCACCACGGTGCGGGCGCCTTCTTCGTGCAGACGGTCGCGCGGCCCCGTGAGTTCGACCTGCTCGAATCCGTCGACGGCCAGAATTGCGATGTTGATGTCTTGAAGTGTTGCCATGTTTGCTCCTGTGCGGGGCCTGCGAACACTGCTGCGCAACGCACGCGCACGCTCGGCAGGCCCTCTGTAAATAAGATTTAAGGCCGCACCGCTGCGACCGGCTTGGGCGCCTCTGCGGGCGTGACGCGCCAGATCGTGTTCGACAGGTCGTCGGCCACGATGAGCGCGCCCTTCGGATCGACCGTCACGCCCACCGGACGGCCGCGTGTCGTGCCGTCGTCGTCGCGAAAGCCCGCGACGAAATCAACGGGCGGCCCGGACGGGCGCCCATCCGTGAACGGAACGAAGACCACCTTGTAGCCCACCGGATCGGCGCGGTTCCAGCTGCCGTGCTCGCCGACGAACACACCGTTGGCAAACCGGTCGCCCATCGTCGCGGTCGAGAAGTCCACGCCCAGCGCCGCCACGTGCGAACCCAGGCTGTAATCCGGCGCAATGGCCGATGCAACCTTGGCGGGATCCTGCGGCCGCACGCGTTCGTCCACGTTCTTGCCCCAATAGCTGTAGGGCCAGCCGTAGAACGCGCCTTCCTTGACGGTCGTGAGGTAGTCGGGCACCAGGTCCGGCCCCAACTCATCGCGTTCGTTGACCACGGCCCACAACTGGCCCGTGTCCGGTTGGATCGTAAGCGCGGTCGGATTGCGCAGGCCCGTGGCATAGGTCTTGTATTCGCCCGTGCTGGCGTTGATGCGCCAGACGCGCGCCCGATCCACTTCCGCCGTCATGCCGCGTTCGGTGATGTTGCTGTTCGAGCCGATGCCCACGTACAGATACTGCCCGTCGGCGCTTGCCGTCAGCGCCTTGGTCCAGTGGTGGTTGATCTCGGCGGGCAGCGGCGTGACCGTTTCCGGCGGTCCGCTCGCCTTGGTCTGCCCCGGTTCATAGGCGAACCGCACCAGCGCGTCCTGGTTGGCCACGTACAGCTGATTGCCGACGAGGGCCAGACCGTACGGCGCGTTAAGGTTTTCCGCAAAGACGGAGGCCTCGTAGGTGCCATCGCCCTTGGTGTCGCGCAGCAGCGTCAGCCGGTTGCCGCCCTTCACCGGACTGGTGCCCCGGGCCTTGATGATGCCCGCGATCACGTCCTTGGGTTTGAGGTCGGGGGCACTGCCGCCCCGGCCCTCGGCGACCAGAATGTCGCCATTGGGCAGCACAAGCGTCTGACGCGGAATCTTCAGGTCCGTGGCGATGGCCGAGATCTTGTAGCCCTCGGGCACCGTCGGCACTTTGTCGCCCCATTTGGCGGGCTTGGCGATCACCATGTCCGGCAACAGCCCCCGCTCGGGCTTGGGCAGATCGGGCGACGGTCCATACTGGCCTGCGGTCTGCGCGCCGCACACGCCTGCAATCACCAGCATCGAAACGCCGGCAAGCAATCTCGTCTTCTTCATAGCGGCCCCCGGATGTGCGGCGTGCGAAAGCCCAGCCAGAGGGCAACGAGGGCCAGCACCGCGCCCACGACAGACAGGATCAAGCCGTTGGGCATGCTGGCCCACGCGTCGCGCGCATGAACGAACGCATTGAACAGCCCCACCAGCCAGGCCGCCAGCAGCACCACGGCATAGGGAACCACACCGCGCGCCCGCTGTGTGGCCCTGAACAGGTCGACGATGGCAAACAGCAGTGCAATCGCCCCAAATATCAGCCCGCCAACGAGCAGCCAGGACGCGAAATTATTCCATTGGATGTGAAAAGTCTGCGCATACGCACCGTCCGCGAGCGCCGCGCCAAGAAACAACGGGAACATCCCGGCAAGGAACACCGCGGGGAAGCGGCGCACGGTAAGGGCATACCGGTTTTCGATGAGTGTGGTCACGGGAATCGCCTCGTGGGTTGCGGGCACAACCTGCTGCCCGTGGTGGGCGGCGCAGCAAGTGGCATGCCTATAACGCCTTGCGGAGGGTGCTACACGCCGATCTGGACGGATAGATCCCCCAGCCACGCGCTGGCCATCGGTTGGCGCCCTGCCAGAAAGCGCAGCGGCCCATCAGGCGCGATGCGCCAACTTGCGGACCCGAAGCGCGCCATGCCCCGCAGAGCGCAACGTGTGCGGATCAGTCCCGCTTTGCCACCTTGAACCGTCCACACGGCAAGGCGCAACGGCACCGCGAGGCGCAGGCCTGGCCGAAATTCAACGCTTGCGACGGCCGTCCCGCCGGTCGCCATGGACGCCTGCTCTTCGGCGACTAAAGACGCGTACGTTCCATCTGCCGGCAAAGGCACGAAGTGGCCCATCTGTTTCGGAATGCCCCACAACTGCCTACCGCCCGCCGCAGCCGCCTCGTCGTCGACCCAGATCGGACCCACGGTGCACGCCGGCGCCAGCAGCCCCGCGTGCCGCACTGCCGTAGCGAAGAGCAACTCGTTGTAGGCCAGCGTGCCGCCCGATTCGTAGGCCGTCCAGACCGTGGCGCAAATGGCGTGGCGTCCCAGAGTGACCAGGCGCGCATCGCCGGGAGGAAGCATGGGCAGGTCGGCAAGCGGCACACGCCACATGCTGAGGAGTGCATGGCCGCTCAGTTTCCACGGCGCCTGCGGATACGAAGATGGCGAATCCGTGGGCATTGCGTCGTCCGCCAAGCCCTGCGTCATGCCGCTCGAAAGAGGCATCATGCTGGCAATCTCCTGTTCGGAAGCGATGGTGCAAAGACAACACCGCGCACGTTGCACTCGATCTTAAACGTCCCTGCGACAGAACGCCGCACGCGATTCAATTCGGTCAGAATGCGTGAAGTTCTGTAATAGAATCCCGCCCATGCCTACTCACCGGGACTCTGCGCAAAAGCCCCGCGGCCTGCCTTGGCGGTTTCTCGTCTGCCTGGCAATGGCCGCTTTCGTGCTGCGCGCCCTGATCCCAAGCGGCTTCATGGCGGCGCCGTCCACGACGTCGCTGATGCTCTCGTTGTGCGAAGCCGGTGGCGCGATCAGCGTGACCTTCGACCTGCCGGCCGAGCCGAAGTCCAAGCATGCGGCAAGCGATGCGTGCGCCTTCGGCGCCCTGGCCGCGCATGCGATTCTGCCGGAGACGGGTCTTGCGCCCGTGCTGACGGCGCAAGCCGCCTACGCGGCCCCAGAAACGCCCGTCCACCGCGCGGCGCCGCCCCTGCCCGCGCTGGGGCCGCCCCTCGGTTCACGCGCCCCGCCTTCCCTGTCTTCCTGATCCGCCGCGCCCGCGCCTAGCGCCGGGCCCGGCCGCGCCTTGCCGACCGGCTTTTCCGCGGTCGGCAGATCTTGTCGAAGACATCGAAGAAGAGGGATTCTCTTGACCATCGCTCGTTCGCACGCGTGCCTCGGCACGTCCCTGCTCCTGGCCGCTTTCAACGCCGCCGCCCAAACCTCCCCCGCCACCCTCGCCCCCATCACCGTGATGGGCGACGCCGAAACCGCCCTGACGACGGAAGCCTCCACGGGCTCCAATCTGGGCCTGACGCCCATGCAGACGCCGGCCAGCGTCGATATCATTTCGCGGGAACAGATCGAGTCCCGCGGCGATGCCAGCGTGATCGAGGCCATCACCCGCGCGCCGGGCTTTTCGGCCGCGCCCCATCCAGGCAACGGCAACAGCGCCTTGTCGGTGCGCGGCTTTACCGACAGCACGTCGGTCATGCGCCTGTACGACGGGCTGCGCCAGTACGGCGGCGTCGGCCTGACGTTTCCGTTCGATACGTGGTCGGTCGAGCGCATCGAGGTGCTGCGCGGGCCCGCGTCCGTAATCTATGGCGACGGCGCGATCGGCGGCGTCGTCAACGTGATCCCCAAGCGTCCGACGCGCGGGCCCATCCAGAACGAGGTGCAGGCCACCATCGGCACGCAGGATACGGCGCGGATAGGCTTGGGCAGCGGCGGCGCGCTCAGCGATACGTTGTCGTATCGCCTGGACGTCAGCGGCAACTACACGGACGGCTACGTGGACCGGGGCCAAGCGGGCGATGCCACGTTCTCCGGCGCGCTGCGGTGGGACGCGACGCCGGACCTGAACATGACGCTCAGCTACGCCTACGGCTACCAGCGCCCGATGCGGTATTTCGGCACGCCGCTCATCAACGGCGAGCAGGACGACGCCGTGCGCAAGCAGAACTACAACGTGTCCGACAGCTTCATGCGCTTTCGCGATCAGTGGACGCAACTGGACACGGTCTGGACGCCCAACGACGCGACCACGGTGCGCGCGCGCCTGTACCACGTGCAAAGCGACCGCGACTGGCGCAATGCCGAGCGGTACGTGTACAACCCCGCAACGCGCCTCATCGACCGCTCGGACAACACGCAGATCACGCACGACCAGACCCAGACCGGCCTGACGACCAGCGCCGTGTTCAAGGGCCAACTGGCCGGCCTGGACAACACGGTGTCCGTCGGCTTTGACGTCAACCACGCCACCTTCAAGCACATCAACAACACATACACCGGCAGTTCGGGCCCCGTGGATCCCTATGATCCGGCACATGGCCACTACCAGAGCAACGTGCCGTTCATCCCGCGCTATCGCAACGAGGCCGACCAGTTTGCGCTCTTCGTGGAAGACCGCCTCGCGCTGACGAGCAAGTGGTCCCTCATCGGCGGCCTGCGCTACGACCATGCGAAAGTGACGCGCGACGATCTTGTCACCGGCCAACGCGCCCTGTCCAGTACGTATGCCGACGTGGGTTGGCGCGTGGGCACCGTGTACGACCTGACGCCGGATCTGGCTGTTTACGCACAGTACGCGGAAGCGGCCGATCCGGTCAGCGGCCTCTTGATGCTCAGCCCGGCCAACGCGGGGTTCGACATGTCGCGCGGCAAGCAGATCGAAATCGGCTTGAAGCAGAATTTCCTGGATGGCCGCGGCGAGTGGACGCTGGCGGCCTACGAGATCCGCAAGACGAACCTGTTGTCGCGCGACGCCGATGATCCCAGCCTGCGAGTGCAGGTCGGCGAGCAATCGTCCCGGGGGCTGGAGGCATCGCTGTCGCTGGCGCTGGCGCCCGGCTGGACGATCGACGCCAACGCCACCGTGCTGCGGGCCAAATACGACGACTTTTCCGAGTCGGTCGGCGGCGCGGCCGTGTCGCGCGCGGGCAATGTGCCGCCCAACGTGCCGCAACGCCTGGCAAACCTGTGGCTGAGCTGGAACTTCCAACCGGGCTGGACGGCAATGGGCGGGCTGCGGTATGTGGGCAAGCGCTATGCGGACGGCGCCAACACGGTCGAATTGCCCTCCTATACGACGACCGACCTCGCGCTGCGCTGGGACGTCGACAAGGACACTGCCATCACGGCCCGGGGTTTCAACGTCTTTGACCGTGCGTACTTCACCACCGCGTACTACACCAATACGCAGTGGTTCTACGGGCCTAGCCGCCGGTTCGAGCTGACGTTGAACCACCGGTTCTAAGGGGCGCCGACCATGGACGCCAAGGCGCGCCTGCGCAGGCTGACCTACCTGGCTCACCGCTGGCTGGGCGTAGCCGGCTGCCTGCTGATGTTTGGGTGGTTTCTCAGCGGGATTGTCATGCTGTATGTCGGCTACCCGAAGCTGACGCCTCACGAGCGTTTCGCCAGCCTGCCCGTACTGACCGTGGACGCTTACCGTATGCCCGACGCGGCGCAAGCCGCGCCCGGCCCTGCCGTGCTGACGTCGGTGCGCGGCGAGGCGACGTTCATCCTGCCGACCCCGGATGGTCCGCGCGCATGGTCCGCGTCGACAGGCAATCCTGACGGGACGGTGACGGCGGACATGGCGGTGGCCGCCGCCCGCGCGTTCTGGCCGGCGGGCGCCGCGCGCCATGCGGGCCTGGTGGACGAGGACCGCTGGACGCATTCGCGCGGGCTGGACCGCCATCGCCCGCTGCATAAAGTGAGCATGTCGGGGGAAGCGGCCGGCACGCTGTATGTCTCTTCGGCAACGGGCGAAGTCGTCCTGGACGCGCCCCTTGCGCAGCAGCGCTGGAACTACGTGGGCGCGTGGCTGCATTGGCTGTACATGGCGCGCGACCGGTCCGTGGATCCGGACTGGAGCTGGACAGTGATCGTGCTGTCCGCCCTGAGCACCGTGCTGGCGATCAGCGGCGCGGTGGTCGGCGTGTGGCGCTGGCGCTTTCGCGGCCGCTACAAGTCCGGCGCACGCACGCCGTACCGCGAGGCCTGGATGCGCTGGCACCACATCGCGGGCCTCGTCTTCAGCGCGTTCGTGTGCACATGGATCTTCAGCGGCCTCATGTCGATGAATCCCGGCGGGATTTTCTCCGCGCCCCACGCAGGGCCCGACAGGCAAGCCATGACGGGCGTGCAGGCAGGCACGGCGGTAGGCACCGCGGTAGGCACAGCAAGCATGGCGCCGTTGCCGGTGCTGCAAGCGCTGCATGACGCGGGCTTTCAAGCTGTCCAGCTCGAATGGCGGTGGATGGCCGGAGACCCGTACGTGCTGGCCCGCGACGCATCAGCCAACAGCCGGATCATCCGCCAGCAGGACGACGCGCTCATCGTGCAGGCGGCCTGGCAGCCGCAAGCCGTCATCGATGCCGCGCGCGCGCTGTTTCCCGGCGCAGCAATGCAGGCGCAGGTGCTTGACCACTACGACGCGTACTACTACGCCCGCCACGCCGAAGCCATGAACGGCGGCGCGCCCCGTGGTCTGCCCGTGCTGCAGCTGGATTTCGGAACCCCGGCGGGCGACCGCGTGTACGTGGACCTGCGCACCGGCGAACCGGCGGTCAGCCTGTCCCGGGCGCAGCGCGTCAGTCGCTGGCTCTTTTACTTCCTGCACAGCTGGGATACGCCCGCGCTCTTGAATGCCGGCATGGGCCGCGACCTGGCGATCATCCTGCTCAGCCTGGGCGGCCTGGCCGTATCCGCCACCGGCATCGTGCTGGGCGCGCGGCGGCTGAGACATGCGACGCGTGGGCGCGGCACATGCTGACCTCGCGGGCCGATCAGGCAGGCTATCTGCAAGCGATCCTGCCAAACGGGCCGTATTCACGCACCGTGCGTCAATCCGAATGCGGCTGCGGCGGGGTGTCCAGCGACGCATCGACCTCGGAGATCGTCTCGCCCGGATACGCGACGCGCGCCGCGGCAGCGGCGTCGTCGCGCGTTGGATAAACGCCGGCATCCTCCTGGACGCCCAGCAACGCAATGCCCCGGAAGCCCCAATGACCATCCGCGCGTTGAAAGACTTCGACGATCATTGCGATTCCTCTTCGCCGCTGGGCGCGGGTCGATTGCCGCTCCCGCCGGTCGGCGCCCCGCTGCGCGCCTCGGCTTCCTCCTGGGCAACGGCCTGATCGAAGCCCGGCTGGTCATAGCTGCGCGCGCTCGGCGGATGGTCGATATCGGGCACGCGTTCCGGGGTGGTGGCGGGACCGGACGGGCGCAGCGCGCCCGCGTTGACATCGGGCTGGCCCGGAATGGAATCACGAGCGCTGCCGGATTTGGATTGAGTCATGGACGGCTCCTGTGCATCAAGGGTAGTGAACGGGCGAGCAAGTGCCGTTCCTGACCGGCATGCGGCGATGGTCTGCGCGAGCAGCCCGCCCCCGGCCGGCTGCTCAAGGCCCGCCGGGCAACGTGCGTAGAAACGCGGCAATGTCTCGGGCATCCTGTTCGCTGACCCCGAGGTCGGGCATCGCCGTGCCGGGCTTGACGGCGGCGGGGTCGCGCAACCAGCGCTCCATGTTTTCGGGTTTGTTGGGCAGGACACCCGCGATATACGCCCGCTCGCCCATCTGATCCAGCGCCGGTCCCACGTAGTTCCATGCCCCCGG
Organism: Achromobacter sp. GbtcB20; assembly: GCF_019091095.1. NCBI lineage: Bacteria > Pseudomonadati > Pseudomonadota > Betaproteobacteria > Burkholderiales > Alcaligenaceae > Achromobacter > Achromobacter sp. GbtcB20. Next base: position 567,889 of record NZ_JAGXJZ010000001.1, on the reverse strand, counting down.
CACGCCCGGAATCGCGTGACACGTGACGCAAAGGTACTGCTGAAGCGCGATGCGGCCCGCCATGGCGTCTGCCTCCCGGACCGGGGGCTGCGCCGATGCATGCGGCGCGGCGACCGCTTGTGCCGCGCCGTCCCGCTGGTAGTCCTGGGCAGACATCGCGGGCAAGACGCGCAAGAATGCCACCACGTCCCAGATCTCGTCGTCGGTCAGCCGGTACTGCCACGCCGGCATGCCGGTCATCTTGATGCCTTGGCGGGTCAGCCAGAAGATCTCTGCCGCGGTACGGGTGCGTGCAGACGCCACCAGCGCGGCGGGCGCCGGATTCAAGCCCAGCGCGTACGGTTGCGGCGCGACGCCGGGCCCGCCGTGGCACTGGGCGCAATTGGCGCGATAAAGGCGCGAACCATTCTGGATGCGCGCGGGCACGTCCAGATCGGGCGCCGTGATGTCCGCCGATCGCATCTTCACGGCCCGCGTCAGCGCGACGTCGAGCAGATGATGCACCGGTGTGGTATGCGGCGACGTGGCGGTCACGTCGTACCCGCCGAAATACACCACCGCGCCGCCCAGCGCGCCCCCGGTGGCGGCAGCGCCCGCTAGGGTCAGGGCGGCGGTTCGCTTCCAACGCTTCATGGCGCCCTCGCGTTGCCGCGGCCGGCATCCCGCAGCAGATAGGCCGCGATCGCTTCAGCGTCCGCCTGGCGCAAGCCCGTGTCGGGCATGGCCGTCCTGGGATTGACGGCGGGCGGGTCCATCAACCAGCGCACCATGTTCTGTGGGGTGTTGGGCAACAGCCCGGCAATGTAAGCCTGCCGCGCCATGTCGCCCAGCGGCGGGCCAACGCGAGACGCCGGGCCGCTGACGCCCGGTACCGTATGACAGGCCGTGCAGCCGCGTTCGGCGATCAGCCGCCGCCCCCGTTCGGCGCCGGCCCCGCCCAGCAGCCCGTCCGACGCACCCGGGGAATAGAGCGGCGGCTGCCGATCCTGGCAGGCGGCCAGCGCAAGACTTGCCAGCAATGTGGGCAAGAGGCGGTTGGGTCGGGCAATCCGGCGCAAGGCGGTCTCCTGATTCGCGCGGAACCACGCTGAACGCGCACCCGCCAGCAACCCGCGTGCCCACTGCGCGCGTACGCACACGGGAATGGAACGTGCTGATGGCGCCCATCGCGGGGCCGGCGGCATCCCACCCGCTGGGCCACCGCCGCGCCGGATCGCCGGCTCGCGGCGGGGGATCATCCACCACCAGAACATGGCGAAACTCCTTCTCATCCTGATCGCCGGATTGCCGACCGCCGCACGGGCGCAGCCCAGCGGTGAGGACGCCGCGCGGATCGCCGACATCGGCTGGGTGCTTTACGTGGGCGCGACGGCGATCTTCGTGGGGGTGGCCGCACTGATCGCGCTGTCGATGTTTGGCCCGGCGCCCCTGCGCCACAGGCTTTCGCGGCCCGCCCTTATCGTGGGCGCGGGCATCGTGTTTCCGGTCGTGGCGCTGACCGCGTTGCTGGTCTACGTGATGAAGCCGTCACCGACCTCGGCGCGCGAGGCGGCCTACGCCGCGCGCATCGAGGTGACGGGTGAGCTGTGGTGGTGGCGCGTGCGCTACCTGGACGCGCAAGGCGGGCTGCTCTTCGAGACGGCTAACGAGATACGCATTCCGGCCGGCAAGCCGGTGCAATTCCTGCTCAAGTCGGGCAACGTGATCCACAGCTTCTGGGTCCCCGAACTGGCCGGCAAGCTCGACATGATCCCGGGCCGCGTGAACAAGATGCGCGCGCTGGCGCGCACGCCCGGCACGTTTCGCGGCCATTGCGCCGAGTATTGCGGCGCACAACACGCCCAGATGCGGTTCGACGTGCAGGCGGTGGACGCTGCGGCGTTCGACGCGTGGGTGCAGGCGCAACGCCAGCCTGCCCGTGCCGCCGAACCAGCGCTGCGGCAAGGCGAGCGGCTATTCATCCAGGCCTGCGCGCAATGCCACACCGTGCGCGGCACGGCGGCTGGCGGAATGCTGGGACCGGACCTCACCCATGTAGGCAGCCGGCCTACCCTGGCGGCCGGCATTCTGCCCAACAACGTGGGCGCGATGGGCGGCTGGATCGCCGGCAGCCAGCAGATCAAGCCCGGCAATGCCATGCCGTCCTTTGACCGATGGCCGGGCGAGGATCTGCGCGCCGTGGCCCGCTACCTGGAAAGCCTGAAGTGACGCCCCCAACCACCCCGCCCCCGCTTCCCAACGCGCTGCCGCGGCCCGCGGACGAATTCGCGCAGCTCGAGCGCGCCTGGAAGCGGCCAACGGGATGGCGATCGCTGACGGTCGTCAACAACACGTCCATCGGCCTGCTGTACATCGGCACCGCGTTGCTGTTTTTCATCCTGGCCGGCGTGCTGGGGCTGATGATGCGCACGCAGCTGGCCGCGCCCGACAGCAACCTGATCGGACACACGCTATACAACCAGCTTTTCACCATGCACGGCACGGTGATGATGTTTCTCTTCGCCGTGCCCGCGGTGGAAGCGGTGGCGGTGCTGCTGCTGCCCAATATGCTGGGCGCGCGCGACCTGCCGTTTCCCAGGTTGTCGGCCTACGCCTACTGGGCCTATGCCATTGGCGGACTGGTCTTCTTCTGCAGCATCTTCGTGGGGCTGGCGCCCGATGGCGGCTGGTTCATGTACCCGCCGCTGACCAGCGCGCAATACTCGCCCGCCGTGAACGCCGACCTGTGGCTGCTGGGCATTGGCTTCATCGAGATCTCCGCCATCGCCGGCGCGATCGAGCTTGCCGTGGGCATCCTGCGCACGCGCGCCCCGGGCATGACGCTGGACAAGATTCCTGTGTTCGCCTGGGTCATGCTGGTCTTCTGCGGCATGGTGATCGTCGCCTTTCCGGCCGTGATCGTCGCCACCACGCTGCTCGAACTGGAACGCGCCTTCGACATGCCGTTCTTCATCACCGGACGCGGCGGCGATCCGCTGCTCTGGCAGCATCTGTTCTGGTTTTTTGGCCATCCCGAGGTCTACATCATCTTCCTGCCCGCCGCCGGAATGGTGTCGATGATGATTCCCGCGATGACGGGCACGCCGCTGGTGGGCTACCGGCTGGTGGTGCTGGCGGTCATCTCGACGGGGTTCCTGAGCTTTGGCCTGTGGGTGCACCATATGTTCGCCACCGGGATCCCGCAGTTGTCGCTCAGTTTCGCGTCGGCCGCGAGCATGGCGGTGTCGGTGCCGACCGCGATACAGATATTCGCCTGGATCGCGACCCTTGCCGCGGCGGTGCGGTTAAGGCCGATCAAGACACCGATGCTGTACATCCTGGGGTTCTTCTTCGTGTTCGTCATCGGCGGCCTGACCGGCGTCATGGTCGCCGTGATCCCGTTCGACCTGCAGGCGCACGACACCTACTTCGTCGTGGCGCATCTGCATTACGTGCTATTCGGCGGCATGGTGTTTCCGCTGTTCGCGGCCTTCTATTACTGGACACCGTTCATCAGCAAGCGGCCCCTGTCCGAGCGGCTGGGCCGCTGGGGTTTCTGGCTGATGTTCGTGGGCTTTAACGTGGCCTTCTTTCCGATGCACTTCACCGGCCTGGCCGGCATGCCGCGCCGGGTGTACACCTATGCGGAAAGCCAGGGGCTTGGCCCGCTCAACCTGCTCTCGACCGTGGGCGCATACCTGATCGCCGCGGGTGTGCTGGTGTTCCTGATCGACCTGGCGCGCAATTTCCGGCCGACCATCGACAACAACGCGGGCAACGTCTGGCGCGCGGGCACCTTGGAATGGCTGCCCAGCGGCAGTTACGGGCTGCGCAGCGTGCCTGCGGTAACCAGCCGCGAGCCGCTGTGGGACCAACCGGGCCTGGCGCAGCAGGTGGACGACGGCCAGCATTTTCTGCCCAACGCACCCGCCGGCCTGCGAACCACGCTCGTGACCAGCGCCCTGGAGGCCCGGCCCGACTACGTACTGCCGCTGCCCGGCCCCGCGTGGTCGCCCCTGCTGGCAGCCGTGGGCACCGCCGGCTTCTTCCTGCTGCTGACCTTCAAGCTGCTGCCGCTGGCGGCGGCGTTTGGCGTGCTGGCCGTTGTCTCGCTATGGCGCTGGCTGTGGGACGCGGACACCGGCCCCGACCACCCGCCCGTGGACATCGGCGGCGGCCTGCGGCTGCCCATGATGTGCTCGGGCAGCGCGTCGCATGCGTCGTGGGCGATGGTGCTGCTGCTGATTGTCTGCACCAGCATCTTTGGATCGCTGATGTTCAGCTACCTGTTCCTGTGGACCACGAACCCGCAGGCCTGGCCCGATTCCGGCGACTTGCCTTCGCCGGTCCGGCCAATGCTGTCGGCCATGATGTTGCTTGCGGCCGCCGCCCTTGCCCTGGCCGCCGGGCGGATGATGACGCAGAACCGCCAAAGGGCGCTGCGCGGCTGCGTGGCCGGGGCGGCGCTGTTACTGGCCGCCGCGCCGGCGCTGGATCTGGTCACGCATTGGCAGGCCGGCCTTCGGCCGCAGGCCAGCGCCTACACCGCAGCCACGTACGCGGTTGCGGGCCTGCAGGCGTTTTTTGGCGGCCTGGCTGTGGTGATGGCCGCCTTTACCGTGGCGCGGTCGATCGCAGGGCGGCTGCGCCCCACGCGCCGCGCCGCGCTCGACGCCACGCGGGCGATGTTGCTGTACGCCGTGGCGCAAGGGCTCATCGCATTGGCGCTGCTGCACGCCTTTACGCGGCTGACGGGATGACCATGAAAACGCGCTTTTCGGTCGAACTGCTGTACCTCATCGCCGGCCCGCTGATATGGCTGGCGCACTTCCTCTCCATCTACATCGTGAACGCGCTGGCCTGTGCCCGGTCGGTGCTGGCCGGGTTGTGGCTGGGCCTGCCCATCTCGTCATGGATCATCGTTGCGGGCAGCGCCGCGGCGTTGGCGGCGATGGCGGTGGCTGCCTGGCGCCAGCGGGCGCGGGTGCGGGCCCGGAACGCGCCGCCGTTTCACGCCTGGCTTGCCGCCACGCTATGCGGCCTGTCCGCGGTGGCGGTCGTGTGGGAAACGCTGCCGGTTTTCCTGCTGCCGGCATGCCAGTAGCAAGGCGCGCCGGTCGCCCCCTGCGGCAACGCTATTCCGCCCATTCCGGGTCGCCGGTAAACACCACCGTCAACCAGCGATCCGGGCTGTCGGCGCCCAGCGCGTTGCCGATCTCGTCGCGCAGGCTGTCCCATGCCGCGACGGTGCGCGCGGGCATATCGGGCGGCACAATGAAATACAGTTCGATTTCCTGCGAACGCCCCACCTTGGCGACATACGCGCGATAGGACGCGAAGCGATAGCGTTCCACGAACGCCTGCGCCACCGAGTCCACATGCTGCTTCAGGTCGGCGGGCGTGACCAGCAGCATCTCGGACAACGCCTGGCGGATGACCGACAGCGGCAAGGGGATGATCACCGCGCACACGACCGCCAGCACGGCCGGGTCGATATAGGGCGAAATCCACTCGTACCGGGTGCCCTGCACGCCGTATCCAATGCAAAAGGCCACCAGCAGCGCGGCGGTGATGCTGGCCGACATGATCCAGCCCTTCAGGTCCATGTGCAGGAATGCCGACCGGATCCGGCGATTGGCGCGCGCCTCGGCCAGCGCAATCGCCACACAGGCTGTCAACGTCAGCACGGCATAAATCAACGCCAGGCCGAACTCCAGTTCGCGCCCCCCTTTGAGCAGACTGCTCACCGCGTTGATGAGCGCGTAGACGGCCACCCCGCTGAGGAGTATCCCGTTCAGCGCAAGCACCATGGGCTCCAGATGCCAGAAGCCCATCGTGAAGCGTTCGCGAAGCTTGCGCGGCAGCCCGCGGGCCGTGGCGTACGACGTGATTAGCCGCACCACCACCAGCGACAGGGCGCTCATGCTGGCGTCCACCAGCGAATAAACGCCGTCGAACACGATGGAGAACGAACCGGAAGCCACCCCGAAACCGATGCCGATGACGGCGATGCAAAGCGTGACCGCAATCGAGATCCGCAACACGCCCTGCTCCGTGCGCAGGTCGAACAATGCCGTGCCTGAGGTCATGGTTCCTCCGAGGGGACTGCCGTGGCGCTCACGATAACCGTATTGCCCCTGATTAGGGTGACAACGACGCCGCGACGGGATACCCCTCGCTGGCGAAGGTCTTTTGCCACAACCTACTTAACGTAGGTTACGATTGGTAGGTTACTCCCTTGCGAACAGGACTTTCACCGTGCACGCCCTCATCGTCGTTGCCCATCCCGACCCCGCGTCCCTCACGCACGCCATTGCCGATCATGTCGCCCAAGGCATTGCAGACGCCGGGCCCCAACATTCCTTCGAGCTCGCGGACCTGGCCGCGGAAGGCTTCGATCCCCGGTTCTCCCAAGCCGACGCCGCCCTGCACCTGACCCCATCCAACCCGCCCGCCGACGTAGCCGCCGAACACGCGCGCATCGATCGCGCCGACGCGCTGGTGCTGGTGTATCCCGTGCACTGGTGGTCGTTTCCCGCGCTGCTCAAGGGGTGGATCGACCGCGTGTTCACCAATGGCTGGGCCTACGATGCCAATCCCGACGGCAAGGTCGTCAAGCGGCTGCAACGCCTGCAGGTGCACCTGATCGCCAGCGGCGGCGCGGACATGCGCACCTATGCTCGTCACGGCTACTTCGGCGCGATGAAAACCCAGATCGATCACGGGATCTTCGGCTATTGCGGCGCGCGCGTGGCAACATCCGACTTGCTGGTGGCGTCCGACGCCGGCTATCCCGAAGGGCACCTGGCCACCGCCCGGACCGTCGGCCAACGCATCTTTGCCCCGCAACCCTGAAACCGACCTCGATAGCCGCCCTGATGACGTCTCACCCTGCCCCTCCCCCCCGCCGCCGGCTGTCCAAGGACGCGCGGCAACGCCAGCTTATCGAGGTGTCCTGGGCGCTGATCCGCGACGAAGGCACGGACGCCCTGACCCTGGGCCGGCTTGCCGAGAAAGCGGGCATCTCAAAGCCCGTCGTCTACGACCACTTCGGCACCCGCAACGGGTTGCTCGCGGCGCTTTACCAGGATTTCGACCTGCGTCAGACCGCGATCATCGACAGCGCCATCGCCGCCAGCAAGCCGACCCTCGCCGGCAAGGCAGACGCCATCGCCACGCAGTATGTGGAATGCGTGTCGGTGCAAGGGCGCGAGATTCCCGGGGTGCTCGCGGCGCTTAACGGCTCGCCGGAACTGGCCGCCGTCAAACGGCAGTATCAGCACGCCTTCATCACCAAATGCCAGGCCATCCTCGCCCCGTTCGCCGGCCGGCAAGGCGTGTCCCTGGCCGGCATGTGGGGCATGCTCGGCGCGGCCGATGCGCTCTCGCAAGCTGCCGTTTCGGGCGAAATCACCCAGGAAGCCGCGCGAGCCGAGTTGTTCCGGATCATCGTGGACCTGGTCAAACGCGCTCCCCCCAGCTAGCGTCCCGATCCGGCCTTACTTTGTCGCGACGATCACGTGCGCCTGGATCCGGCCCGTGATCGGGCCCGCGCCGTAGCGGTCGGCCAACGCCTCAGCCGCCCGTTCCGTGGCCAGTTGCATGAGGCCCGCGTCGCGCGCTTCGATCTCGTTGCGCAGTGGCGTGCCCTGGCAGTAGGCGGTGGCCGCCTCCAATGGCCCCGCCGCGCGGCTGACGTCCGCACGGGTTTCCACCCGAATATCCTCAAAGCCTGCGCGGCGAAGGTCGTCGCGGATCTTTTCCACGTCGTGGTAGCCGTGCGGCGTGCGCGCCAGAAAGCGTGGCGGGTCCTGCGGAAACACAGCCGCCATCGCGCGCGTCACGTCGTCGGCGAACTCATTTTCCTCGATGCGGTCCCACACGCTGAAGACGAAGCGCCCCCCGGACTTCAGCACCCGGCGCGCCTCGGCAAAGCCCGCGGTCCGGTCCGAGAAGAACATGACGCCGAATTGGCAGCACACCACGTCAAACGACGCGCAGTCGAACGGCAGATCCAGCGCATCCGCCCAGCGCCATTGCACCGCGCAGCCGGCACTCTGCCGGGCGGCCGCGTAATTGAGCATCGGTTGATTCAGGTCGGTCGCCACATAACGCGCCCCGGGGTCCAGCAGAGGCGCCAGCGCCCGCGTCACCGCCCCGCTGCCTGCCGCGGTCTCCAGCACGGCCCGGGGCGCAAACCCCGCGACCAGCGCCGCCATGTGGTCGGCGTAACCCTGGAAGATCAGCGGCACCATAAGCGTGTCGTAAAGCGCCGGAATCGATCCCGCGAACACCTTGTCGAAGTCGGCCATGATGCGGCTCCTTTAACGGCGTTGCCGATGCCCGACATCAACACGAGGCGAGTCGGGCAAGGACGCACAGACGTCCACAGCCCCCAGCTTAACGCCGACCCGCCTCGCCTACACTAGCCGCGCCCCCTCACTCCACCGACGCGCCCGACTTCTTCACGACTTCCGCCCAGCGCGGAATCTCGGTCGCCATCAGGTCGCGCAGCTGCTCGGGCGTGCTGCCCACCAGCTCCATGCCCATGGTCTTGCCCAGCTTTTCCTGCACGTCGGGCTCTTTCAGGATCAGGGCGATCTCGGCGGCCAGTTTGTCCAGGATGGGCTTGGGCGTGCCCTTGGGCGCGTAAACCGCCTGCCAGGACGCCATCTGGAAGCCGGGTACGCCCGCTTCCTGCATGGTCGGCACATCGGGCGCGAGCGCAATACGGTCTTTGGTCGTGACGGCCAGCAGCTTGAGCTTGCCGGTCTGCAAGAGCGGCAGCGCCGCCGTCATCTGGTCGAACATGAAGGTCACCGCGCCGGACGATACGTCCACCATCGCGGGCGGCGTGCCCTTATAAGGCACGTGCGTGAGGGGCACGCCGATCATGCCGGAAAAGAGCTCGCCGGCCAGGTGCGTCGAGGTGCCCGCCCCCGAGGACGCGAACGTGCGCTTGGTGGGGTCGCGCTTGAGCAGCGCGATCAGGTCCGCCACCGAATTGACGCCCAGGTTCGGATCCACCAGCAGCACGTTGGGCAGGAACGCGATCAGCGACACCGGCTCGAAGTCCTTGACCGGGTCGTACTTCAGGTTCTTGTAGAGGCTGGCGTTGATGGCGTGCGTGCTGATCGTGCCGCCGAACAAGGTGTAGCCGTCGGGCGGCGCCTTGGCCACGTAGGTGGCGCCGATGCCGCCCGCGGCGCCCGGCTTGTTCTCGACGATCACGTTCTGATGCAGGCGGTCGCCCAGCTTCTGCGCCAGTACTCGGCCGACCACGTCGGTCGAGCCGCCCACGGTGAACGGGACGACGTAGGAAATCGGCTTTTGCGTGGGCCAGTCGGCGGCGCTGGCGGGCAAGGCCAGCGTGCCAAGGACGGCGCCGGCCAGTAGCGCGGCAAGCGCGCCGCGTCGTTTAGTGTTCATCATGTGTCTCCTGCCTTGTTTTATAGGTATGCGTATGGGGGTGCCGGCAGCGCCGGCGGCAAGGCTCAGCGGCCTTGTTCTTTGCGCCAGGCGGCGAACTTGTCCTTGGTGCCCGGGTCGGTCGGCGGATACAGGCCAAGAATGGAAGCGCCGCTTTGCACCTGACTGGTCACGAAGTCCTCGAAGGCCGTCATTTCCACGGCTTCGATGGCGATCTCGTCGGCCAGGTGCGCAGGAATGACCACCACGCCCTCACGGTCGCCCACGACGATATCGCCCGGCCACACCGCCACGTCGCCGCAGCCGATGGGCGCGTTGATGTCCAGCGCCTGGTGCAAGGTCAGATTGGTGGGTGCGGACGGACGCTGGTGATAGGCGGGAAAACCCATCTCGGCGATTTCGGGCGAGTCGCGAAAGCCCCCGTCCGTCACCACGCCCGCCACGCCGCGCTTCATCAGCCGGGTGACCAGGATGGAGCCCGCGGACGCGGCGCGCGCGTCCTTGCGGCTGTCGATGACGAAGACCGCGCCTTCCGGGCAGGTCTCGACCGCGGCGCGCTGCGGATGTGCGCGATCCTCGAAGACCTTGATGGTGTTCAGGTCTTCGCGGGCCGGGATGTAGCGCAGCGTGAAGGCCGGGCCCACCATGTTGGGCAGATTGGCGTTCAGCGGCCGCACGTCCTGGATGAACTGGTTGCGCAGGCCGCGCTTGAAGAGCGCCATGCACAGCGTGGCGGTGCTGACGCCGGCCAGCCTGGCGCGGGTTTCGGGATTCATTTGGGACACGATGGCTCCGGGAGTTTGGGGCGGATGTTGAGTGATGAAGGGAATCAGAAGATCGCGGGCTCGGGCACGGGCGCGCCGAATTCCGTTTCCAGAAAATCGAAGTCGCAGCCGTCGTTGGCCTGCAGGATGTGCTGGGAGTACATCCAGCCGTAGCCGCGCTCGTAGCGCTTGGGCGGCGGCGTCCAGGCGGCGCGGCGCGCGGCCAGCTCCTCGTCGCTGATATTCAGGTTGATGCTGCGGGCGGGCACATCCACGGTGATCGTGTCGCCCGTCTTCACCAGCGCCAACGGGCCGCCGATGTAGCTTTCGGGCGCGACGTGCAGGATGCAGGCGCCATAGCTGGTGCCGCTCATGCGTGCATCGGACAGGCGCAGCATGTCGCGCACGCCCTGCTTGACCAGCTTGGTGGGAATGGGCAGCATGCCCCATTCCGGCATGCCCGGACCGCCCTGCGGGCCGGCATTGCGCAGGATCATGATGTGGTCCGCGGTCACATCCAGGTTTTCGTCCTCCACGGCGGCCTTCATGCTGGGATAGTCGTCAAAGACCAGCGCCGGGCCCGTGTGACGCAGGTATTGCGGCGCGCATGCACTGGGCTTGATGACACAGCCGTCCGGCGCGATGTTGCCGCGCAGCACGGCCAGCGCGCCCTCGTCGTAGATCGCCTCGTCCAGCTTGCGGATCACGTCGTCGTTGTAGACCTCTGCGCCCGCGATGTTCTCGCCCAGCGTCTTGCCCGTGACCGTCATGGCCGACAGGTCCAGGTGATCATCCTGCAGCCGGGTCATCAGCGCGGGCAGCCCGCCCGCGTAGTAGAAATCTTCCATCAGGTAGGTGTCGCCGCTGGGCCGGATATTGGCGATCACGGGCACTTTGCGGCTCGCCGCATCGAAATCGTCCAATCCCACCGCGCAGCCCGCGCGGCGCGACATGGCGACCAGGTGAACGATGGCATTGGTGGAACAGCCCATCGCCATGGCGACATTGATGGCGTTCTTGAACGAGGCCACGCTCAGGATGCGCTGCGGCGTCAGGTCGTCCCAGACCATCTCGACCACGCGCCGGCCGCATTCGGCCGACATGCGCATGTGGTTCACGTCGGCCGCCGGGATCGACGAGGCGCCAGGCAGCGTCATGCCGATGGCTTCGGCGATGGCGGTCATGGTGCTGGCCGTGCCCATCGTCATGCAGGTGCCGTAGCTGCGGGCAATGCCGCCCTCCACTTCCGTCCATTGCTCCTGCGTGATCTTGCCGGCGCGGCGTTCGTCCCAGAGCTTCCAGGCATCCGATCCGGACCCCAGGATCTTGCCCTTCCAATTGCCGCGCAGCATTGGGCCCGCAGGCACGTAGACGCATGGCAGGCCGGCGCTGATGGCGCCCATGATGAGGCCCGGCGTCGTCTTGTCGCAGCCGCCCATCAGCACCGCGCCGTCCACCGGGTGGCTGCGCAGCAGCTCCTCGGTCTCCATCGCCAGGAAGTTGCGGTACAGCATGGTGGTGGGCTTGACGAAGGATTCGGACACCGAAATGGCGGGCAGTTCCACCGGAAAGCCGCCGGCCTGGAACACGCCGCGTTTGACGTCTTCGACGCGCTGCTTGAAATGGCTGTGACAGGGATTCAGGTCGGACCAGGTGTTGATGATGGCGATGATCGGGCGGCCGGCCCAATCGTCCGGGCCGTAGCCCATCTGCATCATGCGGGAGCGGTGGCCGAATGAACGCAGGTCGTCCTTGGCCATCCAGGCGGCGCTGCGCAAGCTTTCGTAAGTGCGTTTCATGGGAGATGCGAGGGATGCGGAAGTCGGGGTGAAAGCATTTAAACACTAATACATTAGTGCGTCAGCTAGGTGAATACCCGCTACACTGCGACATTCGTTATCAGCCTTTCCCCACGCGGGACCCGGACACGCTTACCTGATGCAAAGCCAAAAGCTCAGACTGGATCGCTCCCGCCATGCGGCCCCCCAGGTTTTCGACCATCTGCGGCGCCAGATCATCTCGCTGGAGCTCGCGCCCGGCGCGCCGCTGTCGCGCGTCACGCTGGCGGACTGCTACGGCCTGAGCCAGACGCCCATCCGCGACGCGCTCATGCGCCTGGCCGAGGAAGCGCTGGTCGAAATCTATCCGCAGCACACCACGGTGGTCAGCCGGATCGACATCGCCGCCGCGCGCCAGGCGCATTTCCTGCGCCGGTCGCTGGAGCTGGAAATCGTCCACTTGCTTGCCCAGCGGGCCGACCCGCTGCTGCTCCAGCGCCTGCAGTCCTCCATCGACCTGCAGCGCGCCGCCCATGCCAGCGGGCAATACCAGCAGTTCATCAACGCGGACCAGGCATTTCACCGCGACATGCACGAGGCCGCGGGTGTGGCCAGCCTGTGGGAGATGGCGCAGCGCTATAGCGGCCATCTGGACCGGTTGCGCCGGCTGCATCTGCCCGAAACCGGCAAGGCCGAACGCATCCTGGACGATCATCAGCGTCTGCTGGATGCCATCGCCGCGCAGGACCCGGCGCGGGCGCAGCAGGTGCTGCGCGAGCACCTGTCCGGCACGCTCAGCCAGGTCGCGGAAATCTGCAAGCGCTATCCCGAGTACGTGGTGGCCGACTAACCGCCGGCGCGGGACCCGCGTTTCGACTCAGTCCAGCGGATAGCGCTGGATGACGGTCTTGCCGCCGCGCTCGGCAAGCGTCAACAGCGCGTCGCCCGTCTGGTCCAGGCCCAGCAGCCCGCGCTCCTGCGCATGCGACAACTGGAACGGCCGCCAGGAGCGGCCCTTGTCGCGGCTGTAGAAGTAGGTCTTGGTGTAGTCGGCGCCCGAGAACAGATGCTCGGCATAGGTCTTGATGACCCACGCATTGCGGCCGAACCACGCCTGCCCGATCCAGGACGAGGCGCCGCGCACATCGGGCGACCGCGACCGCTTCACCCAGGCCATCCCCGGCTTGTCCAGCTGGTAGATGCTGTCGCCCGCGGTCTCGAACACGGGCTGATCACGCGTCAAAAGCGCATGGGCATCCTGCGACGGAACCCGGGGCACCTCCGGGGTAATGCGGAACGCAGGCGAGGCGCCTTCCTGGAATTGCACCTCGAAGCGCCGCGTTTCGATCAATTGGGGCGCCTCCTGGCCTTCGGGACGCACCCGCGTGCGCCAGCTCCAGCCCACCGCCCGCGTCTCGTCCAGCGGGTACAACGACCAGCCATATCCAAGCTGCTCGACGCCGTAAGCCTTGCGGTCCCGCTCCGCCGTCTCGGCAAACTTGCGTTCGAAGGCGGCCGAATCCGGCCAGACCTGTTCCTTGAGCCGGGTCGCCGCCCAACGCTTGGCGCCGTCGCAGCTATAGAGCAGGCGCACGCCGGTCTCATGGTGCTCCAGCGCAATCGCCAGCCGGTCGGTCAGAAAAGCGGTGTGCTGCTGCGGCACGCCCAGCGTCACGTCGGGATCATAGGTCCAGGTCGCGCCCAGGTCGTCCGAACGCAGGGTGTCCCAGGCGGGCGGCTGATCGCCTTCGCCCGAACTGCGCAGCGTGCTGGTGATGAGGTACAGCGGCTGGCCGCCCGGCGCGCCGATCAGGGTCACGCCGGTATCGCCGCTGATGGAGCCCAGCAGCTCGAACACACCCGTGCCGTGGCCCCCATAAATGAGGTTGCGGGCATCGGTGGTGGTGCGGCCGGTCTGCAGCATGGTCAGGGCCAGATCGCCCTGGCCGTGGGCCAGCGTGGTGATCGCGCCGGCCTGCGCCAGCCGGATCCGCTGCTTCTGCAGACGTTCCTTCAGGGCCGGAACCTGCGTATCCAGCACGGGCGCCTGCGCCAGGCCCTCGATGTCCTTGGCGGTGACCAGAAGTTGGCCGGTCAGCAATTGGCGCTCGCCGAAACGCTGGATGGCAACCCGCGAGTATGAAGCCAGCGCGGGCCCGTTCAGCTCTCCCACGAACTCGCTGCGCGGCAGCGGATCGCCCATTGGGATGATCTGATAGATGCCCCGGGCCAGCACGGCGGCGGAGATGACCGCAAGGCCGGCGGCCACGAGTCTGATGGTCTTGGGTCCAGGCATGCTGGGCATAATGCCAGCCCCCCGCGCCGCCAGCCATTTATCGAACGGACGAAACTATAGCGCGTTGCGCCCGGTTCTCTATACTGGCGTAACGCATGCTCACGTCTTGCCGGACGCGCGCCCCTGCCCCGACACCACGGAACCGCCCATGACCGCAAGGCCTCCCTCTGCTCTATTCGCCCTGGCCCTGTTTGTCGCGGCTAGCGGCAGCCCGATCGCGCACGGCGCCGCCGCCAACGATCCGGCCTGGGTGCCGGTCGACCCGCAGGCGATGCCGGGCGTGTTCTACGACAGCCATTCGATCCGCGCCGTGTCGGAGAATCCGGCTGTCAGGGCAGTGACCGTGGCCTGGTTCTACGCCCAGCCCCGGATTTCCGAGGCCAACGGGCAGCCCTACGGTTCGGTCACCCAGCCGGTGACCATGAACTGCAGCGCCAACACGTATACGGTCACCCAGGTCTTGCACCACGCGGGCAACGACGCCACCGGGGCGATCGTCGAATCGATTCCGGTGGCGGGCATCCGCAACGCCCCCGTGACGCGCGACCCGGTGCAGCGCCGGCTGCGCGACCTGGTCTGCGCGGCCAACGGAAAAAGCGCGCGGAAATAGCGCGCTTTTCCTGTCGAAACCGCCCGGGGTCAGACCTGCGCCAGCGCCTGGTCCAGATCGGCGATCAGGTCGTCGATGTGCTCGATCCCGATGGACAGGCGCACGGTTTCCTCGCGCACGCCGGCCTTTTTCAGTTCCTCGGCATTGAGCTGGCGGTGCGTGGTGGACGCCGGATGCGTCGCCAGCGACTTGGAATCGCCAATGTTGACTAGGCGCGTGAACAGCTGCAACGCATCCTGGAAGCGCGCGCCAGCCTCGCGGCCGCCCTTCACGCCAAACGTGAATAGCCCCGGCACCTTGCCGCCCAGGTACTTCTTGGCGAGCGCATGGTCGGGATGGTCCGGCAGACCCGCGTAGTTCACCCATTCCACCTTTGAATGCTCGCGCAGGTAGCTGGCGACCTTGACCGCGTTCTCCACGATGCGGTCCACGCGCAGGGCCAGGGTCTCGATCCCCTGCAGGATCTGGAACGAGTTGAACGGCGAGATCGCGGCGCCGGTGTTGCGCAGCGGCACCACCCGGGCGCGGCCGATGTACGCGGCCGGTCCGAAGGCCTCCGTGTACACCACGCCGTGGTAGCTCACATCCGGCTCGTTCAGACGCTTGAAGCGCGCCTTGTGCTCGGCCCACGGAAACTTGCCCGAGTCGATGATGGCGCCGCCCAGGCTGGTGCCGTGTCCGCCCAGATACTTGGTCAACGACTGCACAACGATGTCGGCGCCATGCTCGATGGGACGCAGCAGGTACGGCGACGGCACGGTGTTGTCGACAATCAGCGGCAGGCCGTGGCGATGCGCCAGCTCGGCCAGCGCGGCGATGTCGGTGATGTTGCCCAAGGGGTTGCCAACCGATTCCGCGAAGATGGCCTTGGTGCGGTCGTCGATCTGCGCCTCGAAGGCGGCCAGGTCGGACGGATCGGCAAAGCGCGTGGTGATGCCGTACTGCGGCAGCGTGTGCGCAAACAGGTTGTAGGTGCCGCCATACAGCGTGCTGGACGACACGATGTTGTCGCCGGCTTCGGCAATGGTCAGGATCGCGTAGGTGACGGCGGCCTGGCCCGAGGCCAGCGCCAGCGCGGCGATGCCGCCTTCCAGGGCCGCCACGCGCTGCTCCAGCACGTCGGTGGTCGGATTCATGATGCGGGTGTAGATGTTGCCCGCGACCTTCAGGTCGAAGAGGTCCGCGCCGTGCTGCGTGTCGTCGAACGCGTAGGCCACCGTCTGGTAGATGGGTACGGCCACCGCGCGCGTGGTCGGATCGGGCCGGTAGCCGCCGTGGACAGCCACGGTTTCCAGGCGCCAGTTGGGCTTCTTCGCTTCAGTCATCAGTCTCTCCGGTAAATGCGTGTTTGAAAATTCAGATCAGGCGGCAAACGCGCGTGCGGCGCGCAGAATGCGTTCGATGACTTCATGGTTGTTGTAAGCGCCGACAGACAGGCGCACGTAACCATACTCCACGATGCTCGCCACGACACCTGCCTGCGCCAGGTGCGCAAGCGCCGCGGCGGGGTTGGCGACGCGCAGCGCCGTGGTGGTGCTGCGCACCTCGTCGCCCGGCGGCGACACCACCTGCGCGCCCAGACTCCGCAGTCCATCGCTCAGGGCCTGCGACAGCGCCAGCACCCAGGGTTCGATGCGCTCGGGCCGCGCCTGTTCGATAAGGTCCAGCGCGCCCGCCCAGCCAGCAAGGCCGGGATAGTTCAGGTTGCCCGTTTCCAGCCGGCGGGCATCCGCCGCGTCAGACACCGCCACCTGCCATTGCAGGCCGGACTTGTCCAGCGTGGTCACGCCGGACGGGCCGACGTAATGCGGATTCAACGCAGCCAGCAGCCCCGGCGACACGTGCAGCAGCCCCACCCCCAGCGGTCCCAGCATGCCCTTGTGCGCGCCGCACGCAAACGCATCGACGTGCCAGTCGTCCACCTGAGCGCGCAGCAGGCCCGCACCCTGGATGCCGTCGACCACCAGCCAGATGCCGCGCTCGGCGCAGCGGCGTCCCAGCTCCCGGATGTCGGTCCGCAGTCCGGTGCCGTACTGCACCCAGGACACCGCGATCAAACGCGTGCGGGCGTCGACGTGCTGCCACAGGTCATCCACCGTAAAACGATGCGCGCGCGCCTGCGCCACACGCACCTGCACGCCGCGCCGGCGCAGATTCAGCCATGGCAAGGCGTTCGACGGATGCTCCTGGTCGTCGACGACGAGGTTGTCGCCTTCCTGCCAGGCCAGTCCTTGCGCGACCGTGTTCAACCCCTCGGTGGTGTTTTTGGTGAACGCCAGCCGGCGCGCGTCGCCGCCGATCAGCCGCGCCAGCCGCACCCGCAACGCGTCGGCATCGCGCAGCCATTGCGGCTTGTCGCTGCGCGCATGCGTGATGCTGTCAAAGAACTCCGCCACGGCGTCCGACACCCGAGGTGACAACGGGCTGGTGTATGCAATGTTGGCGTATGCCTTGTCGCGCGTGATGGGAAACCACTGTCTGAATTCGTCCTGCCAAGCCATGCGCAACCTTCGTCGCCGGACCACCCGGCATGCGGGCATTCTAGGTATCTGGCGCGCATTCGGATAAGGCTTAGTTTTCATATTGATATGCGTATTAAGTCGCTCGGCAAGCCGCGCCCCGCCCATAGAATTCGTGCCTCTCTTGCACACAACAACCTTGGGAACAGCATGCGTTTGATTCATCTATTCAAGGCCGCGGGCGTGGCCGCCGCGATGACGCTTGCGGGCACATCGCAAGCCGGCACGGTGGACACCATCAAGAAGCGCGGAGAATTGGTCTGCGGCGTCAGCCAGGGCTCGGCAGGCTTGTCGATCGCGGACAAGCAAGGCCGCTGGACCGGCCTTGACGCGGACCTGTGCCGCGCGCTGGCGGCCGCCGTGCTGGGCGATCCGGAAAAGACCCGCTTCGTGCCGCTGAGTTCGCAGCAGCGCTTTCCAGCCCTGCAGTCCGGCGAGATCGACGTGCTGAACCGCAACACCACGATCACCTCGGGCCGCGACGCGGGGCTGGGCATCGTGTCCGCCGGCATCGTGTTCTACGACGGACAGGGCTTTTTGGTGCCGCGTAAATTGGGCGTCAAGAGCGCCACCGAACTGGAAGGCGCGCAGGTTTGCGTGCAGCCCGGCACGGTGAACGAACAAAACCTGGTCGACTACTTCAAGAAGAACAAGCTCACCTATCGCCCCGTGGTGATCGAGAACCTGGTCGAACTTGAACAGGCCTTCTATGCCGGACGCTGCGACGTCTACCTGTCGGATGCGTCCACGCTGGCCGCCAGCCGAGCGGCGCGCGCCAGCCAGCCGGACGACTTCGTCATCCTGCCCGAGCGCATCAACAAGTCGCCGCTCGGCCCCTTCGTACGCCAGGACGACCCGAACTGGGCCGCCATCGTGCGCTGGACGGTCAACGCGCTTGTCGCCGCCGAGGAGCTGGGCATCACCGCCCAGAACGCCGACAGCCAGGCGCAAAGCAGCGACGCGCAGGTGCGGCGGCTGCTGGGCGCGGACCCCGGCATTGGCAAGAGCTTTGGCCTGGACGAAACCTGGGCACGAAACGCCATCAAAGCCGTGGGCAATTATGGCCAGGTGTGGGACCGCAACCTGGGCGCTGCCACGCCGCTCAAGCTGGAGCGTGGCCTGAATGCGCAGTGGAACAAGGGCGGCCTGCTGTATTCGCCGCCGTTCCAGTGACGCGTGTCGCTTGATGCGCTTCGCGCGATGCATATCGCGTGACTCAAATTGTTTGACGCGCGTTGCTTGATGCGCACTGCTTGATGCGCACTTCATGATGATTCGCGGGCGGGCCGCCGGGTCCGCCCTTCTTGTTCCTTCCTTTGCCGCATGACCTGCCATGACCGCCACCACGCTCCCCTATCCGTTGACTGCGCCCTGGCGCCGCTGGTTGCCTGCATTGGCGTGGGGTTTGGGACTGGGCGCAATGGCCGCCATTCTGGTGCTGCACATCGAATCGGTGCAGGCCGCACGCGGTATCCAGGGCGGGTTCGGCTTCCTGCTTCAGCCAGCGGGCTTCCGCATCTCGGAAAGCCTGCTCAATGTCACGCCCGAAGATCCTTACTGGATGTCCCTTGCGGCGGGACTGGCCAATACGCTGACCGTCGCCTTCGTGGCAACACCCCTGGCGACCGTCCTGGGCGCGGGCCTGGGATTCATGGGGTTGTCGTCCAACCCGCTGGCGGCGCGCGTCGCCGCCCTTGTCATTGCCCCCTTGCGAAATACACCCGTGCTGTTGCAGCTCTTCGTCTGGTACGGGTTGCTGCTGCGCCTGCCTGACTTGCGGCAGGCATGGTCGCCGCTGCCTTCCGTGCTGCTATCCAATCGCGGGTTGGCCTTGCCCGCGCTGCATGGCTGGCTGCCTTATGCGGGCGTGGCATTGGCCGCGCTGGCGCTGGGATGGCAAGCCCGCCGCCGGTGGACCCATGCTGCGTTCACCGCCGCGTTGACCGCAATACTGACCGCCGCCGCAATCGCGTGGGCACTATTGCCGCCCATGCAGATCGACCTGCCCGTCAAGCGTGGGCTCGGCTTGCAGGGCGGCTGGCAACCCAGCATCGAATTCGCCGCCCTGACCATCGGCCTCGTGGTCTTTCACGCCGCCTACATCGCCGACATCGTGCGCGGCGCGGTGCGCGCGGTTCCCGTTGGCCTGGTCGAAGCCGGCCAGGCCATGGGTCTCACGCCTTACAAGGTGCTGCGGCTGGTGATCGCGCCCTACGCCACGCGCGTCGCGCTGCCGCCCTATGCCAACCAATGCCTGGCGCTCGTCAAGAACAGCACGCTTGCCATCGCAATCGGCTACCAGGAGCTGATGGCGGTCATCAACACGGCCATCACGCAGACGGGGCTGGCGCTGGAAGGCATTGCGCTTGCCATGGCCATTTACCTGACGTTGGCGGTCTGCCTGGGCGGCGGGCTCTCCGCCTGGAATGCGCGCAATACCCGACACGGCCCGGGCGACACGCACGGGGCGCGCCTGGGTGACCGGGCGTGCTGGGATGGCGCTGGGGGCAAGGCCAGGACGCTTCGACGCAACGCGATGTCGGCCGTTCTGACATTGCTGCTGGCCACCGTGGCCTGGTCGCTGCTCGACTGGGCAGTGCTGCGCGCTGTGTGGTCGGGCAATCCGGCGATCTGCGCGAATGCGGCGGGCGCCTGCTGGGCCGCCGTGGGCGAAAACCTGCCGCTGTTGTTCTACGGCACCATGTCCGACGCGCACCGGGGGCCGGCGCTGATCGCGTGCCTGGCGCTTTTGGCTGCCATTGCCGTCTTCCTGGGCGCACGTCACGTACCGGCGCGCCTACGCATTGCCCTATTGACTGCACTATCAAGCATTACCGTGGCAGCCCTGACGGGCTGGCCGTGGGGCGGCGACCTCATCGGCCCGCAACGCTGGGGCGGACTGCTCGTCACGTTGATTCTGGCGATCGCGGCGCTCGTTGCGGCCGTACCGCTCGCCTTCGCGCTCGCCCTGCTTCGCCGGTCAGGCAGCCCGGCAGTTTCACTGGCCGCCGCCGGTCTGATCGAAGCGGTACGCGGTGTGCCGCTGGTGACCCAGCTGCTGTTCGCGTCCTTTGTGTTGCCCATGCTGCTGGGTGGTGGCGTGTCGAAGTTCAGCATGGCGCTGGCGGCGCTGACGCTGCATACCGCTTGTGTGCTGGCCGAAGTGCTGCGCGGTGCGCTGCAGGCGATTCCGCCCGGTCAGATGATGGCTGCACGCGCCTTGGGCATGCGGCCCGCGCTGGCCTATGCGTGCGTGATCTGGCCACAGGCCCGCCGCATCGCCTCGCCCGCAGCGCTGGGTGTGTTTGTGGGCGCGGTCAAGGACACGTCGCTGGTCAGCATTATTGGCGTGTTTGACGTGCTGGGCGCGGCCAAGGCGGTGGTGGCGGGCACCGACTGGCGCCCGTATCACGTCGAGGTTTATCTGGCCGTGGCGCTGCTGTATCTGGCCGCCAGCCTGGCGCTATCGCGCGTGGCACGCCGCATGGAAGGCCGGCGTGCTTGAACAGCGGGGAGATCAGCCGCCTGCCCCGCCCTCCATGCCGCTGTTTGCGGCAGTCATGCGTTGCAGCCACGCCGGCCGGGGCGCCGCGTCCAGCCAGTTCTTGACGATCAACCCCAGTTCGGTGTCGCCGGCGATACGCAGGCGGCGCTGGAAGAACAAGGTGTCGGCATCGGTTTCTTCGCGCATGAGCGCCAGGAAGTCCGCCAGCTTTGCGCCCAGCTCAAGCTCCGCGGCGCCGTTGGACCCGCGGTTCCAGAGGGGCCGGAACGCACCATCCCGCACGACAAAGCTGCTGCGCAGACCCAGGTCTTCGACGGTGATGGCAAAGCTGCGGCCGTTCAGTTCCGCTGGCGGCTCCAGCCACTTGAGCCGGCGCGCCAGCTCAAGCCCTGCCACGAAATGCAGCGACACAAACGGGCCTGGCACGCGGCGGCCCAGCTTGGCGAACACAGGCGGCAAATTCAGGGCGGCGCTCATGCGACGGCCTCCTCAAGGCCAATGCCGGCCTTGCCGTAGTAGTAACCGTTGCAGCGGCCGATACCCGCGGGCGGCGACACCGGCTCGGGCTTGACGCCTTGCCGCATTGCATCCAGTGCGGCAATGGCCTCAAGCGTGCCCGCCGATTGCGGACTGACGCGCAGCACATCAACGCCCATTCCCGCCAGTTCCGGTGCTTCGGCCAACAGGTCCAGGCAGGCGGCCGATTGAACCTGGATGCCGTTGATGCCCAGGAACTCGCGCGATTCGCGCGTGCGCATATCCAGGCCATCGGGATGCTCGATGCAGCGAAAGCCGCAATCGTCCTTTTTCAGGCGGAAGTGCCGCGCGGTGAAGCAGCGGGCGGAAAACGCCAGCGCCATCCTGCCCCACACCATCACTTCGGCCTGCATGCCAGCGGGACGCTCTTGCAGCAGGCGTTCGAGCGTGGTGCCATCCATTTCAAGCGGCGCGACGAAGCGCACAGCGCCGCGATTGGCCAGCCAGGTCAGCGTGCCCCCGTGGTAGGCGTTGATGTGCGGACCGGCGACAAAGCCACGGCCGCTCAGGTGGCGCACCGCGCCCAACTCGCCTGCCTCGACCATGAAATCCTGCTGGTCGCAAAGCTTCTTCAAGGCGTTGGCCTCGGCGCCCGTCTCGATCAAGGTGCGGCCAGACAGCACCACCGTCTTGCCCACTGCGCGCAAGTCGCGCGCCAGTTCAAGCCAATCGTCGGCGCGCAGTTCGTGACGCCGGCTACAGACGGTCTCGCCCACGTAGATGATGTCCGCAGGACTTTCGGCCAGCGCGGCGTAGAAATCCATGGTGCGTTGGCGCGGCCAGTAGTACAGCAAGGGGCCGACAGAAATCTGGAATGGGATGGGGGTCATTTCCATGGACGTTCGAAAGCGCCTTGTGTGACTTGTGAACCCTCGGCATGGCGCGCCAGCATGGCGTTCCATTCGGGGCGCGGAGAAAAGCGCGATGCGTCCGCATGCACGCTATCCAGCGCGGCGCGCAGCGTGGACACCACCTGCGTGACATAGGCCGGGCTGCGCTGGCGCCCTTCGATCTTGATGGCCGACACGCCCATTTCCGCCAGCTTGGGCAACAGGCCGATGGCGTTCAGGCTGGTGGGTTCTTCGAGGGCGTGGTCGGCTTGTCCGTCCACTTCGAAGCGCCCCTTGCACAACGTGGGATACGCGGCGGGCTCGCCCGGTTCGTAGCGGTCGATGAGGATGCCCGACAGGCGCGCGTCCATGCGGCCGTCTTCTTCGACCCAGCGCACCGCGTGCGCGGGCGAACAGACGCCCTTGTTGTTGGGGGAATCGCCGGTGGCGTACGACGACAAGAGGCAGCGGCCCTCGGCCATGACGCACAGGCTGCCGAAGCCGAAGACCTCGACTTCGACGCTGACGTTGGCGCAGATGCGGGCAATCTCCGTCAGCGTCAGGACGCGCGGCAGGACCACACGGCGGATGCCGAACTGCTCTTTCATGAGTTCAATGGCGTCCGCGTGGGTGGCCGAGCCCTGCACCGACAGATGCAGCCGCAGGTCGGGATAGCGGTCGCTTGCGTAGGCCAGCAGTCCCGGGTCGGCCATGATGACGGCGTCGGCGCCCAGGTCGTGGGCGGCATCGACGGCGGCCTGCCATTCGGCCATGCGGCCTGCCTGCACAAAGGTGTTGATGGCAAAGAGCACATGCCGGTTGTGGCGATGCGCCAGTTCGACGCCGGCGCGGATGTCGGCTTCGGTGAAATTGAGCCCGGCGAAATTGCGGGCGTTCGTGGCGTTCTTGAGCCCGAGATAGACGGTGTCGGCGCCCGCTTCGATCGCCGCTTTCAAGGCGGCCAGACTGCCTGCCGGGGCCACGAGCTCTATGGGAGAGGTTCGAGTTTGCATGACGGCCAGTCTATGGGCCGCCCGCCCCCCGGGCCTTGTCGAAAATCAAACGGCGTGGCGCGCGCGGCGCCTTTTTGTGCTGCCTATTCCTCGGTGTACAGGCCGCGCTCCACGGCATAGACAGCGACCTGCACACGGCTCGTCAGATTGAGCTTCTTCAGCACATTCTGCACATGGATCTTCACGGTGCTTTCGCTCACGTCCAGTTCGCGCGCGATGACCTTGTTGCTGGCCCCGCGCGCCAGCCATTGCACGATCTGGGTTTCACGCGCGGTAAGACGATGGCGCTCGGCCGACCCGGGCGGCGGCGGCGTCTGGCTGGCCTGACCGCGGAACTGTTCGACCAGCTTGGCCGTCATGCTATCGGCAATGACGGCTTCGCCGTTGGCGGCGCGGCGGATGGCGGACACCAGCGCATCCGCGTCGATGTTCTTGACGAGATAGCCGCGAGCGCCGTCGCGCAGCGCCTGGCCAAGCTCATCGGCCTCTTCCGAGACGGTCAGGATGATGACCGCGCAATTGGGCAGGTCCTGCGTCAGCAGCTGCAGCGTTTCCAGCCCCGACAGGCCGGGCAGGTTCAGGTCAAGCAGCACGACGTCGGGTTTGAGTTCCTTGGCGCGCTTTATGCCTTCGACGCCGTCGCCCGCCTCGGCCACGACCTCGAAGTCGGGCTGGCGCTGCAACAGCAGGCGGACACCGGAGCGGAACAGGGTGTGGTCGTCGATGAGCAGGATGCGGATGGTCATGATGGGCAAGGATGTCAGGCTGCCTGGCGTTCGGCGCCAGGCAAGGTGAGCGCCACGCGCGTGCCGGCGCCGGGCTGCGATTCGAGTTTTATCACGGCGCGCATGCGGGCGGCGCGCTCGCGCATGATGTGCAGGCCGACATGGGATTCGCCCCGTTCGGCGACATCGGCCGGGTCGTAGCCCTGGCCATCGTCCGAAATCAGCAAGGTGAAATCCCGGCCGTTCTCAACGGCGATCCGCACGCGGCTGGCTTCCGAGTGCTTGCGCACATTGGACAGCGCTTCCTGCAGAATGAACAGCACCTGCAACTGCTGCTCCGGCTGCAACGGCGCGCCCTCGCCCTGGGTGAACGTCAGGTCGGTCTCGATGGCGGTCTGGCGGCGAAAACGCGAAACTGTGTCCTCGATGGCGGCTTGCAGGTCGCCTTGCGACAACTTGCTGCGGAAGTTGGTCAACAGTTCGCGCACGTCCTGATAGCTTTCGTCCACGCCGGTGCGCAAGAGCGGCAGGATCTCGCTGACTTCTTCCTCATCGCCGCGCTTGATGGCGGCATCGAGCATCTGCAATTGCAGGTTCAGGAAATTCAGGCCTTGGGCAAGGCTGTCGTGCAGGCCCTGCGCCACCAGCCCGCGCTCCTGCACGACGGCCAATTGGCGCGCCTGCGCGCTCAGGCGCCGGTTGTCCAGCGCCACGCCCAGGTGCTGGCCCAGCGTTTCCAGCAGCTGCGACTCCCGACGCGGCCAGGCGGCGGTGCGTACGGAAATGCAGCGAATACGAGCCCAGCACTTCGTCACGCGTCACGATGCGAAACACCGCCACGCTGGCAAAGCCCTCGCGCTGGCAGTTCAGATCCAGTTCGGGTGGCGACTGGCGGAAGTCCTGGATGACGATCACGCCCGCCTTGCGCGTGGCGACACCGCAATAGCAGTCGTCGACCTTCATGCAGTGTTCGGACTCGACCAATTCTTCGGACAGGCCCACGGACACCACGAGGTTCAGCTTTTCGTTGTTGGGATCCAGTGCCCGGATGCTGCCTGCTTCGGCATCGAACTGCAGCATCACGCGGCGCAGGAAACCATCGCACATGGCCTCGATTTCATTGGGCTGGTTCAGGAATGCCGCCATGTCATACAGCGCCCCGATGTCGCGGTTCTGAGCGGCCAGCTGCGCCGTCTTCTGCTCGACCCGCTGCTCCAGGCTGGTGTACAGGTCCTGCAGCTCGTCCGCCATGCGGTTGTAGCCGCGGGCCAGCACGCCGAACTCGTCCTGGCTTTCGACCGGCAGTCGCGTGCTGAATTCGCGATCGGCCATGCGCTGCAGGCCGTCGCGCAGACGCAGCACCGGTGAAATGATCCACAGATACAGCAGGTAGATCATGGCAAGCGTGCCCGCGCTGGCGATTGCCGCCAACACGCCCTGCGACAGCCGCAGCGACGTGGTCTTGCCGGCGTTGTCCTGTTCGATCATCCGGACCAGCGTATCAGCGCGCGCCACGAACTCGGGCAACGTTTCCAGATAGCTTGATGCGTCCGGCTGGCCAATGGCGCGCAGCGCCGCCGGCTTCATGATGTCGCGCCAGTACGCGGCCACGTCGTGCCATTGCGCGCGGATGGCGTTGTCGTTGGGAATGAAGAGCGGCCGCGCGGGGTTGCCCCGTGCCAGGCGCGCGATGGTGTCGTCCAGAATGGCAACTTGTTCGGTGGTGCGCACTTCGCGCCCGGCCTGCGGCCGCATCAGTTCGACGGCGACGCGATTGGCTCGCATCCGCAGGCTGCCGGTATCGTTGATGGCAGCGCCCGCGCCTTCCAGTTGCCAGGACAGCCACAGCGTCCAGCTCACCATGGACAGCACCACGACCAGCGCCAGCAGCGAGCTTGCCACGATGCGCGTGGACAGGCGGTGCCGAGGCGACGGCAGCACGTCGGAGGGAGTGGCGGTATTCGAGGACTTCATGGGTGTCGGGGCGAAAAGCGCGGATCGGGTATCAGTGTAGTCGCTTCCCGCCCGCCTTCCGGCGCGATTGCGCGCGTTTTAGCCCCATGCGATCAGGCCAAACCGAGGGTGCGGCACAGAAAATCGGCAACTTGGGCGGGGTCGTTCAGGGGCAGGCACGGCAAGGCGATCTCAAGCGGCGCATCCGTCACGACGGCCAGGAATGAAGGATCTTCGGTGTGCAGCGGCGGCTTGCCCAGCGCCGGACGGTAGACCTCGATACGCGGGATCGCGGCCTGCTTGAAGCCCTCGACCAGCACCAGATCGGCGGGCGACAAGCGTGCCAGTTGGGCCTCAAGCGTGGGTTCCGGCGTGTCGCGCAGTTCATGCACGATGGCATACCGGTATGGCGAGGCAATCATGACTTCCTGCGCGCCCGCAGTCCGAAAGCGCGCGCTGTCCTTGCCGGGGGGCTCCATCTGAAAATCATGATGGCTGTGTTTGATGACGTTCACCCGCAGGCCGCGCGCGCCGAGCAGCGGCAGCATGGCCTCGATCAGGGTGGTCTTGCCGCTGCCGGAGCGGCCGGCGATACCGAATACGGGAGTCATACGAGTGCGGGTTCCGTCAGCAAGGGACATACGATGGGCAAAAACGTGTCCGCCCGCGGGGAGTATGCCAGCAAAGCGCCCGCCACCAGGTCGAAATACCACCCGTGCAGGGACAGGCTGCCCGCGTCAACCGCCCGCCGCACGAAAGGCAGGTCCTCCAGGTTGCGCAGCGAGATCAGAATGGAAGCCTGTTCGCAGGCGCGCCGGCGCTCTTCCTTGGTGGCGTCCGGCATCTGCCGCAGCACCTGCTCGCGCGCGGGTTCGGCGATGTCCATCCAGCGCCCAAGATAGTCGGTCTCGCCGTCGCGGCGGATGCCGCGCTCCATCAGTGCCCGAATCCCGCCGCATTGGGCGTGTCCCAGCACGATGATGCGGCTGACCTGCAACTGTTCGACGGCAAACTGGATTGCTGCCAGGACGCCTTGAAGGCCGCGGTCCTTGCTGCACGGCGGCACCAGATTGGCCACATTGCGCACGGTAAAGATGTCGCCGGGATCACAACCGAGCAGCATGGCCGGGTCCACGCGGGAATCGCAACAGCCGATCAGCAATGTGCTGGGATGCTGGCCGTCGCGCAGGTTGCGATACAGCGACGGCGCGTCTTCGTAGTACTGTTGCTGAAAGCGCTGGAAGCCGCCAACCAGTCGTTCAAGATCCTGCATGTCAGCCTCCCGTTTGCGACATGAAGCGCACGATGCGTTCGGGCCGGGCGTTGAATTCGTGGCGCTCCGGCTTGGCGGCGATGCCCGCCCAGATGGCCTGGATGAGATCGGCGTCGCTGGCGCCCGCGCGCAGCAAGCGTCCGAGCGGCACCTGGTCTTCCTGGCCCAGGCACAGATACAAGGTGCCGTCCACGCCCAGCCGCACGCGGTTGCAGGTGGCGCAGAAATGACGCGACATGGGGGTGATGACGCCCAGCACGGGCGCGCCCTGCCCGCTGGTCCAGTAGCGCGCCGGGCCGTTGCGTGATTCGGCCAGCGACGGCACCAGCCCGGCGTCGGCGGCCAGGCGCGCGCCCATCGCGTTCAGGTCGGTGTGCGTAAAACCGCGGCCGCACTCGCCCATCGGCATCGGTTCGATCAGCCGCAGCACGAAGCCTTGCTCCACCGCATAGGACAGCAGGCGGCGCACTTCGGATTCCGGCGTGGCCGCATGCACCACGCTGTTGAGCTTGATGGGGGAAAAGCCAGCCTGCCGCGCGGCCGACAATCCGGCCAGCACGGCGTCCAGGCAGTCGCGTCCGGTGATCTGCGAGAACGCGGCGGCGTCCAGCGTGTCCAGGCTGATGTTCAGACGGTCCACCCCCGCTGCCCGCAACGACTGCGCATGGCGCGATAGCTGCGTGGCGTTGGTGGACACGGACAGGTCGCGCAGCCCGGGCATGGCGGCGATGGTGGCCGCCAGCCCGGCCACGCCCTTGCGCAGCAGCGGTTCGCCGCCGGTCAGCCGGACCTTGGCCACGCCCAGGCTCACGAACAGCCCGATCAGCCGGGCCATTTCGTCGTGGGTCATCCAGTTGGCCGGCGTTTCGAAACCCTTGAAATCCTTGGGCAGGCAGTAGCTGCACCGCAGGTCGCAGCGATCGGTGACCGAAACGCGCAGATAGTCGATGCGGCGGCCGAAGCCGTCCGCCAGGGCGGCGGGGGCTGGCTCGTCCATCATGCGGCGCTCCCGGCGAAGACCCGTTCGGGTTCGCCGTCGTCCAGATCGATGCCCGAAATCTTGGCGCGCCCGACCAGCAGCTTGGTGTATTGCCGCCAGGCGGTATCGCGGCTCATGGACGTGAGCGCCGTGGCAATCTGCTTGGCCACGTGTTCGTAGGGCAAGAGCCGCCCTTCGACACGCCGGACCACGCGCACGATGTGCAGGCCGTGCCGCGTCTGCAGCAACTGCGGCAGCAACCCGCCCGAAGGCAGCGCGAACACCGCGCGTTCGAATTCCGGCACGGTGTCGCCGCGCCCCAGTTGACCCAGGTTGCCGCCGACGGCCGCGGACGGGCAATTGGATTGTTCGCGGGCCACCTCGGCAAACCGCGAGGGATCGGCCAGCAGCTCGGCCAGCACCACATTGGCATGCGCCTTCAGCATGTCCAGGTTCACGTCGGGCGTGACCTGGAACAGGATGTGGTCGGCCTCGACCAGTTCGCCCACCATGAAGCGTTCGGGGTGCATCTGGTAAAAGCGCCGGCAAGCGGCGTCGTCGGCTTCGGGCGCCGGGGCCTGACTGGCGAGCAAGGCGCCAATGGCGCTTTCCTCGTCGGACACATCCAGGCCCTGCCGGCCGGCCTCGTCCAGCAGGACGCGCCGCAGCACCAGGGCCGTGACGGCCTCGCGCATGGGATTGCCGGCTTCTGCGTGCAAGGGCAGTTCACGTTCCAGATCCGCGTCGTTCAGTTCGACGCCGTTGACGATGACAGGCATGTTCGGCTCCTAAGACAGGGAATCAGCGCGGACGGACCAGCTGCCAGGCGCGGCCCAGGTAGCCCACTGACGCGAAACCGCTCCAGACGTGCACCAGACGGGTGAACGGGAAGATCACGAAAAGCGTGAGGCCCATGAAGAGGTGCGCCTTGAACAGCAGCGGCACGCCGGCGATGTAGCTGGCGGCGTCGCCCTGGAACGTGACGATGTGCTGCGCCCAGGTCATCAGGTGCACCATCATTTCGCCGTCCATGTGGCCAGCCGACAGCACGATCGTGGACAGCCCGAGCAGCAGCGTCACCAAAATCCACAGCAGCAGGATCTTGTCGCCGGGCCGCGTGGTGTGGGCGATGCGGGGGTCGGTCAGGCGGCGGTGGATCAGGATCAAGAGGCCGATCAGGCACAGCCCGCCCATCACGCCGCCCGCCACCATCGCAACCATCTGCTTGAGCGAGTGCGAGACGCCCAGCGTGTCCCACACGATGACGGGGGTGAGCAGGCCGACCAGATGCCCGAAGAACAGGCCCAGGATGCCGATGTGGAACAGGATGTTCCCCAGCCGCAACTGGCCGCGATGCAGCAGTTGCGAGCTGTCGGATTTCCAGGTGTATTGCTCGCGCTCAAAACGCGCCAGGCTGCCGAGCAGAAAGATCGTCAGTGCGATGTACGGATAGATGCCGAAAAGAAACTGGTTCAGGGAGTTCATGATGCGTCGTCCTGGGCATTAATGAGTCGCGGCGGAACGGGGATGGAAGTGCACGGTCTGCACCCCGCCTCCCGCAAACGGCCGCAGCAGCGGTTCCACGCCGTCGGGGCCGGCTCCGAAGGCCTCCATCGCCTCGTCCATGTCGCGCACCGGCGCCCCGGTCTGCACGCGCGGAATCACGCGGGACTGGGCGCGCAGCACGGCAAAGACGCAGGCGTAGGAGCTTTCGCTTTTGACCAGGCGCGCGCCGATGGCCGCCAGCACGTGGATGGCTTCGTCCAGCAGCTCCTGGGCTGTGTCGGGATCGATGACTCCCAGGAATTCCAGGAACAGCGGCACGTGGTCCGGCAGTTCCGACACCATCGGCTCGAAGCCGTGCGCGCGGTAAGTTTCGAGCAGGTCCACCATCGCCTGGCCACGGTCGCGGCTTTCGCCGTGGACGTGCTCGAACAGGTGCAGCGAATGCGAGCGGTTGCGGTCAAAGGTGGCGACGTAGTTCTCTTGCAGGGGAATCAGGTCGTTCGAGGCCAGGTAGCTGACCAGCGGCTGCAGGGTTTCCTCGGCGTCCGGATAGGCCGCCAGGGCCTCTTCCAGTTCGCCCAGGTAGTCCAGCAGCTCCGGCTCGGGGTAGCACAGCATGGCGGAAAGCAGTCGGTACAGGCTCATGGTGTTCTCCTTTCCTCAGGCCGAAACGGCCTTCTTGCGCGACTTGGGCATTTCGATGAAGATCTCGCTGCCCTGCGGCTTGCGGCCGAACAGGGTGCCTTCGGACACGCCGCCCGAGCAGCCGTTGCCAAAGGTAAAGCCGCAGCTTCCCTTCTCGTTGAAGCTGTCTTCGACCACTTCCTTGTGGCTGCTGGGCACGACGAAGCGGTCTTCGTAGTTGGCGATGGCCATGATGCGGTACATGTCCTGCACCGTTTCCTCGGTCAGGCCGACCTGCTCCAGCAGGGCCGTGTCGCGTTCGCCGTGGACGGTCTCGGACCGCTTGAAGGCGCGCATGGCCAGCATGCGTTCCAGGGCCTGCAGCACCGGCGCTTCCTTGCCGGCGGTCAGCAGGTTGGCCAGGTAGCGCACGGGGATACGCAGTGTCGACACGTCGGGGATCATGCCGCTCTTGCCCACGGTGCGCTGGGGCATCTTGCCGGACTCGGCGGCCGTCTGGATGGGCGACAGCGGCGGGATGTACCAGACCATCGGCAGCGTGCGGTATTCCGGGTGCAGCGGGAAGGCCACCTTCCATTCGACGGCCATCTTGTAGACGGGCGAATTGCGCGCGGCTTCCAGCCACGATTCCGGGATGCCCTGCTCGCGCGCCGCGGCGATCACCTCGGGCGAATGCGGGTCCAGGAACAGGTCGAGCTGCGACTGATACAGATCCTGCTCGTTCGCGGTGGCGGCGGCATTTTCGATCTGGTCGGCGTCATACAGCAGCACGCCCAGGTAGCGGATGCGGCCCACGCAGGTTTCCGAGCACACGGTCGGCTGGCCGGCCTCGATGCGCGGATAGCAGAACGTGCACTTCTCGGCCTTGCCGCTGTTCCAGTTGTAGTAGATCTTCTTGTACGGGCAGCCCGAGATGCACATGCGCCATCCGCGGCACTTGTCTTGATCGACCAGGACGATGCCGTCGTCTTCGCGCTTGTAGATGGAACCGGACGGGCAGCTGGCGACACAGGCCGGATTCAGGCAGTGTTCGCACAGGCGCGGCAGGTACATCATGAAGGTGTTCTCGAACGTCGAGTACATCTCTTTCTGCACGCCTTCGAAGAGCGCATCCCGGCTGCGCGAGCTGAATTCGCCGCCCAGGTCGTCTTCCCAGTTCGGGCCCCAATGGATCTTGTCCATCTTCTTGCCCGTCAGCACCGACACCGGACGCGCGGTGGGCGGCGTCTGCGACAGCGGCGCGTTCTTCAGGTGCTCGTAGTCGTAGGTGAACGGCTCGTAGTAGTCGTCGATGGCGGGCAGGTTCGGGTTGGCGAACAGGTTGGCCAGGATGCGCAGCTTGCCGCCTTGGCGCGGTTCCAGCTTGCCGGCGGCCGTGCGGCTCCAGCCGCCCTTCCACTTTTCCTGGTTTTCCCATTCCTTCGGATAGCCGATGCCGGGCTTGGTTTCAACGTTGTTGAACCATGCGTACTCGACACCGTCGCGGCTGGTCCAGACGTTCTTGCAGGTGACCGAGCAAGTGTGGCAGCCAATGCACTTGTCCAGGTTCAGCACCATGCCGATTTGGGCGCGTATCCTCATGATTGCTTCTCTTCTTGTTGCAGTTCTTCGACGAGCGGGCCTTCCAGCCAGTCCACCTTCTTCATCTTGCGCACGACCACGAACTCGTCGCGGTTGGCGCCCACGGTGCCGTAGTAGTTGAAACCATAGGCCTGCTGCGCGTATCCGCCGATCATGTGCGTGGGCTTGAGCACCGTGCGCGTGACCGAGTTATGGATGCCGCCGCGCTTGCCGCTGGTTTCAGCGCCCGGCACGTTCACGATCTTTTCCTGTGCGTGGTACATCAGGCACATGCCGACCGGCACGCGCTGGCTCACGACCACCCGGGCGGTCAGCGTGCCGTTCACGTTGAACACTTCCACCCAGTCGTTGTCGACCAGTCCGGCCTGCTTGGCCTCGGCTTCGGACACCCACACGTGGGGGCCGCCGCGGCTGAGGGTCAGCATGCGCAGGTTGTCCGAGTACGTGCTGTGGATGCCCCACTTCTGGTGCGGCGTGATCCAGTTCAGGACCAGTTCCTTTTCGCCGTTCGGGTATTTGCCCAGCATGGGTGCAACCGTCTTGGTGTCGATGGCGGGCTTGTACACGCAGGAGCCTTCGCCAAAGTCCAGCATCCAGCGGTGATCCTGGTAGAACTGCTGGCGGCCGGTCAGGGTGCGCCATGGGATCAGTTCATGGACGTTGGTATAGCCGGCGTTGTAGCTGACCTCTTCGCTTTCCAGACCGGACCAGGTGGGCGCCGAAATGATCTTGCGCGGCTGCGCCTGAATGTCGCGGAAGCGGATCTTGTCGTGCTCGCGTCCGACCGCCAGGTGCGTGTGGTCGCGTCCGGTGATCTTGCCCAGCGCTTCCCAGGCCTTGACCGACACATGGCCGTTGGTCTCGGGTGCGAAGGTCAGAATCATCTCGGCCGCGTCGATCGCCGTGTCCAGACGCGGACGGCCCTGGCTGACGCCGGTTTCGGTGACGCTGTCGTTGATACCAGCCAGCTCGTGGACCTCGTGCTGGGTGTTCCAGTTGATGCCCTTGCCGCCGTTGCCCAGCTTGTCCAGCAGCGGACCCACCGACGTGAACTTGCGGTAGATGTCGTTGTAGTCGCGTTCGACCACCGTCATGGACGGGGCCGTCTTGCCCGGAATCAGGTCGCATTCGCCGAGCTTCCAGTCCTTGGGTTCGAAGGCCTGGCCCAGTTCTCCCGGGGTGTCGTGCATCAGCGGGGTCAGCACCAGGTCGCGGCGCTTGCCCAGGTACGGACCGCCGATTTCGCTGAATTTCTTGGCCAGCAGCTTGTAGATTTCCCAGTCGGTCTTGCTTTCCCAGAGCGGCTGCACGGCTTCGCTCAGCGGGTGGATGAAGGGGTGCATGTCGGACGTGTTGAGGTCGTCCTTTTCGTACCAGGTGGCGGTGGGCAGCACGATGTCGCCGTACAGGCACGTGGTGCTCATGCGGAAGTCCAGCACCGTCAGGAGGTCCAGCTTGCCTTCGGCGGCGTCGTCCTCAAAGGTGACTTCGGACGGCTTGATGGCGTCGGCTTCGTCGCCGAACACGGCGTTCTGGGTGCCCAGGAGGTACTTCAGGAAGTACTCGTGGCCCTTGCCGCTGGAGCCCAGGATGTTGGAGCGCCACACGAACATGTTGCGCGGAAAGTTGGCGGGATCGTCCGGGTTTTCGCAGGACATGCGCAGCTCGCCCGACTTCATCAGTTCGACGGCGTGCGCGACCGGATCCTTGCCCAGGCTGTCGGCCTGTGCCACGACGTCCAGCGGATTGGTGCGCAGCTGCGGCGCCGACGGCAGCCAGCCCATGCGCTCGGCGCGGGCGTTCAGGTCGATCATGCTGAGTTCGCTGTACTTGGCGCGGTCGGCGGTGGGGCCGAGCACTTCCTGCACGTTCAGCTTTTCGTGACGCCATTGGCTGGTATGCGCGTAGAAGAACGAGGTGCCGTTCATCTGGCGCGGCGGACGCACCCAGTCGGCGGCAAACGCCAGCGGGGCCCAGCCGAACTGCGGGCGCAGCTTTTCCTGGCCCACGTAGTGCGCCCAGCCGCCGCCGCTCTTGCCGACGCAACCGCACATCATCAGCATGTTGATGATGCCGCGGTAGATCATGTCCATGTGGTACCAGTGGTTCAGGCCGGCGCCGACGATGACCATGGACTTGCCTTCGGTGTCGTGCGCGTTCTGGGCGAACTCGCGCGCCACCTGGATGACCTGCGCGCGCGGCACGCTGGTGTGCTTTTCCTGCCAGGCGGGCGTATAGGGAACGTCGTCGTCGTACGAGGACGCGACATTGCCGCCGCCCAGGCCGCGATCCAGGCCATAGTTGGCCATCTGCAGGTCATACACGGTGGCGACCAGCGCCTCGGTGCCGTCCGCCAGGCGGATGCGGCGGGCGGGCACGTTGCGCACCAGCACCTCGTCGTGTTCGCTGCCGAAGTACGGGAAGCCCACGCCGACCACGTCGTCGGACTTGTCCAGCAGGCTGAGCGTGGGGAGGATTTCGCGGCCCGAGCCGCCATCCTTGGATTCCAGGTTCCAGCGGCCGACCTTTTCGCCGCCGTTGACGGCGCCCTCGCCCCAGCGAAAACCGATGCTGCCGTTGGGCGCCACCAGATCGCCGGTGGACTCGTCCAGCACCAGCGTCTTCCAGTCGGGGTTGTTCTGTTCGCCAAGCGCGTTGTCCAGCTGCGAGGCGCGCAGGAAGTGGTCAGGGGCGTAGAAGCCGTCGCGTTCCTTGAGCTGCACCAGCATCGGCATGTCGGTGTAGCGGCGCACGTAGTCCGTGAAGTAGGCCGACTTGCCCGACAGGTGGAATTCCTTGAGGATGACGTGGCCCATGGCCATGGCGAGCGCGGCGTCGGTGCCCTGCTTGGGCGCCAGCCAGATGTCGCCGAACTTGACCATTTCGCCGAAGTCGCTGGACACGGCCACGGTCTTGGTGCCCTTGTAGCGGACTTCGGTGTAGAAGTGCGCGTCCGGGGTGCGGGTCTGCGGGACGTTAGAGCCCCAGACCATCAGGTAGGTGGAGTTGTACCAATCGGCCGATTCGGGCACGTCGGTCTGTTCGCCCCAGATCTGGGGGCTGGCGGGGGGAAGATCGCAGTACCAGTCGTAGAAGCTGAGACAGGCGCCGCCCAAAAGGCTAAGGTAGCGGGCGCCGGCGGCGTAGCTGACCATCGACATGGCGGGAATCGGCGAGAACCCGATCACGCGGTCCGGGCCGTACTTCTTGATGGTGAGCGCGTTGGCGGCGGCAATGATTTCCGTGGCGGTGTCCCAATCGGCGCGGACAAAGCCGCCCAGGCCGCGCACCGACTTGTAGCGCTTTGCGCGCTTGGGATCCTGGCTGATCCATTCCCAGGCCGAGATCGGGTCCATCGTCTTGCGGGCTTCGCGCCACATTTCGATCAGGCGGCCGCGGATCATGGGGTACTTCACGCGCTGCGCCGAATACACATACCAGCTGTACGACGCGCCACGAGGACAGCCGCGGGGCTCGTGGTTGGGCAGGTCGGGACGGGTGCGGGGGTAGTCGGTCTGCTGGGTTTCCCAGGTGATCAGGCCGTTCTTGACATACACCTTCCAGGAGCAGGAGCCGGTGCAGTTCACGCCGTGGGTGGAACGCACCACCTTGTCGTGCTGCCAGCGGGCGCGGTAGGCGTTCTCCCACTTGCGGTCCTCGTTGACGGTTTCGCCGTGACCGTTCGCGAAGGTGGACTTCACCCGCGACATGAACTTCAACCGGTCCAGAAAATGACTCATTGTGTTTCTCCAAGAACGCCGGCCTGGCCGGCGCGTACTGCGATCAATGCTGATGAAACAACTTTAGGGCTGGGCTGTCTGGCCGACCATTCGCCGGTGGCACAACCCGGGTTCGGCAGAGTGACTAGTTACCCGGGTAGGCCGAACTAGTCGGGCCGCGCAAGGCCGCCGGGGCCCGGCCACGCAACGTGTGCGCGGCCGGGCCCCGGCGAACACTCCTTAGCAGGGAATGGGCGCGTTGCGGCGTGCGTAGTACCACCACGTGATCAGCATGCAGGTGGCATAGAAGCCGATGAAGCAGAACAGCGCGGTCTGGACGCTGCCCGTCATTTCGAGCGACGTGCCGAAGCTGCGCGGGATGAAAAAGCCGCCGTAGGCCCCGATGGCTCCGGAAAAGCCCAGCACCGCGGCCGATTCCTTGGCCGCCTCCGACATGGCCTGCTTTTGCGCGGCCGGGCCCTTGCCCTGCGCCGCCTGCGTGCGTTCGCGCAGGAAGATCACCGGAATCATGCGGAACGTGGAACCGTTGCCCAGGCCGGTCAGCGCGAAGAGCACGATGAACATGGCCAAAAAGCCGTTGAAGTCGCCCAGGCGGCCCTCACCCGGCAGGAACGTCACGACGCCGGCCACCGCGGCGATCATGGCCGCGAAGGTGAAGAGCGTGACCCGGGCGCCGCCCAGCTTGTCGGAGATCCAGCCGCCCACGGGACGCGTCAGCGATCCGACCAGCGGTCCCAGGAAGGCGTATGCCATGGGATTGACGGTGGGAAACAGCGTCTTGGTCAGCATGGCGAAGCCCGCCGAGAAGCCGATGAACGACCCGAACGTGCCCACGTACAGCCAGCACATCAACCAGTTGTGCTTGCGCTTGAAGATGACCGCCTGGTCGGCGAACGAGGCGCGCGCATCGGCGATGTCGTTCATGCCGAACCATGCGGCGATGGACGCCAGCGCGATGGGGATCACCCAGATGAAGCCCGCGTTCTGCAGCCACAGATTTTGCTGCGCGCCATTGGCGTTGATGACCTGCGGTTCGCCGCCGGCAACGCCGAAGACGCCCATGGTGATGACGACCGGCACGACGAACTGCACCAGCGACACACCCAGGTTGCCGATGCCGGCGTTCAGGCCCGTTGCCAGCCCCTTCTTTTCCTTGGGAAAGAAAAAGCTGATGTTGGCCATGCTGGAGCTGAAGTTGCCGCCGCCCAGGCCGCACAGCAGCGCCAGCACCAGAAGGGTCGGAAACGAGGTGGTCGGGTCGCGCAGCGCGAAACCCATGCCCAGCGCCGGAATCAGCAGCGAGGCGGTGGAGATGGCCGTCCATTTGCGCCCGCCGAAGACGGGCACGAGGAACGAGTAGAAGATGCGCAGCGTCGCGCCCGACAACGCGGGCAGCGCCGTCAGCCAGAAGAGCTGGTTCTTGGACAGCATGAAGCCGGCGCGGTCAAGGTTGACGACGACCACGCTCCAGAGCATCCAGATGCTGAACGCCAGCATCAGCGCCGGGATCGAGATCCACAGATTGCGGTTGGCGACGCGCGCGCCCGTCTGTTTCCAGAAACCGGGATTATCCGGCTCCCAGCGCGCAAGGACTTGAGTGGACATGAGGTTCTCTCAGGATGGTGGGTGGGTCAGGCGGCTTGCTGCCGGGCGATGGCCGCGCTTTCAGGCCGGAAACTGAAGTGCATGAAGATCAGCGAGACGCAGACGGTGCCGTACAGCAGCATGAAGGCGCTGGAGCGGATGCCGGTCAGGTCGAGCAGGACGCCGAACATGATGGGAAGCACGAAGCCGCCCAGGCCGCCAGCCAGTCCGACGATGCCGGACACGGCGCCGATGTTGTCGCTGAATTCATCGGAGATGAACTTGAAGACCGAGGCCTTGCCGATCGCCATGGCGATGCCGACGACGAACAGCAGGATGGTGAAGGTGACCGGGCCAAGCGCGATGCCGAAGGAACGCGGGCCGCCGGCGGTCATGACGGTGAATTCGGTTTGCGGATAGCTCAGGAGGAAGAAGGCAACCCAGCACACCCACATCACCCACCACGTGGTCTTGTAGGCGCCGTAGCGGTCGGAGATCCAGCCGCCGACGGCGCGCAGCACGCCGCCGGGCAACGAGAAGCATGCGGCCAGCAGCGCGGCCAGCTTCATGTCGAAGCCGTACTCGCCGATGTAGTACTTGGTCATCCACAGGGCCAGCGCCACATAGCCGCCGAACACGACCGAGTAATACTGGCAGTAGCGCCACACACGCGGATCCTTCAGCATGGCGAACTGGGCCGACAACGAGGCGCCGCCCGCGACGCGGTGCGAGGGATCGGACGACGAGAACATCCAGAACAGGATGGCGGTGACCAGCAGCGCCACGGCGTAGACCTGCGGCACGATGACCCAGGCGCCGCCGGCAGCCGCGATGAGCGCGGGGGCCACGAACTTGGTGATGGCCGAGCCCGAGTTTCCGGCGCCGAAGACGCCCATGGCCAGGCCTTGCTTGTTGCGCGGGAACCAGCGGGCCACATAGGGCGTGCCCACGGAGAACGAGCCGCCGGTCAGGCCGACGAACAGCGCCAGCACCAGGAACTGCCAATACTCCGTGGCGTAGGACAGCAGCCAGATCGGCACCACCGCCAGCAGCATCAACACGAAGAACACGGGACGGCCGCCGTAGCGATCGGTCCAGATGCCGAGCGGCACGCGCACGAGGGAGCCGGTCAGGACCGGCATGGCGGCCAGCAGGCCGAATTGCGTTTCGGACAAGCCGAGCTGCGCCTTGATTGGGATCCCCAGCACGGCAAAGATCATCCACACCGCAAAACAGATGGTGAAGGCAAACGTGCTGGATATCAGGACCCGCATCGGCGCACCGGCCGAGGATTGATGTGCTGCCATGGTTAGTCTCGCTTTTTGCTGAGAAATACGTATGTCGGTAGCCTAAGCAGCCCTCCCATCTGCAGCCATTCCCCAGCCGACCAAAGGGCTATTTCCGAAGTGCCTAGTCATGCGGGTGTTCCAGACAGCCTTGCGC
This sequence comes from Achromobacter sp. GbtcB20, assembly GCF_019091095.1. NCBI lineage: Bacteria > Pseudomonadati > Pseudomonadota > Betaproteobacteria > Burkholderiales > Alcaligenaceae > Achromobacter > Achromobacter sp. GbtcB20. The sequence continues at coordinate 529,200 of NZ_JAGXJZ010000001.1, read as the reverse complement.
TGGATCAAATCCCCGGATCGCGTCGCGATGCGGCCAGATGTAATATGTATTTCAAATACACGTTCAAAACCGCAACGGCGCGCGCCCCGCGCGCACGGGCCACACCATGACCACCCTGCTTTCCATCGACGAACCCGCAAAGAAGCCGCGCCCCGCCCCGCCCGGGTGGGGCGCGTTCACTGAAATGGGTTTCCGCCCGTTGTATCTGGCGGGCTGCTTTTGGGCGCTGTTTTCGGTGTTGCTATGGGTGCACGCACCCGCGCGGCTGACCGGCATGCTGAACGGCATGTTCTGGCATGCGCATGAAATGCTGTGGGGCTTCGTGGCCACGATCGCCGTGGGCTTCCTGCTGACGGCGGGCGCCAACTGGACGGGCAAGAATCCCCTGAAAGGCAATCCGCTTGCCGCACTGTGCGGGCTGTGGATCGTGGCGCGCGTGGGGTATCTGGTCCCCGGGCGCACTGCCTTCGTCGTCGCGGCCGCGGCGGACCTGCTGTTTTTCCTGTGGGCGGCCGGGGCACTGGGACGCGCCGTCGTGGTCACCCGGAACCAGCGCAACTATGGCGTCCCGTTCCTTCTGCTGGCGCTGGGCGCAACCAACGGGCTGTACCTGTGGGCGACGGTCCAGGGCGACTACGTGACGCTGATGCGCTATTTCAATGCCGGGCTGCTGTCGATGGCCGTGCTGACCTTGCTGATCGCCCGGCGGGTCATGCCCTTCTTCGCCAAGCGCGCCGTTGCGGGACTGGACATTCCTCCCCATACCAAGAGCGGTCACTGGCAGCTTGGCTTTGGCGTCGTCGCCATCGCGTGCCTGCTGGCCGGCGTGCAGCAGGCCGCCGCGCTGGCGCTTGCGGCAAGCGGCGCGATTGCGCTGGTGCAGTGGGTGTCCTGGAAGCCGTGGGCCGTGCGGCGCGTGCCGCTCCTGTGGATTCTCTATGCGGGGTATCTGGGTCTGGGGATCGGCCTGCTGGTGGGCGCGGCGCAACTGGCGGGCATTGTGGTCCGGCAGGCTTGGCCCGCGCACGTCATCGGCGTGGCCGGGTTCTCGGTGTTGATCCTGGGCATGGTGACCCGCACCGCACTCGGCCATCTGGGCCGTCCGCTGCACACGGACCGCAGCATGGTCCTGAGCTACGCGCTGATGATCCTGGCGGCGTTGCTGCGGTTGGCGGCCCTGCTGCCGACCGCTGCAACGCTGGGCCTGCTGCATGCGTCGGCCACCGCGTGGGCGCTGGCGCTGGGACTGTACCTGTGGCGGTTCTTCCCCATGATGATCCGCCCGCGCGCGGACGCGGCGGCCAAGCAGGCGGCGCCCGTCATGCGGGTGATGCCGGTGTCGCGGCCCAAGAGCTGATGAGGCCGCGTCAAAGACACCGCCTGCCCCGGCACTATCGCTTCACGACCGGCCTTCGCGCCGCTCCATCGCGGCAACTTCACGCCGCATGGCCTTGAGCCAAGCCTTGAGCAGCGATTCGTCCGAGAACTGCATGACCTCGTGTTCAAGTTCCTGGATGTACTCCTGGATGTCCTTGATGTCGTCATCCAGCTCTTGCATCACCGTTTCCGGATCGAAGGTGGCGAACGGGTCCAGCTCATAACGCAGCGTGAAGCCTTCCTCGGCAAACTGAACCTGGGTAAGGATCTCGTCGAGCTGAGCGGCCAGCACCGCATTGGCCGCTTCCAGCTGATCGTCGGGGATGTCGGCGGCGGCCTGCACGGTGGCGCGCAGGTTGGGATCCTGGGCGGCCTGGGCCAGCCGCTCCCGCTCTGCCGCTTGCAATGCGTCCCAGGCGACGGCGTTCGTCACGGTCGGCATGCGGACCACGCGAGCGTATTCCAGCAGCTCTTCCGCGTCTTCGACTTCGTACTGATCCTGGATGACCTGCAGCAACTGCATGGGCGACATCGAGTCCAGGTCGGCAACGTCCAGGTCCAGCGCATCGGCCAGTTCTTGCCGCGCGCTTTCGGTCAGTTCGGCAAGATTGGCGTCGTAATCGGCCCCGCGGTGTTTCTTGTAGAGCGTCTTGAGCCGCGCGGTGTCGCAACCGGCCGGTAGCGCCGACTTGGCCGACAGCACCAGCAGTTCTTCCGAGAACTCCGTGACCAGTTCGGACACGAACTCGCGTTCGGCCTTGGACAGACCCATTTCCTTGTAGGCGTGGTCAAAGCACAGCACCAGCTTGTAGCGCAGCTGGTTGAGCTTGTCTTCGAGCGGCCGCAGCGTCTCGGTGTATTTGTGGTGGTAATCCGCCTCGATCGACTGCCATTGCGCCAGCCGGGCCCGTTCGGCCGCCAGTCGTTCCTGCAGGCGTTCGCATAATTCACGCGGACTTTCGAGGGATTTTTCGCTCATGGACCCACTCCTGTTGCAAACCGGGGTATTGAAAACAGCCGCCACTCTAAACGATACGCGCAAACCCTTCTTGAATATCGGCATCAATAACGCTAATCATTATTATTAATATAGAATCTCGGCTGTCCGCTATCCCCTTGCCTGGCAGCCCTGATGTCCCTGCGCTTCCTTGCGGGCCCCACCCCCTCACGCAAACGCCTGATCCTGATCGCGGCCGCCCTGGCGCTGGCCCTGCTGATTGGTGTGGCGCTCTGGCTGGCGGGCAACAAAGGCCCGGCCGCTCCGCCTCCCCCGAACTACGGGAAGCTCCCCGTCGCGGTGAGCGTCGCCGCTGCGCGCGTCGGTCCGCTGCAGCGCGACCTGCACGCGCTCGGCACCATCACGCCGCTGGCGCAGGTGACCGTGCGCAGCCAGGTCGACGGCGAACTGGTCAAGCTGCACTATCGGGAAGGCCAGACCGTCGCGCAGGGCCAGTTGCTGGCCGAGATCGACCCGCGTCCGTACCAGGCCGCGCTGGCGTCTGCCGAAGGCGAGCTGGCGCAGACGCAGGCGCTGCTGGATAACGCCGAAGCGGACCTGCGGCGCTACCGCAAGCTGGCGCGGCAGGAAGCCGTGGCCGGCCAGCAGCTCGATACCGCCGAGGCCCAGGTAAGGGCCTACGCCGCGCAGCGTCAACGGAACCTGGCGCAAGTCGCGGACGCCCAGCGCATGCTCGGCCACACGCGCATCCTGGCGCCGCACGCCGGCCGCGTGGGATTGCGGCGCGTCGATGCCGGCAACCACGTGCGTGCAACGGACGCGGACGGATTGACCTCCGTGGTCCAGATGGCCCCCATCTCGGCCCTTTTCAGCATCTCGGAAACTCGCCTGGACATTCTGCGGCAGGCGCAGGCAAAGACACCCGTGCTGCGCGTGCAGGCCTGGGATGCCGACGAACGCCGGCTGCTTGCCGAAGGCACGCTCGAGGCGCTGGACAACCGCATCCAGGCCGCCAGCGGCACGGTGCGGCTGCGCGCCCGTTTCGACAATGCCGACGAATCGCTGTTTCCCAATCAGTTCGTGAACATCCGGCTGGCCGTGGTGCAGGAAGATGACGTGGTGACCATTCCGGCCGCGGCCGTGCAATACGGGTCGCAAGGCGCGTTCGTGTTCGTCATCGGCGACGACAACCGCGCCACCCGCCGGGTGCTGACGCTGGGCCCGGCAAACGCCGGCCGCATCGTGGTGCTGACGGGCCTGGCCGCGAACGAGCGCGTGGTCGTCGAAGGCGTGGACCGCCTGCACGACGGACGCGACGTGCAAATCGTCGACCCGCCCGGCCACGACGAGGAGTCCGCATGAGCCTGTCACGCCCCTTCATCCTGCGTCCGGTCGCGACGTCTTTCCTGATGATTGCCCTGCTGCTGTCGGGCATCCTGGCCTGGCGCCTGCTGCCCGTGGCCGCGTTGCCGCAGGTGGACTACCCGATCATCCAGGTGACCACTCAGTATCCGGGCGCCAGCCTCAATGTGACGGCGCGCGCGGTCACCGCGCCGCTGGAGCGGCGCTTTGGGCAGATACCGGGACTGAAGCAGATGTCGTCCACCAGCGGCAGCGGCATCTCGGTCATCACGTTGCAGTTCGCCCTTGACGTACCGCTGGGCGTGGCCGAACAGGAAGTGCAGGCCGCCATCAGCGCCAGCGATTCGCTGCTGCCGGGCGATCTGCCCACCCCGCCCGTGTACCGCAAGGTCAACCCCGCCGACGTGCCGATCCTGACGCTGGCCGTCACGTCGGATTCACTGCCCCTGCCCAAGGTCTACGATCTGGTGGACACCCGCATGACGCAACGGCTGTCGCAGTTGTCGGGCGTGGGCATGGTCAGCCTGGCCGGCGGACAGCGCCCCGCCGTGCGCGTGCAGGTCAATCCGATGGCGCTGGCCGCGCGCGGCCTGAAGCTGTCGGACGTGCAGGAAGCGATCGCCAAGGCCAATTCCAATCAGCCCAAGGGCAGCTTCGACGGCCCCGTGCGGTCCGTCATCATGGACGCCAATGACCAGTTGCAGAGCGCGCAGGAGTACCGCGACCTGATCGTCGCCTGGAAGAACGGCGCGCCGGTGCGGCTGGGCCAGATCGCGACGGTGGAGGACGGCGCCGAGGACCGCTACCTGGCGGCGTGGGTCGACAGGCAGCCCGCCGTGCTGGTGAACATCCATCGCCAGCCCGGCGCCAACGTCATAGCGGTGGCCGACCAGGTCAAGGCATTGCTGCCCCAATTGACCGCCAGCCTGCCCGCCGCCGTGGAGGTGCGCATCCTGACCGACCGCACCGAAAGCATCCGCGCGTCCGTGCGCGGCGTGCAATGGGAACTGGGCTTCGCGGTGGGGCTGGTGGTGCTGGTGACGTTCCTGTTCCTGCGCAACCTGCCGGCCACGCTGATCCCCAGCCTGGCCGTGCCGCTGTCGCTGATCGGCACCTTCGGATTCATGTATCTGGCCGGCTTTTCCACCAACAACCTCACGCTGATGGCGCTGACGATCGGCGCGGGCTTCGTGGTGGACGACGCCATCGTCATGCTGGAGAACATCGCACGCTACCGGGAACAGGGGCACAGCCCGATGGCGGCCGCGTTGAAGGGCGCCGGGCAGATCGGCTTCACGCTCGTTTCGCTGACGCTGTCGCTGATCGCGGTGCTGATCCCGCTGCTGTTCATGGAAGACGTGGTGGGCCGGCTGTTCCGCGAATTCGCCATCACGCTGGCCGTTGCCATCCTGATATCGCTGGCCGTATCGCTGACCCTCACGCCCATGATGTGCGCGCGGCTGCTGCCGCCGCACGCGCCGTCCAGGCCCGGACTGCTGGATCGCCTGCAGGCGCGCTATGCAGGCTGGCTGGACATGACGCTGCGTCATCAGCGGCTGACGCTGCTGGTGATGCTGGCGACCGTCGCGCTCACCGCGCTCTTGTATGTCGCGGTGCCGAAGGGCTTCTTCCCGGCGCAGGACGGCGGGGTGCTGCAAGGCGTGACGCAGTCGTCGCAAAGCACCTCGTTCGACGCGATGTCGCGCCGCCAGCAGGCGGTGGCGCAAAGCCTGCTCGCGGATCCCGACGTCGCCACACTGTCTTCCTTCATCGGCATCGACGGCATGAACGCCACGCTGAACACGGGGCGGCTTCTGATCAACCTGAAACCCTGGAACGACCGCACCGCCCCGCTGGCCGACATCATGGCGCGGCTGGACGCGCGGGCCCGCGACGTGCACGGCATCTCGCTCTACCTGCAACCCGTCCAGGAACTGAACATCGAGGATCGCGTCAGCCGAGGCCAGTATCAGTTCAGCCTGACCTCGCCGGATGGCGCGCTACTGTCGCGCTGGACCCGCGCGCTCATGGAGCGCCTGGCGCAAGCGCCCGAACTGGCCGACGTTTCGTCCGACCTGCAGGGCGACGGCCGCCAGGCCTATCTGGAGGTCTCGCGCGACGCCGCCGCGCGTCTGGGCCTCACGATGGACGATGTGGCGCAAGCCTTGTACAACGCATTCGGGCAGCGTCAGGTCGCCACGCTCTTTACGCAGTCGAACCAATATCGCGTCGTGCTGGAAGTTGACCGCAAGATGGCGGCCAGCCCCGACGCGCTGGAACGCATCCATCTGCAAACGGACGCCGGCCAGCCCATCCCCTTGTCTGCGCTGGCCACCGTCAGCGAGCGCGCCGTCCCGCTGGCGGTCAATCACCTGTCGCAGTTCCCCGCAGTGAACCTGTCCTTCAACCTGCCGCCCGGCGGGTCCCTGGGCCAGGCCATCGCCGCCATTGAGTCGGCGCGCCAGGAGACCGGCATGCCCGAGAGCGTCGAACTGCGGCTGCAGGGCGCGGCGTCCGCCTTTGAGGCGTCGCTGTCGAACACGTTGTGGCTGATGCTGGCCGCGGTGGTGACCATGTACCTGGTGCTGGGCATGCTGTACGAAAGCGCCATTCACCCGGTCACTATTCTGTCCACCCTGCCCTCGGCCACCGTGGGTGCGCTGTTGGCGCTGCTGCTGACCGGCCGGCCGCTGGACCTGATCGCGGTCATCGGCATCATCCTCTTGATCGGGTTGGTCAAGAAGAACGGCATCATGATGGTCGACTTTGCGCTGGAGGCCGAGCGCACGCGCGGCCTGGCGCCGCAGGCCGCCATCCGCGAGGCCGCGCTGCTGCGCCTGCGTCCCATCCTGATGACGACGCTGGCCGCGCTGTTTGGCGCGCTGCCGCTGATGCTGGCGACGGGTTCGGGCGCTGAATTGCGCCAGCCGCTGGGCTGGGTCATGGTAGGCGGGCTGCTGGTCAGCCAGGTCCTGACGCTGTTCACCACGCCCGCCGTCTACCTGTTCTTTCACCGTCTGGGCCACCGGCGCGCTCAAGCCGCACCGGCGCCCAACGCCGAAGGCCCGGTGAAATGATCCGCGCGTTGCTGCACCGTCCGGTCGCCTGCATTTTCCTGGCGCTGGCGCTGACGCTGCTGGGTGCCGTGGCATGGCAGCTCTTGCCGGTGGCGCCGCTGCCGCAGGTCGATTTTCCGACCATCGAAGTGCGAGCCGACCTGCCCGGCGCCAGTCCCGAAAGCATGGCCAGCACGGTCGCGGCGCCGCTGGAGCGGGCGCTCGGCAGCATCGCCGGCGTCAGTTCCATGAGCTCTTCCAGCAATCAGGGCGCAACGCGCGTTCAGTTGCAGTTCGACCTGGACCGCGACATCGACGAGGCCGCGCGCGACGTGCAGGCCGCAATCAACGCCGCGCGGGCCGAATTGCCCTCGGGCATGCCGGGCAATCCCAGCTACCGCAAGGTCAATCCGTCGCAGGCGCCCATCATGGCGCTGGCCCTCAGTTCCGCCACCCGGCCCGCGGGCCAGCTCTACGACCTGGGTTCCACCGTGCTGGCGCAAAAGCTATCGCAGATCAGCGGCGTGGGCGAAGTCACGATGGGTGGCAGCTCGCTGCCCGCCGTGCGGGTCCAGGTGAACCCCAACGCGCTGGCGCACTATGGCGTGGCACTGGACGACGTGCGCGAGGCCATCTCGAACGCGGCGCCGATGGGTCCGCAAGGCCAGCTGGATTCGACCGCGCGGCGCTGGGAGGTCGGCGCCCCCGAGCAGCCGCGCCGCGCCCAGGACTACGACAGCCTGATCGTGCGCTACCAGGACGGCGCGGTGATCCGGCTGTCGCAGGTGGCCCGCGTCAGCGATTCGGTCGAGAACCGCTACAGCAGCGGCTTTCACAATCGCAATCCGGCCGTGGTGCTGACCATCAGCCGCCAGCCCGGCTCGAACATCATCGAAACCATCGACGCCATCAACCGGGCGCTACCGGGCCTGCGCCAGCTGATGCCCGCCGACGTGGACCTGACGGTGGCGCTGGACCGCTCGCCCGGCATCAAGGCGACACTGCGCGAAGCCCACATCACCCTGGCGCTGGCCGCCGGGCTGGTCATCCTGGTGGTGTGGCTGTTCCTGGGCAACGCGCGCGCCGCCGCGATTCCCAGCGTGGCCATTCCCGTCTGCCTGATCGCCACGTTTGCCGTCATGTACGCGTGGGGCTTTTCGCTGAACAACCTGTCGCTGATGGCGCTGATCGTGGCCGCCGGCCTGGTCGTGGACGACGCCATCGTCGTGCTGGAGAACATCTCGCGCCACCTGGAGCGCGGGCTGACGCCGGTCAAGGCCGCCCTGCGTGGCGTGCGGGAAGTGGGATTCACTTTGGTGGCGATGACGGTCGCGCTGAGCGTGGTCTTCGTGTCGATGCTCTTCATGGGCGGGCTGGTGGAACGGCTGTTCCGCGAGTTCTCGATCACGTTGGTGGCCGCAACAGTGATTTCGCTGGTTGTTTCGGTGGCCATCATTCCGGCGCTATGCGCGCGGTGGCTGCGGCCCGTCAGCGCCGCCGCGGCCAAGCCATCGCGCATGCAGGCCGTGTTTGCCCGCCTGCACGACGGGTATGGCGTGTCGCTGGCGCGCGTGCTTGGCCATGCACGCCTGACATTGCTGCTGCTGGCCGGCGTCGTGGGGCTGAACGTCTACCTGTACGTGCAGGCGCCCAAGGGCTTTTTGCCTGTACAGGACACGGGCCAGCTCATGGGCTTCGTGCGGGGCGACGACGGGTTTTCGTTCCAGGTGATGCAACCCAAGATCGACCAGTACCGGCAACTGGTCCTGAAGCACCCCGCCGTCGAGGACGTCATCGGCTACAACGGCGGCGGCCTGGGCATCAGCAATTCGCTGTTCCTGATCCGCTTGAAGCCTGCCGCCGAACGCAACGAGTCCTCGACCGAAGTCATCAACTGGATGCGCACCCACGCCCCTGCGGTGCCGGGCGGCATGTTCTTTCTGAACGTGGACCAGGACCTGCGCATGCCCGGCGGCTTCGGCAATTCCGGCGACCACGAGCTGGCCATCATGGCCAGCGACGTGCCCGCGCTGCGCGAATGGTCGCGCAAGATTTCCAAGGCCATGCAAGAGATCCCCGAGCTGCGCGACGTCGACGCCCAGGGCGACGGCGCCACGCAGCAGGTGGTGATTGACATCGACCGCAGCGCGGCGCAGCGGCTGGGCGTGGACATGGAGACCATCAGCAGTGTGCTGAGCAATTCGTTCAGCCAGCGCCAGGTCTCGACGCTGTACGACGCCATGAACCAGTACCGCGTCGTGCTGGAACTGGACCCCCGCTACACCGAGGATCCCGAGGTCCTGGAACGGGTGCACGTGGTGGCCGCTGACGGCAACCGCGTGCCGCTGACCGCGTTCGCCACCTACGACAATGGCCTGGTCAACGACCGCGTCTTTCACGACGGGCTGTTCGCCGCCGTGTGGGTCGGGTTCTCGCTGGCGCCCGGTGTATCCCTGGAACAAGGCCTGGCCGCCATCGACGCGGCCACGGCAAAGCTGATGGTGCCTTCGCACATCCAGACCCGGCTGGGCGGCGATGCGCGCAACTTCCAGCAGAGCCTGCAGGACCAGCCCTGGCTGATCCTCGCCGTGCTGGTCGCCATCTATCTGGTGCTGGGCATCCTGTACGAAAGCCCGCTGCATCCGCTGACGATCCTGTCCACCCTGCCCTCGGCGGGCGTCGGCGCCCTGCTGGCGCTGCGGCTGGCGGGCATCGAGTTCACCCTCATTGCGCTGCTGGGGCTGTTCCTTCTGGTGGGGATTGTCATGAAGAACGCCATTCTGATGATCGACTTCGCCCTCAGCCTGGAGCGGCGCGAAAACCTGACGCCCGAACAGGCCATCCACCGCGCCGCCATGCTGCGCTTGCGGCCCATCGTCATGACCAATCTGGCGGGCCTGCTGGGCGCCCTGCCCCTGGTGCTGGGCATGGGCGAAGGGTCGGAACTGCGCCGCCCGCTCGGCGTGGCGATCGTCGGCGGACTGATGATCAGCCAGTTCCTGACGCTGTACACCACCCCGATCGTCTATCTGGCGCTGGAACGCCTGCGCCGGCTGGCCTGGGACAAGCGCCGCACGGCCTGACCGCGCATCCTGCGGGCCCGCCATCTTCCCGCTAGCCGGAAAATAAAAAGCTCAATAGAATCGTTTGGCACGCTGACGAAAGCCGCCTGATCCGGCCCCGGTGCACATTTGCGCCCCCGGAATGCGGCTTTCCGCCCGCGATGCCGGCGCGCACGCCTGACTAAGCGTCGCTGCCGGGCTTTCCGGCGTTCGCGGTGCGGGGCCCCAAAAGCGCCGACACCGGAACTCGCAGTTTGGTCTCTGACAGACATGGTGCCCAATGTGGCCGATGACTTGTTCGAATGGACTGCTGCTGATGGGCATGCTCAGCCTCGGCGGATGCGTGCAGGTGGGGCCCGACTTTGCGCCGCAGCGCGTCGACTGGTCCAGTCAGTGGGACACGCCGGCGCTGCGGCAGGCCACCGAATCCGGCACCCAGCCGGATGCGCGGCAATGGTGGCGCATTTTCAACGACCCCGTTCTTGAATCCCTGATTGCCCAAGCGGACGCGAACAATCCGGGCGTGCAGGTGGCCGGCCTGCAGATCATGGAAGCGCGCGCCCAGCTGGGCATCGCGCGCAGCGGCCTGTTTCCGCAGTCCCAGGTTGTGGGCGCGGACGCGCTGTACCAGCATCGCGCGTCGCGCTCGGCCGAGGGCAATCCCCGCCCAAGCAGTTTCTGGCAATACAGCGCGGGCTTCAACATCGGCTGGGAGCTGGATTTCTGGGGCCGGTTTTCCCGCGCCATCGAGTCCGCCGACGCGGCCTACTTCGCCGCCGAAGCCAATCGCGAAGACGTGCTGGTGCTGCTGCACGCGCAGGTCGCCGAAAGCTATTACGCGCTGCGCACGGCCGAGGCGCGGCTGCGCATTGCCCGCGACAATGCGGCGATCCAGAAGCGCAGCTACGAGATCACCGAACGCCTGTTCAAAAGCGGCGAGACCGACGAACTGGACCTGCAGCAGGCCCGCACGCAATACCTGGGCACGCTCAGCACCATCCCGGAATTCGAAAGCCAGATCGCGCGCACGCGCAATGCGCTGGCGGTGCTGGTCGGCAAGCCTCCTGGTCCGATGCCCGAATTGCCCGACCTGGCATCCAAAGAGGCCGTGATTCCGCTGATCGACAAAGCTGTCCTGCAGGACGTGCCCGCAAACCTGCTGCTGCGGCGCCCGGACATCCGCGCCGCCGAACTGCGTATCGCGGCGCAGTCCGCGCAGGTGGGGGTGGCCAAGGCGGAGCTCTACCCCTCGCTGACGCTGTTGGGCAGCATCGTCTGGACCGCCGCGTCGCTGGCCGGCACGTCGGGCGGCGCGGCGCTGCTTGCCGGTCCCAGCCTGAACTGGAACGTGTTCGACCACGGCCGGATCACCAACACGGTGCGCCTGCAGGACGCGCGCCTCCAGCAGCTTATCGTCATCTACCAGGACGCCGTGCGTCAGGCGGCGCGCGAAGCCGACGACGCGGCCACGGGGCTCATCAAGGCGCTGGAGCGGGACGGCATTCTTTATGACTCGGCGCTTGCGGCCAAGCGTTCGCTGACGCTGGCCAATGCGCTGTACCGCGAGGGATATTCCGATTTCCAGCGGGTACTGGACGCCCAGCGCGCGCTGGCGACCCAGCAGGACACCTATCTGGTGAACCGGGGCAACGCCGTGAGCGATCTGATCGCGCTGTACAAGGCGGTGGGCGGCGGCTGGTATAGCGGCCAGCCGGTGATCGATCCCGCCACACGGGACCAGATGCAGCAACGCACCAATTGGGGCGACCTGCTGACCGAAGCCGGGCGGCCCGCCCCCGCCTCCGCGATTTCCAAGACCACGAGGCGATCCGATGACTAGTCCCCGGTCCGCGCCGCCATCGGGCAGCGCAGCCAGCCCCGCGCCCGCCGCCAGCCCCCCGCCGCCCGCCGCACCGCCGCCCGCGCCGGATCCCGCCCGGAAAGGTATCCGATGGGTCGTCGTGGTGATCGTCCTCAGCCTGGTCTGGTATCTGCTGGCGGACCGCTATACGCCCTACACGCAGCAGGCGCGGGTAGAGGCTTTCGTGGTCCCGGTGGCGTCCGAAGTGGCGGGCCGGGTGATCCAGGTTCGCGTGCGCAACAACCAGGACGTCCAGGCGGGCGCCGTGCTGTTCGACGTCGACGCCGAACAGTACCGCATCGCCTTGGACCGCGCGCGGGCCGACCTGGACGCCACGCGCCGCCAGATCGGCGCCAGCACCGCCGGCATCGACTCGGCGCAAGCGTCATTGCGCGCGGCGCAAGCCAACGAGGTCCGCGCGCGACAGGACAGCACCCGCCTCGAGCGCCTGTACAGCGACGACCGGGGTACGGTCTCGCTGCGCCGCCTGGAGATCGCGCGGGCCAACCTGGCGCAGGCGGTCAGCCAGGTTGCGGCCGCGCGCGCCGAGGTGCAGCGGGCGCGCGAGCAGGAAGGCGGCAGCGAAGAAGACAACGCCAAGCTGCGCAGCGCAGCCGCCGCCGTCGCGAAGGCCGAGCTGGACCTGGCCAACACGCAGGTGCGCGCGCCCGCGGCCGGGCTGGTCACCGACCTGCGCACCGATGTGGGCCAGTTCGCGGCGGCGGGCAAGCCCGTCATGACGCTCATCGCCATCCATGACGTGTGGATCAACGCGGAAATGACCGAGAACAATCTGGGGCACGTCGACCCCGGCACGCCGGTGGCGATCATCCTGGACGCGCTGCCAGGCCAGATCTTAGAAGGCCGGGTGCGCAGCGTGGGCTATGGCGTGAGCGTCGGCACGCCCACGCAGCCCGGCAGCCTGCCCACGGTGCAGAACAGCCGCGACTGGCTGCGTCCGGCGCAGCGCTTCCCGGTGGCCATTGACCTCGATCCCGGGCAGCTCCCCTCCCTGCGCGGCATTCGCGTGGGCGGACAGGCGGAAGTGATGGCATTTCCCCATCCGGGCAATCCGCTCAATCCGCTGGGGCGCCTGTATTTGCGGCTGATGAGCTGGCTTTCCTATGCGTACTGACGACCGCACCGCTCCCCGCGACCCGCGCGGCCAGCGCGCCCTGCGACTGGGCGTGGGGACGGCGCTGTGCCTGGCGATCAGTTTCGGGCTGGACATGCCGATCCCGATGGTCGCGCCCGTGCTGGGCGTCTTCCTGCTGGCGCAGATGAACCGGCCGTTGTCCCTGAAGGCCGGCGTGGGCCTGGCGCTGGTGGCGGCGTTCACCACCGGCACGGGCCTCGTGCTCATCCCGTTGCTGCGCTATTACCCGGCCGCCGGTGTCCTGATCGTCGGCCTGTGCCTGTTCCTCGCGTTCCGTCATGGGCTGCGCGGGGGCAACAACCTGGTGTCGACCTTTCTCATCATCGGCCTGACCATGATTTCGGCGGCGGGCACCTTCGACTTCGGTCTGGCCGTGACGGTGATCGAGGCGCTGGTCAAAGGCCTGCTGCTCGCGGCGCTGATGCTGGGCGTCTGCCACGCGCTGTTCCCGGATCCGCCTGGCCTTCCGGCCCCGCCGCCCCCGCCCGTGCTATCTGCGGGCGAGGCCAACCGCATGGCCCTGCGCGCGGCCCTGGTGGTGCTGCCGGCTTTCCTGTTGGCAATGACCGATCCGCTGGGCTACATGCCCATCATCCTGAAGGCGGTCAGCTTGGGAAGGCAGAGCTGCGTCACGGCAGCGCACGGAGCGGCGCGCGAAATACTCGGTTCCACCCTGCTGGCCGGCGTGCTGGCCGTGGCGTTCTGGCTCGGACTCAGGCCGTTTCCCAGCCTGTGGATGTACTTCCTTTGGATGCTGCTGTTCGCGCTGGTGATCGCCCGCAAGCTGTATCGGCTGAGCCCCACGCCGCACGCCCCGAGCTTCTGGTTGAACACCCTGATCACGCTCGTCATCCTGCTTGGCCAGTCGGTCCAGGACAGCATTGCGGGCAATGATGTCTACACGGCCTTCGCCATTCGCATGGGTCTGTTCATCGCGGTCACGCTGTATGCGTGCCTGATGCTGCAGTTGCTTGAACCCCGGCCGCGCGGACCGGGCTTTTCCGCACGCCATCCGTTCTCACGCCTTAAAAGGAGTCCGCCATGAGTGTCCAAGACATGCCTACCCCCCCTGCGCCAGCGATGGGCTGGCGCTTCAAGTGCGGAATCGCCCTCTTCATCCTGGCTTTCGCGCTCTGGTTCCTTATCCCCATTGGCGCCGCGATGGACATCCCGGGGTCACGCATCGCGGCGTTGACGGGCGCCATCTTCATCGCCAACAAGGTGCTGCTCATCACTTGCATCGCCGTCATGGGCAAAGAGGGATTCCAGCAGCTCAAGGCCATCATCGGCGGTCACGCGAAGAAACTGGCGCCCGTGCAGAAGGTGGGGCCGGTGCGCCATGCGATCGGCATGGTGATGTTCATCCTGCCGCTGCTGACCTCGATGCTCGAGCCTTATGTCGACCAGATCTGGCCCGGCCTGCGCCCCCGGATATGGCAGGCGCAGCTGCTGGGCGACGTCATGCTGGTGGCCAGCTTCTTCGTTCTGGGCGGCGATTTCTGGAACAAGCTGCGGGCGTTGTTCGTGCGGTCGGTCTAGCTCACGCGTCGCCCTTGTCCGCATCCGGCGCGCGGGGCGTGGCGGTGAGCCGCTGCGCCATGAAATCCAGGAACTCCTTGGCCAGCGGCGGCAAGGTGCGCCCCTGCAGCGTCACCGCCTGAATGCTGCGCTGGCGCATCTCGGGGTTGCTGAAGGGCACCGCGGCCAGCGCGGCCCCCTGCGGGTCGCCCATCAGCGTCAGGTAGCCCGTCAGCGCCACGATGCGGCTGCCCGGCAGCATGGGCAGGAAGGCCGCCGAATTGTTCGATACGTAGGCCGGCTCGATGTGCAGCCCGGCGTTGGCGCAGGCGTTGTCGAATAACTGCCGGACGGTCGTGCCGGTATCGCCCACCGACACCGGCACCTCCGCCAGGTCACGAAGGCTGACCGTGCGGCGGCTGGCAAGCGGATGCCGCCGGCACATCACCGCGTACACCGGTGCCCGGGTCAGCAGCTCGGTCTTGAGTCGATCGTCCTGTGCCACCGTGTAGTGCAGCGCGATCTGGGACAGTCCCTCCAGAATCCGGCGAATCACCTCTTCCGGCCGATCCACCTGCAGATGAAAGCGCGCCTCGGGCCGCATCTGCTTGAAGTCGGCCATGCACATCGGCATGAAACGGTGCGCGAAGCCCTCGCTGCAGGCCAGCCGGATGGTGACGTCGCCCAGCGCACTGCGCCGCCGGATCTCGGTGGTGACGCGTTCGGCCTCCAGGGCGGCGGCCCGGGCGTAGGCGGCCAGTTGCAAGCCTGCCTCGCTGAGCTCCATGCCGCGCGCCTGACGCTCGAACAGCACGATGCCCAAGCTGTCCTCCAGCTTGGCGATCTGCCGGCTCACGGCGGACGCCGCCACGTGCAGGGCCGCCGCCGCGCCCGCGATCGATCCGCAGCGCGCGACTTCCAGGAAATATCTGAGGCCTAGGGAAATCATGGCGGGCTCCCAAAGACATGCCATTTAAGCAACGCAAAAGTGCGAAATATCTAATTGTGGCACGTTAAGAAGCGCAATAAATTTGTGCTTCCAACCCCCGCACCGAGAACCGCCATGACCCGCGAACAAGCCATTCTCCACGCCGTACAAGCGTATGACAGCGGCGTCCTTCTGGACACCCTGGCGCGCCGGGTCGCATTTGCGACCGAAAGCGAAGTGCCCACGCAGGCCGCGGCGCAGCATGCCTACCTGAAGGACGAACTGGTTCCGCGCCTGTCGGCGCTGGGCTTTTCCTGTGCGGTGCACGCAAACCCGGCCGGGGTGGACCTGCCGATCCTGGTGGCGCGCCGCATCGAAGCGGCCGAATTGCCCACGGTCCTCATGTATGGCCACGGCGACGTGGTGCGGGGCAACGCCGCCAAATGGGAATCCGGCCGCGACCCCTGGCAGCTCAAGGTCGAAGGCGACCGCTGGTACGGGCGCGGCACGGCCGACAACAAGGGTCAGCATTCGATCAACCTTGAAGCGCTGTCCCGCGTCATTGATGCGCGCGGCGGCGCGCTCGGTTTCAATACCATCTGGCTCATCGAAACCGGCGAGGAAGCCGGCTCGCCGGGCCTGTCCGACTTCTGTAAGACGCACCGCAATCTCCTGGCCGCCGACGTCTTCATCGCCAGCGACGGACCGCGCCTGAACGCCGCCCGGCCCACGCTGTTCATGGGCTCGCGCGGCGCGATCAATTTCGAACTCAGGGTGCGGTCACGGGACCGCGGCTACCACTCCGGCAACTGGGGCGGACTGCTCGCCAATCCGGCCATCCGCCTGTCGCACGCCATCAGCTCGCTCGTGGACGCCAACGGCCGCATCGCCGTCCCCGGGCTGCGTCCCCCGCCCATCCCCGCCGCGGTCGCCCAGGCCCTGGCCGACCTTGAAGTCGGCGGCGGGCAAGACGATCCGGCCATCAACACGTGGTGGGGCGAACCCGGCCTGACCTCGCCTGAAAAGGTGTTTGGCTGGAACAGCCTGGACGTGCTGACCTTCGGCGCGGGCGACCCGGCCAAGCCCGTGAACGCCATCCCCCCCGAAGCCGTGGCCTGGTGCCAGTTGCGCTTCGTGGTGGGCACCGACTGGCGCGGCCTGCAGGATCATGTGGCCGATCATCTGCGCCAGCTTGGCCTTGCCGACGTGGAAGTGCGCATCGGCATGCAGGCGGGCGCAACGCGCCTGTCGCCAGACACCCCGTGGGTACGCTGGGCCGCCGCCTCGCTGGAACACACCACCGGCAAGCGCCCGGCGCTCCTGCCCAACCTGGGCGGCTCCCTGCCCAACGACATCTTTGCCGACCAGCTTGGCCTGCCCACCCTGTGGGTCCCACATTCCTACCCCGCCTGCGCGCAGCACGCGCCCAACGAGCATCTGCTGGGCAGCGTCGCCCGGGAAGGCCTGGCCATCATGGCCGGCCTGTTCTGGGACCTGGGAACCCAGGGCGCCGACGTACTCGAACAAGCCTGCGCCCAATCGTCCACTTACGCCTGACAAGACCGAGCCCCGCCATGACCGCCAGATTTCGCACCGCCCTGTTGGCGTTGACCCTTGCCGCCACCGCCGCCCACGCCCAAGACGCCCACGCGGCCTATCCGGACCAGGCCATCAAGATCGTTGTCCCCTTCACACCCGGCGGCGCCACCGATGCGGTGGCGCGCCTGCTTGCCACCAAGCTGTCGGGGAAGTTCGGCCAGCCCGTCATCGTTGAAAACCGCCCCGGCGCCTCGACGCTCATCGGCGCCGAAGCGGTCGCCCGCGCCAAGCCGGACGGCTACACGTTGATGCTGTCGGGCAGCACAACCTACAGCGTCCTGCCGGCACTCAAGCCCGCGTTGCCCTACGATCCCGTGCGCAGCTTCGAGCACGTGGGCATCGTCGCGATGGCCCCCGTCGTGCTGCTGGCGCAGAATTCGCTGCCCGCGGCCACGCCTCACGAGGCGGCCGAACTCGCGCGCCAGCAGACTGCCAAGGGCGGCCTGATGTACGGCACGTTCGGACCGGGATCCGCCCCCCACCTGACGGGCGAAATGTTCGCCCAGGCAGCCGGCGCCAAAATGGTGCCGGTTCCCTACAAGGGAAGCGCGCAGCTCATCACCGCGCTGATCGGCGGCGAGATCGCCCTGGCCGTGGACACGGTGTCGGCGTCGGCGGCCCAGGCGCGCGCCGGCAAGGTCCGCGCGCTGGCCGTCACCGGCGATCAGCGCATGCCGCAATTGCCGGACGTGCCGACCTTCGCGGAAGCCGGCATGGCGGATGTGTCGTTCGTGGGCTGGTACGGCCTGGTTGCGCCGGCCCAGACGCCATCCACCGTCATGCACACGCTGAACCGGGCCATGACGGAAATCATGCACGACGAACAAGTGCGCAAGAGCGTATCGGACCTGTCGCTCAATCCCGTCTTCCTGCCCGGCCAGGCCTTCAGGGACCAGATCACGATCGAGATCGCCAGATTCAGCGCCGTCGCCCAGCGTGCAGGCATTACGCTTGAGTGACCGCAACACGGGACGCCCACCGGCGTCCCGCCTGCTTTGTGCCGCGTCATCAATCCGGCACCATGCTGCTGATCTTGGATCCTTCCAGCCCCATCCCCGCCATCAGGCCCTGCTCGCCAAACGGCACCGCGTACACGTCCTGCGTCAGGGTCGTGGTCGAGATGCTGGCAGCATAGCCCTGGTCGACCACGACCAGGCTCGGGCCCGCGCCCAGCGCCCAGCCGTCGCTCTGATTCAGATACGCCAGCGCGGGCTCGTTCATGAAGAACAGCGCGTACGAAAACTGTTGCGCGCCCGCCTGCAGTCCGAACGACAGCGCCGAGATCGAATAAAAGCCCTCGACCTGACCGCGCCGGATCAAGGCGCCCGAGCCGCGCTCGCCACCCACCAGGAAACCGCCCTTGATGATGTTGGGAAACACCAGTACCGCAACGGCTTTGTCGCCCAGTTGGCGGATGCGCGGGTCCTGCGTGTAAAGCTGCTCAAGCGCCGCCGTTGCGTCGGCGCCTATCTCCGACGCCGACGCCGCCCGCGCGGACGGGGAGACGCCGATCAGGGCGGAAAAAGACAAAAGGCTGGCACAAAGCCAGCCAACGAATTTCACAGGCAACACGGACGCTCGGTTCATACGGCCTCCCCGGTTAGACAGGGCGAGCGCCCGATGCGCTCGCCCGACCTGCCGGCTCAGTATTCGAGAGGCGTCCCGCGGGTGTCAATGGTCCTTGCTTACCCGTGCTGCCGCGCCCCTCATACCTTGGGCGGCGTCGTCTCCCGTTCCGGATGGCGATGTTTGCCCAAGGCGGCAATGAACGCTTGCGGATCCTCGCCGCCCAACAGCAGTCCGCCATCGTTCGGATCGGGGTCGATGCCCGCCGCGGCGTACACCTGAACGCCGTCGCCGACACCCATCAGCGTCTTGCCGTGGCGATAGGCGTCGCGCAGGAACTCCAGCGCCCGTCCGTCGGCCGCCAGGCGTTGCACGGCGTCGGCGCCACCGACAACCACCGCGCCGTCAAACACCACGGACGGATGGTTGTCCAGCGACGCATCCGCATCGAACGCACCGCCCTCGCCCGTCTGCATCGGACCAATGCGCTGGCCCACCAGCCGCACGACGGCGCCTGCCTGCATGAGCGCGTCGGCCACGGCGGACAGCGCCTTGCCGTCCACGCCTTCCGCCGCCAGGATGGCGACCTTGCGCGTCGCCACGCCGCCGTCGCCAGGGCGGGCGGTCAGCGACAGCGAGGGCGACACCTGCACTTCGGACTTGGGCGGATTCTTCGTCGCGCGCGGCAAGGGATCCGGCAAGGGCATGCCGATTTCATCGGCCACGCCCTGCGCCAGTTCGTCCGACACATTGCGCAGGGAAGCGACCATGCGCTCGCGGATCTGCGGCACCGTCACCTTGCTGAGCTCGAACGCGAAGGCGTCGATGATGTGCTTGCGTTCCCATGCGGTCTGGCTGTCGTAGAACAGCGTGGCCTGGTTGTAGTGCTCGGCAAATTTTTCCGGATGTCCGCGCAGTTCGTCGCTTGTCACCGGCTCCGGAAACGACACGAACCCGTCCATTCCCGCCTGGAACGGACAGCCGCCGGCAAGGGAATTGGGCTCGTAGGACACGCGGCCGCGATGAATGGTCTGGCGATGCATGCCGTCGCGCTGGTTGTTGTGCACCGGCGCCAGCGGCGCGTTGATGGGGATCTCGTGGAAGTTCGGGCCGCCCAGGCGCGAGATCTGCGTGTCAACGTAGGAATGGATGCGGCCAGCCAGCAGCGGGTCATTCGTGAAGTCCACGCCGGGGACCACGTGCGCGGCGCAGAAGGCCACCTGCTCGGTCTCGGCAAAGAAGTTGTCGGGGTTGCGATCCAGCACCATGCGGCCGATGGGCACGACCGGCACCAGTTCCTCGGGCACGATCTTGGTGGCGTCCAGCACGTCGAAGCTGAAGCCTTCGGCCTGGTCTTCCGTGAAGACCTGCACGCCCAGCTCCCATTGCGGACCATGACCCGCGTCGATGGCTTCCCAGAGGTCGCGGCGGTGATAGTCGGGGTCTGCGCCCGACACCTTGACCGCCTCGTTCCACACTTGCGAGTGCGTCCCCAGGATGGGATTCCAGTGGAATTTCACCAGGCGCGATTCACCCTGCGCGTTGACGAACCGGAACGTGTGCACGCCAAAGCCCTGCATCATCCGGTAGCTGCGCGGGATCGCGCGGTCCGACATCACCCACATCAGCATGTGGGTGGACTCGGGCATAAGCGACACAAAGTCCCAGAAGGTATCGTGCGCGGACGCGGCCTGCGGCATGCCATGGTGCGGCTCGGGCTTGACCGCGTGGACCAGGTCCGGGAATTTCATCGCATCCTGGATGAAGAACACCGGCATGTTGTTGCCCACCAGGTCCCAGTTGCCCTCGTCGGTATAGAACTTGACGGCAAAGCCACGCACGTCGCGCGCCGTGTCCTTGGATCCGCGCTCGCCCGCCACCGTCGAAAAGCGCACGAACACCGGCGTGCGCTTGCCGGCCTCGGCAAACAGCGACGCGGCGGTCAGGTCGGTCAGCGGCTTGTAGCACTCGAAGTAGCCGTGGGCCGCCGAGCCGCGGGCGTGCACGATGCGCTCGGGAATCCGCTCATGGTCGAAGTGCGTGATCTTCTCGCGAAGGATGAAATCCTTCAGCAGCGCCGGCCCGCGCAGGCCAGCCTTGAGCGAATGCTGGTTGTCGCTGACGCGAACGCCCTGATTGGTGGTCAGTTCCTGGCCGCCGCCGTCCGCGCGCACGCGCGGCAGTTGGCCGTCGACACGGTTCACGCCCGGGGTCGCGGCGTCGCCGGTCTTGTCCGACACTTCCTTTTCGGACAGCGAGCTTGCGCCGACGGCGGGGTCCACGGCGCCCACGTGCGCGCCGGCGTACGGGCAACGCGCGGCCTGCTCGCCGTACTCGGCTTCCTTGTTGGTGTTATGGGGCATGGCGCCCACGGTGGCGCCCACCGCTGCCGCGCGCTTGAGCGCGGGGTGGCTCGGCTTGCCGGCCGGTCCGCTTGCGGGACCGCTGTCGGTGTTCATGTAGGCGGTGTCCAGTGCACCGCCCTGGCCGGCCTTGGCTGGCTTTTTGCTTGCCATGAGTCTTTCTCCTTAATGGGTTAGCATCGAGTCGCGCGCCTGTTCGGCGCGGGATGCGCCAATGGCGGTCTCGACCTTCTTCACTTCTTCGGGCGGCGGCAGCACGGCGGGGAAGCCGAGCGACTCGATCCACAGTTCGCGCGACCAGCCCTGCGTGTGATAAAGGTGGTGGTCCTCGTCGGTCGCCACCGCGTCGTAGGCTTGCTTGAGGATCTTGGCCTGCTCGCCCGACTGCTGCTCGGCAATCAACCCGATCAACGACCAATTGGCGTGATCCTTGGTCTCGGCCAGCACCACGCATTCGGTGGCCACGAGCTGCGCGGCTTCGGGATCGCCGGCCGAAATGGCCATCTTCATGGCCTTCACCAACGATTCGCCCAAGTGCCGCACCACGTCGCGGCCCGGCGACTTGGCCTGCGGGTCGAGCTTCAGTTGCTCGAAGACGGTCAGCAGCACGCGGCGATGCGTGCGCGTTTCTTCCAGATAGCCCAGCCATTCCTTCTTCAGGTCTTCGTTGATGGCACACGACACTGCGGTCTCGTAGATGGCGAGGCCGCCAATTTCGGTTTCCAGGGCCTGGTACAGCAGTTCCTTGATCTGATCGGCGTTTCCGGCTTTGCGCTTCATGGTTGGGCTCCTTGTGGTAGGTCATCAACGATCCGCACGCGGCGATCGTTCCGGATGGAGGCGCGAACCCAGCAATTGCCGTTCCTGCGATGGCAAAGCGCCTGCAAACGCCGCGCAGACGGGCCTTGCGGGGCGTCGCGGGGGCCGGCCGATCCGCACACGCTCCGCATCGCCCGGAAGAAAATACAAAGCCCCGCGCGCCGGACGCGCCGCCGATTCCCGTAGAATCAGGGTCGTTACCCATCAAAGCGCCAGCGCGCCGCGCCCTCACACAGGGTCGGCAACTCGCGCAAGACGTGCAGCCGCATGACCCTGAATGACCTCTGCGCAATCGCGATGGCCTTGCTGCTGACTTACGCCGGCATGGCTTGCCTGGCCCTGGCCACCCCCCGCCACTACCACCAGGTCTGGACGCGCAATCCCCGCGCGGCCCACACGCGCGTGCTGCGCGGCGCTGGCGCGCTGCTGATGGGGCTGGCGATCCTGCCTTGCGTCGGACTGTGGGGCGATGCGCTGGGCATGATGGTCTGGCTGGGCTGGCTCTGCGCGGGCGCGCTGCTGTGGTTTGGCAAACTGTCCTGGACGCCACGGCCTGCCGCAGGCGCTGCCGCCCTGGCGGTGGCGATATCCCTGGTGGGCGTGGGCATCGGGTTTTGACGGTGTTTTACTGAGCACCTGGCCGCGACCCATCGCAGCATTGCGCAATTTCGCAGACCATTTTGCCTGTTTGACGCCGGTCAACCTGCGCCCAGATGCCAACCATTCAGCACCATATGTGGTGGTAGAGTTTTCGAACTCCACTACATATGGTGCCAACAATGGGAATCCAACACATCCTCAAGCGCGACGGCCGCGTCGTTGCATTCGATAGCGAGAAGATCGCGCAAGCCATGGCGGCGGCGGGCCAAAGCACCGGGGAGTTGGACCTGCAAGGCGCACGCGCCCTGACCGGCACCGTCATCGCAAAGCTGGACGGCAATGTTTGCCCCGGCGTCGAAACCATCCAGAACCGCGTCGAGGAAGCCCTGGTCCAGGCGGGCCACTGGCGCACCGCGCGCGCCTACATCGTCCACCGCGAGCAGCACGCCCGCCTGCGTTCCCTGCGCCACACGCTGGTCGACGTGGAAAGCGCCATGGAAGAGTATCTGGAACAGCGCGACTGGCGCGTGAATGCCAACGCCAACCAGGGTTACAGCCTGGGCGGCCTCATCCTGAACGTGGCCGGCAAGGTCACCGCCAACTACTGGCTGTCCAACGTCTTCACGCCCGAAGCCGGCCACGCCCACCGCGAAGGCGACATCCACATCCACGACCTGGACATGCTCAGCGGTTACTGCGCCGGCTGGTCGCTGCGCCAGTTGCTGACCGAAGGCTTCAACGGCATCCCGGGCAAGGTCGAATCCACGCCCCCGAAACATATGTCGGCCGCCATAGGCCAGATCGTCAACTTCCTGGGCACGCTGCAGAACGAATGGGCCGGCGCGCAGGCCTTCAGTTCGTTCGACACCTACATGGCGCCATTCATCCGCCGCGACGCGATGACCTACGCCGACGTCAAGCAATCCATCCAGGAACTGATCTTCAACCTGAACGTGCCCAGCCGCTGGGGCACGCAGACGCCCTTCACCAACCTGACCTTCGACTGGACCTGCCCGGCCGACCTGAAGGACCAGATCCCGTACGTGGGCGGCGAGGAAATGCCGTTCTCCTACGGCGACCTGCAAGCCGAAATGGACATGATCAACCGCGCCTACATCGAGGTCATGATGGCTGGCGACGCGAAGGGCCGCGTGTTCACGTTCCCCATCCCCACCTACAACATCACGCCGGATTTCGACTGGGACCACCCGAACACCGAGCGCCTCTTTGAAATGACGGCGCGCTATGGGCTGCCCTACTTCCAGAACTTCCTGAATTCCGACCTCGAGCCGCACATGGTGCGCTCGATGTGCTGCCGCCTGCAGCTCGACCTGCGCGAACTCTTGAAGCGCGGCAACGGGCTCTTCGGCTCGGCCGAGCAGACGGGGTCGGTCGGCGTGGTGACCGTGAACTGCGCCCGCCTGGGCCATACGTGCCGCGGCGACGAGGCACGCCTGATGGAACGCCTGGACTATCTGCTGGCGCTGGGCCGCGATGTCCTGGAAACCAAGCGCAAGGTGGTGCAGCGCTACATCGACCAGGGGCTCTACCCCTACACCCGCCGCTACCTGGGCACGTTGCGCAACCACTTCAGCACGCTGGGCGTGAACGGCATCAACGAGATGATCCGCAACTTCACCGACGACGCCGAAGACGTGACCACGCCCGCCGGCCACGCCTTTGCCGTGCGCCTGCTGGATCGCGTGCGCCAGCGCATGACCGAATTCCAGGAAGAAACCGGCCATCTCTACAACCTGGAGGCCACGCCCGCCGAAGGCACCACATACCGATTTGCCCGCGAAGACCGCAAGCGCTATCCCGGCATCCTGCAAGCGGGCACGGACGCCCAGCCTTACTACACCAACTCCAGCCAGTTGCCGGTGGGCTACACGGACGATCCCTTCCACGCACTGGAACTGCAGGAAACGCTGCAAAGCAAGTACACGGGCGGCACGGTGCTGCACCTATACATGAACGAAGCCGTGTCCACCGCCGAGGCCTGCAAACAGCTCGTGCGCCGCGCGCTCACCAACTTCCGCCTGCCCTACATCACCGTCACGCCCACGTTCTCGATCTGCCCGAATCACGGTTATCTGGCGGGGCACCACGAGTTCTGCCCCAAGTGCGACGCGGAGCTGCTGGCCAAGCAATCGGCCTGCTGCACGCCGGCGTAGCGTTTCCGGACCCGGACCGGCGCGTGGCATCCCGGCGCGCGCTGTCCTTCACCCGCCGGGCATGCGTCCGGCATTCACTCCCGAGGAAATCTCATGCAAACCTTGACCGCCCCCGCCGCCACGTCCGCTTCCGCCGTCCAACTGGACGACAGCCAGCGCGTGCGCTGCGAAGTCTGGACCCGGGTGATGGGCTACCACCGCCCGGTGTCTTCCTTCAACACCGGCAAACAGGGCGAATTCAATGAGCGCCGCTTCTTCGTCGAACGCAGTGCCTGAAGGCGGCTCGCCCGTGGGCGCTTCGCAGGCCGGCGGCGCCGGCCGGCCCGCCAGCCAGGCCGTGCGCCTGCTGACCGACCGGCCAGCCTATGCCTCGCCGCCCCAACCCGTCATCCAGCCCCTGCCCCGGCACTCGCCCGCGGTCGGGGGGCTGGTGCCTTTTTCCACCGTGGACTGGCCGGGCCAGCTGGCGGCGGTCGTCTTCATCTCGGGTTGTCCGTGGCGGTGCCACTATTGCCACAACACCGAGCTGCAGACGCGCGCCGCCCGTTATGACTGGCGCGAAGTCCGTGCCTTCCTTGAAACCCGCAAGGGCCTCCTGGATGCGGTCGTGTTCTCCGGCGGCGAGCCCTTGAGCGAACCGCGCCTGCCCGCCATGATCCGCGACATCAAACGCATGGGCTACCGCGTGGGCCTGCACACCGCAGGCATCTATCCGTTGCGGCTGGCCGACGTGCTGCGCCATCTGGACTGGGTGGGCATGGATATCAAGGCGGACGCCAAGGGCTATGACGACATCACGGGCCGTCGCGACTCGCAGCGCCCGGCGCTCGCGTGCCTGACGCAGTTGCTATCGGCAGGCACGGACTTCGAATGCCGCATCACCTGGCATCCGGACTGGCTGGACGAACCGCGCCTGATGACGCTGGCGCGCGAACTCTCGCGCCGCGGCGTGCGCCAGTTTGCGGTGCAAGCGGCACGCGCCGCGCCCGGCGCCCCGGTCGCGCGCGCGCTCAGCAACCAGGCGCAGGCCGAGCTGCGGCAAACCTTCGAGGAATTTGCCTATCGCTGAGCCAGGTGCGCGGCCAGGGTGGCATGAAACCGCGGCGACACCACGGCGCCCACATTGCAGCGGGACCACGGCGACACCGCCTTGGGGTCCACGCTGAACACGCGGCCCGGCGCCATGATGACCTTTTCGGGCATCAGCGCCTCGGCCAGCGTCAGCGAGTCCGGCACGCCCGGAAACGCCGCCCACAGGTACAGCGAGCTGGTCGGCCGCGTAAACACGTGGGCGCCCAGCGCGTCCAGCACCTGCAAGGCCTGTCCGGTCGCGGCCTCCAGCCGTTGCCGCAGCCGCACCAGATGCCGCTCGTAATGGCCCTCGCGCAGCATCACGTCCACCATCCGTTCGCAGTATTCGGAACTGCTGACATGCACCAGCGCCTTCAGGTCGGCCAGATCGCTGGCCAATGCCGCATTGCAGGCGATGAAACCCACGCGCAGCGCCGCGGAGAACGACTTGGAGAAGCTGCCGATGTATAGCGTGCGCTCAAGCTGATCCAGCGCCGACAGCCGGACCGAGGACGTGGGCTTGAAGTCCGCCAGCGGATCGTTCTCGACCACCATCAGGTTGTAGCGCTCTGCCAACTGCAGGATCTTGTAGGCCTTGGCCGGCGTCATGTCCGAGCCGGTCGGGTTGTGCGCGATCGATTGCGTGAAGAATAGCCGCGGCTTTTCGCGCTGCAGCAACGCTTCCAAAGCCACCACGTCCGGCCCGTCGGGCAGGCGCGGCACGCCCACCATCCGCACCCCGGCCAGCTTCAGCTTGCCAAAGAGCGGGTAGTAACCTGGGTCGTCCACCAGCGCCGTCGACCCCGGCGGCAGGAAGTACCGGATCACCAGGTCCATGGCCTCGTTGGCGCCATGCGTGAGCACCAATTGCGACGGCGCGGCGTTGATGCCCACATCGCCCAGCTTGCGCACCAGGCTTTCGCGCAGCGGCGCGTAGCCGAAACGGCTGCCATAGCGGAATAACGCCCCGAGCCCCGTGCGCACCACCTTCTGGTGGTAGCGGTCCATGCGCATGTCCGCCAGCCACTCCACCGGCGGAAATCCATCGCCCACGGCAACCGCGTCCGGCTGGGTCTTGAGCTGCTCGCGCATGAGCCACACGATATCCATCGCCCGGCTCAGTTGCCCCGGTTCCTCGTCCGCCGCGGGTCGCGCGTGGTCCACGTCCAACACGTAAAAGCCAGAGCCGCGCCGCGGCTCGACCAGCCCGCGCGCCACCAGCATTTCAAATGCCACGACCACCGTGTTCTTGGCATAGCGGTGCAACTGCGCCAGCTCGCGCAAGGACGGCAACTTGTCGCCGGCGCGATAGACGCCGTCTGCGATCTGCTGGCCGATCAGGTTGGCCAGGCTTTCGGCGATGGGCGCCGGGCGCTGCGGCCTGCCAGGCGGATTGGCGTCTGCCACGTTGGGATCCCCATGAATGCGTTGCCGAAAATTGGTGCAGTGCAATGGTACTGTTTGCCCAAACTGTACCTCTGAATAGCGGTACAGTTTACCTAGAATCAGGCCACTCGATTCTTATACGGAGACACGCCATCGTGGCCGATTCACGCCTGCCCAACTTCCGGGCCCTCACGCCCGCCCAACGCCTCGCTGCCATTGCCGACGCCGCCTCGCTTACGGCAGAAGAGCGCAGCCTGCTCGCCGAGCCCGGCGCCCTGGGCCTTGCCCGCGCCGACGGCATGATCGAAAACGTGCTGGGCACTTTCGAGCTGCCGCTGGGCGTGGCGGGCAACTTCCAGGTCAACGGCCGCGACGTGCTGGTGCCGATGGCGGTGGAAGAACCGTCCGTCGTGGCTGCCGCTTCGTTCATGGCCAAGCTGGCGCGCGAGTGCGGCGGCTTCGAGACATCCAGCACCCGGCCCCTCATGCGTGCGCAGGTGCAGGTGCTGGGCCTGACCGACCCGCATGGCGCGCGGCTGGCCCTGCTGCGCGAGCGGGAGCGGATCCTGACGCTGGCCAACAGCCGAGACAAGGTGCTGATCGAACTGGGCGGCGGCTGCCAGGACATCGAAGTGCACGTCTTTCCCGACACGCCGCGCGGTCCGATGATCGTGATGCATCTGATCGTCGACGTGCGCGATGCCATGGGCGCCAACACCGTCAACACCATGGCCGAGGCCGTGGCGCCGCTGGTCGAGGAGATCGTCGGCGGGTCGGTGCGGCTGCGCATCCTGTCCAACCTGGCCGACCTGCGGCTGGCCCGCGCCCGCGTGCGTCTGACCCCGCAGACGCTGGACACCAAGGAGCGCAGCGGGGCCGAGATCATCGAAGGCGTGCTGGATGCCTACACGTTCGCCGCCATCGACCCGTACCGCGCCGCCACGCATAACAAGGGCATCATGAACGGCATCGACCCGGTGATCGTGGCCACGGGCAATGACTGGCGCGCGGTCGAGGCCGGCGCGCACGCCTACGCCAGCCGCTCGGGCCGCTACACGTCGCTGACGCATTGGGAAAAGGACACCTCCGGCGCCCTGGTCGGCACCATCGAAATGCCCATGCCCGTGGGCCTGGTGGGCGGCGCCACCAAGACCCATCCGCTGGCGCGCCTTGCACTGAAGATCATGGACGTGCGCTCGGCGCAGGAGCTGGGCGAAGTCGCCGTCGCGGTCGGCCTGGCGCAGAATCTGGGCGCGCTGCGCGCGCTTGCCACCGAAGGCATCCAGCGCGGCCACATGGCGCTGCATGCCCGCAACATTGCCCTGGTGGCGGGCGCCACCGGCGCGGAGATCGACGAAGTTGCCAAGCGCATGGCGGCCGAAAAGGATGTCCGCACCGATCGCGCGCTGGCCTTGCTGGAGGAACTGCGCGCAGCCCGATAACCCGCAAGGCAGGTATCCGAGACGGCGCCGGCCCCCAACGCGCGCCGTCCGATAAACACAGGAGAGAGACATGAAACAAAGCCTCCCGGCGCCCTCCACGCGCCTGGCTGAAGTCTGGAGCGACACCGTGGATCTCAGGCATCTGGCCTGGGCCATCGGCATCGGCATCACGATCAGCGTGGCGGGCTTCTTTGCCGCCAGCCGCTGGTTGCGCGGCATGGTCGCCTCGCCCGAGCTGGCGCACGCCTACGCCATGCTGGCCGGGCTGGCGGGCTGCGTGCTGGCCGGCGTGATCTGCGCGCGGCTGTTTCCGCCCAAGCGCGAGGTCATCGAGCGCAGCGCCACACATGATCCCGCCTGGCGCGCCGAGGTGCTGGCCGAACTGGCCGAGCAGCCGGGCGGCCTGGGCACACTGGCGGACCTGCCCGAGCCGGTCGTGCGCGAACTGAAGGAACTGGATCTGTACGACCTGTTCGCACAGCCTGCTGCCGCAGCCGGCGCTGGTGCCGGTGATGGCATCACCGGTGGCATCACAGACAGCGCCGCCAACGCCGCCGCCGCGCGGCGCGGCGCCGCCAAGGAGGCACTGGCATGAGCGACCCCGCACTGCTTGAACAAATCATGGTGGCCGCCGGCATGGGCCTGTTGGGTGCGGTCGTGTTCGCCGCCATCGGCCTGGTGTCCGGCACCGACGAAACCACCACGCTGGCCCCGCTGACCCTCCTGGTGGTGCTGCTGGGCGTGCCGCCGGCCGGCGTCTTCACCTTTTTCCTGGCGGGCGCGGTGGCCAAGCACATGACGCACGCCGTGCCCACCGCGCTCTTGGGCATCCCGGGCGACACGCTGGCCACGCCATTGCTGCAGGATGCAAACATGCTGCGCAAACTGGGCGTGCCGCACATTGCGCTGCGCAAGATGGTGTCCGGCGCCATCGTGGCGGCCTTTGTCGCGGTGCCGCTGGCGGTGCTGTTTGCCGTACTGCTTGCGCCGTTCGGCGCCGCGATCACCAAGTCGGCCCCCTGGATCTTCCTGGCGGCCGCATTGCTGATCGCATATTTCTCCGCGGGACGCTGGGCCGCCGTGGCGCTGCTGGTGCCGTTCGTCATGGTCATCATTGCGCTGCAAAGCCTGACGGCCAAATACGGCGTCAAGCTGAGCATCAGCTATTTCCTGGGCATTGCGATCGGACCGCTGATCGCCGACCTGTTCACTGTCCTCTCGCCGCAAGGCCGCGGCAAGATGATGCGCGACAAGGTGCGTACGTTCTCGCTGGCGCCCGATGTGAAGGGCTGGTCGGGCTACTTCCCGAACCCGCTGAAGGTCATGGACCGGGTGCAGACCCGCTGGACGCTTGCCACCGCGGCCGTCTCCAGCGCCACGTTCGTGTTCAGTCCGGTCGCCATGACCGTCGTGCTGGGCGAACTGGTGGGCTCGCGCGTCAAGCACGCCTATCACCGCCTGACCACGGTGCTGAGCGCGCGCAACGGCGTGACCGAAGCCACCTACATTGCCGAGGCCCTGATTCCGCTGATCGCGTTCGGGCTGCCCCTGAGCCCCGTGGCCGCGGGACCGGCGGCGCCGCTCTTTAACGCGCCGCCCCGCTTTACGGTGGATTCGGCAACGGGCCAGACGCACAACCTGCACAACCTGCTGAACCACTGGGAATTCCTGGGATACGGCATGCTGGCGGTGCTGCTGGCGGCGGTCGTCTCCTACCCCTTCGCCATGAACTTCGCGCGCCGCGCCGCGCTGTTCGTCTCGCGCCGGGTCAGCCACGAAGCCATCATCGCCACGTTCGTGGGACTGATCATCGTGATCAGCGTCTGGGAAGGCCAATTCCTGGGCCTGCTCGTCATCCTGACCATGGGCCTCATTGGCGGCCTGCTGTCGCGCCTGTTCGGTTTCAACACCGGCGTGCAGTTCATGGGCTACTACACCGCCGTGCTCTCGGTGCCGGCGATCGTCAAGCTGCTGGGATAAAGCGTGACGGATGGGCGGGCATTTAGCCCCGCCCATTGCCGCACCACTTGATCCTTCGCAAGGCGGCGCTCCCCACCTTGCTCTAGCCTCTGGTCTCTTGACCAGAGGAAAGACTCATATCATGACGTGGTTCAAATCACTCACCCTCGCCGGACGCGAGTTGCTGCCCATCGTGCAGGGCGGCATGGGCGTTGGCGTATCCGCCCATCGCCTGGCCGGCGCGGTTGCCAGCCAGAACGCCGTGGGCACCATTGCCAGCGTCGATTTGCGCCATCACCACGCCGATCTCGTGGAAAAAACCGAAAAATGCAATGACCGCGACACGATCGACACGGCCAACCGCGAAGCCCTGCATCGTGAAGTGCGCGCCGCGCTGGACACCGCGCAAGGCCGCGGCCTGGTGGCGGTGAACGTCATGAAGGCCGTGCGCGACCACCCCGCGCTGGTGCGCCAGGCTTGCGAAAGCGGGGCCGAGGCCATCGTCATGGGCGCCGGCCTGCCGCTGGACCTGCCCGAAATGACCGCCGACTTCCCCAAAGTCGCGCTGGTGCCCATTCTGTCCGAGGCCCGGGGCGTCGCCGCCGTCCTGAAGAAATGGATGAAAAAGGGACGCCTGGCCGACGCGGTCGTCATCGAACACCCCGGTTATGCGGGGGGCCACCTGGGCGCGGCCCGGCTCGACGACCTGCACAGCGAGCGTTTCGATTTCAAGAAGGTGCTGGCCGAATGTCACGCCCTCTTCAGTGAATTGCAGTTGGGCCGCGATGCGCCCCGCCTGATCGTCGCGGGCGGCGTGGGCAGCCACGAACAGGTCCGGCACTGGCTCAGCAACGGCGCCGACGGCGTGCAGGTCGGCACCGCGTTCGCCGTCACCCACGAAGGCGACGCCCACGAGAACTTCAAGCGCGTGCTGATCGACGCCGATCCCACCCAACTGGCGGAATTCACCAGCGTGGCCGGCCTGCCGGCCCGCGCGGTCGCCACGCCGTGGCTCACGCGCTACCTGCGCCAGGAAGGCACGCTTCAGGCCAACACCCGCGCCGATCCGCGCCGCTGCAGCCAGCGCATGGACTGCCTGACGCAATGCGGCCTGCGCGACGGCATCGCCAAGTTTGGCCAGTTCTGCATCGACCTGAAGCTCGCAGCCGCCATGCGCGGCGAAGTCAGCCGCGGTCTGTTCTTCCGCGGCGCATCCAAGCTGCCGTTCGGCAGCGCAATGCGCTCAGTGCGCGAGCTGATGGATTACCTGCTGCACGGCGAAATGCCCGCCGCGGCCTAAGGCCTCAGCAACCCTCAGATGATCTCCGGCAGGCGCCGCAGATCATCGATCACTTCAAAGGCGCCCTCGTCCAGCAACCGCTGCCGCTGTTGCGGCCCGTTGTGCGAGGCGCCGACGAATCCCACCGCCCGCATGCGCGCCGCCCGGGCGGCGCGTACACCCGGCACACTGTCCTCGACCACGACGCAGTCCAGCACCGCGGCCCGCATCTGCCGCGCTGCATACAGGAATATGTCGGGCGCTGGCTTGCCCTTGGCGACCTGCGCCGTGCTGAACACGTGGGGCGCAAACATCTCCCACAGACCCACCATCTTCAATGCCGCCTCAAGCTTGGCGGGCATGCTGCTGGACGCCACGCACAGGTCCAGGCCGCGTTCGCGCAAGACCTTCAAGGTTTCATGCACATGCGGCAGCGCGCGCAGCTCGGTGCGGAACGTGCGTTCCAGCCGGTCTGCATACTGCCGGGCAAATTCGTCGGGCAGCGAGCAGGCGTTTTCGGCCTGCAACGTGCGCCACATGTCCGCATCGGGAATGCCGGCGAAGCGCTGCGCGGCCTCTTCAGGCGTGATCGCGATGCCGTGTTCGGCCAGCGCGCGGGACTGGGCGCGCGCAGCAATGATTTCGCTGTCGATCAGGACGCCATCGCAATCGAAGATCACCAGGCGTGGAGCGGACGTGTGCATGAAACCTCCATCGTGTCGTGCGCTCCATGATAGGCCAGCCGGGTTACCGCGCCGATCTGGCCGAATGACCTGCGCCTGGCGGCGCAAGCAGGCGAGTCCCCGCGCGCACGACCCGGTCCGCCCGCGTCAAAGACGGACGCCTTTCACGCGCCGCAGACGCCAGGCCACCGCCACACCAGCCAGACCCGCGGCCGCGACGATGAACGAGGCGGACGTCCAGCCAAAGCGGTCGATCGCCCCGCCCACGGCCACCGGTCCCATCACCTGCCCCAGGTTGCTGCCCTGCATGACCAGTCCCACGGATGCGGCGGTCAGCGCCGGACGCGGGGCGACCAGTGGCGCGGTGCCCAGCAGCGTGGCCGGGATCAGTCCGCCCACGGCCGAGAACAGCACGCACAACAGAAAGGTGGTCATGGCGGGCAGCGCCGATCCGAAAATCAGGAGCGCCACGGCCGCCATCACCGAACTGGCCAGCGCGATCAATGTGGACCGGCGCCATCCGCGCGCCAGCAGCACGCCCGCGCCCAGGTTGCCCACCACATTGGCGGCGCTGGCGATGGCGCTGTACAGGCCGGCTTTGGCAAGCGTCAGCCCCAATTGCTCCATCAGCAGCACGGGCAGGAACGTGAAGAGCGCAAAGAACATCAGGCTGTAGAGCGTGAAGGACAGCGCCAGCAGCACCGGGCCGGCCGCGCCCATGGTGTCGGCGGTGTCCTGGCGCAGGCCCTGCCACGACAGGCTGGCTCCCCGGGGCGTGGGCGGGGCCAGCACGGCGATGCTGACCAGCGCCACGCCGGCGGCAATGCCCGCGCACCACCAATAGGCGTGCCAATCGTCAAATGCCTGCGAGGCAAGCATGGCAATTGCCATCCCGGCCGGCATGTAGCAGCTCCAGAGCGCGAAGGCGAAGTCGCGCCTGCCGCCCGCGACGATGCGCTGCAACGCCGCGGGGCCGGCCACCGTGACGAGCAGGAAACCCAGTCCCTCGACGATCCGCGACCCGAGCAGCAGGCCGTACGTCGGCGCCAGGGCACCGGCCGCGGTGCCCGCCGCCGTGGCCGCCAGGCCCAGTATCAGCATGCGCCGCGCGCCAAAACGTGCAATCACGCCGCCCGCGGCGATGCCGCCCACCATGCCCAGCACCGAGAAGACCGCCGTCAATGTGCCGATGGAGGCCAGATCCAGTCCCATGTCCTTGCGCAGCAGCGGCGCGGCAATGATGACCTTGCCCACCTGCAACGCCGCCACGACGCCCGCGCCGACGATGGCCAGCACCGCGCCCCAATGTTGTCCCGCTGCGCGGCTGTCTGCCCCCCCCCCATCAACCTTGTCCATCATGCCCTCGTTTTTGCCGGAATTCCGGCATCATGCCGCGCAAAGCCGATCCCGCTAAGTGATAACCTTTTGACGTTTTTGATCGAAGAAATAGATCAACATGATTGATGCCCTGACCCTGGACCAACTGCGCGTATTCGCCGCCGTGGCGGACACGGGCAGCTTTCGTGCGGCCGCGCGCCGCCTGGCGCGGGTGCAATCCGCCGTCAGTCACGCCATCGCCAACATGGAAGCGCAACTGGGCGTGCCGCTGTTCGACCGCACCGGCCATCGTCCCGTCATGACGCCGCAGGGGCAAGCCCTGCTTGCCAACGCCCGCGACATCCTCTTGCGGGTCGATGCGATGCGCGCCCGCGCCCAGGGGCTGGGCGAAGGCGTGGAATTGGAACTGTCGCTGGTCATCGATACGCTCTTTCCCATCGAACAGGCGGGCGCGGCGCTCAACCGGATGCGCGCCGCGTATCCCTCGGTGTCGCTGCGCGTGTCGGTGCTGCCGCTGGGCGGGCCGGTAGAGGCGCTGCTGGCCGGCACGCACACGCTGGGGATTCTGGCCGGCGAGCATTTCAGGCATCCGCGCATCGCCGTGCAGGCATTGGGCGCCGTACAGATGGTGGCCGTCGTCGGCGCCTCGCACCCCTTGGCGCAGAACGCGCGCGCAGGGCAGGCGCTTGCGGCGGCGGACCTGGCGGATCACTTGCAGATCGTGCAATCCGATCCGTCGCCCCTGTCCGAAGGCCGAGACTTTGCCGTCCTGTCGCCGCAGACCTGCCGCGTCAGCGGACAGGACACCAAGCATGCGCTGATCCTGTCCGGACTCGGTTGGGGCCGCCTGCCGCTTTGGCAGGTGGCGCGCGATCTGGCCGAAGGCCGCCTGCTGCGCGTGCCCGCCGCCAGCCTAGGCCGCGACAGCCAGATCGCCATGGAAACCTATCTTGCGCACCGCATCGACCGGCCGCTGGGGCCGGCCGCGCGCGCGCTGGCGGCGGCGCTGCAAGCCGGCGCTCAACCCTGAGCCTTGGGCGGTTGGGCGTAGCTCACGCCCATGCCTGCACGCACGTCGTTCTGAATGCCATACGGCGCAATGGGATAGCGCAGGCCGTTGGCCGACAACGCCTTCATACCTTCTATGGCAATGGGCAGATAGCGCGGCGGCAGGGCCATGAGCATTTCTTCATCGGGCACCCCGCCATATCTGCGCTCGGCAAAACAGGGCAGCGACAGGCTGGGTTCGCCCGTGGCGAGCGCCCTGCCCCAGGAATCCGCACAGGCTGTCTCGCCCACGACGCTCCAGTCAAAGCGCCGGTAGTTTTTCCATTGCAGGCCGTTGATCAGGATGATCATCTGGCCCGGCGTGGCATACACCAGACAGATGTCGGGCGGGTCCAGGCGTCCGGATGCCAGCGGCGACACCACCATCGCCCGGTACTTGCCGGCCGGCACACAGGACAGGGCCTCCTGGCGCGCCCGAGCGTCCGCTTCGGTCGCGTGCCAGACGCCCACGTATTCCTTGCCCTGCTTCCATGCCTCGTCCTGCGGGCCCAGCCCGATGACGGCGCGGCATTGCGCGCCGACCAGATCGTCCCCCGTGATGCCCACCGTCCAGCCCAGCCGCGCGGCCATGCCCACGATCTGGTCCGTGGTGTGGGTGGCCTGGGGCCGGCGCAGGCCTTTCACGCCTGCCATGTCCGCCTCGTGCTCGTACAGCTTCAGGCCGATGACCGTGGTCTTCAGGCGCAGCAGCCGGTTCAGGTCGTCGACCAGCGCCGCCCAATCGAGCGGGGGTTCCTGTCTTGTCTCTTCCATGTTCGTCCTTGGGACTGTTGTACGCGGTCTGGCCGGCCGTCCGCCGGGGCTGCCGCACGCGGCTAAGACTACAACGCGTCAGGCGAACCCGTCGATGCCCCGCATCAGCGCCGCCGCCATCCGGGGTTGGCGCAATTGGTCCAGCCACCAGCGCAGCGCGCGTCCATCGTGATCGCTGCGCCACACCAGGTACAGCAGGTTCGGTTCGCGCGGGGTTTCCGTGGCCATTTCCACGAGTTCGCCTCGCGCCAGGAGCGATGCCGCGCGGTGCCGCGGCACCCAGCCCACGCCCAGTCCGACGCGCTGCGCCAGGATCTTGGCCCGCATGCTGGGCACCGCCAGCGTGGCCTGCCCGCCCACCCCGCCGTAGCCGCGAGCCGCCGCGCCGCGCGCCGTGTCGGCGACGACGACGGCACGATGCTGCTGGATCTGGTCCTGGCGCAGCGGCGCCTTGGCGCGCGCAAGCGAATGGCGCGGCGACACGGCGAACAGCCACTCCATTTCGCCCAGCGCCGCCCACTGCAGGTTCGGCATGGTTTGCGGTTCGTTGGTGGCACCCACGATCAGGTCCGCGCGGCCCTCGCGCAGCGCCTCCCACGTGCCGCCCAGCACCTCGTGCGTGAACCGCAGCCGCACGCCCGAGTCCAGCTTGTCGAATGCCTGGATGAGCGGCGCCATGAGCTCGAATTCCAGGATTTCGTCGCTGACGATGCGCAGCCGGTCCTCCCAACCGCTGGCGACCTGCCGCACCCGCTGCGTCAGCCGGCTGATGTCCTGGGCCAGCCGCCCGGCTTCGTCGGCCAGCAACTGGCCCGCGGGCGTGAGTTGCATCCGGTAGCCCCGGCGGTCGAATAGCAGCGCGTCAAAGCGCTCCTCAAGCTGCCGGGTGGCGTCGCTGCCACCGCGCCGGTGCAGATCGTGGGCGCAAGGTCGATTGCGATGACGCCCAGGCCTGGGAGTTCGCCGCCGTCGCAATGCGTCTGGGCGAAGCCTCCGGCACGTATCGCGCGCAGGCATCGGGT
This sequence comes from Achromobacter sp. GbtcB20, assembly GCF_019091095.1. Classification (NCBI taxonomy): domain Bacteria; kingdom Pseudomonadati; phylum Pseudomonadota; class Betaproteobacteria; order Burkholderiales; family Alcaligenaceae; genus Achromobacter; species Achromobacter sp. GbtcB20. The sequence continues at coordinate 492,800 of NZ_JAGXJZ010000001.1, read as the reverse complement.
ACCGCGCAGGTGTGGATGACGTTCGGCCAGGTGTCGCTGTCGGCGGCGTCCGGGCAGTAAAAATTCAAGGTGTCTGACACCCAGGCAAGCGCGTCGTCAATGTGAGACGACATCTCGCGGGTGTCAGACACCGTATCGCGCCCTACCGGTACAGCACCGTCGGCAGCCACATGCCGATTCCCGGGAACATGTACAACAGGAAGATGGCGACGACCTGGATTCCCATGAACGGCATCATGCCCAGGAAGATCTGGTTCAGCGTCACGTGCGGCGGTGACACCCCCTTCAGGTAGAAGGCCGACATGGCCACCGGTGGCGACAGGAATGCGGTCTGCAGGTTCAACGCCACGAGCAGGCCGAAGAACAGCGGGTCGATGCCGAACGTATTGAGCAGCGGCACGAAAATCGGCATGAAGATCACGATGATCTCGGTCCATTCCAGCGGCCAGCCAAGCAGGAAGATGATGATCTGCGCCAGCAGCAGGAACTGGATCGGCGTCAATCCCAGGGATAACACCCATTCCTCGATGATGCGCTGTCCGCCCAAAAGGGCGAACGCCGCCGAGAAGATGGACGATCCCACGAACAGCCAGCAGACCATGGCGCTGGTCTTGGCGGTCAGGAACACCGATTCGCGCAGCACCGGCAGGTTTAACCGGCGATAGGCCAACGCCAGCAAGGCCCCGCCCATCGCGCCCATCGCGGCGGCCTCGCTGGGGGTGGCCAGGCCGAAGCCGATCGACCCCAGCACGGCCGCGATCATGACCGCCAGCGGGAAGAACGAGCCCATCAGCATCTTGAAGATTTCCAGCCGCGCCCACGTCAGCGCGGCGTAGAACACCGCCAGAATCACCGCGCATATGCCCGCAAAGATCCAGAAGCCCGTGGGCGCAGCGATCCGGGGTTCGGCCTCGGCAGCCGCGCCGGATTGCGCGGGTGCTGCGGGGCCGACTGGCGGTTGGGCGGCGGGCGTGCCGGGTGGCTCGCTCAGCCCGGACGCCGCGGGCGCGCTGCCTGGGGGTTCGGCCAGCTCGTTGGAAGGCGGTTCGGGCAGGTCGTTCGAGGGCGGCTCGGCCAGCCCATCGACGGGCGGCTCGCTCAACCCCGAGCCGGAATCGAAGTCGCTGGAGCCCAGGCGCAATTCAGCGGGAATCTCGTAGACCTCGGGCGGCTTGGTCAGCGCGTGGTGCACCACCGCCAGCATCAGCACGGTGACGACCAGCGGCGTCAACGCCACGGCCATGTTGCGCGTCAGGTACGCGAACGACACCGCGCTGTTGCGCCGGCCCTTGAACATCGCGGCCAGCATGCCGGACACGGCGCGCGTGTACTGACCTGCCGCCAGCGCCGCCGTTCCGGGCGGCAGCGGCACGCCGCGTTCGTTCTCGGGCAGCGGCGGCGCCATGTCGGGCCGCAGCTTGGCCACGATGATGACGTAGACCATGTACAGGATGGCCAGCATGATGCCGGGAAACAGCGCGCCCGCGTACAGCTGCACCACCGACACGCCGGTGGTCGCGCCATATACGATCAGCATCACTGACGGCGGCAGCAGGATGCCCAGGCACCCGCCTGCCGTGATGGAACCGGCCGTCAGGCGCACGCTGTAGCCGGCCTTGAGCATCGCCGGCATCGCCAGCAGCCCCATCAGCGTGACCACCGCCCCGACAATCCCCGTGGCCGTCGCGAAGATGGCGCAGGTGGCCAGCGTGGCAACCGCCAGCGCGCCCGGCAGCCGCGCCAGCGCCAGGTGCATCGACCGGAAGAGCTTTTCAATGAGGTTGGCGCGCTCGACCAGATAGCCCATGAACACGAAGAGCGGGATCGAGATCAGCGAGTCGTTGGTCATGGTGGCGTATGTGCGCTGCACCATCAGATCCAGCGTCTGCCCCAGGGACCGCCCCGGGTCCGAACTCTGCATGTAATACGCCAGGAACGTGAACAGCACGCCCATGCCCATCAACGTGAACGCGGTCGGAAATCCCAGCATGATCGCCACCACGATCAGGGCCAGCATCAGCAGCCCGATATGACCGGTGGTGAGGTTGTCCCACGGCGTGAGGAACGCGATCATCAGGAGCACCAGCGCGATGCACGACAGGCCGAACCACAAAGCCTTGTGGACTTTCATCGCTTCGACTCCCCGTGTGTGACGTAACGATCGAGCTGGGCGATGTCTTCGTCCTTCACGTGCACCATCTCCTTGAGCTTGTCGACGTCCACTTCCTCGACGTCCTCTTCGCGCGACGGCCAGTCGCCTTGCCTCAGGCACAGGATGCAGCGCATGACCTCGGCCACGCCCTGCAGCAGCAGGACCGCGCCGGCGGCGGGAATGAAGGCCTTGAAGGGAAAGATGGGCGGCCCGTTGGCCATCAGCGACGAATGTTCGCGGATGGCGATGGAATAGCCGGCGTAATACCAGCCGGCCCACACCAGGGCGATCACGCCGGGAAAGAAGAAGACGATGAACAGCAGCAGGTCCAGGCCGGCCTGCACGCGCGGCGGCAGAAAGCCGTACAGGATGTCGCCGCGCACATGCCCATTCTTGGCCAGCGTGTAGGCGCCCGCCATCATGAACAGGATGCCGTAATACATCATCTGCAGGTCGAAGGCCCAGGCGCTGGGCTGGTTCAGGATGTAGCGTGCGGCAACTTCCCAGCACACGTGCAGCGTCAGCACCACGATCAGCCAGGCAAAAGTCTTGCCCACCAGGGTGGAGATGCTGTCTATGAAACGTACGATTCGGATCATCGAAGGTCCTGGAGTCGGGCCCGCTCACGCAACGGCTATCCTGCCGCTGACGCGCACGGACCCTGGACACGCATGGCGAGGCGCCGCGCGCCGGCCAGGCGGCGCGCGTGGCCTGCGTGAAACCGCGTCAGGCTGGCTTGGTGCTACGCGAGAAGTAGTGGTTGTAAGCCATGCGGTAATTGACCGTGGTGTCGCCGTGCCAGCGCCCCACCCGCTCGGCGAACGCGCGCTGCGAATCCAGGACCTTCTTGAAGAGCGGGTTCTCGGCCGACCGCTTGGCGATCATCTCGTCCCAGATCTTGAGCTGCTGCTGCAGGATCGCGTCCGGCGTCTTGTAGAACTTGACGTTGTGATCCTTCTGCAGCTTGATGTAGTCCTGCGAGTAGCGGTTCGCCGCTTTCCAGGACATGTCCGCGCTGGAGGCCTGCGCGGCATAGCTCAGGATGTGCTTCAGGTGTTCAGGCAAGGCGTCGTACTTTGCCTTGTTGAACAGCACCTCGAACTGTTCGGCGCTCTGGTGAAAGCTCTGCAGCATGCAGATCTTGGACACGTCCTGGAAGCCCAGCGCCAAGTCCGACGAGGCATTGTTGAATTCCGCGCCGTCCAGCAACCCGCGGTCCAGCGCCGGCACGATTTCACCGCCGGGCAGCGCGTTCACGGCCGCGCCCATCGCCGTGTACATGTCGATGGCCAGGCCCACGGTGCGGAACTTCACGCCCTTGACGTCTTCGACCTTCGTGACGGGCCGCTTGAACCATCCGAACGGCTGGGTCGGCATCGGTCCGTACATCAGCGACTGCACGTTCACGCCCATGGCCTTCTGGATCTCGACCAACAGCTCCTTGCCGCCGCCGTATTCGTGCCACGCCAGCAGCATGTTGGCATCCATCCCGAACGACGGACCCGACCCCCACAGCGCCACGGCCGTGTTCTTGCCGTACCAGTACGCCACCACGCCGTGGCCGCCGTCCAGCGTGCCCGCCGAAACCGCGTCCAGCAGATCGAACGCCTTGACCACGGCGCCCGCGGGCAGCACTTCGATCTTCAACTGGCCGCCGGCCATCTCGTTGACCTTGTTGGCGTAGTCGCGGGCGAATTCGTGGAAGATGTCGTTCGCGGGCCAGGTGCTCTGAAAGCGGAACGAGATGGGCGCGTTCTGCGCCTTGGTGACGGCGGGAAATCCTAGCGCCACAGCGCCGGCGGCGGCGGCGCCGGAGATGAACTTGCGGCGGCGGGGCTTTGTAACGTGTTGCATGGCTTGTTGTCTCCTGGGGTGGACTACATGGACCAGCGTGTAGTTACTACGGCTGCAAGGGTGCGGCGGGAACGGCCTGCGGTGGGCTTTCGTCTGCCGTCTGATGCGTCTGATGCGCAACTTTGGAGTGATTAAACCTGCCTGACAAACGGCTGACAATCAGCTTTTAGTCAGGAATAACCCTAGAAGACGGACTAGGGCGAAATAGCGAAAGGCCAGCAAACCGCGCGATGCGGCGTGCTGGCCTTGTTCCTGGCCAAGTGCGCGGGGCCGTGCGAGGCCCGCGGCGTGACGACGGTGTGCTACACGGCCGACACCGACCCCGCCTCACCGCCGCCATCGCGCAGCGGCGGGGCCGTCACGATCGACGTCAGCGCCGGTTCGGCCGGGCGCAGCGCGGCCAGGTCGGGGCGCGGACGACGCAGCGCGTCCGTGCCCGCGAAGGCCTGCTCCATCGCCTGCGCCGCGGCCAGCACCTGAAGGTCGCCACGGAAGCGGCCCACGATCTGCAGGCCGAACGGCATGCCGTTCGCATCGCGCCCGCAAGGCAAGGTAAGCGCCGGGTGCGTGGTCAGCGTGACGACATAGGTCAGCGCCAGCCAGCGGTAATAGTTCTCCTGGGCGACACCGTTGATCTTGTCTGCATACAACTGCGTCCACGGGAAGGGCGACACGGGCGTCGTGGGCGAAAGGATGAGGTCGTAATCGTCGTAAGCGCGTTGAAAACGCTTGATCAGGCGTGTCTGCTCGGCCTGCGCCCATGCGCAGTCCTTCAGGCTCATCGCCGCGCCCATCTCGAAGTTGGCGCGGGTGTTGGGGCCAAGGCTGGACGGATCCTTCTCGTACGCGTCGCGCATGCCGGCGACGAAGGCCTCGGCGCGCAGCACGTCAAAGCATCGATGGGCCTCACCGACATCCAGGTCGATCGGATCGCAGGCCGCGAACAGATGACGCATGGCCGCGATCTTTTCGCGGAAGGTGGCGCGGATGCCGTCGTCCACGTCGCACGCGCCGAAGTCTTCGGTGTAGGCCACACGCAGCGAGCCCAGATCGGCGAGGCCGGGGTTCAAGAATTGCAGCGGGTCCAGCGGATAGCTGAGCGGATCGCCAGCGTGCGGGCCGGCGGAGGCCGCCATCTGCAGGCAGGCGTCAGCCACGGTGCGACCCATCGGTCCCACCACCGAGATCGGCGTCCAGCCCAGCGGTTTGCGCACGCTGGGCACGATGCCCGGGGACGGCCGGAATCCGACCACGCCGCACTTGGACGCAGGAATGCGCAGCGAGCCGCCCGTGTCCGAGCCCGTGCAGACCGGCAGCATGTCGCTGGCCAGGGCAGCGGCCGAACCGCCCGACGAGCCGCCGGCATTCAGGTTGGGATTGAAGGGGTTGCCGGTGGCGCCCCACACCGTGTTGCGCGAGTTGGCGCCCGCGCCCATCTCGGGCACGTTGGTCTTGGCGGCGACGATGGCCCCGGCGCGGCGCAGGCGCGCCACCAGCTCGATGTCCTCGTCCGGCACGTGGCCGCGATATAGAGGCGAACCGTAGGTGGTCAGCACGCCGGCCGTGGGCTCCAGATCCTTCACCCCCATCGGCAAACCGTGCAGGAGGCCCAACGGCTCGCCCGCCATCACGGCGCGCTCGGCCGCGCGGGCCTCCGCCCTCGCCCGCTCAAAGGCGGTGGCGGTGACGGCGTTGATGTACGGGTTCACGGCCTGGATGCGCGCGATGCACGCTTCCAGCAGTTCCACCGGCGAAAGCTGGCGGGCGCCGATCATGCGCCGCAATTCCACGGCGGTCAGCGATACCAGGGAGTCGTCCAAAGCCATCGTCGTCTTCCTTCAGTCGATCTTGATGTTGGCCCGTTGCGCGACCTCGCGCATGATGGGCAGTTCCTTCTGGATCAGCGCCTCGCCTTCCGCGGCGCTGGCGAAGGCAGCCTCAAAGCCTTGCGCCTCCAGGCTCTTGACCACTTCGGGCGATTCCACCGTGGCCTTGAGCGCCTGCTCCAGACGCGTCTTCACGTCGGCGGGCAATCCGCGCGGCGCGGCGACCATCAGCCACGTGTCCATCGCGACCGAGGGGTAGCCTTGTTCGGCGAACGTGGGCACGTCGGGCAGGAAGGCCGAACGCTTGGGACTGGACACCGCCAGCACGCGGACCTTGCCCTGCTTGCTTTGCGGCAACGCTGCGGCCACGGTGTCGACCGAGAACGGAATCTGGCCGCCGATCAGGTCGGTCATCGCGGGCGCGCTGCCCTTGTACGGCACGTGCGTCATTTTCAGATTGGCGGCGGAGATGAACGCCTCGCCCACGAAATGCGCGGTCGTGCCCGTGCCGAACGAGCCGTACGGGGGCTGGTCATGCGCCGGGTCCTTCACGTACGCGACGAACTCTTTCAGGTCCTTGACCGGCACCTTGGGGTTGGCCAGAAGGGCCAAGCCGGTGCGGCCGACGATGCCGATGGGCTCGAAACTCTTGACCGGGTCATACGGCAGGTTGGCCTGGATGGCCGGATTGACCGTGAAGGTCGTGCCCGAGCTCACCAGCAGCGTATAGCCGTCGGGCGCGGCCTTGGCCACGTAGCTGGCGCCGATCACCGTGCCCGCGCCGGCGCGGTTTTCCACCACGACCGTGCGTCCCAGTTCCTGTCCCAGCTTCTGGGCCACCACGCGGCCCAGCACGTCCGTGGCGCCCCCCGGCGGGAACGGGACGATCATCGTGAGCGGACGCGAGGGATAGGCGTCCTGGGCCACGGCGGGCGCGGCCGCGCCGAGGGTGCTGGCAAAAGCGAGACTGACTGCAAGAAACGAGGTTTTCATGGCGGTGCTCGATGGGAGGTGGTGGAGATGCGGCGCGTCTGTCGGCGCCTAGTTGCCGGCCGTAAGCGAACGCCCACGGCTCAGGAATCGGTCATATTCTTCGTCGGGCACGAACAGCCCGCCCGTCGTCCAGGCCAGATGCGTGGCCTGCGGCAGGTGCGCCTGCAGGCCCTGCGCCCGCAGCCACGCCCGGCCGGCATCGGTGCCGCACAGATGGCGGGGGCCGCTGAAGCCCGCGGCGGCGGACGGTTCGATGCGCAGGCCTTCGCTGTCCTTTAAGCGCGCCAGGTCCGCGTACAAGGTGTCGTCTTCCACGGTGTAGACGCCGCGCAGTTGCGCACCCACGGCCGCGTAGGCCAGTTCGGAGGCCGTCGGCACCGCCAGGCCGTCGGCCTCGGTCACGTTGGTCAGCCCCACGTCGTACACCGACGCGGACGCCGGCGCGCCCGGCAGTTCGCCGCGGCCCGCCATCATTCGCACCAGGAAGCACGGCGACTGCACCGGCTCGGCAAAGAAGCAATGCACGTGGGGGCCGAAAAGCTGCGTCAGGCCGAACGCGATGCCGCCCGGCGCCCCGCCCACGCCGCAAGGCAGGTAGACAAAAAGCGGATGCTCGGCATCCACACGCACGCCGGCTTCGCCCAATTGCACGCGCAGGTGCAGCGCGGCGGCGGCGTAGCCCATGAACAGGGACGCCGACCGCTCGTCGTCCACGAAATAACCGAACGGATCCGCTTCGACCTGCGCCCGGCCCGCGGCCACGGCCTTTTCGTAGTCGCCCGCGTGCTCGACGACCTCGACCCCGCGCGCGCGCAGCCGCGCCTTTTTCCATTCCTTCGCGTCGGCCGACATATGCACCGCCGAGCGGAATCCCAGCGCCGACGCGATCACGCCGATCGACAAGCCCAGGTTGCCCGTGGACCCCACGGCGACCTGATAACGGCCGAACACGGCGCGGGCCTCGGGGCCGGCCAGCTTGCGGTAGTCGTCGCCCTGGCGCAGCACACCCTCACGCATGGCCAAGGATTCGGCAAATTCCAGCACCTCGTGGATCCCGCCCCGCGCCTTGATCGACCCGGCCACCGGCAGCGCGTGGTCTGCCTTGATCCACAACTGGCCCGCGTCCTGCGGCAGGCCCATGGCCGCCTGCATGGCGGCGGCGGGCAACAGCGGCGACTCGATCACGCCGCCCGTCGCGGCCAGCTCGGGAAACAATTCCGCCAAGAGCGGCGCAAACCGCGCAAAGCGCTCTTGCGCGGACAGCACCTGGTCCATCAGGAAGTGCGCGCCCGGCCCAGCAGCCGCACGCGTTTCAGAGCCGGTCCACAGCACCGGCTTTGCTTGACGGAGCGAGTCCAGAACGGGGGATTTGGAGGGAGCGTCGGATTGAAACATGTCTGTGCTAGCGAATGAGAGCGCAAGGAATGCCCACATCCTAGAGGCGCCCGACGCTTTGCAGCAATATCAATGGTTAGAATTCTTCTTTGCGCTTTCCGCAAACCTTGGATCCGACCATGAACCCTCGTGTCCTGCAGGAGATTTCCCTGCGCTATTTCCTGGAAGTCGTGCGCACCGGCTCGGTCAGCGAAGCCGCCGCCCGCCTGGATGTCGCCCCGTCGGCCGTCAGCCGGCAGATTGCCCGCGTCGAACGCGAACTGGGCACGCTGCTGTTCGAGCGCCGTGCGCGCGGCATGGTCCCGAACGCCGCCGGCGAACTGCTGGCCGCGCATGCCAAACGCATGCAGCAGGACGTGGAGCGCGTGGCGGGCGACATCCTGGCGCTGCGCGGGCTGCGCCAGGGTCATGTGCGCATCGTCAGCACCGAGGGCTATGCGTCGGAATTCGTCCCGGCCGCCATCGCGGCGTTCCGGCAGCACTACGCCGGTATCCGGTTTTCACTGGATGTCTGCTCGCAGCAGGAGATTCCCCAGCGCATCCGGGACGGCTCGGCGGACATCGGCGTCACGCTCAGCCTGACGTCTCAGCGCGATATCCGCGTGGAAGCGCGCGTGCCCGCGCCAGTGCGCGCGATCCTTTCGGCCGGCCATCCGCTGGCCGACCGCCGCGAGTTGGCGCTGGCGCAACTGATGGCGTATCCGCTTGCGCTGCCCACGCCCGATTCCACGCTGCGCCAGCTGATCGACATCAGCTGCAGCCGCCAGCAGCTGCACTGCGAGCCGGCGTTCACCAGCCGCAGCATCGACGCGCTGGTGGGTTTTGCCAGCGCGGGCGGCGGGGTCGCCTTCTGCGGCGAACTGGCGATCCGAAACCGCCTGGCGTGGGGAAAAATCGTCGCCGTGCCCCTGCGCGACCGCGAGATGAACGAGCGCCACTTCGAGGTGCAGACGCTGGCCGGGCGCATCATGCCGGAAGCCGCCAAAGCCTTCATTGCCAGCATCGCCGAGGCCGCGCGGGCGGCGTCGGGGCCAATCGGCCCCGCCTAGGCGCGCTGCGATCAGTACTGGTAGCGCATCGTCAGCATCGCGCTGCGGCCCGCGGCCCACGCGCCCTGGCTGTAGAAGCCGATCTGGCTGTAATACTTGCGGTCGAACACGTTGTTCACGTTCAGTTGCGCCGACAGATTGCGGTTGAAACGGTAGCGCGCCATGAGGTTGGTCACGGCATAGCTGCCCTGCCCCACGCGCTCGTCGCCGTTGGGGCCGCTGGCGATGGTGTAGACGTGGCTTTGCCAGTTCACGCCCCCGCCCACGGTCAGGCGGTTCCAGTCTCCCGGCAGTTGGTAGGTCGTGAAGACGCGCACCAGGCTGCGCGGCTGGTCGGTCTGGATCGCGTTGCCGTCGCCATCGCGCGCGGTCCAGTGCGACCACCCGGCCGCCACGTTCCAGCCCGGCGTCACTTCGCCCGACAGTTCCAGGTCGAACCCGCGGCTGCGCGTGCCTTGCGCTGCCGTGTACGCCTGGTTGGTCGTGCCCGGCACCATCTGGCCGGGATCCGCCTGCGCCACGTTGTCCTGGTCGATCTGGAAGACGGCGGCGCTGGCATTCAAGCGGCCGTCCAGCCATTCGCCCTTGATGCCGGCTTCATACGACTTGCCTTCCAGCGGGTCCAGCCAGTTGCCGTTGCGGTCCTGATAGGTCTGCGGATTGAAGATGCCTGTGTAGCTGACGTACGCCGTATAGGTGTCATTGATGTCGTACAGCAGGCCGGCGTATGGCGTGAAGTCGTTCTTGTCGAACTCGGTGCGCCCTTCGCCGCCAAAACCGACCGAGTTGGTCTTCCAGGTGCTGTAGCGCCCGCCCACGATCAGCTTGAGCGGGTCGGCCAGGTTCAGGCGCAGCGCGCCGTACCAGCCGGTCTGCGTGGTGGTGTAGCGGTTGGCAATGATCGAATCGTTCCAGTCGGGTTCAGGATACGAGCCGTCCCAGTCCAGGAAATTGCCCACGGCGGCGGCGCCGATGGCAGACCGGTAGTTGAAGTCGCCCTTCTGACGGTTGAAGCTTGCACCCACCACGGCTTCGTGGCGGCGGCCGAACAATGTGAACGGGCCGTTTGCCTTCAGGTCCAGCGCGTTCTGCTTGCGGTCGCCCAGATACCAGGCCGGCGAGGCGCCCATGCCCAGTCCGGTTTCCCGATCCGGCCAGCCGTACAGGTACAACAGCTTGCCGTCCATTTCATTCTTGGAATACGAGCCCACGGCCTGCACACGCCAGTCGTTGTCGAAGCGGTGCTCCAGGCTGGCAAACGCGCCCTGCGTGGTGCTGCCCCATGAGGACCAGCGCGCGCCGGTGTTCAGCGACCGGCGCCAATCGGTGCGCCCGCCGTCCGCGTACCAAAGCGGAAAGCCGCCCCACGTGCTGCCCTTTGGCTCGTTGTCCTGGTAGTTGTAGCCCACGCTGAGCGTCGTGCGCGAGGTCAGGTCGGCGTCCACCACGCCGTAGAAAACCTTCTTCTTGTTCTGGTAGTAGTCCAGGAACGAATGGTTGTCCTGGTACGCCGCCACGATGCGGCCGCGCACGCTGCCCTCGGCATTGAGCGGCGTGGACAGGTCTGCCGTGGCGCGATAGGTGTCCCACGTGCCCACGCCCGCGCTCAGGTCCGCCTTGAACTCGCGGCTGTCGGCGTGCTTGCGCACCAGGTTGATCGAGGCCGACGGATTGCCCGCGCCCGTCATCAGGCCCGTGGCGCCCCGCACGACTTCCACGCGGTCGTAGATGATCGGGTCGACGGACGACTCGCCTGCCGCATAGCCCACGTCGAACGCCGTGGGCACGCCGTCGTACATGTAGTTGGTGATGCTGAAGCCGCGCGAATTGAAGGTGTAGCGCTCGCTATCGAAGTTCTGCACCGAAATGCCGGGCGTGCTGGCCATCACGTCCGCCAGCGACCGCATGTCCTCGTCGTCCATGCGCTGGCGCGTCATGACGGTGACCGACTGCGGCGTCTCACGCAGCGTCAGCGACAGCCCGGTGCTGGCTGCCGTGGCGCGCGGCGTGTAGGAACCGGTTCCCTCGGTCGTGTTCGCGTTGGCGGTGTCGCCCACCACCTGCACCGACGGCAGCGTCGCGACAGCGGCCTCCTGCGCGACCGCGCCTCCCGAGGCCAACGCCAGAAAAACCATCGCCGACGTGCGGCGCAGCACAAAACGAGGGTGAACAAGGGGGCCGCGCGCGACGCGTCTCTGATCTTGCATTGTGGCTTCCTACCGAATTGGAATAAGAGTGACAAATCGGCACGAAGTTTAAATGCAAATACTTCTCATATCCACTAATGTTGTATTTTTCCCATTGTCCAGGGTCAACTGGACGCTTTTGCGGGGCGCTGCACCGCCCGCACCTTGCCGCTCTCGCCGCCTCCGCAGTAGAACGTGCCGCCGCCGTCGGATTCCAGTCCCGACACGCCCACGCCCGCCGGCATCTCCACGGCCTCCAGCACCTGCCCGGTGCGCGGTTCCAGGCGCCGCAGCTCGCTTTCTTCCGCTTCCCAGGTGCCATGCCACAGCTCGCCGTCCACCCACGTCACGCCCGTCACGTAGCGGTTGGAATCAATCGTGCGCAGCACCTTGCCGGTGCCGGGATCGACCTGGTGAATCTTGCGGTCGCGGTAGGCACCCACCCACAGACTGCCTTCGGCCCACGCCATGCCGGACACGCAGTCGCCGCCCGGCGCGGGGATCGTGGACAGGATTTCCCCGCTCGAGGGGTCCACCTTCTGGATGTGGCCGTCGGCAATCTGATAGAGATAGGTGCCGTCGAAGGCCGTGCCCGCGTTGGCCGTGATGTCGAGCGCGCGGGAGGTCTGTCCGGTCACGGGGTCCATGGCGACGAGGCGGTCGCCCGTGGCAAACCACACCTGTTCGCCGTCGTACGTCAGCCCATGGACCGCATCGACACCGGGGAACGGACCATATTCACGCAGGATTTCGGCTTGGGATCGTTTCATGTCGGCTTCCTTTTGGAGGGTCCGTTCATGCTAATGGCCCGGCAGAATCACCGGAAGTAACAAGCTTGTCGTGAATCCCGGCACGGGCGGCAGCATCCAGCGCCGCGCGCGCCCCTGGCCGAAGGCCTGCACCTTGCCGGCCGCGGCCAGCGTCTCAAGCGCGCGCTGCACGGTGCGCTGGCTGGACCCGACGACCAGCGCCAACGCGGAACTCGACCAGCCCTCGCCGTCGGCCAGAAAGGCAAGCAGTGCGCCCGCCTCCGGATCCGATTCCTCGCCCGCGGGCGCCAGCAGCGCCACGTCGCTCGCCACACGGGGCTTGAGCGCGTAGCCGTGCCGGGTGGCCTGCACGCCGGCCAATGGGCCGAGCACGACCCGCAGACGGCCCATTTCGACACGCAGGCGCGCGCGGTGCGTGTCGTCGAAATAGCGCGTGCGAAAGGCCTGGGCGATGAGCGCCTCGCGCGTCGCCTCGCCGGGCCAGTTTTGCGCCAGCCCCCGCAAGAGCGCAAACAGCACGGGGCGGCCGGCCAGCGCGACGGTCCTTTGCGCTGCGCGCACGGCGTGCCGGCAGGCATCCACGACCAGCGCCCCGGACGCGAGCAACGCCTCGACCTCGTCCAGCGACAGGGTCCTTTCGCCGTCGTGTGCAATGCGCCGCGCCGCCGGCGCGTCCAGCGCCTGTTCGGCGTGTTCCACTTCCGCCATCAGCGCCGGAATCCTTGCCTGGCCGGCGCACTGCGCCGCGCGCGTGAGTGCGGCCCGGCCTGCCGCAGCCTGCTGGCGGCGGATGGCGATGCCCGCGACGATGAGTTCATGAATGGCCCGCGACGCCCACGGCAACGCGGCCACGTCCAATCCGGCAAGCGTGCGCTCGGCTTCGTCAAGACGTCCCAACAGCAACTGGCGGCGAGCCGCCAGGTGGCCGGCATGCGCCGCATTGACCACATCGCCGTGCGCCTGCAGCGTGGCGCGCGCGGCATCCAGCGCCTTCTCGCCATTGCCCAGGTCGCGCGAAGCCAGCGCGATTTCGGCCCCGGCGACGATGCAGCGGGCCCGCGCCACGGCCTGTCGCGGCCCAAAAGCACGGGCGGCGCCTTGGAGCAGGCTACGCGCGCGCGCCAGATCGCCGAGCTGCGCCATGGCGATGCCGCGCAAGGCCAGCGCGGGCGCGTCGCTGCGCAGCGCCACGTGGTTCAACGCACCCAGCGGGTCGCCCGCCGCCAGCGCGCGCGCCGCCGCCGAGATCAGAAAGTCCATGGAAAGTGCGCCACGCCTTGCCCCATTGTTCTGGCCAGGACACAAATCTACACCGTCGCGCCGCGCGGTTATTGCGGGGACGACACCGGCATGGGGGAACCGCCGGGCGAAATCAGGAGCGGATAGGGATTGAGCGCCCCGCCCCCCGCGTAGATGCCGTAGTGCAAATGCGGCGGCGTGCCTTTGGCGTTGCCCGTATTGCCGACAAAGCCCAGTACGTCGCCCGGCGCAACGAGCTGGCCGCGGCGGATGTCCGCATAGCCGTCCAGGTGCGCGTAGTAGTGCATCTGCCGGCCCGGCCCCATCACCCAGACCACCTGGCCGCCCAGTGTGTTCTCGCCGATGCGCGTGACCACGCCTTCGGTTGCCGACAGCACCGGCGTGCCGCGCTTGGCGAAGATGTCGATGCCCTGATGCGTGCGCCCGCCCGACCGCGCGGCGCCCCAGGTGTCGGCCAGCCGCCGGGGCGCCACGCCCTGCACGGGTACGGGCAACGACAGTGGCGCGTCCTGCCAGGAAAGCCGCGCCATGTGCCAGGGTGCGCGCGCCGCTTCGGGCAGGCGCGGCCAGGCCCACACCGCCAAGGCGGCCAGCGCGGCAAGCATGAGGAGTCGTCGGGTAACTCGCCAGGGGGTGCGGGCATCCATGCAGGGTTCGACGCACGGGCGGGCCGAGGGTTCCTGCCCGCCGGGTGGCGACACAGTGTTGCGGCAGCGGCGAAGCGCCGGCCATGATGCGACCCCATTTTGTGCTTCGTCCCCGGTCCGGGCGTCCCGACAGGCCCTCCGAGGCCGTCGCAGCGTGTAAACTCCCCCCTTTTTGACTCTGGTGGTATGTTGCAAGCCCCACAGCGCACAGGTTTAAGCGGCCCGACGCTCATTCGCTTGCTGACTCGCCTGACGGACGCGGAAGTCCAGCAGTCCAGGCAGTCGCTATCCGACCATCTGAGCCAATGGCTTGGCTGGACGGACGCGATCGCCCTGTCGGCGGCGCTCAATACCGCTCCGCCCGTGATTGCGCCCGGCGCCCGCATGTTCAGCAGCGCCGAAGAACGCGAATGCGTGCGGGTGCGCACCACGCTTGCCGACGCCATCGCCAGCGACACGGCGGCCACGGCCGCCAAGCGGGTTGCCCCGGCTCGGGCGCCCGCCAAGAAGCTGGCGGCCGTCCTGGCCGAGGATGAGTTCGATTATTCGAGCTTTCGCCAGCGGTATCTGTCGTTGCAGCACACGATGGAAACCAGCATTGGCAACCTGCGCAGCCGGCTGCGCGGAATGGTGGCCGCCCGCAACGGGGAATGGACGCGTCTGGCCGTCGTGGACGCGATCATGGACCGCGCGCTGCTGCCCAAGGAGCGGGCCCTGCTGGGCGCAATCCCGAAACTGCTGCAGGCGCACTTCGACCGCCTGCGCAAGGCCGAGGAAGCGGCGCTGGCGCAGGCTGCGGAGCAGGCCCTGGCTGAACCGGGCGCGCCGGCCGATGCGGCGGCCAACGTGCAAGGCGATACCGAGGCGCCCGCCGTTGACGCCGCGCAGGCCGGGACGTCGCCGCCCGCCCCGGCCATTACCGCCGGCGCGTGGCTGGACACGTTCCGTGCCGACATGCGCGCCGTTCTGCTGGCCGAATTGGATGTTCGTTTACAACCGGTCGAAGGGCTGCTCGCCGCCCTTCGCACCAGCTAATTAGGACACTATGTCCAAGAATCTGATCAATATCGTGGTTTTCCTGGCCGGACTGGCCGTTGTGGGCTGGATCGGCGCGGGTTACGCGGGCACGAACCCGCTGGCGCTGGCCGTGACGCTGCTGATCGGCGTCTGTTACCTGGCGGGCGCGCTGGAACTGCTGCGCTACCAGCAGGCAACGTCGTCGCTGACGCGCGCAGTATCGGACCTGAACGAAGCGCCGGGCAGCCTCGGCGCCTGGTTGGACAAGCTTCCGGCCGGACTGCGCAACGCCGTGCGCCTGCGCATCGAAGGCGAGCGCGTGGGCCTGCCCGGCCCGTCGCTCACCCCATATCTGGTGGGCCTGCTGGTTCTTCTGGGCATGCTGGGCACTTTTCTTGGCATGGTCGTCACGCTGCGCGGCACTGGCCTTGCGCTTGAAAGCTCGACCGATCTGGCCGCGATCCGCGCGTCGCTGGCCGCCCCCGTCAAGGGTCTGGGCTTTGCCTTCGGCACCTCGATCGCCGGCGTTGCCGCGTCCGCCATGCTGGGCCTGTTGGCCGCGCTGTCGCGGCGCGACCGCGTTCACGCGGCGCAGCTTCTCGACATCAAGACCGCGACCACGCTGCGCGTGTACTCGCAAGGCTACCAGCGCGAAGAATCCTTCAAGCTGCTCCAGCGCCAGGCCGAGATCATGCAGCGGCAGGCCGAAGCCATGCCCGCCATCGTCGGCCAGCTGGAATCCATGATGAAGAGCATGGAGCAGCAGAACCAGGCGCTGAACGAACGCCAGATCGCCAGCCAGACCGCCTTTCAGGGCAAGGCCGAAGCCGCCTACGCCCGGCTGGCGTCCGTCATGGAACAGTCCATGAAGGACAGCGTGGCGCAAAGCGCGCGCTCTGCCGGCGAGGCCCTGCAGCCTGTCGTGCAGGCCACGATGGACAGCCTGTCCCGCGAAACCGCCACCCTGCAGGACACCGTCGCCCAGGCCGTGCGCCAGCAGCTCGAAGGCCTGACGGCGGGCCTGCAAGCCGCGACGACGGACGTCGCGGGCATCTGGAGCCAGGCGGTCGCTGGCCAGCAACGCGCCAGCGAGGCCATGGCCCAAGACCTGCGCGCATCGCTCGACCGCTTTGCCCAGACCTTCGAACAACGCTCGGCCAGCCTGCTGGACAGCGTGTCGGCACGTCTGGAGGCGTCGTCGGGCGACATGTCGCAAGCCTGGACCGAAGCGCTGTCGCGCCAGCAGCAGGCCGGCGAAAAACTGGCCGGTGACAACCTTCAGGCGCTCACCGCCGCGGCCGCCAGCTTCGAGCAGCATTCGGCGTCGCTCTTGCGCACCCTGAACGCTTCGCACGCCGCGCTGCAAACCGACCTTGCCTCGCGCGACCAGCAGCGCCTGGCCGCCTGGACCGAAACGCTGGGCGCGATGGGCGCCACGCTGCGCCAGGAATGGGAGCAGTCCGGCGCGCAGGCCGCCGTCCGCCAGCAGGAAATCAACGACACCCTGGCGCAGACCGTGCGCGACGTTGCCGAACAAGCCGCCGCGCAGGCGGCCCTGCTCGAAGGCGTGTCGGCCCGCATGGAGGCCGCCGCCAACGGCGTGTCGGACCAATGGACCCGCGCGCTTGCCCGTCAGGAAGAAGCCAGCAGCAAGCTGGCCGCCGGCAATCAGGCCGCGCTGGAAGCCGCCACGGCGGCATTCGAGCAACACGCCGCATCGCTCCTGCGCACGCTGGACCAATCGCACACCGAATTGCAGGCCGCCCTGGCCGCCCGCGACGAAGAACGCCTTGCTGCGTGGAGCGGCACGCTGGGCGCCATGACCGCCAAGCTGGGCCAGGACTGGGAACAGGCCGGCGCGAACACCGTCGCCCGCCAGCAGGAAATCAACGACGCGCTCGCCCAGACCGCGCGCGGCATCGCCGGCCAGACCGAAGCGCAAGCCCGGCTGCTGCAAGACGTGTCGACCCGCCTGGAAACGGCGGCCGGCAGCGTCACGCAGGCCTGGACGGACGCCCAGACCCGCCAGGAAGACCTGGGCAAGCAACTGGCCGCCGACAACCAGCGCGCCCTCGAAACGGCGGCGGCCGCCTTCGGCCAGCATGCCGACGCGCTGCTGCGCACGCTGGACCAGTCGCACGCCGACCTGCAGGCCGCGCTGGCTTCGCGCGACGAGGAACGCCTGGCCGCCTGGACCGGCTCGCTGACGGCGATGGCCGCCAAGCTGGGCGAAGAATGGGAACAGGCCGGCACGCAGGCCGCCCTGCGCCAGCTGGAAATCAGCGACGCGCTCAGCCAGACCGCCCGCGACATCACCGCCCAGACGCAGCAACAGGCCGCGCTTCTGGAAACCGTGTCGTCTCGTCTGGAGACGGCCGCCGGCGGCGTCACGCAAGCCTGGCTAGACGCGCAGACCCGCCAGGAAACCGTCGGCAAGCAACTGGCCGACGACAACCGCGACGCGCTGCAGACCGCGTCCGCCGCCTTCGGCGCGCATTCGGCCGAGCTGCTGCAGACGCTGGAACAATCGCACACCGCCCTGCAAGCGGCACTGGCCGCCAACGACGAGGAACGCCTGACCGCCTGGACGGCCAAGCTGGCGGACATGGCCAATGCGCTGCGCGCCGAATGGCAGCAGGCAGGCGCGCAGGCGGCCGGCCTGCAACAAGAGATCTGCGCCACCCTCAGCCTCACTGCGCAGGACATCACCGCGCAAACACAGGCCCACGCCAGCGAAACCATCGCCGAGATCGGCCGTCTGGTCCAGGCCGCGTCCGAGGCGCCGCGCGCCGCCGCCGAAGTCATCGGCGAACTGCGCCAGAAGCTGTCGGACAGCATGGTGCGCGACAACGACATGCTCGAAGAGCGCAACCGCCTGCTCGAGACGCTCGGCACGCTGCTGGACGCCGTCAACCACACCGCGGCCGAGCAGCGCACGGCCGTCGATGCCCTGGTGGCGTCGTCGGCGGACATGCTGGAACGCGTGGGCGCGCAGTTCACCGACAAGGTCGAGTCCGAAACCGGCAAGCTGACCGAAGTCGCCTCGCTGGTCACCAGCAGCGCGGTCGAGGTCGCCAGCCTGGGCGAATCCTTCGGCGCCGCCGTGCAGGCCTTCGGCGAATCGAACGACAAGCTCACGGCGCATCTGCAACGCATCGAAGCGGCGCTGGACAAATCCATCGCGCGCGGCGACGAGCAACTGTCCTACTACGTGGCGCAGGCCCGTGAGGTCGTCGACCTGAGCCTCATGTCGCAAAAGCAGATCATCGAGAACCTGCAGCAGCTTGCCGCCCAGCGCGCCACGGCCGGAGCGGAAACGGCATGAGCGAGGATATCGACGGCGGCGTGGAGCCGACGGCGCCGGCCTGGGCCGTCTTTGGCGACCTGATGTCGGTGTTGCTGGGCGCCTTCGTCCTCATCCTGGTCAGCGTCGTCGCGGTGCAGTTGCAGTTGTCGACGCAGCTTGAGGAAGAGGTCAAGCAGCGCCAGGAAGAAACGCAGCGCCGCGAGACGCTGGAACAGGCGCTGGCCGGCCCGCTTGCCGCTGGCCGCGTGACGCTCGTGAACGGCCGCATCGGCATCAGCGGCAGCGTGCTCTTCGCCCTGAACTCCGATCAGCTTCAACCCGAAGGCCGCGAGATCCTGAAAAGCCTGATCGAACCGCTGTCCGCGTACCTGAAAACCCACAACGAAATCCTGATGGTCAGCGGCTTCACCGACGACCAGCAGGTGCGCGAGGGGAACCGCCGCTTTGCCGACAACTGGGATCTTTCCGCGCAGCGCGCCCTCACCGTGACGCGCGCGCTCATCGACGAAGGCGTGCCGTCATCGATGGTCTTTGCCGCGGCCTTCGGGGCCGAGCAGCCGGTCGCGTCCAACGCGGACGAGGAAGGCCGCGCCAAGAACCGGCGCGTCGAAATCACGCCCATCCCCAAACCCTCGAACGAAGCGGGTAAGCCCGGTGAGCAGTGACGGCAGCCGCGAGGCGCTCCTGGACCCGCGCGCCGTGCTGGACGGCTGGCGCGCCAGCGGCGCCGACCGCGCCGACCCGCTGCGTTTTCATCTGATCGACGCGCTGGCACGCCGCGCGGCCGCGTATGACGGCCCCGCCCGCCTGCGGCTGGATGCGCGGCTGGCTGGCCTGATCCAGGCGTACGAATCAGCACTGCCTGACGCGGGCGCCGCCGAGGACCGTCCCGCCGCGCCGGCTGCCCGCGAGCCCGGCCCCCTCGCAGGCCTGGTCGCCTACCTGGACAACCCCGCCGCCGCGCGCGCACCGCAGACCGCGAACGCCGAGCCGGACAGCGCGGCCGCCGACCGGCTCAACCCGCTCGACGATCGCGACCCGCTGGGCCTGCGCGCCGCCTATCCCGAGCTGCCGCTCCTCGACGAATTCCAGACGCTCTGGTCGCGCTTCAGCGCCGACCGCCAGGTCCGCCAGTCGCAGGAACAGGTCCACAAGAACGCTGGCCCGCTCAACTCCAATCAACTCGTGCACCGCGCGCTCTCCCTGATGCGCGAAATGTCGCCCGGTTACCTGCAGCAGTTCCTGTCGTACACGGATGCGCTGATGTGGATGGAGCAAATGACCGCGGCAGCCGCCCCGGCGCCCAAGGAAGCGCCCCGAGCCGGCGCCGCCAAGAAGTCCGCGCGCAGTAAGCCCCGCAAGCCAGCCAAGGAAAGCAAGGAATCCGCCTGAGGCCGATTTGCACGCCGCAGCTAGGCGCAGTACGATACGTTCCATATACGAAACATATACGGAACACATCCACCATGGGTATCGTCAAAATTTCCGAGCAGATGCACGAGAACCTGCGCGTCGCCAGCGGCGCCCTCAGCCGCTCCATCAATTCCCAGGCCGAACACTGGATGCGCATCGGCATGCTCTCCGAGCTCTATCCCGAACTGCGCCATGCCGACATCTGCCAATTGCTGATCCGCATCGACCAGGCCGAAGGCTTCACCATCGCCTCCCTCTCGCAAGGGTTGCCGCAACCCGCGCAGCAGGAGGCCGCATAAATGGCCAAGAAGGTTTCCATCAAATCGGCCGCCGACATCGAAATGGCCCGCAAGGCGGGCGCCATGGCGGCCGAAGTGCTGCACATGATCGGCGAACACGTTCGCCCCGGCGTCACCACCGACGAGCTTGACCGCGTCTGTCACGACTACATCGTCAACGTGCTGAAAGCCACGCCCGCCAACGTGGGCTACCACGGCTTTCCCAAGACCATCTGCGCGTCGGTCAATCACGTGATCTGCCACGGCATTCCGTCGGCCAAGGTGCTCAAGAACGGCGACATCCTGAACATCGACGTCGCGGTCATCAAGGACGGCTGGTTTGGCGACACCAGCCGCATGTACTACGTTGGCCAGCCAAGCCCGCTGGCCCGCCGCCTGGTCAACACCACCTATGAAGCCATGCGGGCCGGCATCATGGCCGTCAAGCCCGGCGCCACGCTGGGCGACATCGGTCACGCCATCCAGACCGTCGCGCACCGCGAGCACTTCAGCATCGTGCGCGAATACTGTGGGCACGGCATTGGCCAGATCTACCACGACGATCCGCAGGTGCTGCACTATGGCCGGCCTGGAGAAGGCCTGGTGCTGCAGCCCGGCATGATGTTCACGATCGAACCCATGATCAATGCCGGCAAGCCGCAGACCAAGCAACTGCCTGACGGCTGGACCGTCGTCACCAAGGACCGCTCCCTGTCCGCCCAATGGGAACACATGGTCGTCGTCACCGAGACCGGCTACGACGTGCTGACCACCTGGCCTGACGGCTTCGGCGACTACCCACCCATTCCCTGACCGAAGCGCGTCCTTGCCGCACAGCAAGGACCGGAGTGCGGGGCCGCAAGGGTACGATCAACATCGTGCCCTTGCCGTTTGCGCGGCGCCCGCCGCTCCCTTCCAATGCCCGCCCTGCCCTCCGCCTTCCGCCGCCTTGCGGCGTCGAACCTTGCCGCGCAATTCTCCGAGCAGATCGCGCTGGCGGCAGCGCCCTTGTATGCCGTGCTGACCCTGGGCGCCACCGCGGCGCAGACCGGCTATCTGCAGACCGCGCAAACGCTGCCGTTCCTGTTGCTTTCCCTGCCCGCCGGTGTGCTGGCCGACCGGATGTCGCGCCGGTCCCTCATGACTGGCGCCGAATGCGTGCGCGCGGCAAGCCTGATTGCACTACTGACGCTTTTGTGGACGGGCGGCCTCAGCCTGCAATGGCTGGCGGCGCTGGGCTTTGCCGGGGCGGTGGGCACTGTCGCCTACAACGTCGCGGCCCCCGCGTTGGTGCCCAGGCTGGTCCCTCCTGCCGAACTGTCCAACGCCAACCGCTGGCTGGAGCTGGCGCGCAGCGCTGCCTTTTCTGCCGGTCCGGCCGCGGGCGGCGCGCTGGTCGGGTGGATGGGCGCATCCACCGCTTACGTGCTTGCCACCACCCTGTCGCTGCTGGCCGCCGTGTTTCTTGCCGGCCTGCCGCAAGATGCGCCCAAGCCCGCCATGCGGCGCCATCCGCTGACCGAACTGCGCGAAGGCGCGGCATTCGTCGCCACGCATCCCTTGTTGCGCCCGGTTCTCTTGACCGCCCTCTTCTTCAATACCGCGTGGTTTGTCCTGCTGGCCATCTACGTTGCCTACGCCGTGGATCGGCTGGGCTTGTCGGCCGCGGGTGTCGGCATCACGCTGGGCATCTACGGCGCGGGGATGCTGGCCGGCGCGTTGGCTGCACCGTGGCTCGCGCGCCGGCTATCGTTCGGCGCGATGATCGGCGCGGGACCGCTATCCGCGTTGCTGGCCAGCATCATCCTGCTGACGACGCTGGTCTTTCCGTCTGGTGCATGGGCGGCGGTGGGCTTCTTCCTGTTCGGCGCAGGGCCCATCCTGTGGACCATCACCACGACCACCCTGCGCCAATCGGTCACGCCCAACGCCTTGCTGGGCCGTGTGTCATCCGTCATCGTGACGGCCAACTTCGGCGCGCGGCCCATTGGCGCATTGATCGGCGCCACCTTGGCTGCGAAGTTCGGCGTAGAAGCCTGCCTCTGGGTGTCGACCGCCGGCTTCGTCATCCAGTTCGCCGTGCTGTTCACGTCGCCGGTGCTGCGGTTGGAAAGGCAGCCGGAATCGGTTCCTGCGCAACCCGCGATCAAGGCCAAGCAATCCCGCTGACGAACGCCGTAGCCCGCAAGACGACATCGCCGCATCCGCGGCCCATCGTGATCACATGTTCACGGTCTGCCAGCAGCTGCAAGTGCACATTCGTGTTGCGCGCCGTTTTCGCGATCTCGAACGCGCCGGATACGGTCGCGACGTCGTCGTGCCGTGCATGGATAACGAGGCACGGCGCTCGCACCATGTCCATCCGGCGCCGTACCGCGGCCGCCAGCTTACGCATCTGGCCCAGCGCCCCCAACGGCGTGCCAGGCAAGCCCGCGCGGCGCAGCCGTCCCGGCACCGCGCGATGCCGGGCGATGCCCAGCATACGCAACACCGGCAGCAGGAAGGCCGTGCTTGCCCGGCGCGGACCCGCACGGTCGTCATGACGGAGCACGGGCGATAACGCCAGGACGCCGGCTACGTGGAACGGCCGCTCCTGCGCCAGGGCAAGGGCCAGCACGGCGCCCGTGGCGATTCCGCCGACGACGATGCGATCGGTCCGGCAGGCCAGCATGTCTGCCCCCCGGCGCACGCTGGCCAGCCAATCCATCCACCCTGCGCCGGCCAATTCTTGCAGCGACCCGCAATGGCCCGCCAGCTTGACCGCCATGACGCTGTAGCCCTGTTCATTCAGACCGCGCGCCAGTTCGTGCATTTCCCAGGGTGCGCCGCCCAGACGGTGGATCAGCAGGATTCCCGTGCGCGCGCGCTCGCCCTGGCCCACAAGCAACTGCTCGCCGGCCTGGGGCGCCAACGGCGGCAGCGGGCCGTCGCATGCCGTCGCCGTCCGGATGACGGACGTCGCGCACGGGTCCGGACACGCCGCCACCTTGCAGACCCTGTCGATCGTGGTCATGCCGACGCCCCGCCGCGCTGATAGCGTTCGGGCGGCAAGCGTGCGCCCACGGCGACGCGATACGCCTCAAGCGTGCGGAACATCTTTTCTCCCAGGCGCAGATGCGCATCTGCGAACGCCCGCGCGTTGGCCACAATGGTCTGCGCATGCCACGGCCGGTTCCGGATCTGCAGGATGCAGTCGGCATACGCCGCGACGTCACCGGGCGCGGCAAGCCAGCCGGTACGGCCCGGCACGACGATCTCCGGCAGCCCACCCACATTGCTGGCAACGACGGGCCGCTCGCCGGCGAAGGACTCGGGCACGATGCGCGACCAGGCTTCGGTTGCGGACGGAACCAGCACCACGTCCGCGGCGCGGATCATGTCGGGCACGTCGGTCCGGTGACCTGCAAACACAACATGCTCCGCGATGCCCAGATCCACGGCCAGGCGGTACAGCGAATACGCATAGGGTTGTGTGCGCGCGGTTGCCATGCCCACGACCAGGGCCACCGCGGGCACGCCTTGAATGCGCAGGCGTTGCACCACGTGGAGCAGATCGGCCTGGCCTTTCTCCGGGCGCAGCATCCCCACGGTGGCGATGACGTAAGACGCCTTGGGCGCCGGTATCCCCAAGCCGCGACGGATCCGCAGGACGGCATCCGGCGCGTCACCGGACTGAAAGAACGCGTCGCCGGCCCACTCCCCGACCACGCTGATCCGGTCGTCCGGCACCAGCCGGGCCGCCAGCAGTTCTTGTTTGCCGACGTCGCTGGTGGCGATGACGTGGTCGCAGCCGAGCTTCCATTCCAGCCGGCGGCGCAGGGATGAACGCATGGGCTTGGCAAAATGACGCGTGCGCACGACGGCGCACAGATCCCGGCACAGCGCGGCCGTCTTGGCGTCTGCGCGGCTATGGCTATCGATGACCTGGATGCGCATCGCCTGGACGGCCCGGCGCAGCGCCAGGACGGTCCTCGGCGAATAGGCAGGGTTGAAGTCAATATCCACGGTCGTCAGCTTGCGCTCGCGCGCGGCGTGGCTCACGGCGCTGCCCGAGGGCGACGCAATGGCCACTTCGTAGCCGTGAAGGTGCAGCCAGCTCGCCTGCTCCAGCGTGCGGAATTCCAATCCGCCCAGACTGCGCTCAGCCAGCGTGTGCAGTATGCGCATGATGATCCAATACATCCAGACAGGCCGCCAGCACTTCACCGGGCGTGATCGAATTGATGCCGCTTGGCGGATGCCGCGGCACCACGAACGCCGACCCGCGCCGGCGCCAGAACCACTCGGGATTCGCTTCGTTGAAAACGCCCACATACGGCACGCAAGCGCCTTGCGCGATGTGCGAGGGGCCGCAATCGTTGGCTACCACCAGCCGCGCGCGCAGCATGATGGCGCTCAGCTCGGCGATGGGCCGGCAATAGGCAATGGAGAAGTCCGGCCGCTGCATCGCGCGCAGGGCATCCCGCTCCGAGGCTTCCTGCTGGCCCAGCACGAAGAGAAAACGGGTGCCGGCGCCCAGCAGCGGTTTCAGCCTGTCGGCCAGCCGCAGGTAGTTCGACAGGCTCCAGCGCTTGAAGTCGCCGGCGCCGCCCCCGGGAATCATCACCACGTCGCCGCCCAACGGCACACGCAGGTGCGGACGCGCCAGCGTATAGAAACAGGCGCGCGTCGCCCCCTCCAGGTCGAATGGCCGGTACGACGCCAGCAAGCGCAGATTGGCCTGGCCGATGTATTCGGTGATGTCCTTGCGATGGCAATGCGTCCAGGCCACGTCGCTGAAGCGGGCATTGCGAAAGCCCAACCGGATCGCCGGACGGCGCAGCAGATTGACCACGCCGAATCGCTCGCTGCTGTGATGCAGGCTGACGGACATGCGGGTCTCGGATTTCAGGCTGCGCAGGTAATCGATGAATGTCGAGGCACGTACGAACTCGTCGACCCACGGCAGCGCCCGGTAGAAATTGCCCACGTCGTCACGGGCGACCACCTTCAGCCGGCGCGATGGCCACCATGTCTTGAGCTGATACAGCGTTGGCATGGCGACGATCTGGTCGCCCAGCTGCGGCTGGCTTCTGACATACACAACGATCTCCGACACCTGCGGCCTCCGTATTGACGGCCAGTTGGCCGATGGCCGGCAATGTATCGGGAGGCGTCAGGCAAATTTCCGGGATCTCTTTAACAATTGTGAAGAAGCATTAAGCGGCCCGGCATACCACTGCACAACGCCGGCGGCCGCGCGCGGCGGGCGGGTCGGATCAGGCCGCTTGCCAGCGAATCACGAAGCGGGCGCCGCCCAGCGGGCTCTCGGACACCAGCGCCTCGCCGTTGTGCCATCGCGCCACGCGGCGCACAATCGCCAGGCCCAGCCCGGTACCGCCAGTGCCGCGCGCTCGGCTTTCGTCGAGCCGGATGAAGGGATCGAACACGCGCTCGCGATCGGCGGGCGGCACGCCCGGCCCATCGTCGTCCACCGTCAGCACGTACTGCCGTGGCGCGGGGCTGGCAAGTCCGACCTGCACTTGCCCGCCGGCGTGGCGGATGGCGTTCTGCAGCAGGTTGAGCAAGGCGCGCGTCATATAGCGCGGGTGCAGCCGCACGTCGCCCGCATCGCAGTGCGTCACCACGCACTGCACCCCCGACAATTCGGCCTCGAACGACGCATGCTGCACGACGGAATCGAGCCACCCGCGAGCGTCCTGGGCTTGAAGCGGAATGTCGTCGCTCTTGTGTTCCAGGCGGGCGTACATCAGCAATTCCGACGCCATGCTGTCCAGCTCGGCGACATCGTTTTTCATGTCTTCGACCAGTCGCCGGCGCGCGGCGGGATCGGCCTCTCGCTCGATCATGTCCAGCTCGAACGACAAGCGGGCGATGGGCGTGCGCAGTTCGTGCGATACCGCGTTGGTCAGTTCGCGCTGATTGCTGATCAGCGCGCTGATGCGTTCGGACATCTGGTTGAAGGTGTCGCCCAGCCCACGGATGCTGGAAAACCGCGACAGCTGGGCGCGCACCCGCAGGTCGCCCTGCCCCATTCGCTGCGCGGCGGTCTTCAGCGCCTCCAGGTCGCGCCAGACCGGCAGCGCCCACACCAGCATGAAGGCGCACAACAGCACGCCCAGGGCAGCGTAGATTGCGACGATCACCCACGTGCCGACGAGCGGCTCGGGCGGCAGCTTGACCATCAGCCACTGTGCCCCCGGGCCCGGTATTGCCGCCACGAAGCTCATCAGGTTGTCGCGCAGGAAGAACCCGCCCGCGTCGATGGTGCGCCGTTCATCGCCGGTCAGCGCGAAATCGGCCGCGTTGTAGTCGGCCGGCTCCAGTACCTGCAACGCCAGCCCGTAATGTGGCGCCAGCGTGTTGCGCACGTAGTCGGGGCGCGCGTCCGGCGGCACGTGGGCGAGCTCCTGCTTCAGGCTGTGCAACTGGCCTCGGACAGCTTCGCGCGTGTAATTGGCCGTCTCCGACTCAAAAAGATAGTTTGCCGCCCGGTCGACGACTTCGTTGGACAAGACGAAGCCAATGGCCAGCACCACGAAGATGCGCAGGACGAACTTAAGCATCGTCCTGCTCGTGACCCTTGGGCGAGAACAGGTAGCCCTTGCCCCAGATGGTCTTGATGCGGGCCGGATCCCGCGGATCGTCATCGAGCTTGCGGCGCAATTTGCTGATGCACACATCCACGGTGCGATCCAGCCCATTGAATTCGATGCCGCGCACCGCGTTCAGCAGGTCGTCGCGCGTCAACACCTGCCCAGCCTGGCTGGCAAGCGCCCAGAGCATTTCAAATTCCAGTGTCGTCAGGTCGACCTCGACCCCGGCCACCATCACCGCGCGCGTCTGGCGGTCGATGGACAGCGCGCCGAAATCCAGGCGTTCAGGCTGCAGCTCGGTCTGGTTGTGGCGCCGCATCAAGGCGCGGATACGCGCCAACAGGACGCGCGGTTCCACGGGCTTGATGACGTAATCGTCCGCGCCGGACTCCAGGCCCAGGATGTGATCCAGATCGTCTTCGCGCGCCGTCAGCATCAGGATCGGCGCAGTCGAGAACGCACGCAGGTCGCGGCAGACCTGCAAGCCGTCGCGGCCCGGCAGCATCAGGTCCAGGATGGTGATGGCCGGCTCGTGGCGGCGGAACGCATCCACCGCGTGATCGCCGCGATAAGCCTGGGCGACATTGAAACCGTGTTGTTCCAGAAACTGCGCGATCAGGCGCGCCAGCTTCGTATCGTCTTCGACTAACAGGGCCTTGGTCATGGTGGGCAGACAGAGGTTCATGCACCGTCACGGTGCAATGGCGCGGCAAGCATACACCGAAGCCCGACCTCTGCCGCGCGCGCGACGCCGGCTCCCCACTCATACCGGGGCAGTCGGACACGTGTGATGTGACGGCATTCTGTTCTGGCTGCGCATCCCCCGATCTGTATCTGGCGATGGCCCTCGCCGCCCGCTAGACTGCGGCGATCCTGTACTTCCGAACGCTCCGCCGGGCTGGCTGTCATGCTGAAAATTCTGGGTAAGGCCTCGTCCATCAACGTGCGCAAAGTGCTGTGGACGTGCGCAGAACTGAACCTGCCCTTCGATCGCGAAGACTGGGGCAGCGGTTTCCGGCCGACGTCCGATTCGCAATTTTTGGCGCACAATCCCAATGCGATGGTGCCCGTGATCCAGGATGGCGACTTCGTCCTGTGGGAGTCCAACACCATCATCCGCTATCTGGCGGGCCAGTATGACGGGCGGCATCTTTATCCGGCCGAGCCCAAGGCGCGGGCCCGGGTGGATCAATGGATGGATTGGCAGGCAACGGACCTGAACCGGTCCTGGAGCTACGCGTTCATGGCGTTGGCCCGGCAGTCGCCCGCGCACCAGGACGCCGCTGCCATCGAGGCGTCGTGCAAGGAATGGGCGCGGTTCATGGGGATCCTGGACCAACGCCTGGCCGACACCCGGGCGTACGTGGCGGGCGACACCTTCACGTTGGCCGACATTCCCGTCGGGCTGTCCGTGAACCGGTGGTTCCAGACGCCTTTCAATAAGCCCGCGCTGCCGTCGGTGGCGGCCTATTACGACCGCCTGGCCGGGCGCGACGGCTACCGGCAGTACGGCCGCAACGGGACGGCCTGAGCACGGGACGCGATCGGCGCCGGCCGGGCCGGCGCCGTCATCCTTCCTACTTCACGACGCCGCAAACCAGGCGTCCGCCTCCGCCGCCCAGCGGCTCGGGCTTGTCGCTGTAGTTGTCGCCGCCCGCGTGGATCATCAGCGCGTGCCCCTTCACGTCCGCCAGCTTCAGATGCGGCGCCAGAACGCTTTTCGTCGCGCTGCCGTCGGCCGCAACGGTGAGGAACGGCAGGTCGCCCTGGTGTCCGTCGGTAGCCATCGGTCCTTTGTGGGCCTTGGTGCCCTTCGGGTCCAGATGGCCGCCCGCGCCGCCACCCGGGGCGGTCTTGCCGTTCACCATGCCCGGCTCGCAGGAGCCTTTTTCGTGGACATGGAAACCCCGCTCGCCCGGCGGCAGGCCTTTGAGGTGCGGCGTGAATTGCAGCCCCTCCTTGGTGTCTTTCAAGGTGATGGTGCCGGCGCTCTTGCCCACGCCTTCTGGCGTCAGGAACGACATCGAGACGTCTTCGGCCAGCGCCGCGCTGGACGCGCCCGCCAAAGCCAGCGCCGTGACAAGCATCGAGAATTTCTTCATGAATTGCCTCCTGGAAAGATGCCCGCGAACTGCGGGCGGCCAACGGAGCGAGACGCGCGCCTCGCGCGATGGGTGGCGCCAATGAAGATAGCACCGGCGCCGGGCGGTCCGCCAGCAAACTTCATTCCTGATACAAGGTTTGACACGGCGTAGGACACCGCGCCGTTTATCCGTTCACCAGCAGGATCACCGCGTGCAGCAGCACGCCGATCAACCCCCCGACCAGCGTGCCGTTAAAGCGGATGTATTGCAGGTCGCGCCCCACGCTGAGTTCAAGTTCATCGACCAAATGGCGCTCGTCCCAATTCTTGACGGTGCGTGAAATGTGCTCGGTGACGCCCACGCGCAGCCGGCCGGTCAGCCGCCGCGCGCCGCCCAGGATGTGGTTGTTGATGGCCTCGCGCAGCCTGGGGTCTTCGCCCAGCTTGCGGGCCAGCGCCAGCAGCGCGCTTTCCAGGTGCGCGGCCAGCGCGGAGTGTTCGTCCGCCAGGTCACGCCGCAGCGCCGCATGGATGTCGTCCCACAGACCCTGGACATACTCCTGGACCTTGGGATGGTCGATGGCCCGCTGCTTCAGCGCTTCGGCCTGGCCGGCCAGGGCGGGATCCGTCTTCAGGCGTTCGATGTAGTTCATCACCCAGGCCTCGTAGTCACGGCGCACCGGATGATCGGGCTGGGACAGCACATCGCGCAGCTCTTCGACGAGCGCGCGCGCCAGGCGGTCGGCCAGGTTGTCGGCGATGTTGTCGACGGACTTGACCACGTCGACGGCGGCGATGATGCGCGGCCATTCCTTGCGGGCGAACTTCACGAGCAGCGTCGAGGCCCGTTCCTTGACGTCTTCCTCGGCCAGATAGCCGCCCAGGCGCTCCAGCGCGGCGTCCAGCAATTCCTGGTGCCGCCCGTCGCGGGTCAAGAGGCCCAGAACCTCGCCCGCCGTGGCGGCCGCGTCCCAGCGGCGCAGATTGCTGACCACGAACTCCTGGATGACGCCCCGCACGGCGCGGTCATCCAGCAGGTCCAGCGTTTGCAACGCCACCCGGCGCGCGCCGTCGCTCAGGGCGCGCGCCTGGGCGGGCCGCGCCAGCCAGCGGCTGAGCCGGGCGGCGGGGTCGAAGACGCGCAGCTTTTCGATCAGGGTATCGGGGTCCAGGAAGTGATCGCGCACGAACACCGCCAGGCTGTCGCCGATACGGTCCTTGTTGCTGGGGATGATGGCGGTGTGCGGAATGGGCAGGCCCATGGGCCGCCGGAACAGCGCCACCACGGCGAACCAGTCGGCCAGCGCGCCCACGGTGGCGGCCTCGCAGAAGGCGCGCACCCATGCCCACGCGCCCTGCCCGCCCATGACGTGGCTGGTGATGAAGCCGCTGACCATGGCCGCCAGCAGCGCCAGCGCCGCGATCTTCATGCGGCGCAATTGCGTGCGCCGCGCATCCAGGGATGGCGCGGCGCGCACGCCGGAGAGCCGGTCGGAACGGAAAGTGTCGGTCATGGAGAATCCGGTGATTCGAGGTGCAAGCATACCAATCGCACGCCGCCCGGCCATTGCGGCCGGGCCTGCCCGCAAGGCCTACTCGCTCAGGAACTCGGACAATGCCTCCAGCCCTTCGATGTGGTCGGAAACCACCTTTGCGATGAACGCAATGGGCAGCGACAGCAGCGTGCCCCAGATGCCCCACAGCCACGTGAAGAGAAGCAGCACGATGAACACGGCGACGGCGTTCATGCGGGCGATCCGCCCCGACATCCACGTGGTGACGAGCACGCCGATCAAGAGCGCGATCGCAACCGAACTCATCGAGATCGCCAGCGCCGGGCCAAGTTCTCCGAACTGGATCAGGCCGGCAATGCCCGTGCCGACCGCCGTCATCAGCGGACCGAAGTACGGGATGATGTGCAGCGCACCGGCCACCACCGCCCACGTCGCGGCGTTTTCCAGCCCAAGCCAGCGGAACGCCACCCACGACAGCAGACCCAGCGCCACGTTGGTCACCAGCATCATCGCCATGTACATGTGGATCGAATTGTTGATCTGGTCCAGCATGTGCACGCTGATCTTCTTCTGCGACAGCGTATTGCCCGCCATCTTCACGAACTTGCGCTTGAACGCGTTGCCCGACAGCAGCAGGAAAAAGACCAGGAACACGCACATGGTCGCCTGCCCCACGAAGGTCGCCAGGCCTTTCGAGCCCCACAGCAAGATGTCGCTCAGGCCCGCGTCCGGGTTGGCGACGACGACCCGCCCGCCTGCCTTGGGCGCGCCGGATTCCTGCAGAATGCTTGCTGCATTGCGCAATTTTTCCAGGAACGACCCGTCCCCGCTCAACAGGCCGCCCAGCGTGCGGGACAGCTTGCTCGATATCTCGGGCAACGCATTGACGATGTCGGTGACCTGGTCCTTCGTGAAATAGATCACACAGCCTATTCCGAACGCGATGGCGCCCATGACGACCACCGTGCCCAGCGACCGGGGCACGCGGTACCTTTCAAGCATTGCCACCACGGGGTCCAGGGTGTAGGCGACCACGATCGCCATCACCACCGGCACGATGAATTCTTGCGCAGCCTTCAGGCCGAACAGCACCGCCAGCACCGTTAGCGTCACGAGGCAAAAGCCGCTGACGCGCACGAGCGGTGTCGGCGCGGGCGGCTTGATAAGGCCGGCGTCCTGGGCCGTGACCTTTTCTTCTGGCGGTTCGGGTTTATCGTCGGCCGGCGGGGCCGTCACCGGCTCCGGGCCCTGCCTCGGCGTCGAGGTGTCCACTGGCGTCGCGCTGTCCATCATTCCCCTCACATCCAATTTGCGAAGGCCTTCAGCAAGTCTCGTGCCCGCGCGGTTCAACCAGGGCTTACCGCCAGCAGACCGGGTTCGCCGTCATGCCGCCGCTGCGCGCGTTCGAGGATGAATTCGATCATCATCGCCAGCGCGCGCGGATGATGGCGGTTGGGCATGTACAGCATATACATGCCGCGCCCGAAAATGCTCAACCGCCAGTCCGTCAGCGCCGGTAACAGCTCGCCGCGCGCGATGTCTTCATGCACCACGTAATCCGGAACCACACCCACGCCCAACCCCGCGCGGATGGCGTCGCGCAGGAAGGCGTAGTTGCGGGAAATGACGGTGGGTTCCAGCACCACATGCTGGCGGGGCTGGCCGCCGTAGTAGGCAGACAGGCGCAGCGGCCGCCCGATCACGGCGGCGCTGATGACGGGCGTGCCGGCCAGGTCTTCCGGCCGCTGCGGCAGGCCGCGGCTTGCCGCATAGTCGGGGGACGCGCAGGCCACGTAGCGCACCTGCCCCAGTTCGCGAGCGACCAGATGCTGCGGCGGGTCGGACATGATGCGCACGGCGATGTCGACCTCGTCGCGCAGCAGGTCTTCGACGCTGTTCTCGAACAGCACGTCCAGCACGATGTCGGGGTAGGTCTTCTTGAATTCCAGCAGCCAGGGCGTCATCACGAACTGCCCGTACCCGCTGGGCACGCTCAGGCGCACCTTTCCCTGCGGCGTTTTGCCCAGCGTTTCGATCGACTCGCGCGCGGCCGCCAGTTCGTCCTGAATGCTGCGGCCGTGCTTGTACAGCTTCAGGCCAATCTCGGTGGGCTCCACGCGCCGGGTCGTGCGCCGCACGAGCTGCATGCCCACCGATCGCTCGAGCTGGCTCAGGTGATAGCTGACGTTGGCCCGCGTCATTTTCAGGCGGCGCGCGGCTTCGCTGAGATTGCCCGCGTCCAGGATTTCGACCAGCAGGGTGAGGGATTTGGTGTCCATGACGGCGCTCCTTGCCGTGCATTGTCAAATTTTCTTATCCGGAGTGTCAATTATCGATGCCATTGTCAAGACATCTTTGCTGGGAAAGAATAAAGCCATAACAGACGGGCCACGCCTGGCCCGCCCCAGGCTCCGCTCGCGCAGCCGTCGGCGCTCCGGCATGCCGGCGCGGCGCGCGAGCCGGAAGCCATTAAGGAGACACTGTCCATGACAGACAGCGCAAGCACCGGCGCGGCCCAGACGCGCCGCCATGAAGACATTATGGTCGTCGTCATCGACCATCCTCCCGTCAACGCCCTGAGCGCCACCGTGCGCCGCACGTTGTCCGAGGCCATCGTGCAGGCGCAGACCGACACGCGGGTGCGCGCGATCCTGCTGATTGGCGCCGGCAAGAATTTCATCGCGGGCGCCGACATCCGCGAATTCGGCAAGCCGCCGCAACCGCCCCTGCTGCCGGACCTGTGCAACCAGATCGAAGCCAGCGCCAAGCCGGTCATTGCCGCCTTGCATGGCGCGGCACTGGGTGGCGGGCTGGAGATTGCGCTGGCGGCGCACTACCGGGTCGCGCTGGCCAGCGCCAAGCTGGGCCTGCCCGAAGTGAACCTGGGCCTTTTGCCCGGCGCGGGCGGCACGCAACGCGCACCCCGTTTGATGGGCGCCGCCGCGGCGCTGGACCTGATGCTGAGCGGCAAGCCCCTGTCCGCCGATGCAGCCCTGGCAGCGGGGCTGGTCGACGCCCTGGCCGCCGAGGACGATCCATTGGACGCCGGCCTGGCCTACACGCGGCAGCTGCTGGCGCTGAACGCAGGCCCGCGCCGCACGCGCGACGCGGGTCATGCGCTGGCGGACCAGACTGCGCAACGCGCGGCGCTGGACGCCGCGGCCGAACGCGTGGCCGACACCACCCGTGGCCTGTATTCCCCCGCCAAGATCGTGCAAGCCGTGCGCGCCGCCATCGACCTGCCCTTCGACGAGGGCCTGCGCACCGAACGCGCCCTGTTCATGCAATGCCTGGACAGCCCGCAACGCGCCGCGCTCATCCACGCGTTCTTCGCCGAGCACGACAGCGCCAAGATTCCCGAGCTCAAGGAAGCCCGTTCCCGCCGTCTGGAACGCGTGGGCATCGTGGGCGGCGGCACGATGGGCGCGGGCATCGCCGTGGCGGTGCTGGATGCCGGTCTGCCGGTGGTGATGGTCGAACAGGACGATGCGGCCCTGGCGCGCGGCCGCACCCGCGTCGAACAGGTGTACGACCTGCTGGTCAAGAAAGGCCGCATCACCGCTGACGAACGCGCGGCCCGCCTGGCGCGCTTTACCGGCGCCACGGATTACGACGCGCTCGGCCAGGCCGATCTCATCATCGAAGCCGTGTTCGAGGACATGGCCGTCAAGCAGGCCGTCTTTGCGCAACTGGACCGCGTGGCCAAGCCCGGCGCGGTGCTGGCCACCAATACCTCTTATCTGGACGTGGACCGGATCGCCGAAGCGACGCGCGGGCCCGCCGACGTGCTGGGGCTGCACTTCTTTTCGCCCGCCAACATCATGAAGCTGCTGGAAGTGGTGGTCGGCCGTCACACCGCGCCGGATACCGTGGCCACCGGCTTCGAGCTGGCGCGGCGGCTGCGCAAGATTCCCGTGCGCGCGGGCGTCTGCGACGGCTTCATCGGCAACCGCATCCTGGCCGTGCACCGGCAGGCGGCCGACATGATGATGGAGGATGGCGCCTCGCCGTACGACATCGACGCCGCCGTGCGCGCGTTCGGCTATCCGATGGGTCCCTACCAGATGGCCGACCTGGCGGGTGGCGACATCGGCTGGGCCACACGTAAGCGCCGCGCCGCCACGCGCGATCCCGCGCTGCGCTATGTGCAGATTCCCGACCGCCTCTGCGAGCGCGGCTGGTTCGGGCAGAAGACCGGCCGCGGGTTCTATCTGTATCCCGACGGCGCCCGCCAGGGCACGCCCGACCCCGAGGTGCTGGCCATCATCGACGAGGAACGCCGCCGCGCCGGCGTCACGCCCCGCCCATTCACGCAGGAAGCCATTTTGCGGCGCTATCTGGCCGCCATGGTCAATGAAGCCGCCAACGTGCTGCATCAGGGCATCGCGCTGCGCCCTTCCGACATCGACGTGGTGTTCCTGTCCGGCTACGGCTTTCCGCGCCATCGCGGCGGCCCGATGCACTACGCCGACAGCGTGGGCCTGGCGCAAATCCTGGCCGACATCCGCGGCTACGCGGCCGAAGACCCCGCGTTCTGGAAGCCATCGCCGCTGCTCGTGCAGCTGGCCGAATCCGGCCGCACCTTTGGCAGCCTGAACGCCGCCTGATCCAAACACCTTTTAGGAACCCCAATGCGCGAAGCCGTCATCGTCTCCACTGCCCGCACCCCCATCACCAAGGCGGGGCGCGGCGAATTCAACCTGATCGCCGGGCCCACGCTGGCCGCGCACGCCGTGCGCGCCGCCGTGGAGCGTGCCGGCATCGACCCCGCGCTGATCGAAGACGCGTTCATCGGCTGCGGCTATCCGGAAGGCGCCACCGGCCGCAACATCGGCAGGCAGGCCGTCATCCGTGCCGAGTTGCCTGTCAGCGTCGGCGGCGCCACGATCAACCGCTATTGCGCGTCCGGCCTGCAGGCGATCGCCTCGGCCGCGAGCCGCATTGTGATGGATGGTGCGCCCGCCGTGATCGCCGGCGGCGTGGAACTGGTATCGCAGATCCGCACGCGCGACGACGGCGTCAGCGGCATGGACCCGTGGATCGTGGCCAACAAGCCCGCGCTGTATCTGCCCATGATCGAGACCGCCGACATCGTGGCCGCGCGTTACGGCATCAGCCGCGAGGCGCAGGACCGCTTTGCCGCGCAAAGCCAGGCGCGCACCGAGGCCGCGCAGGCCGCCGGCCGCTATCGCGAGGAGATCGTTCCGGTCACGACCACCATGTCCGTCACGGACCGCGCGACGGGCGCCGTCACCGAGCGCGAAGTGACGGTGGACAAGGACACCTGCAACCGCCCCGGCACCACCTACGAGGCGCTGGCCGGCCTGGCCCCTGTCCGGGGCGAGGGCCAGTTCGTCACGGCGGGCAATGCCTCGCAGCTGTCGGACGGCGCAGCGGCCTGCGTGCTGATGGAAGCCGCCGAAGCGCAGCGCGCCGGCATCCGGCCGCTGGGCGCGTTCCGCGGCTTGGCCATCGCCGGCTGCGAGCCCGACGAAATGGGCATCGGCCCGGTGTACGCGGTGCCCAAGCTGCTGGCCCGCCACGGCCTGAAGGTGCAGGACATCGACCTGTGGGAACTGAATGAGGCATTCGCCTCACAGGCGCTGTATTGCCAGGAAAAGCTCAGCATCCCCATGGATCGCCTGAATGTGGACGGCGGCTCTATCGCTCTGGGCCATCCCTTTGGCGTCACGGGCGCGCGGCTGGCAGGCCACGTCCTGATCGAGGGCCGCCGCCGCGGCGCCCGCTACGCCGTCGTCACGATGTGCATCGGCGGCGGCATGGGCGCGGCCGGCCTGTTTGAAATCTACTGAGAGACCCGCATGGATCTGGAATTCACCCCCGAAGAAATCGCCTTCCGCGACGAGGTGCGCGCCTTCCTGGACGCGAAGCTGCCGCGGCGGCTGTCGGACAAGGTCAGCGAAGGCAAGCTGCTGACACGCGATGACATGACCGAGTGGCATGCCATCCTGAACGCGCAAGGCTGGCTGGCCACGCATTGGCCCATTGAATACGGCGGCACGGGCTGGAGCGCATCGCAGAAGTACATCTTCGATAACGAATGCGCGCTGGCCAATGCGCCGCGCATCGTGCCCTTCGGCCTGAGCATGCTGGGACCCGTGCTGATCAAGTACGGCACCGAGGCCCAGCGCCGCTACTGGCTGCCACGCATTTTGGACGGGTCGGACTGGTGGTGCCAGGGCTACTCGGAACCCGGCGCGGGCTCGGATCTGGCGTCGCTCAAGACCACGGCCATGCGCGACGGCGACAGCTATGTCGTCAACGGCCAGAAGACGTGGACCACGCTGGGCCAGTACGCCAACATGATCTTCTGCCTGGTGCGCACCTCGCAGGAAGGCCGGCGCCAGGAAGGCATCAGTTTTCTCTTGATCGACATGAACAGCCCGGGCATCGAAGTGCGCCCGATCATCACGCTGGACGGCGAGCACGAGGTCAACGAGGTGTTCTTCTCGGACGTGCGGGTTCCTGCCGAAAACCTGGTGGGCGAGGAAAACCGCGGCTGGACCTGCGCCAAGTACCTGCTGACCTATGAACGCACCAACATCGCGGGCGTCGGCCAGTCCACGGCCGCGCTGGAACGCCTGAAGGCCGTGGCCTCGCGCCAGAAACGGCACGGCCGCACGCTGGCCGAAGACCCGGATTTTGCCGCGCGCCTGGCGCGCGTGGAGATCGAGCTGGCCAACATGCGCACGACCAACCTGCGCGTGGTCGCGGCGGTGGCTGGCGGCGGCGCGCCCGGCGCGGAGAGCTCGATGCTGAAGATCCGCGGCACGCAGATCCGACAGGAGATCAGCGCCTTGAACCGCCGCGCCATGGGCCCGTACGCGCGCCCCTTCGTGCCCGAGGCGTTGCACGACGGTTACGACGCGCCCGCCATCGGTCCGGACGGCGCAAACAGCGCCGCGGCGCAGTACTTCAACAACCGCAAGCTGTCGATCTTCGGCGGCTCCAATGAAATCCAGAAAAACATCATCTCCAAGATGATCCTGGGACTGTAAGGGCTGGCCATGAATTTCGAACACACCGAAGACCGGCGCATGCTCTCGGACATGCTGCGCCGCTTTGTCGCCGAGCAATACGACTTCACCACGCGCATGCGCCACGCCGAATCGCGCGAGGGCTACAGCCCCGAGTTCTGGCGCCGCTACGCCGAGCTGGGCGCCATCGGCGCACTATTCACCGAGGCCGATGGCGGCCTGGGCGGCGCGGGCTTCGATATCTCCGTCGTCTTCGAAGCCCTGGGACGAGGCCTGGTGGTCGAGCCCTTCCTGGACGCCGTGATGGTCGGCAGCGCCATCGCCGCGGCGGGCTCGCCGGCGCAGCGCGAGGCGCTTGACGGCCTGATCGCCGGCAGCCTGACCGCTGCATTGGCCCACGCCGAACCGGCGTCGGGCTACGACCTGAATCAGGTGGCCACGCGCGCCGAATCCAGCCCCGACGGCTGGGTGTTGAACGGCGCCAAGGCCGTCGTCTACGCGGGCGAGCATGCCGACCTGTTCCTGGTATCGGCGCGCACGGCAGGCAATGTTGACGACGAATCGGGCATCGGCCTGTTCCTGGTGACCCGAGGCACGCCGGGCTTGGCGCTGCGGGGCTACGGACTGATCGATGGCGGCCGCGCAGCGGAACTGGTGCTGGACAACGTCAAGCTCGCCCCTGACGCCCTGCTGGGCGAGGCGCACGCCGGTCACGCGCTGCTGGAACGCGCCGTGGGCCGCGGCATCCTGGCGCTGTGCGCGGAAGCCGTGGGCGCCATGGACTGCGCGCGCGACGCCACGCTGGAATACCTGCGCACGCGCCGCCAGTTCGGCGCGCCGCTCGGCAGCTTCCAGGCCTTGCAACACCGCATGGCCGACGTGCTGCTGGAAATCGAGCAGGCCCGCTCGGCCGTCATCAACGCGGCAGCCGCCGTAGACCATCCGGATCGCGCCACGCGCGAACGCGCGCTGTCCGCGGCCAAGGTCACGATCGGCCGCATCGGCACGCTGGTGGCCGAGGAATGCATCCAGTTGCATGGCGGCATCGGCATGACGTGGGAACTGCCGCTGGCGCACTACGCCAAGCGCCTGGTCATGATCGATCACCAACTGGGCGACGAAGACCACCACCTGCGGCGCTACATCGCGCTGGGGCAGGCTTGAGCGCGCA
This sequence comes from Achromobacter sp. GbtcB20, assembly GCF_019091095.1. Lineage (NCBI taxonomy): Bacteria > Pseudomonadati > Pseudomonadota > Betaproteobacteria > Burkholderiales > Alcaligenaceae > Achromobacter > Achromobacter sp. GbtcB20. The sequence goes on along the minus strand of NZ_JAGXJZ010000001.1, from coordinate 454,291 downwards.
GGCACGGCCATGATCGACTCCCCTACCTCGACCCGCGCCCGCCCCATTGCCGCGCCCTTTGCCGCGCCGTTTCCGGTACGCACAGCGCAGGACGTGCAGCGGCTGCAGGCGCGGCCGCTGGCGGACACGCTGACGGTACAAAGCACGTACGAGATCTTCTGCAATTCCGCCGCCGCGTTCGGCGACAGGCGGGCGCTGACCTTCCTGCGCAGCGCCGACCCGGCTGACGATGCCATCAGCTGGACCTACCGTGAACTGCTGGCCGGCATCCACCAGACCGCCAACCTCTTGCACAGCCTGGGCATCCGCGAAGGCGACGCCGTGGGCGTGCTGCTGCCCGGCTGCCTGGAATACCACCTGGCGCTGTGGGGCGGCGAGGCGGCAGGCATCGTGCAGCCGCTCAATCCCCTTCTGACCGACGACAAGCTGGCGTCCTTGATGACGACGGCGGGCGCCAAGGCGCTGATCGCCTATGGGTCCGACGTGGAATGCGGCTCGTGGTCCAAGGCGCTGCGCCTGATGGAACGCGTGCCGACCCTGAAAACACTGCTCCGCGTGGCCCCGTGGCACGAGCCCGAAGCCGACCGCCCCGCGCTGCCTGACTTCGCGCGCGATTTCAACGCGGCCCGCGCGGCCCAGCCCGCCGACCGCCTGGTCAGCGAACGCGTCATCCGCGCCAGCGATGTGGCTGCCTACTTCCACACCGGCGGCACCACGGGCGCGCCCAAGCTGGCCATCCACAAGCACACCAACCAGGTGTTCTCCGCGTGGGCGGCCGTGCAGCTGCAAAACGCCGGGCCGGGCGACGTGGTCATCAACGGCTATCCGCTCTTTCACGTGGCGGGGGTGCTGCCGGCGTCGCTGGCAGCGTTGTCGGCTGGCGTCGAAACCGTCATCCCGACCACCCTGCTGCTGCGCAACCGCGATGTGCTGCGCAACTACTGGCGTCTCGTCGAAAAACACCGCGCCACCTCGTTGCAAGGCGTGCCGACCATCCTGGCCGCGCTGGCCGAGGTGCCGCTGGACGGCGCCGACATCTCGTCCCTGCGCTACTGCCGCACGGGCGCGGCGCCCCTGCCCGCCGAGCTGGCCGCGCGCTTCAAGCGCCTGTTTGGCCTGCATGTCAGCGAAAGCCTGGGCATGACCGAGATGGCCGGCATCACGTCGATCTCGCCGCCGGGCTGTGAATTTCCGGTCAATTGCGTGGGGTTTCCGCTGCCCTATGTACAGGTGCGCATCGTGGGGCTGGACATGCCCGCGGGCCAGCCCGCGCGCGACCTGCCCGCCGGCACGCCGGGCATGGTGCTCATCAAGGCGCCCAACGTCATCCCGGGCTTTCTGGATCCCGCGGACACCGCGCACGCCTTCACTGAGGACGGCTGGCTGATCAGCGGCGACGTCGGCTTCATGGATGCCGAGGGCCGCCTGCATCTGCAAGGGCGCGCCAAGGACCTGATCATCCGCGGCGGCCACAACATCGATCCCAAGACCATCGAAGACGCCCTGGCCACGCATCCGGCCGTGCAACTGTGCGCGGCGGTCGGCGCCCCCGACGCCTACGCGGGGGAATTGCCGATCGCGTTCGTCACGCTGGCCGAAGGCCGTGACGCGACCGAGGCCGAACTGGTGGCCTACGCCGCCGCGCACGTGGACGAAGGGCCCGCACGGCCCAAGCGCGTGGTGATTCTGGACAGCATGCCCATGACCAACGTGGGCAAGATCTACAAACCCGATTTGCGCCGCCTGGCGACCGCCGTGTCGGTCGAGGCCGTGGTGGCGCGCACCCTGCAAGCGGCTGGCCGCGCCCAAGACGATCCCGTCTTTCGCGTGCTGGCCGATGCGCAACCGGATGTCGCCGTAGAAGCCGGCGCCGGTGCGCCCGCGCCGCTGATCGCCAGCCTGCGCGAGGCGCTATCCCGGCTGCCTGTCAAAGTCGACGTGCGCGATTGACTGGCATCCCATAACAACACCCACCAGGAGACAACACCCATGGCCCGACTGCCCCTGCGACGCGCTTGCCTCGCCGTCCTTACGCTCACCCTGGCAAGCGCCGCCTTGCCTTTTTCCGCCAGTGCGCAGACCGACTTTCCCACCAAACCCATCACGCTGATCGTGCCCTTCCCGGCCGGCGGCTCGACCGACCGGCATCTGCGCATCGTGGCGCAGGATGCCTCCAAGTATCTGGGCCAGCCCGTCATCGTGGAGAACCGTCCCGGCGCGGGCGGCACGCTGGGCACCGCCACCATGGCCAAGACGGCCAAGCCGGACGGCTACACCATCGCCCTGTACACGCTGGCAATGCTGCGCATGCCTTACATGCAGAAAAGCAGCTGGGATCCGATCAACGACTTCACTTTCATCCTGGGCCTGTCGGGCTATACGTTCGGCTTCACCGTCCGCTCGGACTCGCCCTACAAGACGTTCAACGAGTACATCGAGGCCGCGCGCAAGGCGCCCGGCAAGATCGACTACGGCTCGACCGGCATCGGCTCGTCGCCGCATCTGATCATCGAAGAGATCGCCATCAACGCGAACGTCAAGCTGAACCATGTGCCGTTCAAGGGCAACGCCGACATGCAGCAGGCGCTGCTGGGCGGCCACGTCATGGCGCAGAGCGACGCCACGGGCTGGGACCAGTTCGTCGATTCCGGCAAGATGCGCCTGCTGGTCACCTTTGGCGACAAGCGCACGACCCGCTGGCCCGACGTGCCCACCGCGCAGGAGCTGGGCTACAAGGTCGTGTCCACTTCCCCCTACGGTCTGGCCGGTCCCAAGGGCATGGACCCGGCGGTCGTGAAGATCCTGCATGACGCGTTCAAGAAGGCCCTCTTCGATCAGGCCAGCATGGACGTCATGAAGCAGCTCAATCAGGAGCCGGCCTATCGCAGCAGCGAGGACTACAAGGCGTGGGCGCAGGCGACCTTCGTCAAGGAAAAGGACCTGATCGAGCATTTGGGGCTGATGGCCAAATAACAGTGGCCTGACCGGGCGCCGGGGTTGGCGCCCTTTTGGGCCCGGCAGCCGGCGCGGCGTGCGGACAGATTTTGCATGCAAGAAATGTCCACCGCCGCGCCTGCCTTTTGTTAGACTGGCTGCCCGATGATTTTCCACACCGGCAGCCCCTGCCGCGCCTCATGATCCAGGACGTACAGCCAGACCCCAGCGCCGACGACATCGCAAGGGAAGTGTCCGCCGCCATCGTGGCGCACAAGCTCCCGCCCGGCACCCGGTTGCGCGAAGAGGCCCTGGCCCGGGTCTACAAGGTCAGCCGCACCAAGATCCGCGCGGCGCTTCTGATGCTGTCCAAGGACAAGCTCATCAACATCGTGCCGGACAAGGGCGCCTTCGTCAGCAAGCCGGATGCGAACGAGGCGCGCGAGGTCTATGCGGTGCGCCGCATCCTGGAGGCCGCGCTGGCCCGGGAATTCGTGGCGCGCGCGACGCCCGACGATTACCGCCGTATCGACGACCACCTGGCCGAAGAGCGCCGCGCGCTCGACAGCGGCGACGTGCAGACACGCAACCGCCTGCTCAGCCATTTTCATATCCTGCTCGCCGAAGCCGTCGGCAATTCCGTCCTGACCGGCATGTTGCGCGAACTGTCGGCGCGCAGCGCGGTGATTACCGTGCTGTATCAGACCTCGCACGACGCAAATTGCTCGTCGCGCGAGCATCACGCCTTCATCGAGGCGGCGCGCGCGGGCGACGCCGAGCGGGCCTGCGCCCTGATGGACGAACACCTGGAGCATGTGTTGACCGCGCTGGACTTCAACGGGGACAAGCAGGCCGGCAGCGACCTCGTCGCCGCGCTGCTCAGCTGACACCCCTTTCGTGCCGCTATCCGGCGCGCAGCAGTTGCTCCATGCGCTGCTGCAGCCAGCGCTCGGTCTCGTTGAGCACCGCCCCCTGCATCCATAGCGTGCGCACAGCCAGCATGGGCAGCGCCAGTTCCGCGCAGGGCAGCGGCCTGAGCGTCGTACGAAAACTCTCGTACTCCGCAATGTTCAGGGGCAGGATCGCAAAGCCCAGCCCGTCGGCCACCATGCCCGCAATGCTGTAGAAGCTGTCGGTGCGCCAGACCGTCGGGCTCAGCACCATGTCCTCCACGCCCTCCATCTGCATGACCAGTTGGCGGTGACGCGCCAGGTCCTCGCGCGACACCTGCGGCAACCCCGCCAGCGGATGGCCGGACGCCACGAAAATCCCTTGCGCCACGTTGCCCAGGGATTGGTGCGCGAAGTCGCTGCCGGGATCGCCCCGGTCGAAGTGGAATGCGATGCTTGCCCGGCCCTGGCGCACGTAATCGGCGACCTCGGTCGCGGTGCCGTTCAGTTGCGTCAGCTCCAGCGCCGGAAACCGCTCGGCCAGTTCCACCACCAGCGCGCCCAGCACCAGATAAGGCAAGGCTTCATCCAGCGCAATGGACAGGCGCGCCTCCTGTCCGCCGGCGAACGCCAGCGCCCGCTGCGACAACCCGCCGGCCTGGCGCAGCAGTTCCTTGGCCTCCAGCAGCATCACCTCGCCGGCCGGCGTCAGCACCGCGTTGCGGCGCGACCGGTCGAACAGTTCCACCCCAAGATCCGCCTCCAGCAGCCCCACCGCCGTGCTGACGGCCGACTGCGCGCGCCCGATGCGCCGCCCCGCTGCCGAAAACGAACCCGCTTCCGCGGCTGCCACGAATTGCCGTAATTGATCCAACGTCCACTGCATGCGGTGCTCCTGATTAACCATCTATTTTATAGATGGAATCCAACTTTTTATGGCCAATATCTAGATGGATAATGCGTTCCGTGATCCCGAGCGCGCCCGACGCGCCGGGATCATGGTTTTCAATAAGGAGTAGAACCATGCAGCGGACTCATTCGAACGCTGTCGCCGCGGCCGCCCCCGGCCGCTGGCTCGTGCTGGCCATCGTGTCCAGCGCCTTGCTGCTGATCGTCGTGGACATGACGGTCCTGTACACCGCCCTGCCGCGGCTCACCCATGAACTGGGCGTCACGGCCTCCGCCAAGCTGTGGATCGTGAACGTTTACGCGCTTGTCGTGTCCGGCCTGCTGCTGGGCATGGGCACGCTGGGCGACCGCCTGGGGCACAAGCGCCTGTTCATGATGGGGCTGGCCGTGTTCGGCGCGGCATCCCTGGCCGCCGCTTACTCGCCCGGCGCACTCGTCCTGATCCCCGCGCGCGCGTTGTTGGGCGTGGGCGCGGCGATGATGATGCCCGCCACCCTGTCCATCCTTCGTCTTGCGTTTGCCGACGAGCGCGAGCGCGCCGTCGCGATCGGCGTCTGGGCGTCGGTCGCCTCGGGCGGCGCGGCGCTGGGGCCCGTCGTGGGTGGCCTGCTGCTGGAGCATTTCTGGTGGGGTTCCGTGTTTCTCATCAACGTGCCCATCGTGCTGCTGGCGCTGCCGCTGGCATGGCGCTTCATTCCGGCCAGCCGGCCTGACGCGTCGCGCCCCTGGGATCTGGCCGGCTCGCTGCAAGTGATGGCAGGCATGGTGCTGTGCGCCTACGCGCTCAAGGAGCTGGGCCGCGCTTCGCCTTCCTGGCTGAACGCCGCGCTGGCCTGCGCGGCAGGCGCCACCATGCTCGCCATCTTCGTGCGGCGACAGCGGCGGCGTCCCTACCCGCTGATCGACTTCGCGATCTTCCGCAATCCATCCTTCAGCTCTGCCGTGGCGGCGGCGCTGTTTGCCGCAGCGGCGCTACTAGGCATGGAACTGGTGTTCAGCCAGCGGCTGCAACTGGTGCTGGGCATTTCGCCCATCCAGTCCGCGCTTTTCATCCTGCCGCTGCCGCTGGCCGCGTTCGTCGCCGGGCCGCTGGCCGGTCTGCTGCTGGGGCGCATCGGCAGCCGGCGCCTGCTGTTCCTGGCGCTGCTGGTGTCGGGCCTGGGCATGGGTGGCTATCTGCTGACCTACGACGGGGCCGTGCTGCCGCAACTGATCAGCCTGTGCGTGCTGGGCCTGGGCATCGGCGCCACCATGACGGCCGCCTCCAGCACCATCATGCAAAGCGCCACCCCCGAGCGCGCCGGCATGGCCGCGTCCATCGAGGAAGCCTCGTACGAGCTGGGCGGCGCGCTGGGCGTGACCTTGATGGGGTCCATCCTGTCTGGCGTCTACGCGCAATCGCTTTCCGTGCCGGCAGGCGTGACGGCCACCGGCGCGGCGCGCGACAGCCTGGACGAAGCGCTCATCGTGGCCGACAGCCTGCCCGCTGACTTGGCGGCGACGCTGGCGTCGCTGGCCCGAAGCGCCTTCGAGACCGGCTACGCCGCGGTGATCGCCACCGCCACGATCATGCTGCTGGGCACGGCCGCGTTCGTGCTGCTGAACCGCGCCCGGCGGACAGCGCAACCGGGCTGAAGGCGCGCCCGCCCGGCCGCAACGTCAGCACACCGCCCGGCCCGCAACGCTCAACCGTTGCGGAACGCGTGATCCAGGTCCGCGATCAGGTCTTCCTCGTGTTCCAGGCCGATCGACACCCGGATCAGCCCTTCGGACACCCCCGCCGCATCGCGTTCCTCGGCGGGCACGCCGGAATGCGTCGTCGATGCCGGGTGGCACACCAGCGTTTCCGTGCCGCCCAGGCTGACGGCCGAGCGGAACAGATGCAGGGCATTGATGAAGCGGAACGCGCGCTCGCGGCCACCTTCCAGCACGAAGGCGAAGGTCGAACCCGGTCCGGTGCACTGGCGCTTGTAGACCTCTTGATAGGCGCGGTCCGCAATGAGTTCAGGGTGAAACACCTGCACCTTTTCGTACGGGTTTTCCGCCAGCCACTGCGCGACACGCGTCGCCGTGCGCGCCGCCTGCTTCATGCGAAGCACCACCGTTTCCATCGACCGCGTGATCATCCAGCATGAATGCGGGTCCAGTTGCGAGCCGAAGGCGCTGCGGATGGCGCGCACCTTCTTGATGAGCGCCTTGCTGCCGGTGACCGCCCCCGCCACCAGATCGCTGTGGCCGCCGACGTACTTGGTCAGCGAGTACACCGACAGGTCCACCCCGTGTTCCGCCGGCTTCTGAAAGATGGGCCCCAGCAGCGTGTTGTCGCATACCGAGATCGGCCGGTAACCATGCCGTGTCTCGAACGCATCCAGCTCGTTCTTCATTGCCTCGAAATCGAACAGCGCATTGGTCGGATTGGCGGGCGTCTCGACATAAAAAAGCTTGACCGGGCCTTTCTCGGCAGCCGCGTCCAGCGCCGTGCGCATGCTGCGCGGCGACAACCCGTCCGCGACGGGATGCGAACCAATGCCCCACTCCGGAAAGATCTTGCCGATCAGCGTCTCGGTGCCGCCATAAAGCGGCACGGACTGCACCAGTTGATCGCCCGGCCGCAAAAAAGCCATCAACACCGCGCTGATCGCGGACATGCCGCTGGACGTGACCGCCGCGTCCTGCGAGCCGTCCAGCAGCGACAGCCGGTCCTCCACGATCTCCAGGTTCGGGTGATTGAACCGGCTATACACCAGCCCCGCCGTCTCGCCCTGCGGCAAGGGCTTGCGGCCCGACACCAAATCAAAGAACGCCGCGCCGTCTTCGGCCGTGCGGAACGCAAACGTGGACGTCAGAAACACCGGCGGCTTGACCGCCCCCTCGGACAGATAGGGATCGTAGCCATAGGACATCATCTGGGTTTCGGCATGCAGGGGACGGCCGAAGATGTCCTTCTTGTGGTAGTTCGAGTACGTCATGGTGTGCCTCTTTCTGGTGTTCCAGCCAAGCGGGCAGGCGCGTCACGCATCTTTCAGACAATAACGCCGGGGCGCGAGCGAGGGGTTGCAGGTTGTGACCCCCGGGAGCGAATGTTTTTTTAATGTACCCAGAATGACAAAAACCTAGGGTAAACACCTTCTATTCCCCAACAAATTGGCGATCTATAAACACACATTGTTTTTTTTATGTGTTTTTAAGATGAAAATCGCACTGATTGGATGCGGCGAAGTCGGGCACTGCTATACCCGCGCCTGGACCGCCGCAGGTCACCGCATCGTCGGCATCTGCGAACTGCGCGCGGACGAAGAAATGGCAGCGCGCGCCCGGGAAGCCGGCGCCGCCCTGCGCACCGAACCTGGCCCCTGGCTGGCCGAGGCGGACGTCGTGGTTTCCGCCGTGTACGGCTACAACGCCGCCGAGGTCGCGGCCCAGGCGCTACCGCATATGCGCGCCGATGCGGTGTACGCCGACTTCACCACCGCCAGCGCCCCCGACATGCAGAAGGCCGCCGCCGCGGCTGCCGCGCACGGCATTGCTTTCATGGACGTCGCCATCATGGGCGCCATCGCCCTGCTGGAGGAGAAGACGCCGCTGCTGTGCGCCGGCGATGGCGCGGCGGTTGTGACGGCGCTGGGCGAAAGCGCGGGCGCGACGGTCCGGATCATCGAAGGAAAGCCTGGCGATGCGGTGCGTCTGAAGCTTCTGCGCAGCATCATGACCAAGGGCATGGAAAGCCTGGCGGTCGAATGCCTGGTGGCGGCCGAACGCATGGGCCTGCGCGATTCGCTTTACGAAGTGCTGGCCGACATCGACCGCACGCCGCTGACGGCGTTCATGGATTCGTTCGTGCGCTCGCACGTGCTGCACGCGCCGCGCCGTCTGGCCGAAGTGCGGGAAGCGCGCGACCAGTTGCACGAAGCGGGTCTGGAGCCGCTGGCGCTCAATGGCGTGGAAGCGCTCTTTGCCCGGTCCGCCCGCGGCATCGAGGCCGCGCGCGCGAACGGCGAGGCCCCAGCCGCCGACACGGTCCAGGCGCGTCTTGCCTGGCTGACCACGCTGGCTCGCCAGTCCTGACACCCCACCGCGCCCCAGAGCGCGGACCGAATCCGCAATAACACTTAGTGAGGAAGACAATGAAACTGTTCAAGAAACTGCTGGCCGCATCCCTGGTGCTGGGCTGCGCCGCGGCGCAGGCCGCCGACCTGGGCTCGGCGCCGATCACCCTGATCTCGCCCTTCCCGCCCGGCGGCGGCACCGACACGCTGACGCGCATGATCGGCAGCGCGATCAGCCAGGACGCCGGCTGGAACATCGTGGTCGAGAACAAGCCCGGCGCCGGCGGCAACCTGGCGCTGGACGCCACGGCCCGCGCCCGCCCGGACGGCCACACGCTCGTCATGGCGCAGACCGACAACGTCGTGCTGAACCCGTGGCTCTACAGCAAGCTCAGCTACGACACCTTCAAGGACTTCAAGCCGGTAGGCCCCGTGGCCTCCTCGCCCAGCGTCTTCGTCGTGCTGCCCGACTCGCCCTTCAAGTCGCTCGGCGACGTCGTGAAGGCCGCCCAGGCCAAGCCCAACCTGGTTTCGCTGGGGATCCCCGGCATCGGCGGCACCGGTGACCTGACCGGCTATCTGTGGCGCAAGGCGGCCAAGATGGAACTGATGCACGTGCCCTACCGTGGCTGGAGCCAGGCCTTCCCCGATCTGGCCAGCGGCCGGATCGACATGTACGTCGGCTCGGTGGCGTCGCTGCTGCCGCAGATCCGCGGCGGCAAGGTGCGCGCGCTGGGCGTGGTCGCCAATGAGCGCTCGCCCGCCCTCCCGGACGTGCCCACCTTCCCGGAAAGCGGCTTTCCGACCATCAACCAATCGATCTGGTGGGGCCTGATGGCGCCGGGCAAGACGCCCGACGACGTCGTCGCCGCGCTGAACACCGAATTGCAGAAGGTGCAATCCAACCCCGAATTGATCAAGAAGCTTGAAGAGGCCGGCTACAGCGTCCTGAAGGGCTCGCCCGAGGACCTGGCGCGCCGCCATCGCGCCGATCACGACGCCTTCGGCAAGGTCGTGCAAGAAGCCGGCATTCCCAAGCAGTAAGCCCCACACGTATCCATCCAGCGATCAGGAGCAGAGATGACAGGTTTTGAAATCCACGCCCGCCAACGGGCGGTCAGCAAGGAACTCGTCGAGAAATTCCGCCAGGTGCCGGTGGCCAACGTCAGCGACTGCATGTCGCGCATGACGGCCGGCGGCGCTCGCCTGCGGCCCATGCACGACGGCACGCCCCTGGCCGGGCCGGCCCTGACGGTGCGCACACGTCCCGGCGACAACCTGCTGGTGCACAAGGCGCTCAGCCTAGCGCAGCCGGGCGACGTCATCGTGGTCGATGCCGGCGGCGACCTGACCAACGCGATCATCGGCGAGATCATGACCACCTATGCCGAGTCGCGCGGCATCGCGGGCATCATCATCAATGGCGCCATCCGCGACTGCGGCACCATCCGCCGCAGCGCCTTCCCCGTCTATGCGGCGGGCGTCACCCACCGCGGGCCGTACAAGGACGGCCCGGGCGAGATCAACTGCGTCGTCGCTCTGGACGGCATGACCATCGCGCCGGGCGACCTGATCCTGGGTGACGACGATGGACTGCTCGCGGTGCCGTACGAACAGGCCGAAGCCATCTATCAGGCGGCAGCCGCAAAGCACGACGTGGAAACCAAGATGCTGGCCGATATCGCCGCCGGCACGCTGGACACGTCGTGGATCGACGCCCGCCTGCGCTCGCTGGGTTGCACGGGAGTCTAGCCATGCGCGATGCGGCAGTCAGCAGGCCCGATCTGCGCGTCGTGCGCCTGGATCTGTGGATCGATCCCGCGTTTGACGAGGCCATCACGCGGGACGCCACGCTGGACCTGCGCGTGCTGCCGGCGCAAGGCGACGCGGTGACCGCGGCCGGCTTGGCCGGCGCCCACGCCTACCACGTCAGCGCGGCCAAGGACGAAGTCCCCGCGCGGTGGCAGGTGTCCGCCGACCTTTTGGCCCAGTGCCCTCATTTGCTGTGCGTATCGTCCGGCGGCGCCGGCTACGACACGGTCGACGTCGCCGCCTGCACCCGTGCGGGCGTCGCCGTCGTGAACCAGGCCGGCGCCAACGCCGCGTCGGTGGCCGAGATGACCTTCGCCCTGCTGTTGTCGCTGGTCAAGCGGTTGGGCGAGTCGGAAGCCGCGCTCAGGGCGGGCACCGCTGTCAGCCGCGAGGCGCTGATGGGCCGCGAGATCGACGGCCGCGTGATCGGCATTGTCGGCATCGGCGAGATCGGGCGCCGCGTCGCCCGTATCGCGGCGGGATTCGGGTTGAAGGTAATTGCCTACGATCCGCTGCTGGCCGACGCGCAGATCGCCGAACGCGGCGCCGAGCCCGTCAGCTTTGATGCGCTGCTGGAACAGGCCGACATCGTCAGCCTGCACTGCCCGCTGAACGCCGTGACGCGCGGAATGTTCGGCGCGGCCGCGCTGCGCCGGATGAAACGCGGCGCGCTCTTCGTCTCCACCGCGCGCGGCGGCATTCATGACGAGGACGCGCTGCTTGCCGCACTTGAGTCCGGCCATCTTGCCGGCGCGGGCCTGGACGTCTGGCAGGTGGAGCCGCCCCCGCCGGGCAGCGGCCTGCTGCAACGCCACGACGTGGCCGCCGCGTTTCACACGGGCGGCGTCACGCACGAAGGCCGACGCATGGTGGCGCAGGGCTCGGCCACGCAGATCATCGACATGCTGGCCGGACGCAAGCCCGCGCGCCTGCTCAACCCCGAGGTCTGGCCGCGCTTTCTGGCGCGTCTGGCCGAGCACGGGGTGAAGGTGTAGCGTCCGCCGTTGGTATAGTCGCAGCTTTGAAAACCGGGAAGAGCCAGCCTCCTCATGTCGAGCGCCAGTGATTACGTCTACGGCGAATTGCGCCGCCGCCTGATGGCCGGATCGTTCCTGCCCGGCGAACCGCTGCGCGAGGAACACATCGCCGCCCAGCTCTCGGTCAGCCGCACGCCCGTGCGCAACGCGATCGAACGCCTGATCGCGGACGGCCTGGTCACCCGCGAAGGCCGGCGCGGCGCGGTCGTGCTGGGCTGGCAGGACCGCGACATCGACGAAGCCTTCGAGCTGCGCATGCTGCTGGAACCCTACGCCGCCAAGACCGCCGCCGAGCGCGCCACGCCCGAGCAGATCGACGCGCTGGAACGCATCAATCAGTGCATGCTCGACGCGGTCAACTCCGCCGCGCCCGACCACGTCGCCCAGGTCCAGCACTACAACAACCTGTTCCACCACGCCCTGCTCGAGGCCGCGCAGTCCGCGCGCGTGCGCTCCCTGGTCGAGAACCTGCTGGACATGCCGATCATCATCGGCTCGTTCTATTTCTACGGCCGCGAAGACATGCTGCGCAGCGTGGAACACCACCGCCAGATCATCGCCGCGATCCGCGCGCGCGACCCCGAATGCGCGCAAATCGCGGTGCGCTTTCACCTGGCTTCAACGCATCTACTGTTCCGCTCGCACCGGAAGGACGGGAAGACGGGCGGATAGGCTCGCGCAGGCCGGCGGCCAGACGCCTTAGATCTGTCCCGGCACCACCCGGTTGCGGCCCTGCCGCTTTGCTTCATACAGACCGCGGTCGGCCGCCTGGATCAGCTCCGTGCACGGTTGCCCGTCCAGCGGCACGGCGGTCGCCAGGCCGATGCTCACCGTCAGCCACGGCCCGAAGCCCGCGTCGCGTTGGGGAATCTGCATGGCTTCCACTGCGCGGCGCAGCTTTTCGGCGGCCAGGCGCGCGCTGCCGCCGGGCGTGCCCGGCAGCACCAGCGCAAATTCCTCGCCGCCAAAACGCGCCGCCAGGTCGGTGGACCGGTCGCAACTGGCGAAGATGGTGTTGGCGACGCGCTTGAGGGCTTCGTCGCCCGCAATGTGGCCGTAGGTGTCGTTGTAGGACTTGAAGTGATCCACGTCGATCATCAGCATGCTGATCTCTCGGCTGTCCCGGCCCGCGCGCTGCCACTCGGCATTCAGGTACTCATCGAAATAGCGCCGGTTGCCCAGCCCGGTCAGGCCGTCCGAGTTGGTGAGCCGGCGCAGTTCCATGTTGCTTTCCAAGAGTTGCTGCTGGCTCTGGCGCAATGCCTGATAGGCTTCGTCGCGCTGCACCAGCGCCATGTAGGAACGCGAGTGGTAGCGGATGCGCGCAATCAGCTCGATCGAATCCGGCAATTTCACCAGGTAGTCGTTGGCCCCCGCCGCGAAGGCCGCGCTCTTGATGGCGGGATCTTCCTTGGTGGACAGGACGATGATCGGGATGTCGCGCGTCACGGGATGGCCGCGGTATTCACGCACCAGGGAAAGGCCGTCCACGCCGGGCAGCACCAGATCCTGCAGGATGACCGTGGGCCGCGTCTGGATCGCCACGCTCAGCGCCTTGTAGGGATCCGAGCAATAGTGAAAATCGATGTTGGCTTCAGGCACCAGCGCACGCCGGATGGCTTCTCCCACCATGACCTGGTCATCGACGAGCAACACCATCGCCCCGTGCGAATTGAGATCCGCGGAAACCGTGTCTTCAGGGGATGGCAGCATAGTGGGTCCTTGATGTCCTACGTTGTGCCGCGCCTCAGGCAAACGCCCGGATGACGCGAGACGCAATTTGATCGAGCGGCCGAATCTCGACCGCGGCCTTCATGGCGGCAGCCGCTTTCGGCATGCCATAGACTGCGCTGGTGGCCTGGTCCTGCGCGATGGTGAGGCATCCGCGTTCGCGCAGCGCCTTCAGGCCGCGCGCCCCGTCCTGGCCCATGCCGGTCAGCAGCACGCCGACCGCAATGCCGCGCCAGTGCTGCGCCACGCTATGGAAGAAAACATCGATGGAAGGCCGATACAGGCTTTCCCGGGGGCAGTCGGTGTACCGCAGGGTACCATCCTCGCAGAGCGCCAGATGATCATCCGTGCCCGCGAGCAGCACCTGGCCGGGCAGCGGCGACTCGCCTTCGCGCGCCAGCCTGACCGGCAGCGGCACCTGGTCATTGAGCCAGTCGGCCATGCCGGCCGCGAACGAGGCGTCCACATGCTGCACCAGCACGATACCGGCTGGAAAATCCAGGGGAAGATCGCGCAGCAGCTGCGCCAGCGTCGCCGGGCCGCCGGCCGAAGCGCCGATGGCAAGCAGGCGCCGCGCGCCGGCGGACGCGGCGGGCTTGCTGACCGGGCTGAGCGCCGGCCGGTTGCCGTAGCGGCCGATCAGCCAGCCGATGTTGCGGATCTTGCGCAACAGCGGCGCCGCCGCCGTGCGCATGTCCGTCGCGCCCACCATGGGCGTGTCCACGGCATCCAGTGCGCCGTGCCCCATGGCATCGAAGACGCGCGAGGTGTGGCCCGCCACGTCGGAGGTCACAACGACGATGGCGCACGGCGTTTCCGCCATGATGCGGCGCGTGGCCTCGACGCCGTCCATGACGGGCATGATGAGGTCCATCAGCACGACATCGGGACGGTCGCGCGCGCATTGCTGCACGGCTTCCAGGCCGTCGGACGCCGTCCAGGCAATCTCCAGCCCGGGTTCCAGCGCGATGACGCGCCGCAGGACTTCGACGGCAAGCGGCATATCGTTGACGATCCCGATTCTCACGTCCGAGCCTTCCCGATGAGGTCTTCCACGGCGTCGAGCAGCGCATCATCGTGAAAGCTGCCCTTGGCCAGATAATAGTCGGCGCCGGCGTCCAGCCCGCGCTGCCGGTCCTCTTCCCGGTCCTTGTACGACACCACCATGACGGGCAGCGCCTGCAGCCTGGGGTCGGCCTTGATGCGCGTCACCAGTTCGATGCCGTCCATCCGCGGCATGTCGACATCGGTCACGATCAGGTCGAAGTCCTCGTTGCGCAACATGTTCCAGCCATCCATGCCGTCCACGGCGACTGCCACATCGAACCCGCGGTTCAGCAGCAGCTTGCGCTCAAGCTCGCGAACCGTCAACGAATCGTCCACCACCAGCACGCGCTTGCGGCGGCGCGCGGCCGCCGCGCCCGCCCCGCTGTCCACCCGCGACAGGCGCCCGCCCTCGATAAGCTTCTGAACGGACACCAGCATATCCTCGACGTCCAGAATCAGGAGCGGCGTGCCGTCGTCCATCAGCGAGCCGGCCATGACGTCCTGCACCTTGCCCAGCCGGGGGTCCAGCGGCTGCACGACCAGCGTGCGCTCGCCCACGTACCGGTCGACGGCGATGCCGTAGAGGCGGTCGTGATCGCCCACCACCACCACGGACAAGGTATCGGCGGCCGGGGCGGCCTCGCCGGCGCGCAGGATCTGCCGCGCCGACACCAGGCCGATCTGCCGCCCCTGGAAACGGAAGTGCTGCTGGCCTTCCAGCTGCTCGATGTCGGTGGCGTCCACCTGCAACGCGTGGCTGACGTAGGCCAGCGGAAATGCGTAGATCTCGTCCTGCACCTGGACCAGCAGGCTGCGCACCACCGACAGCGACAGCGGCATCTCCAGCACGAAACGCGTGCCCCGGCCCTGCTGCTGGTGGACCCGCACGGCGCCGCGCAACTGGCGCACCATCGTCTGCACCACGTCCAGCCCCACGCCGCGTCCGGAGATTTCAGTCACTTCGTCGCGCGTGCTGAAGCCCGAGAGGAACAGGAATTCCAGCAGTTCGGCTTCGCTCAGGCGTGCCGCGGTTTCCGCATTGGTCAGCTTGCGTTCGACCACTTCCTCGCGCAGGTGATCCAGCGATATGCCGGAGCCGTCGTCGGCCAGTTCGACCAGCAGCATGCCCGCCGAATGGCGCGCCGACAGCGTGATCAAGCCCTCGGCCGGTTTGCCCGCCTGTTCGCGCTGCGCGGGCGACTCGATGCCGTGGTCCACGGCGTTGCGCAACAGGTGCATGAGCGGCGCATCCAGTTTTTCCAGGATGTCCCGGTCCACCTGCGTGTCTTCGCCCTCGATCTCCAGGCGGACCTGCTTTCCCAACGAGCGGCCCAGGTCGCGCACCATCCGCGCCATGCCGCCCACGCCGTCGCCAAAGGGCCGCATGCGGCACGCGAGCGCGGTGTCGTACAGCCGCCGCGTCAGGTGGTTCATGCGCCAGCCGAATTCGTCGACTTCACTGGCGCGCAGCGTCAGTTCCCGCTGGCATTGTTCGAGGATGCGGTGGGCATCGTCCAGCGCCGCCTGGCCGCGCGCATCGAGCTGCTGTTCGGCCAGCACGGCGCGCACCCCGTCCAGCGCGTGCGCCGCGCCCGCCTGCAGCCGCCGCAGCCGCAGCATGGCGGCGCTGAAGGGCCCTACCCATTGCGACTCGACCAGCGTTTCGCTGGATAAGCCCAGCAGCTTGTTCAACGTATCGGCCGTGACTCGCAGCACCCGCTCGCCCTCGCCCGCGCTGCGGTCCGAACTGCGGCGCGCGGACGGCACCGCGGCGGCCGCGTCCACCACTTGGGGCTTGTCTGCGGGCGCCGGGGCTGCCGGGACGGGCGCATCTTCCGTCAGGCGTATCGGCGGCAGATGGCCGCTCGGCCGGGAAGGACGCGCCACCGCCGCCGACGACGTGGCGGGCAGATTGGGCGCGCTGCTCAGCCGCGCCACCAGGTCGCCGATCTCGGCATCGAGCTCCACGCCGGGCGTGGCCACGCGTTGCAGCAGGTCCGTGCCCAGCAGCAAGGCGTCGATGTCGCCGGCCTGCAGACGCAGGCGGCCCTCCTGGGCGGCCACAAGGCAGTCTTCCATGGCGTGCGCGATACGCACGGCCGGATGCAGGTCCACGATGCGCGCGGCGCCCTTGAGCGAGTGGGCGGCGCGCATGCAGGCCTCGAGCTGCGGCGCGGATGTGGGATTTTTCTCCAGGGCGAGCAGCCCGTCGTTGAGCACCTGCACCTGGGTGCGGGTCTCGATCTGGAACAGTTCGAGCAGCGAGGCATCGCGCATCTGATCGGGATTCACGCGAGGCTCCGTTCCAATGCCTGCATCAGCAGGGTTTCATCCAGCACGCCCACCGCGCGGCCGCCGCAGCGCGCCACGCCGCGCGAGTACTTCAGGCTGGCGCCTTGCACCGTCGAGGGCAGCGGCTCAAGCGCGTCCAGGTCCACCTCGTGCATGCCCTCCACTTCATCCACCGGCAGCACGACGGCACGGCCCGCGCCGCCGAATATCAGCATGCGCGCCGTGGCAGGCCGCTCGCGGGCCTGCGGCGCCGAGGCGTCCAGTCCCAACAGGCGCGTCAGCGATACGCAGACAGTCAGCGTGCCGCGCACGTTGGTCATGCCAAGCACGGCGGGATCACGCCGGTGCGGCAGGCTGATGATGCCCCGCGTGCCGGCAACCTCGTCCAGCGATCGCGTCGGCAGGCCTATCCATTCGCGATGCAGCCTGAACACCAGGAGCGACGACAGGTTGGCCGCGTGCTGCGGTGGCGCGGCTTCCTCGTCTTCCTGCATGGCGGGCGGCAGACGGTCAAGGATGCGCTTGGCCGCCGCGGCATACACCGGACAGTTGCGGCAATGCACGTGTTCGGCCAGTTGCCCGCAACTTTTGTCGCCGCGGATGCCGATGCGGTTCCAGCAGTCGTCCACGCCAGAAAGCGATGCCATTGCGTCAGTCACGTCGCGCCTCCCCGCGCGCTGCGCGCGCCTGCAGGCGGCGGGCGCCCTCTTGATCCCCGTCCGAGGCCACCAGCGCGGCCAGATGCAGCAACGCCTCGCGGTGGTTCGGATCCAGGTAGAGCGCCTTGCGGTAGGCGGCCTGCGCCTGCCGCGACTGACCTTGCGCATCCAGCAGCAAGCCCTGCAGATGCAGGACCTCGGCGCTGGCGCCATGAATGTCCAGATGCGCCTGGCACTGCGCCATCGCGTCGCGCACCCTGCCCAGGTCGGCCAGCGCGGCGATCTCGCGCAGCGATGCCTGGGCCGCCTGTCCCGCGCCTTGGGCGGACGGCGCGTCGGCTATCGCGGCATGCGGCACGGGCAGCCGGGGCGCGGGCGTCTGCGCCACCGGGCGGCGCGGCGGCGTCCAGGCATGCACGAGCGGCCGCTGGCCGGTCAGCGGCGCGCGCGCGGGGGTCGGCAACCCGGCCGGCGCCGGCGCGGGCGTGGCGCGAAATGCAAAGGACCGCGCCAGCGGCACCGCCGGCAGGCGGCGGCCCGTCAGAAGACTGGTTTCGGCGGGTCCCACGAACAGCAGGCCGTCCTCGCGCGCGAACCGGCGGAGCACTTGCACGGCGCGTTCCTGCGTAGCCATGTCGAAGTAGATCAGCAGGTTGCGGCAGAACACGAAGTCATACGGCGCGGCCACTGCCAGGAGGTTTGGATCGAACAGGTTGCCGGGCTGGAACCGGACCTGTCCACGCACCCGCGCCGCCAGCTGATGGCCTTCCGGCACTTCGGAAAAATGGCGGTCGCGGAACGCCAGATCGCCCCCGCGAAACGAATTGCGCCCGTACACGGCGCGCTGGGCAAATTCGACCATGCGCACGCTGATGTCCACCGCATCCACCTGGAACCGATGCGCTGGCACGCCCGCATCCAGCAGCGCCATCGCAATGGAATACGGCTCTTCGCCGCTGGAACACGGCACGCTCAACACACGAAGCACGCGGTTTTCGCAGCCCGGCGCAAACAGGCGCTCGCGCGCCAGCGTCGCCATGGCGACTTGGGATTCCGGATAGCGGAAGAACCAGGTCTCCGGCACGATCACGGCTTCGATCAGCTGCTGCATCTCGGCGGGCCAGGCCTGCACGCGCATCAGGTAATCCTGCTCGTCGTCCACGCCGGCCGCGTGCATGCGATGCCGCACGGCGCGCTCGACGGCCGCCTGACCGATGGACCCGCTGTCCAGCCCCATGCGGCGCTTGAGCAGCCCGCTGAATTCCTCGATCAGGCTCATGGCTGCGCCTCAGTCATCGAAGCCTCGCCACCAGCCGGAAACAACATTGCCCGCACGAAATCGGGCAACAGGTCATCCACGCTGACGGCTTGCACCATGCCGTGCGCGTCGGACAGAACGGGACCCAGATACCGCGCCTCGGCATTGTCCAGCGCATGCGGCTGAAACGCCGCCGGGTCGTAGTGGACGGTTTCGGTGGCCTGCTCCAGGATCAGGCCAAGCAGGCGCTCGGCGCTGGCCGGGCCGGGACGGTAGCGCACCAGCGCAAGCCGCGTGCTGGTCACCGCGGCGCACGCCCCTGCACCGGCCAGCGCGCTCATGTCGATGACCGGCACCGCCGTGCCGCGGCGCGCCATCATGCCCGCGACCCAATGCGGCGCGCCCGGCACCTGCTTGAAGACGCGCAGCCCCAGCACTTCGGCGATGTCCGCGGCGTCCAGCGCATAGCGGTCTGCGCCAATCCTGAATAGCAGGTACAGCCGGCGCGCCGGGCCGGCATGGCCCGCGGCGGCACGTGGGCGGACGGCGGAAGCAGTCATGGACGCAATCACACCTTGAAGCGCGACACGCCACTGCGCAGGTCATTGGCCACCAGCGTCAGTTCTTCGATGGCAAGGCTGGACTGCCGCAGCGACTCAACTGTCTGCTGGGCCGCGTCGCTGAGCTGCTGCAAGGCCTGGTTGATCTGTTCGGCGCCGGTGGCCTGGGCCTGCATGCCTTCGTTGACCATCTGCACGCGCGGCGCCAGCGTCTGCACCTGCTGGATGATCTGCGACAGCTGGTCGCCCACCTGCTGCATGTCGGCCATGCCGCGGCGCACTTCCTCGGAAAACTTGTCCATGCCCATCACGCCGGCCGACACCGACGACTGGATCTCGCGCACCATCTGCTCGATGTCGTAGGTGGCCACGGCCGTCTGGTCCGCAAGCCGGCGGATCTCGGTGGCCACCACGACAAACCCGCGGCCGTACTCGCCGGCCTTCTCGGCTTCGATCGCCGCGTTCAGCGACAACAGATTGGTCTGGTCCGCAACCTTGGTGATCGTGGTCACCACCTGCGTGATGTTGCCGGCTTTTTCATTCAGCACCGCCAGCTTGGCGTTGACCGAACCCGCCGCCCCGACAACGTTGCGCATCGTGTCTTCCATGCGCGCCAACCCCACCTGGCCGCTGCCCGCCAGCGTGGCGGTCTGCTCGGCCGCGCTGGAGACTTCGGTCATGGTGCGCACCAGTTCGCGCGACGTTGCCGAGATCTCACGCGAGGTGGCGCCGATTTCCGTCGTGGTGGCGGCCACTTCCGACGCGGTCGCCTGCTGCTGCTTGGACGTCGCGGCAATTTCCGTCACCGACGTGGCCACCTGCACGGCCGACCGCTGCGTCCTGCCCACCAGGCCGGTCAGTTCGTCGACCATGCCGTTGAAACCGGTTTCGATGGCGTTGAATTCGTCCTTGCGCGCCAGCTTCAAGCGCCGGGTCAGATCGCCGCTGCCGGTGGCTTCCAGCGTCTTGACGATGTCGCGCATGGGGTTGGCGATGGCGCGCATGAGCAGGTAGCCGCACACGATCGACGCGGCAATGGCCATCACCAGCGACACCAGCATCCCGGTTTCGGCCGCTTCCACGGATTGCTGAATGCTGACCGCGGCATCGTCGGCCTGCTTCTTGTTTTCGCTCACCATCCTTGCCAGGACGTCGCGCCCCCGGTAGAACGACGGGCGCAGTTCGCTCACGATGCGCGCCTGGGCGCGCACCGCGTCCGCCGCCACCGCGGGCGACAGGATCTCGGTGCGGATGCGCTTGTACTCCTGCAACTCCTTCTGGAACGCGTCGAACATCTGTTGGTCGTCCTGCCGGGAAATCGTGCGCCGGTAGAACTCGATGTGCTCTTCAAGCTGCTGGTCGTTACGCGGCAGGGCTTCCAGCGCGACACGACGGTCGGCCTCGGTCGGCGCATTGAACGCGTCCTGCACCACGACGAAGCCAGCGAACCACGACGCCCGGATCGACGTGCTGTAGTAGATGCCAGGCACGGCGTCGTCGTTGATCATCTGGGCTTCGGCTTCGACATGCAGGAGCCGCCGGTAGTCCACCACCACCATCAGCGTCATGATGGCCAGAATGGCCAGGAAACTGACCAGGATTCTTTGGCGGAGCGTCACATTCTTCATACCGGGAGACCTTTGTCCTAAATCGACTCGTCGACGCCCTGCCGGGACGCCCCTGGGTTATTCCCGCGCCAGCCACGCCACAACCGGCGCTTTTTACGGGAATATGGGAAATTTCGACAATTATTACAAAGGTGCCGCGCCGCAGCCATGAAAAACGCGGGAAAACGCGAAACATGGCGGCCTTGTCGGAAAAAAGCAAAGGTCTCTTACATAAAATCAATCGCGCGCGTGTCCGAACGGTTACATCTGCGGTCAGCCAGCGGCGCGCCACAGCGCGACCGGCGGCCGGTCCTGCACCCAGTCGCGGGCCTTTTCATAGGCGTGCGCCAGGTGCAGCACAGCCAAATCGCCCCGGGGCGGACCGATCAGCTGCATGCCCATCGGCAGCCCATCGGCATTGAAACCCACCGGCACGCTGATGACCGGGCAACCGGCCAGCGTCCAGGGCGTGACGGTTTCCATCCAGCGGTGATACGTATCCATGGGCCGGCCTGCGATCTCCTTGGGCCAATCCAGGTTGACGTCGAACGGGAACACCTGCGCGGACGGCACCGCCAAAAAGTCCACGTCTTCAAACATGCGCAGCACGGCCTGATACCACGCACTGCGTTCTTCCGTGGCCTGATAGATCTGACGGGCCGTCATGCCTTCCAGGCCCTCGACCTCCCAGATCAGCGCGGGCTTGACCAGCTTTCTCGTGTCGGGATTGTGGACCAGGTCGTGGAACTGCCCGCCCACCATCAGGTGACGGTGCGCCAGCCAGATGCGCCACAGGCGGTCGCCCGCGAACGGCACCCGGTAGGCGTCGACCTGGCACCCAGCCGTCTCCAGGTCCTTCAGGGCCTGCTCGCACAGCCCCAGGATCCCCGGTTCCATCGCCAGATAGCCGTCCCAATCGCCCAGCCAGCCGACCCGCTTGCCGCCCAGATCCGCATCCAGCGGCTGCGCGTACTGCGCCGGATCGTCCGTCAGCGACAGCGGCGCGCGCTTGTCGTGGCCGGCGATCACCGACAGCAGCAGGGCCACGTCGCGCGGCGTGCGGCCCATGGGGCCTTCGTAGGAAAGTTGCTTGAGAAAGACTTCGGGCGACGGGCCGGACGGCACGCGGCCGGCCGAGGGGCGCATGCCGTACACGTTGCAAAAGGCCGCCGGGTTGCGCAGCGAACCGCCAAAGTCGCTGCCGTCCGCCACAGGCAGCATGCGCGCGGCCAGTGCCGCCGCCGCTCCGCCGCTGCTGCCGCCCGCCGTCTTGGTGGCGTCGTAGGGATTGCCGGTGGCGCCATACACGCGGTTGTAAGTGTGCGAGCCCAAGCCGAACTCCGGCACATTGCTGCGGCCGATGAAGATCGCGCCGGCGGCGCGCATGCGCTCGACCAGGATGGAGTCATGCTGCGTCACCGTGTCCTTGTAGACCAGCGAACCCATCGATGTGACCATGCCGCGCACGGCGGTCAGGTCCTTGGGCGCCTGCGGCATGCCATGCAGCCACCCCTGCCACTGCCCCGCGGCCAGCTGCGCATCGCGCGCATCGGCTTCGCGCAGCAGCTCGTCGCTGTCGCGGCGCGCGACGATGGCGTTCAGCTTGGGATTGACCTGGTCGATATGCGCCAGATACGCCTGCATCACTTCGCGGCAGGACACCCTGCGGCCACGAATGGCGTCCGACAGCGCATGCGCGGGCATGGCCACGATGTCATTGAGCGGGGCGGAAGTCGGCATGGCTTTTCGTCTCCTGGGCGCGCGCCACGGATCCGCCGGGCGCGCATGTTGTCATGGGGCGCAGCGCGGCGGCCGGCCGCGCGCATCGCGACAATACTACGCAAATCGGCGGCGCCGCGCCTGGGAAAAGCGCCGGATGTCAGGCGCGGCGGACGCCGCCAAGGTGCCAGCCCGCACGGCTCCATCCTGGCAATTTCCGCCAGGCGAGTCTTAACGATTGGCTCAAGCAACCCTGCTGACAATTGCGCCAGGTCAAACCGCGCGATTCGCCCCCCGTCCTAACATCGCCTCCTGCCATCCCGCCCGGAGATCCTCTTGACCACTAGCGCCCCCGACGACATCTGCACCGAAGCCGAAATCCAGGACATGGTCCACACCTTTTACGGCAAGGCGCGCGCCGACGAAGCCCTGGGCCCCATCTTCAATGGCATGGTCCACGACTGGGACGAACACCTGTCCACACTCTCGGATTTCTGGTCCGCCGTGATTCTGGGCACCCGGCGCTTCACGGGCATGCCCATGCCCAAGCACGCGGCCATGCCCAACCTGAAGGCCGAACTCTTCGAACGCTGGCTGGTCCTTTTTGGCGAAACCACCGACGCCCTGCCCAATCGCGCCCTGGCCGACGCCGCACAGGAAATGGCCAGGCGCATGGCCCGCAGCCTGTGGTACGGCTACCAGTTGTCTCGCGACCCCAACCAGCCGCTGACCGAACTGCGCCCCGCCTGACGCCTTGCAAGGTCAGTCCACCCGCCACCACCCCGGCAACAGCCCGCGCACCTTGGCGCGCCGATAGCGGTCATCGATGAGGTGCACCGTGCCCTCATCGTGTTCGGTCCGGATCACCCGGCCGGCCGCCTGCACCACCTTCTGCATGCCCGGGTACAGGTACGTGTAGTCGTACCCGTTCTCCTCGCCATAGCGCATGTCCATGGCGCGCTTCATGTTCTCGTTCACCGGATTGACCTGCGGCAGGCCCAGCGTCGCAATGAAGGCGCCGATCAGCCGCTTGCCCGGCAGGTCCACGCCTTCCGAGAACGCGCCGCCCAGCACCGCAAACCCCACCCCCTGCCCCGTTTCGGTGAACCGCGCCAGGAAGGCCGCCCGCCCCGGCTCGTCCATGCCCGGCGTCTGCAACCAGATCGGCACCTGCGGATGGCGCTCCCGCATCAGGTCGGCCACGCGTTTCAGATAGTCGAAGCTGCTCAGAAAGCCCAGGTAATTGCCCGGCCGCTCGGCGTACTGGCGCGCGATCAGGTCCGCGATGGGCGCCAGCGAACGTTCGCGATCGCGAAAGCGCGTGGACACGTTGCCCACGACCCGCACCGCCAGCTGGTTGGCCTTGAACGGCGCGGCCACATCCATCCACGGGGTGTCCTTGGGCAAGCCCAGCGTGTCCCGGTAGAACTGCTGCGGACTCAGCGTGCCGGAGAACAGCACCGTCGCGTGGGCCGCGGCATGCCGGGCGGCCAGATACGGCGCGGGAATCACATTGCGCACGCACAGCGTCGAAGGCGGAGTCTTGGCGCTGCTGACGCCGGCGTCGCCAAGCGTCACATCGAACAGCGCGTGCGAGCCGAACTGCTCGGCCAACCGCATGAAATGCAGCGCCTCGAAATAAAACCCCAGCAAGGGGTCGTCCTGCGGCAGCGGCGTCTGGCCGATGAATTCGGTAATGGCGGCCACCGCCTTCTGCACCGCCGTCAGCACGCCGGCCGGCGCGGCATCGTAGGCCTGATAGCGTTCGGCCTGCTTCTTGTTCAGCGCGTTCCACGACCGGTGCAGTCCATCCAGCGATTTCTTCAGTGCCTTGGGCGCCGCGTACCGCGCGGCGGTCAACCGGCTCTGGTCGAGTTCGCCGGTGTACATGCGCCGCGCACGATCCACCAGGTTATGGGCCTCGTCGACCAGCACGGCCACCTTCCATTGATGCGCCTGCGTCAGCGCATGCAGCATGGCCGTGGCGTCGTAGTAGTAGTTGTAGTCGCCCACCACCACGTCGCTCCAGCGGATCAGCTCCTGCGACAGGTAGTAGGGACACACGTCGTGCGCAAGCGCGGTGGCGCGCACGGCGGGCGCGTCCAGCCGCGTGTATTCGAGCGCGGCGGCGCGAGCCTGCGGCAGGCGGTCGTAGAAGCCGCGCGCCAGCGGGCAGGAATCGCCATGGCAAGCCAGATCCGGATGTACGCAGCTTTTATCGCGCGCTTGCAGATCCAGAATGCGCAAGCCAGGCTTGGCGGGTTGCGCATTGATGGTTTCCAGCGCCTCGACCGCCAGCCCCCGGCCCGACCCCTTTGCCGCCAGGAAGAACACCTTGTCCAGGCCCGTGCCCGGACTGGCCTTGAGCAGCGGAAAGATCGTGCCCAGCGTCTTGCCGATGCCCGTGGGCGCCTGCGCCATCAGGCAGCGCCCATCGCGCGCCGTGCGGTACACGGCCACCGCCAGATCGCGCTGCCCGGCGCGGAACTCGCCATGCGGAAACGACAACGTCTCCAGCGCGGCGTCACGCGCCTGCCGGTGCGCGAGTTCGGTCTTGGCCCACGCCAGAAAACGCTCGCATTGCAGCTGGAAGAACGCGGCCAGGTCGGCCGCCTGGTGGGTCTCCACCAGCACGGTCTCTTCCTCGGTCGCCACGTTGTAGTACACCAGCGCCACCCGCACGTCGGCCAGGCCACGCGCCTGACACAGCAGATGGCCGTACACCTTTGCCTGCGCCCAATGCACCACGCGGTGGTTTTCGCGCACGCTGTCGAACTGCCCGCGGTAGGTCTTGATCTCTTCGAGCTGGTTGGCGGCAGGGTCGTAGCCATCAGCACGCCCGCGCACCAGCAGGTCACCGAACACGCCCGACAGCGACACTTCGGTTTCGTAGTCCGGCCCGCGCCGCCCTGTCACGGCCGCATGGCCCGCCATGCCTTCCAGGCCGCTGGGCGCGGGCGTGAAACGCAAGTCCAGATCCCCCGCCCGCGCCGTGAATTCGCACAACGCCCGCACCGCCACCGCATAGCTCATGCGGCCTCCTGCAACCAGCTCACGTGACACACGCGCACCGGCATGCCGTGCGCAACACAATATTGCAGCCAGCGGATCTGGTTGTCCTGCAGCTTGTCGCCCGGCCCCTTCACCTCGATCAGTTCATAGCGGCGCTCGGCGGGCCAGAAGCGCACCAGGTCCGGCAGACCGGTCCGGTTGCCCTTCACGTCGCGCAGCAGCCGCGTGAAGAAAAGCTTCAGGTGCGCGGCCGGCACGCAATCCAGCGCCTGCGCCAGCAGCGTATCTGACAAGGCGCCCCAGAACACGAACGGCGACTGCAGGCCGGCCTTATCCGCATAACGCTGCAGAATCACGTCCCGGTAAGCCGGCGTATCAAGGAGGGCCAGGCAGGCCTCGAACTGCGCCTGACGCCGGGCATGAAAGTCCGGCGCGTCCAGATCCGCCGGACCGCGTTGGAACGGGTGAAAGAACGCGCCCGGCAGCGGTGCGAACACGGCCGGCCAGCACAGCAATCCGAATAGCGAATTGATCAGCGTGTTCTCGACATAGTGCACCGGCGCGTCGTCGTGATGCAGGTGATCGCGCGTCACGTATTCAACCGCGGACGGTTGCGCCGGGCGGGCCAGCGCCAGCTCCGTGCGCGGCAGGATGGGCGCCGCGGCGCGTGCCGCCGCGCCATGCCCCAGCCCGCGCCGCAGCCGCGGCATCATGCGTGCCACGCGCTGGCTTTCTTCCTCGCTTTCGGGCGCGCTGGCGGCTTGCTGGGCCAGCGCCATGGCGTCTTCGAAGCGCTGCATCCTTTCATACACCCGGATGCGCCGATGCCGCGCGCCGGGATAGCCGCAGGCCGCGTACACGCGCTGGGCGGCTTCCCAGTCCTGTGCGCGTTCGCAGGCTTGACCAATGCGCAGCAACACCTTGGCGCGGCGCTTTTCCAGCCATGCGTTGCCGCTGATGCACGCCTGCGCCGCCTGCAACAGATCGTCCACCGCCGCCCCCTCGTCCAGCGCCTGGCGGCAGGCGTGCAGCGCCAGATAGCAATTCACGTCCGCCCGCGTCTGAAAGGCCCGCGACGCCGCATCGAACGGCACGGTCTCGTACTGGAACACGCCCAGGTCCGCCAGCACGAACTCCGACCAATCCTGATGCAGATTGCCGAAGAACATGAGGCGCAGGCGTTCGCAACGGTCCGCCACCAGCACACGCCAGACGGCTTCGGCGGATTGCGGCGCCCACTCGCCGAATGGCCGGGTTTGCGTCAGATCGGCGCGCAGCGCTTCAAGCATGTCGGCCTTGCGCACGCCCGGCCTGGCTGCCGCGTGCGAGGCGAAGACCCGGCAGAGCTCGGGCTTGGTCAACAGCACGAACAGTTCATCCAGCGCCATCGGCGCGCGCCGGTCCAGCCACCCCAGCGCTTCGAGCGGCCGGGCCGCTTCCTCGACGGCCGGGATCTCTTCGTACACCAGCCGGCTGGCGCGAAACCATGGTCCGCGCCGCATCAGCATGCGCACCATCAACGCCTGCGACGCCTGAGGCAACGCCGCGAAGTCCGCCAGAAAGCGGCAATCGTCCTCGTCCAGCAGATCGGCGTAGCGGTCCGAGACCCACGCCAGCGCGCGCTGGAAATTGTGCAGATAGTAGTAACGGTGCGGGGGCAACATCGGCGGCGGCCGGCTGGACTGTTTATTTATCCAGTAATCATAGCAGGCCGGCAGTCTTCGCTGAGCCGCAGGCCCGGGGCCGCCCGGCAACCCGCCGCCCGTCCCGAACTGCACGCACCGCCTTTCGCACAGGGAAAACTCGGCAGGTCGGCGGCTCATCTACTCACGCATGAAAAACGGCGCCGGAAAGCCTGTGCTCTCCAGCGCCGTTTGCGTCCCGCCCATCACAAGGCGGGACAGTCAATCACGACATCGTCACATCACTGCGCGCGCACCGGTTGCGGCGCCGCGCCGATTTCCTTGCGGACCTTGGCAACGTCCGACGCGCTGACCGCCGCGCCCTTGTTGCCCCAGCTCGACCGCACGAAGCTCACGACATCGGCAACTTCCTTGTCGGTCATGCGCCAGTCGAAGCCCGGCATCGCGTACGCGGTGGGCGCCGAGGCCGTGCCCGGCATCTGCGCGCCCTTGAGCACGATGTGGATCAGCGAGCCCGGATCGGCCGAGTTGACCGTCGAGCTCAATGCCAGCTGCGGGAACGTTTCGGTATAGCCCTTGCCCGTGCTGCGATGGCAGGCCGCGCAGTTGTTCAGGAAGGCCATCGCGCCGTCGCTCTTGTCCTTGCCGGACCGCAGCGCTTGCGCCACGGTTTCGTCATAGGCCAGCGGCTTGGTCGCGTCCTTGTTCACGGGCGGCAGGCTCTTCAGGTACACCGCGATGGCGTTCAGGTCGTCATCGGTCAGGTGCTGGGTGCTGTCCTCAACCACCTGGGCCATGCCGCCAAACGCCGCCGAATGGCCGTTGCGGCCGGACTTCAGGAAGGTCGCAATATCCTCCTTGCTCCAGCTGCCCAGGCCGTCGGTCGCGTCGCCGCGCAGGTTCTTGGCCAGCCAGCCTTCCACCACGCCGCCCGACAGGAAGGCCGAGCCGTCCGCGTCGGTCAGCGCCTTTTCCTGCAAGGCCACGCCGCGCGGCGTGTGGCAGGTGCTGCAATGGCCCAGGCCCTCGACGAGGTACTGGCCGCGCAGCAGCGCCTGCTTGTCCGCGCCGCTCGTGTTCACCGTGACAGGCGCCGTCGCAACGTCAGGCGCGAACATCCAGCGCCACACCGTCAGCGGCCAGCGCATGGACATCGGCCAGACGATGTCGGTGTCCTTGTTCTCCTGCTTAACGGGCTCGACGCCGTGCATGAAGTAGGCGTACAGGGCCTTCACATCCTCGGGCGTGACGTTGGCGTACGCCGTGTACGGCATGGCCGGGTACAGCGAATGTCCGTCCTTGGCCACGCCGTGGCGCACGGCCCGGTCGAAGTCCTCGTACGAATAATTGCCGATGCCCGTTTCCTTGTCCGGCGTGATGTTCGTCGAATAGATCATGCCCAGCGGCGAATCGATGCCCAGGCCGCCGGCAAAAGGCTTGCCGCCCTTGGCCGTGTGGCAGGCGATACAGTCGCCGGCGCGCGACAGGTATTCGCCCTGCTTGATCATCTGCGCGTCGCTGGACGCCGGCGTGCCGTCGGCCGCGAACGCGGCGCTGGCAACGAGGGCCGAGAAGGCCGCAACAATGGTGTGCTTGATCATTGTTCCGTCTCCTTAAGCCTGGACCAGCGGGCCGGGGTTCTTCAGGTACTGGTCGCGAATCGCCTGCGCCGCCCAGTAAGCCAGTGCGCCGACCAGACCCGTCGGGTTGTAGCCCATGTTCTGCGGGAACACGCAGGCGCCCATCACGAACACGTTTGGCACGTCCCAGCTCTGCAGGTACTTGTTGACGACGCTTTCCTTCGGGTTGCTGCCCATGATGGCGCCGCCCGTGTTGTGCGTGCTCTGGTAGACGCGCGTGTCATAACGGGCGCCCTTCTTGCGCACGGCCACGAAGTGCTTTTCAGGATTCATGGCCTTGGCCACGGTCTCCATGCGCTTGCCCATGTAGCCCAGCATGTCGAACTCGTTGTCGTGCCAGTCGAACGTCATGCGCAAGAGCGGCTGACCATAGGCGTCCTTGTACGTCGGATCGAGCGACAGGTAGGCGTCGCGGTACGACATCACCGAACCGGAAATCCCGATCGTCATGAAGCGCTGATAGGCGTCCTGCACGCCCGCCTTCCAGGCCGTGCCCCACGTCGGCGTGCCCGGCGTCGTCGGCGTCTGCTTGATGGGACGGCCGCCGTAGCGCACGTGGCGGATGCTGGCGCCGCCCACAAAGCCCAGCGGACCGTGGTCGAACTGGTCGCCGTTCAAGTCGTCCATGCCCACGCCGCCCGCGCCGGTGCCGACGAAGGGGTTGAGCTGGGTACCCTTGGGCAACAGCACGTTGACCGCGCCGTTCATCTGGTATGCATAGTTCTTGCCGACCACGCCTTCGTTGGTCTTCGGGTCATAGGGCTTGCCGATGCCCGACAGCAGCAACAGGCGCACGTTGTGCATCTGGTAGGCCGACAGGATCACCAGATCCGCGGGCTGATCGATCTCGTTGCCGTCCGCGTCGATGTACGTTACGCCCACGGCCTTCTTGCCGGTCGAATCCAGATTGACCTTGATGACCTGCGAACGCGTGCGCAGCTCGAAATTCGGCTTCTTCAGCAGCACCGGCAAAATGGTGGTCTGCGGCGAGGCCTTCGAATACATGTAGCAGCCGTAGTTCTCGCAGAAGCCACAGAAATTGCAGGGGCCCAGGCGCACGCCGTACGGGTTGGTGTACGGACCCGAAGCGTTGGCCGCGGGCGTGGGATACGGGTTGAAGCCGACTTCGCGCGCGGCCTTCTCGAACAGCGACGCGCCGTAGGTCGTGGCCAGCGGCGGCAGCGGGAATTCCTTGCTGCGCTTGCCTTCCAGCGGGTTGCCGCCTTCGACGATCTTGCCGTTCAGGTTGCCGGCCTTGCCCGACGTGCCACAGACGTATTCGAACTTGGAGAAGTACGGCTCCAGTTCGTCGTAGGTCACGCCGAAGTCCTGGATGGTCATGCCTTCCGGAATGAACTTCTTGCCGTAGCGCGTTTCGTAGCGCGTGCGCAGTTCCAGTTCTTCGGGCAGCACACGGTAGTGCATGCCGTTCCAGTGAAAGCCCGCGCCGCCCACACCCGTTCCCAACAGAAACGAACCGTTCTGGCGATACGGCACGGCCACGTCATCCACGCCATGGCGAATCGTCACGGTTTCCTTGGACAGGTCCTGGAACAGATAACCGCGCACCGAATACTTCAGCTCGTCGATCACCTTGGGATACTCGGCATCCTTGGGCGTGTCCTGCATGCCGCCGCGCTCCAGCGCCAGCACTTGCAGGCCCGCTTCGGTCAGCTCCTGGCCCAGAATGGCGCCCGTCCAGCCGAACCCGACCAATACCGCATCAACTTTGTCTTTCTTGATCGCCATGATTTAACCCTTCTCCCCAGAGATCGACACGGGGCCATAGGGGTACTTGACGTTGGGCTGGTCCGCCCAGTCCATGAAGTCGGCGCGCGCGCCGGGAAAGCCCACCATCTTCCAGCCCACCATGCCCTTGTTGCCGCCATAGATCGGGTCGGCGAAAAAGCCTTCCTTCGTGTTGGCAAGCAGGAAGCTGAAGAACGTCTTGGACGGCACGGACTCGAACGCGATCTTGCCGGACTGCAGGTCCTTCAGGATCTGCTCCTGCAAGGCCTTGTCCAGCTCGGCATACGACTTGCCGTGCGTCTTCACGCAGAAGGCGTCACAGGCCTTGATGCCGGCGCGATAGACCTGGCGGGGATTCTGGTCGAGCTGATAGCCCAGTTCCGGCACCTGGTCGGTGTGGAACGGCCCGTCCATGTACCACAGCTTGCCGTGGCCAAAGGGCGTTTCCATCTGACGATCGATAAACTCCGGCACGCCCGCCGCGATGGCGCCAGGACCGTATTCGTCGGCGGGAATCAGATGATCCACCGCGGCAACGATGAAGGCCCATTCGGCCTTGGTGAAATAGGTGGGCTCGTACGGCTTGGCCGCCTTTGCGGCATTGCCGTCGGCGGCGTTCGTACAGCCGACGGTCAGGCCGCCGACCGCCAGCGTCGACGCTGGCACAATGGCCATCGCCTGCAGAAACCGCCGGCGCGGTTGTGCGTCATCAGTCATGGACATCTCCGTGAATATTCCAAGTTGTCCTAGCGCGCTACCGAACATGCAACCTGGAAACACGAACTGCCCGAGCTAGTGACAACACGCTCTTTTCTTGCTCAAGATCAAGACTGCTCTTTGAAAAGGGACGTAAGAGCAGGTGCGGGCATTATGCGCTTCTGATCCGCTCGTTCGACCGTATCAGATGGAATTTCTTGACGTGGAAAAGTCTTTTGCATTAAGGACAACGTAAGAACATCCAAAATGCATTGCTTTCTGACAGGAAGGTGAACAAAAACCGCCGTCGCCCGTCCAGTACAATCCGCGTTTGGCGACGTTGTGATCGCCCATCTGTCTGGACCCCAAGCATGTTGCGTCTGTCTGAAATCAAGCTGCCGTTGAACCACACGCCCGAGGAACTGCCCGCGGCAATCCTCAAGAAACTGGGCATCCCGGCCAGCGACCTGAACGGCTTCACCATCTTCCTGCGCAGCTACGACGCGCGCAAGAAGCACAACATCCTGCTCATCTATGCGCTGGATGTGGACGTAGCCAACGAAGCCGCAATCCTCGAGCGCTTTCACGACGACCGCAACGTCAAGCCGTCTCCGGACACCGAATACAAATTCGTCGCTCAAGCCCCCGCCACACTCGCCAAGCGCCCCGTCGTCATCGGCACCGGGCCCTGTGGCCTCTTTGCCGGCCTGGTCCTGGCGCAAATGGGCTTCAAGCCCATCATCCTGGAACGCGGCAAGGCCGTGCGCGAACGCACCAAGGACACCTGGGGCCTGTGGCGCAAGCGCATCCTGAATCCCGATTCCAACGTTCAATTCGGCGAAGGCGGCGCGGGCACGTTCTCGGACGGCAAGTTGTACAGCCAGATCAAGGATCCCAAACACTACGGCGAAAAGGTCCTGAAGGAATTCGTTCTGGCCGGCGCGCCTGAAGAAATCCTTTACGTCAGCAAACCCCACATCGGCACATTCCGCCTGGTCGGCATGGTCGAAGTCATGCGCGACACCATCACCAAGCTGGGCGGCGAAGTCCGCTTCTCCAGCCGGGTTGAAACCCTGCACCGCGAGAACGGCAAGGTCACCGGCGTCACGTTGGCAAACGGCGAGCACATCGAAGCCGACCACGTCGTCCTGGCCATCGGCCACAGTGCCCGCGACACCTTCCAGATGCTGCTGGACCAGGGCGTCTTCATGGAAGCCAAGCCCTTCTCCATTGGCTTTCGGATCGAACACCCGCAATCCCTCATCGACCGCGCACGCTTCGGCCCCAACGCCGGCCACCCCATCCTGGGCGCCGCCGACTACAAGCTGGTGCATCACGCCAGCAACGGCCGCTCCGTCTACAGCTTCTGCATGTGCCCCGGCGGCACGGTTGTCGCGGCCACGTCCGAACCGAACCGCGTCGTCACCAACGGCATGAGCCAGTACTCGCGCAACGAGCGCAATGCCAACGCCGGCATCGTCGTGGGGATTTCGCCGGAAGTCGACTATCCGGAGCACGTGCTGGCTGGCGTCGACTTTCAGCGCAAGTGGGAATCGCAGGCGTTTGAGCTGGGCGGCCGCGACTACAGCGCGCCGGGGCAGTTGGTGGGCGACTTTCTCGCCGGCAAGGCATCCACCGAGTTCGGCGCCGTCAAGCCCTCGTACACGCCCGGCGTGCACCTGACCGACCTGGCCACCGCCCTGCCCGACTTTGCCATCACCGCGATCCGCGAGGCCCTGCCTGCGTTCGACAAGACCATCAAGGGCTTCAACATGCCCGACGCCGTACTGACCGGCGTCGAAACCCGCACGTCTTCGCCTATCCGCATCAAGCGCGATAACGACACGCTGCAGAGCATCAACACGCAGGGGTTGTTCCCGGCCGGTGAAGGCGCAGGTTACGCGGGCGGGATTCTGTCGGCGGGGGTGGACGGGATCAAGATCGCCGAAGCTGTGGCCCTTAGCATCATGGGCCGTCAGGGGTAAGCAGGCTCGCCGCCGCGCGCCATCGCGTTCATTCAGATGGCCGCGTCTGCGTCAGCCCCGTGGGCGGCCCGTCAATTGCCGTCCACCCTGCATCCACCGCCAGGCTGCTGCCCGAGATATAGCTCGCGGCATCCGACGCCAGAAACGCCACCGCCGCGCCCACCTCGGAGGGCTGACCCCAGCGGTTCAGCACCGTATGGCCGGCGTATGTGTTGTAGATGTCGGGACGTTCCTTCAGCGGCTCGGTCAGACGGGTCTCGATGATGCTGGGCATCACCGCATTGACGCGCACGCCGTAGGGGCCGACCTCCGCCGCAAACGCCTTGACCATCTGCTCGATGCCCGCCTTGGTGGCGGCGTAAATGCCCAGTCCGGGCTCGATCGTCACGGCACGCATCGACGAACACAGGATCATGCTGCCCGCGCCCTGCTTCATCATCGGCCGTCCGAAGTGGCGCATGAAGTGAAACGCGCCGCGAAGATTCAGGTTCACCACCTGGTTGAACTCGTCTTCCGTGTAATCGACGATGAGCTTGCGGATGTTCAGCGCTGGTGTGGACACCGCGATGTCGATCCTTTTTTGCTCGGTTAAAACCCTGGCGGCCAACTGCGCGATGGACTCGCCGCTGGCCGCATCGGCCTGCATCCAGCCGGCCGCGCCGCCGCCGTCGATGATCTGCTGCGCAGTAGCTTGCACGCCAAGTTCGTCGCGGTCCGCGCACATCACGTAGGCGCCCATCGCGCCCAGCGCGTGCGCCGACGCCTGACCGATGCCGGAAGCGGCGCCCAGGACGACGGCGATTTTTCCTTGAAGACTGAAGAGTTGCGGATAGTTGGTCATGAACGCTTTGAAAACGGTTTAAATGGCAACCCGTCTGGCTGCGGGCGCTTGGCGATTATCCTGGCATGACTGAACCGCTGACTATCGCAACCATATGACAGATCACTGCGAGGCCACGCGAGCCGCGCTGCCTCGAGGATTTGCGCCATCGAATAAACGTCGAGGCGTAAAAAAACCGGCGTCTGCCGGCTTGGTTGGAATTAGCGCGCCATACCGATCTGCAGCACCGAGGGGTCGCGCTGCATGTACCGGTTCATGATCTGGCTCAGAATTGGGTTGCCCGCGTTCTCCGCCTTCGGCGCCGTCAGGCTGACCACGGCCGCGCACAGCTTGCCCGCCTGAACGGTGTGCCCCTTCACATCGGCTTGCACCGTCGCCGCCATGGCTTTTTTCCAGGCCGCGGCAACCCCATCGACTGCCTGCTGCGCAACGCCGCAATCCGAGTAGGACAGCGAAAGCACCACCGCAGGCACATCCTTGACCTGCACGTCCGCAATGATGCCGCCAAAGTAAGGCGGAATGCCTTCGTTGCTGGATGCCGCAGCTGCTTGAAGCTTCTGCTTCGCACTCTCCAGGTCGGCCGGCGATGACATCAACACCTTTGCCGGATCCACCCCTTGCAAGCCAAAGACCGGCGAGATGACAGCCGCCTGCACGATCCGCCCGCCATCCGTAGGCACTGCCCCCTTCAGCCCCGCAATGGAAGCCGCAACGATCTCGCTGTCCGCAACGGAAGGCTTGGGCTGAGACAACGCCTTCATGCCCGAGGGCGCCGCTGCCTGCACCAATGCCGTATCGAGTGGCAAGACAAACGTCGGCATACCCATCGTGCCCCGCCAAGGCTGCTGCCCCGTGGCTTTGGTCAGATCGGGTTTATTGGGCTCGCCGTTTGCCATCAATCCGGCCACATCGCCGTCCACGGCCTTGAAGTCTGCCTGCTTCAGACGATCGGCAAACTTGTCCGCCGATTGTTTGTCCTTCAGCCCCCAGTAGGTGACATTGCCGGGCGACTGGCCGAAGCCTGCAAAATAGGACAAATCATTGAGAGGGATATGCGCGCTGTCGGACCATTTATCCAGACCGTAGCCCATGGATTGCAGCGGCGTGATCGCCTGCGCGATCGACAACCGGCGCATCGCATCGGCGGTGGGCCCATCTTTTTCAAGGCCGCGCCACGCCTGCACATCAAGGAAGGATATCTGTATCGCTTCAGGGGCACTCAACACCACCTGCGGTACTTGCTTCAAGGCCTGTTGCAAGGTTTGCGTGCTGTCCTGTGCTGCCATCGACGTACCGCAAACAGTCATCAAGCCAAGTGCAAGGGCCTTTAAGCGCATCCGATATCTCCTGTGGGGTGTTACCTAAATGAGATCGGGCAGTATATCAATGGTCGGTCACCATTTAAGGAGCGCGCGATGAATGGCTTTGGCGTTCAACAACGCCGCGGCGAATCAGATTATTCCTATTGGCATCCCTTTTCGCGGCACTGTAGCCTCAAGGCCAACATCACCGCCATTCGAACGCGCCGCATGACTAACGATGAAGCCCTCATGATTGCCATGAACACCGTCCTGATCTTCATTGCCTCCTCAAGTGCCAGAAAGAGTGCGCTGTCTTCCAAACCCAACATAAGACGGACTGCGATCACTGTTTTCCTGGTCTGCTTCGCGACGACGTATCTGGTTGCGTACTACGTACGCCTTCTCCCGTTCGACAGAAGCGTGCTGTCCGCCGCGGTATCGGCGCCCATATTCACCTTGTGCTTCTATGGCTTTCGC
Organism: Achromobacter sp. GbtcB20; assembly: GCF_019091095.1. Classification (NCBI taxonomy): domain Bacteria; kingdom Pseudomonadati; phylum Pseudomonadota; class Betaproteobacteria; order Burkholderiales; family Alcaligenaceae; genus Achromobacter; species Achromobacter sp. GbtcB20. Next base: position 418,446 of record NZ_JAGXJZ010000001.1, on the reverse strand, counting down.
TGGGGATGGTCACGGAGCAAGAAATAAGGCGACACCACTAAACGCCGCCCGATGCAAATGCCGAAAGCCCGCGTTTATGCGGGCTTTCGGCGTATTGCTTACTGCTTGATGCCGGTCTGTGACGGCCGCGGGTTTACTCCCACTCAATCGTCGCCGGCGGCTTGCTCGACACGTCGTACACCACCCGATTAATCCCGCGCACTTCATTGATGATTCGCGACGAAACGCGAGCCAGCAGCGGATGCGGCAGCGGTGCCCAGTCAGCCGTCATGAAGTCAAACGTCTGCACGGCACGCAGCGCAACCACGTACTCATACGTGCGGCCATCGCCCATGACGCCCACAGACTTCACCGGCAGGAACACGGCGAACGCTTGCGAGGTCAGTTCGTACCAGGTCAGGCCGCTGGCCTCGTCCTTGGTGTTGCGCAGTTCTTCGATGAAGATCGCGTCAGCACGGCGCAGCAGTTCGGCGTATTCATGCTTGACTTCGCCCAGGATGCGCACGCCCAGGCCCGGACCGGGGAACGGGTGGCGGTAGACCATCTGCGGCGGCAGGCCGAGTGCCACGCCCAGTTCGCGGACTTCGTCCTTGAAGAGTTCGCGCAGGGGTTCAAGCAGTTGCAGGTTCAGCGTGTCGGGCAGGCCGCCCACGTTGTGGTGCGACTTGATGGAGGTGGCCTTGCCCGTCTTGGCGCCGGCGGATTCGATGACGTCGGGGTAGATCGTGCCCTGGGCCAGCCACTTGGCGCTCTTTTGCTTGCCGGCTTGTTCCTGGAAGACTTCGACGAATTCGCGGCCGATGATCTTGCGCTTGGCTTCAGGGTCGGCGACGCCGGCCAGCTTGCCCATGAATTGCGCGGTGGCGTCGACATGAATGATCTTCACGCCCATGTTTTCGGCGAAGGTCTGCATGACCTGCTTGCCTTCGTCCAGGCGCAAGAGGCCGTGGTCGACGAAGACGCAGGTGAGCTGGTCGCCAATGGCCTTGTGGATCAGCGCGGCGGCAACGGAGGAGTCCACGCCGCCGGACAGGCCGAGGATGACTTCGTCGGTGCCGACCTGCTCGCGGATGCGGGCGACGGCCTCCGACACGTAGTCAGGCATGTTCCAGTCGCCCGAGCACTCGCAGATCTCGTTCACGAAGCGGGCCAGCATGGCCTTGCCCTGAACAGTGTGCGTGACTTCGGGGTGGAATTGAACGGCGTAGAAGCGGCGGTCTTCGTCGGCCATGCCGGCGATCGGGCAGGACGGCGTGGACGCCATCAGCTTGAAGCCCGGGGGCAGCTCGGTGACCTTGTCGCCGTGGCTCATCCAGACCTTGAGCATGCCGTGGCCTTCGGGCGTGCTGAAGTCTTCCAGGCCTTCCAGCAGCTTGGTGTGGCCGTGGGCGCGGACCTCGGCGTAGCCGAATTCGCGGTGATCGGAGAAGCTGACCACGCCACCCAGTTGCTGCGCCATGGACTGCATGCCGTAGCAGATGCCCAGCACGGGCACGCCCAGCTCGAACACGGCGTGCGGGACGCGCATGGAGCCCTCTTCGTAGGCCGAAGCGTGGCTGCCAGACAGGATGATGCCCTTCAGCCCCTGCGCCATCTGTTCGCGCACGAAGGCGTCGTCGACGTCGCCAGGGTGGACTTCGGAATAGACGCCGGCCTCGCGGACGCGGCGGGCGATCAGCTGCGTGACTTGCGAACCGTAGTCGAGGATAAGAATGCGCTGGTGCATGGAGACTCTACCCGTTGGAAATAAAACCGCACCGGCAGACCCGCTGATCGTTGCGGTTCTGCCGGTGCGTGATGCATGACATTGTAGTTGACTGTGCGGATCAGTCGGCGCGGTAGTTGGGCGCTTCCTTGGTGATCTGCACGTCGTGCACGTGGGACTCGCGAACGCCCGCGGAGGTGATCTCCACGAACTCGGCCTTGGTGCGCATGTCGTCGATGGTGGCGGCGCCGCAGTAGCCCATGGAGGCGCGGATGCCGCCGACCAGTTGGTAAATGATGGCGAGCACGCTGCCCTTGTAGGGGACGCGGCCTTCGATGCCTTCGGGGACCAGCTTGTCGGCGTTGTTGGCCGGGTCCTGGAAGTAGCGGTCGGCCGAGCCTTCCGTCATGGCGCCCAGGCTGCCCATGCCGCGGTACGACTTGTACGACCGGCCTTGGAACAGCACGACTTCGCCGGGGGCTTCTTCGGTGCCGGCGAACATGCCGCCCATCATGCACGAGAACGCGCCGGCGGCCAGCGCCTTGGCGACGTCGCCCGAGTAGCGGATGCCGCCGTCGGCGATAAGCGGAACGCCCGTGCCTTCCAGCGCCTTGGCAACTTGCGAGATGGCATGGATTTGCGGCACGCCAACGCCGGCCACGATACGCGTGGTGCAGATGGAGCCAGGGCCGATGCCGACCTTGACGCCGTCGGCGCCGTATTCGACCAGCGCGCGCGCGGCGGCTGCGGTGGCGATGTTGCCGCCGATGACTTCAACCTTGGGGTAGTTCTGCTTGACCCAGCGCACGCCTTCGAGCACGCCCTTGGAGTGGCCGTGCGCGGTGTCGACGATAAGGACGTCGACGCCGGCGGCGACCAGCTTTTCCACGCGTTCTTCGGTGTTGCCGCCCACGCCCACGGCCGCGCCAACGCGCAGCTGGCCTTGGCCGTCCTTGCTGGCCATCGGGTGCTCGGTGTTCTTGACGATGTCCTTGACGGTGGCCAGGCCACGCAGTTCAAAGCCGTCGTTCACGATCAGCACGCGTTCCAGACGGTGCTTGTGCATCAGGGCCTGCGCTTCTTCGAGCGTGGCGCCTTCCTTCATTGTGACCAGGCGCTCCTGCGGCGTCATGATGTTGCGCAGGGGCTGATCCAGGTTTTCTTCAAAGCGCAGATCGCGGTTGGTGACGATGCCGACCAGCTTGCGGCCTTCGACGACCGGCAGGCCCGAGATGCCATGCTGGCGCTGCAACGCAATGGCGTCGCGCACTTTCATCTGGGGGGTGACGGTGACCGGATCGATCACGATGCCGAATTCGTGGCGCTTGACGCGAGCCACTTCACGCGCTTGGGCGTCGGCGGAGAGATTCTTGTGGATGATCCCGATGCCACCCTCTTGCGCCATGGCGATGGCCAGACGAGATTCGGTGACGGTGTCCATGGCGGCGGACACGAGGGGAATATTCAGGCTGATGTTGCGAGTCAGGCGCGTGGCCAGGGAGGTGTCGCGCGGCAACACCTCGGAATACGCAGGCACCAACAACACATCGTCGAAGGTGAGCGCTTTTTGTACGAGACGCATGGGTAACTCCGGGCGCAAAGCGAGATTATACGCCGCCAGCCTGATTTGACTAGGTGTTAACCATAGGTCGAGGTGGATATTTATGACACCGCAACGACACGACAACCTGAGTGACTTATTTTTACCCGGGTCATATTGACAGGGAATTTTGACGGGGTAATAATCCACTCCATAAATTTACCCGGACAAAAAAATGATTCCAAATCCTTCCGACTCTCATACCGCCTTCGAAGGCCATCGGCTGCTGGCGGCGGGTTCGCTGGCCGACGTGGCGCTGGCGGTCAAGCAGGCGCTGGCCGCGCGCCGTAATGACGCCGTGCTGGTGTTCCAGGATTCGACAGGCAAGCAGGTCGATCTGGACGTAAGCGGTGATGATGCGCAGATCGCTGACCGGTATGCCCGGACGGACACTGCCGCCCCCGTGGTTCAAGACACGCAGCCCGACGAGGCGCCGCGCGGCCGGGGCCGCCCGAGACTGGGCGTGGTGCCGCGCGAGGTGACCCTCTTGCCGCGCCATTGGGATTGGCTGGCCGCCCAGCCAGGCGGCGCTTCCGTGGCACTGCGAAAACTGGTGGAGCAGGCCCGCCGCGACAACGAGGCGCAGGACGCGCGACGCCATCGCCAGGAGGCGGCGTACCGGTTCATGACCAGTGTCGCGGGCAACCTGCCTGGTTTCGAGGAAGCCACGCGCGCGCTCTACGCGAACGATCGCGACGCCTACGCGCGGCATGTGGGGCAATGGCCGCACGACGTGCGGCGCTATGCAATGGCGCTGGCGTGGGACGCTGCCCAAGCGCCGGCCGAAGATGTTTGAATCCGGCCGCGGGCTACCCGGCGTCAATGGGCGCCGCCGCGCGCGGCAAACTACAGCGCAAGCCGAAGGCGTGCCCCGCAACCATCCCGCCGGATTTATGAGGTATGTTCCCGGAACACCCGACGGATCCCGACCATGCAGTCCGACGAAAACTATCTCCTCTACGACGGCGATTGCCCGTTCTGCTCAAACTACGTGCGGATGATGCGGCTACGCAAGGCCGCCGGGCCCATTGCCATGCTGAACATGCGCGACCATCCCGAGCTGGCCGCGCACCATCGCGCGCAAGGCTACGACCTGAATCAGGGCATGCTCCTGCATCTGGACGGCCGCGATTACTGGGGCGCCGACGCGATCCACCGGCTGGCGTTACTCAGTACCGGCAGCGATGTGTTCAACCGCCTGAACGCCACCATCTTCAGCAACGCCTGCCTGTCCAAGGCGCTATATCCGTTCATGCGCACGGGCCGCAGCCTGACGTTGGCCTTGCTGGGCAAGAAGAAGATGCCTTGATGCGTGCGCCGCGCAACCCAGGCAACTCGCGCAACTCGCACACGCTACGCGCCCTAAGGCCACGCCTGCTGGCCGCGGGCCTCGCAACGGCGCTTTGCTGGCAGGACGCTTGCCCGCCCCGCCGTTTTATCCAATCAATCCGGAACTGACCTGATGATCTACTTTGTTGGCGCCCTGCTTCTCGCATGCACGCTGGCCGCGGCCGTCTATCGCCGCATGCAGCGCCGGCCCGCGGACTCGGGCCGCGCCATGTCCCGCGACATGCTGGCGGGCGCGGCAATCTTTGCATTTATGGGGCCGGCCGTCGGCATGGTGGTGATGGCCGTCGTCATATCCATCGGTGCGCAGGATCCGGAGATGCTCTTGTTCGGTCTCTATGGGCTGCCGTGGGCCTATCTTTTCGGCGGCATCCCGGCGCTGCTTTGCGGAATGACCGCGGGCGCGCTCAAGCCTGCCGCGCCGTCCTGGCTGGCAATCCTGCGCATGGGTCTGATCGGCGCGGCGTATGCCTTCGTCTTCTTGCTGACGTTCGGCACGCGCGACCGGTCCCTTGCGGCCCTGGGGTTCCCGTTGGTCATGGGCGCCCTGCCCGCTGCGGTGGCCGGCCTGGCGTGCGCGCGGGTGCTCTACGGCAAGCCGGTGGCGGTTCGCCAGCCGGCTTAGCGCCGGCAGCCAGGATCGCACGTCACTGCTTTGCGGTGCGCACGAAGAAGAATCGCAGCATCTCGGCCGTGGCGTCCGGACCGGACCGATCCGTGTAGGACCCTTGCTCCGATCCGCCCGCCCAGGCATGTCCGGCGCCGTGAATGTCCCAACGTTCGGCGACGATGTCGCCCGTGGCGTCGCGGTACAGATGCCGGGTGCTGTGCCGCTTATTGGCGGCGCCAGGAACGCGCACGGTTTCAACGCGCGCGCCGGGCCCCACGCTGGCCGCGATCACGTTGTCGGCATTGCCGGGGTGCACGGTGGCATCGCGGTCGCCGTGAAAGACGATGACCGGCACGCCGGCATTGGCCGGCGCGGCCGTCTTCAGGCCCACGCCCTTCATGGCGGACAGCGCCGACGGAAGATCCGACGCCACGCCAGCAGCCAGCCCCGAATGCACGCCAGCCGCCGCATACAGGTCGGGATAGGCGTCGGCCAGGATCGCGGCCATGGCCCCGCCCGCCGACAGTCCGGCGACATACACGCGCGCCGGATCGATGTTGTGGGTGGCCATGACCTCGCGCGTCATGCCCGCCAGGATGGCGGGTTCACCGCGCCCTTGCTGCTGGTGGTTGTGCTTGAACCAGTTCCAGCACTTCTGGGGATTGGCATCGCGCGCTTGCACGGGATACAGCACGTAAAAACCCTGTTCGCGGGCGGCGTCGTTCATGGCGGTGCCCGCCGCGAAATCGTCGGCGTCCTGGGTGCAGCCGTGCAGCATGACAACCAGAGGACGCGGCGCGCCCTCCGGGTTGGGCGGCACATACAGCTTGTAGCCGCGCTGTCCGGACGCATTGCGAAATGATCCCGACGTGAACGTATCGCCCGAGACGGCGGCGGTGTGCGTGGGGGGGGCGGCTTCGTTGAACGCGGGCCGGGCCGCACGAGAGGCCCGGCCGGAATCGGGAACCTCCCAGGCCTCAACGTCGATGACGTCGGCATCTTCGTTGCTCGGCGCGGCAGCGGCCGGCAAGCCGCGCAGCGCGGCCTGGATCGCGGCGGTGGCAGCCGTCAGATCGCCGGCTTGCGTGAGCTGGGTGGCGCGGTTCATGAGGTGTTGGAATTCAGGGTGCATTGAGTGACCTTTTTGCGGCGTGGACGATCAGCGGATGCGCTGACGCAAGGCGGCTTTGACGGCGGGGCTGGCATGCAGCGCCCCCAATACCGTTAGAGATTCGATCGTGGCAAGCGCGAGCTCGGGCGTGACATCGGCCGCGATGGTCGCCAGGCCCAGCACCCGTATCTGAAGCATTTCGCCCGCGGCTTGAACCGCCAGCAGCTCCTGGGCGGTGTAGTGCTGGATGCCAAGCACCAGCGTTTTTCGGCTGACGGCCTGACGCACCGCGTCGCCATGGGTGGCAAGTTGATTGCGGATCGCCGTTCGGATCAGGTCCGTACGGTTTGCATAGAACCCTTCCTGGACGAGCAGATCGATCTGGCCCAGGTCGACATAACCCAGGTTGATCGTGATCTTCTCGTCCGCAGGTTTGGGGGTGGAGGCGAGTTGTGAGGTGCGAGGCGGCATGGATCGAATCATAAACCATCCACTTGGATGGTCTATGGATGTTTCAACTTGATATATCCGCGCTGGTCCCGTTGATGCTGGCAAGGCGCGCGCCGCTCCGCTACTGTGGTCTTGAACCCCAGGGGATTCCTATGCCGCGACGGCTTGTTTCGGGCTTGCTCATGTTTGCTGCATGCGCCACCGCGGCCAGCGCACAGCCGGTCCCGCCCGATCTGCATGGCGCCCTGATCGTCTCGTCAACGTATCGCTACTACGCCTCGATCCTGTACGGCTCCGCCGCAGCGGCTCGCGGCAGCGCGCTCGCCGCTTGCCGCGAAGACGAGCCCCACGCCACCTGCGCGGTGTATGCCAGCTTCAAGAACCAATGCGTGGCGGTGGCTGCGAACGGCGCGCAGCACGTCGTGGCCATTGGCGAGCGTGCGTGGGACGGGCAGCGGACCGGGGATTACGTGCTGGGCCTGTGCCGCGACAAGACGGGATCCGAATGCAGGCTGGTGCTGACCGCGTGCTCGACCCAGGCGCAGCAGTTGCAGGATCAAGGCGCCCGCGCCGACGCGAACGGGGCGATGCAATTTGCGCCGGACCTCGCGCCCCACCACTAGAAAACCGATGGATTCATCCCTGTCCGCCGCGGCGGATCGCGCCCGGGGTATCCAGTTTTGCCACGCGCTGCAGGAACGCGTCCAGCGCCGGGTTGTCGTGCTGCGCGTGCCATGCCAGGTACATATCCGCGTACAGGTTGCGCTGGTCGATGGGCCGGAACACCACGCCTTCAAAGCGCAGTTCCCGCGCCGAATCCGGCACGATGCCCACGCCCAGTCCCGCGCGCACCAGCGCCAGCAGCGTATGCGTCTGCCCGGCGCGCTGCACGTACTGCGGCTGCACGTCCGCCAGGCCGAAGGCGCCCACGATGCGGTCATAGAAGTACTTTCCTTCCCGCGGCGAATACAGCACGAATGGCTGGCCTTGAAGCAATTTCAGGGGCACGGTCGCGTGTTCGCACAACGGCGAATCGGCGGGAAGCGCCAGGACCAGCGGTTCGCGTTCGACCAGGCGCGATTCGATGCCGGCCTGCTGCGGCACGCTGCGCGCCAGGATGGCGTCCAGCTCATGGGCCAGCAGCAGACGGGCCAGTTCGGTGGTGACGGTTTCTCGAAGCTGGATCTCCACGCCCGCCAGCAGCTTGCGCGCCTGCACGATGAGCGACGGCATCAGGCGGTACGACGCCACGGCAGTAAAGCCCAGCGTAATGTGGCCGGCCTCGCCGCCCGATGTGCGGCGCGCGGTGGCGGCCGCCTGTGCCGAAAACTCCAGCAGGTGGCGAGCATCGCGCAGAAAGCGCCGGCCCGCGGCGCTTAGCACGACCTGACGACTGTTGCGCTCGAACAGCGTGACGCCCAGATCCTGCTCCAGCAACTGGATCTGGCGCGATAGCGGCGGCTGCGTCATGCACAGCCGTTCGGCGGCGCGGCCGAAGTGCAGTTCCTCGGCAACCGCAATGAAGCATTCGAGCTGGCGGAATTCCATCGATTCAATCCTTGAATTGATTGATGCTATTTATAGCTCGAACGGATATCCATGGACAGGCCTCCCTATACTCGCCTGCAGGGCCGCGAATCCGGTCCGCCAAGCATCAGGAGCCTTACCCGCAGCACCATTTTTTGCGGCCTCGCCGCCATCAACGCCATAAAAGAGAAAATCCATGGAGACAAAGAACCCCGCCCGGATCCGCGTCCGGCTCCTCGCCGCGGCGCTGGCCCTGGCCGCCACCGCGGCCATGCCCCACGCGGCCAGCGCCGCCGGCTATCCGGAACGCCCGATCAATCTCATCGTTCCCTTCTCGCCCGGCGGCGGCACCGACATCTCGGCGCGGTTGCTGGCCGCGGCCCTGGGTGAAAAATTCTCGTCGTCGGTGGTGGTGGACAACCGGCCGGGCGCGGGCGGCCAGATCGCCGCCGACCTGGTGGCCCGCTCGCAGCCCGACGGCTACACGCTGCTGTTCGCGAATTCGGGAATGCTGGCGATCAACCCCTGGATCTACAAGCTGCATTCCGACCCGGTCAAGGCGTTTGCGCCCGTGTCGCTGTTTTCGGACCTGCCGTTTGTGCTGGTGGTGCCCGCCAGCCTGCCCGCCAAGAACGTGGCGGAACTGGTCACGCTGACCAAATCCCAGCCGGGCAAGCATACGTTTGCCAGCTCGGGCACGGGCGGCGCGCCCCATCTGTCCGGCGAAATCTTCCAAGAAGCGACGGGCGTGGATTTGGTGCACGTGCCCTACAAGGGCGGCGGCCCGGCCATGACCGACCTGATGGCCGGCCGCGTCGACATGCTGTTCGCGTCGGTTCTGGAGACCATACCCTACGTCACGGCCGGCAAGCTGCGCGCGCTGGCCGTCACCGGTGCGACGCGCTCGCCCGCCATGCCGGACGTGCCCACCATCGACGAAGCCGGCGTGAAGAACGCGCAAAGCGGCTCGTGGACGGCGGTGCTGGCGCCTGCCGGCACGCCGCAGGCCGTGATCGACAAGCTTTCCGAGGCCATCCGCGCCGTCGCTGCCGATCCGGCCGTCAAGGCCAAGCTGGAATCGCAGGGCGCCGTGGCGCATGGCTCAACGCCAAAGGAACTGCAGGATCTTGCCGCCAGCGAGCGCGAACGTTATGGGCAGATAATCAAGTCCCGCAACATCCAGACCAACTGATTCCGGTCCCGGCCCGCTTCGGCGGGCCTTTTCCTCTAATTAGATAAGCCGTATCCATGACTGCATCCCTTCCCGCTTCCGCCGCCGATCTGCTGATGGTCGGTCCCCTGCTGCCCGACCTGGTGGCCGACCTGGAATCGCGCTACCGCGTCCATCGCCTCTGGGAGGCCCAGGACAAGGCGGCGCTGCTGCGTGAGCACGGCGCCGCCATCCGCGGCATCGCCACCAGCGGCCGGTTTGGCGCGACGAAGGAACTGATCGACGCCCTGCCCGCGCTGGAAGGCATCTTCAGCTTTGGCGTGGGTTACGACACCATCGACATCGCGGCCGCCAAGGCGCGCAACGTCGTCGTCACCAACACGCCCGGCGTGCTGGACGCCTGCGTGGCCGATACCGCGTTAGCCCTGATGCTGGCGGTCTCGCGCCGTATCGCCGAAGCCGACCGCTTCGTGCGCGCGGGCCGCTGGCCCAGCGAAGGATTCGGCCTGGGTTCGCGCATGACCGGCAAGCGCTGCGGCATCGTCGGCCTGGGCAACATCGGCTTGCAGATCGCCCGCCGCGCGCAGGCCTTCGACATGGAAATTCTTTACACCAACCGCAAGCCGCGCCCTGACGCGCCGGAGTCGTATCGCTATTGCCCGACCATCGTGGACCTGGCCTCGCAATGCGATTACCTGGTGCTGGCCGTGCCGGGCGGCAGCGCCACCCGGCACATGGTGAATGCGCAGGTGCTGGATGCGCTGGGCGCCGACGGCTGGCTGATCAACATTGCGCGCGGCACGGTGGTCGACGAGGCCGCGTTGGTGGCGGCGCTGCAGAATAAGCGCATCGCGGGCGCGGGGCTGGACGTGTTCGAACATGAGCCCGCCACGCCCCCGGAATTGAACGCCATGGATAACGTGGTGATGCTGCCGCACATCGCCAGCGGCACCCACGAAACGCGCCGCGCGATGGCGGATCTGATGCGCGCGAATCTGGATTCGTGGTTCCGCGAAGGCCAGGTGCATACGCGGGTGGTGTGATCGCAGCGCGACCTGCGCTACCTCCCTGTGGCCCATTCTAGGCGCAGTTGGGAAAACACCCACTCGCTCCTTGGACGCTGGCGGATTATACTGGATATATAAACAGTATTTTCCGCCATGCCGTTCAAAACCCCGCTCTCCCACGCTGACCTGCGCTCCATCCGCGAGCGTCAGCCCTGGAATCCCGATGTGATCGCCCTGCTCTGGGAGGTCAAGCGTCTGCGCTCGATTCTTTTGCGCGCGTATCAGCTGTCCGGCGATTTCAAGCGTCCGGCTGGCATCACCGGCGAGCTCTACGACGATTTCATGCGGGACCTGCACCACGAACCCTGTGTGCTGGAACGCGACGACATGAAGGACGCGCTCATGGAACCCGCCAACAGATTGCGCAAGGGAATGGCGCCCAGATAGGACTGGAGCGCGGGCGGGCGCGGGAGTATCGTCAAGACGCATCCCTGATCCAGGAACGGAGGCGCCCATGACTGAAAAACCCGAAATAGACATCGAAGCCGGCGCGTCCCAGATGGGCAACCTGGTGCAATTCCTGATGTGGATCGCCGCCCGGCCGCGCACCTATGCCGAAACGATGGAGGCCTGGCGCACCAATTGCCCCCGGCTGTCGGCTTGGGAAGACGCCACGGCGAATGGCCTGATCGACATGTCGCCGGGCGAAAGCTCGGTGCGCGGGGAAGCGGTGGTGGTGCTGACGGAAAAGGGGCGCGCCGTCCTGGCGGGCGCAGCCGGCCGCACTGAACGCGGATCTGATTCAGCGCATTCCTGACGTCTACGCCGGCCGTAGTCTGGCAGCGCGCCGGCTTGGAGCTGCCGCGCAAAGGCAGGCATAATTGCCGCCCGCTCATTGTCCCCAATTCGGTACGCCCAAGTCGGCCAGAGGCCCCCCGCACATAAGGATCTCCATGCACTTGCTCAACCGCGCCATCTTCGCCTGCGCCCTGCTCGGCGCGGCGTCCTCCGTTTGGGCAGCCGAGATTGACAGGGCCAACTGCACCTACAAGGGCATCCCCCTGTACGGCAAAGTGAAGATCGTCAAATCGTTTCCTGACATCGAAGTCAAAGTGGCCACCGCATTCCCCGATTTGCTGGTACAGAAAGTCAGCTCATTCCCCGACCGCTGCGGCAGATGGCAAATCGTCGAAAACTTCCCGGACTTCACGGTCAGGTTGGTCGATTCGTTTGGCGACTTATCGATTAAATGGATCGACCATTTTCCCGGTCTGCCGTGACATGCCGGGATCGCGCTTCTGGACCAGTGCACCCGCCAAGCGCGCAGCAATAAGCTAAGCAATTGAAATAACGCGAAGTTATCAACTTCCCTAAGGAAAACCCCATTAGGGAATTTGCTTATGCGCTTTTATTATTTGCAAAGCGCATACTCGAGCGGCCAGAATTCGTCCTTGGCATAAATCAAGACCAATGGAACTTCGTCAACTCGAGGCCTTCGCGGCCGTCATGTCCACCGGCAGCGTCACCGCGGCCGGACGGCTGCTGGGACGCTCGCAGCCTGCGATCAGCCGGTTGCTGCAGGAATTGGAGGCCGAAATCGGCTATCCCCTGTTTAACCGCAGCGGTCCTCGCGTGACGCCCACCGAACAGGGCTTCCTGCTCTACGACGACGTTGAACGCGCGTTGTCCAGCCTGCAGCAGATCCGCAGCCGGGCCGACGAAATTGCGCGCGGTCAGGCGCAGCCGCTGTTGATGGCTGCCACTTCCGCCCTTGCCGCCGGCCTGGTGCCGGCCGCCCTCAAACGCATCGAAGACCGGCTTGGACCCGCCCGCGTGCAGTTGCGCAGCGCCTCGCCCGAGCGCGTGGTGCACGCCGTGCTGTCGGGCGCCGCGCAGTTGGGCGCGACCAGCCTGCCGCTGGAGCACCGCGGCCTGACCGTGCACTGGATTGCACAGGCGCCTTGCGTGGCGGCATTGCCCGAAGACGATCCCGCCGCGCGCCACGCCGTGGTGCCGGTATCGGCGCTGGCCGGACGCCGCCTCATCACCATGGCCAACCCCTATCGCCTGCGCCGCCGGCTGGACGCGGCCCTCGCGCACAACGTGCAGGCGCTGGGCACCATCGAAACCAATTCGTCCGTCAACGCCCTGGCCGCGGTCCGCGCGGGCCTGGGCGTATCGGTGCTGGAACCCGTGACCGCCTATGGTTCGCCGATGGCGGGCGTGGCGATCCGTCCCATCGATCTGGACATTCCTTTCTTCTTTGGGGTCATCACCCCGCAGTCGCAAACGCTGTCGCCCGCCTGCCAGGCGATGGCCGACGCGTTGGCCGAAGCCGCCGCAGACCTGCTGCCCGGCTTTGTGCTGCACGACGCGTCCGAGCATTCGGCGCTGCTGCAGTCGATCTACGGCGATGACGCCCCTGTCATGGAAACACCCGCATCATGAATCTGCCCCTCGCCACCCCGCCGCAAGGCCTGCCCGCCCTGGAGGCGCGCCTTCGGCAAGACCTCTCCTGGCTGGAAATTCCCGCCAAGAACTGGGTGACGCCCCGGCTGGTCGACGGCCAGCAGGTGCTGGATGTGGCGATCATCGGCGGCGGCATGGCCGGCTTGGCCGCAGCGGCGTCTCTGAAGCACCTGGGCATCGATGCGCCGATCTTCGATCAGGCGCCCGAAGGCTACGAAGGCCCGTGGGCCACGACGGCCCGCATGGAAACGCTGCGCTCGCCCAAGCAACTGACTGGTCCCGCGCTGGGCCTGCCCGCACTGACCTTCCGCGCCTGGTTCGAGGCGCAATTCGGCCAGGAGGCCTGGGAAGCGCTGGACAAGATCCCCCGCCTGCAGTGGATGGACTATCTGCGCTGGTACCGCCGCGTGCTGAACCTGGACGTGCGCAACGAACACCGCATCCTGTCCGTGCAGCCGCGCGCCGATCAGCTGGTTGCGCTGGACATCCAGTCGCCGGCCGGACGCACGACCGTCCTGGCTCGCCGCGTCGTGCTGGCCACCGGCCGCGACGGCCTGGGCGGCGCGTACGTGCCCGACTTTGCAAAGAAGCTGCCGCGCGACCGCTGGGCGCATTCGTCCGACGTGATGGACTACAACACGCTGGCGGGCAAGCGCGTTGGCGTCGTGGGCGCGGGCGCGTCCGCCATGGACAGCGCGGCGACCGCGCTGGAAGCCGGCGCCGCCAGCGTCGATCTGCTGATACGCCGCAATGACATCCCGCGCATCAACAAGGGCAAGGGCGCGGGCAACCCGGGCCTGACCCACGGCCACCTGACGCTGCCGGACGAATGGAAGTGGAAGATCCGCCACTACATCAACGCCGCGCAAGTGCCGCCCCCGCGCGGCAGCACGCTGCGCGTGTCGCGCCATCCCAATGCGTTCTTCAACCTGGGCTGTGGCGTGCTGGACCTGGCCCTGGTCGATGACGAGATCCATGTCACCACGCCCAAGGGCGTGTTCAAGCTGGACTTCCTGATCTTCTCCACGGGCTTTCGCATCGATTGGACCGTGCGGCCGGAGTTCGCGCCGCTGGCGCCTCACGTGCGCGCCTGGGGCGACCGCTACACGCCGCCGCCCGGCGAGGAGGACCAGGAACTGCATGACTCGCCTGACCTGGGACCGGTGTTCGAACTGCAGGAGAAAGTCCCCGGCGCCTGCCCGGGCCTGGATCGCGTGCACTGTTTTTCGTACCCCGCCGCGCTGACGCACGGCACGATCTCGGGCGACATCCCCGCCATCAGCGAAGGCGCCAAGCGCCTGGCGCAAGGCATCGCCGGCCTGTTCTACCGCGAAGACGTGGTGACGCACTACGCCAACATGGAAGCGTTCTCGGAGCCCGAAGTGTTCGGTGACGAGTGGACGCCGGCCGCCGCACCGGCCACGGCTTCGCAGGCGGAGACCGCGCAATGACCGCATGGCTGCTACGCCGCGTGGCGCAGGCTGCGGTGGTCGTGTTCCTGATGACGCTGATCGTCTTCGTGGGCCTGCACGCCATCGGCAACCCCGTGGACATCCTGATCGGCCAGGACGTGGACCAGGTGGACCGCGCGCGCATCATCGCCGAACTGGGGCTGGACAAGCCGCTTTGGCAGCAATACCTGGCCTTTCTGAACGGCGCGCTGCACGGCAACCTGGGCAACAGCTTCGTCTACAACATTCCGGCGATCGAACTGGTGATCCAGCGCCTGCCGGCCACGCTTGAACTGGCCATCACCGCCCTGTCCTTTGCCGTCATCATCGGCCTGCCGCTGGGCCTGTTTGCCGGTCTGTATCCGGACAGCCGCGCGGCCAAGATGATCATGGCGGGCAGCATCGTCGGCTTTTCGCTGCCTACCTTCTGGGTGGCGCTGATGCTCATCATGGCGTTCAGCGTGTCGCTGGGCTGGCTGCCCGCCAGCGGCCGCGGCCAGACGGTGGAGTTCCTGGGCTTTCAGTGGTCGTGGCTCACGGCAGATGGCTGGCGCCACCTGATCCTGCCGGCGTTCAACCTGTCGCTCTTCAAGATATCCCTGGTGATCCGCCTGACCCGCGCCGGCGTGCGCGACGTGATGCCGCTGGACTTCGTGAAGTTCGCGCGCGCCAAGGGCCTGTCGCCGTTTCGCGTGGTCTGTGTCCACGTGCTGCGCAACACCATGATCCCGCTGGTGACGGTGCTGGGCCTGGAGCTGGGCTCGACCATCGCATTTGCCGTCATCACCGAAAGCATCTTTGCGTGGCCCGGCGCCGGCAAGCTGATCCTGGACAGCCTGAACGCGCTGGACCGCCCCGTGATCGTGGCCTATCTGATCGTGGTGGTGTGCCTGTTCGTGACGCTGAACCTGATCGTCGACATTCTGTACAAAGTGCTGGACCCCCGGGTACGGCTGGAGGCCACGGCATGAGTTCCGTATCCCAAACCGCGCAGGCGCCCGCCCTGCGCCGCGAGTCGCCGTGGCGCCGCAACCTTGCCGAGTTCATGTCGTCCAAGACGGCCGTGCTGGGCCTGGTTGTCGCCACTCTGCTGATCCTGGCCGCCGTGCTGGCGCCGTGGATCTCGCCGCAGAATCCCTATGACCTGCTGCAGATCGACGTACTGGATTCGCGCCTGCCGCCGGGTTCCATGAATGGCCTGGACACGTTCCACTACTGGCTGGGCACCGACGGCCAGGGCCGTGACCTGCTGTCGGGCATCCTGTATGGCCTGCGCATCAGCCTGATGGTGGGCGTGGGCTCGGCGCTGATCGCCGGCATCATCGGCACGCTGCTGGGCCTGTTGGCCGCCTACGCCGGCGGCAAGGTCGACGCCTTCATCATGCGTCTCGTGGACCTGATCCTGTCCTTCCCGTCGATCCTGGTCGCGATGATGATCCTGGCTTATCTGGGCAAGGGCGTGGGCAACGTGGTGCTGACGCTGGTGATCCTGGAATGGGCCTACTATGCCCGCACCGCGCGCGGCCAGGCCCTGGTCGAGCGCCGCCGCGAGTACGTGGAAGCCGCCCGCTGCCTGGACATTCCCAACTGGCGGATCATGTTGAAGCACATCCTGCCCAACTGCCTGCCGCCGCTGATCGTCATCGGCACGCTGCAGATTGCGCGCGCCATCACGCTGGAAGCCACGCTGAGCTTCCTGGGACTGGGCGTGCCCGTGACCGAACCGTCGCTGGGCCTGCTGATTTCCAACGGCTTCCAATACATGCTGTCCGGCGAATACTGGATCAGCTTCTACCCCGGCATCGCGCTGCTCATCACCATCGTGGCGATCAACCTGGTTGGCGACCGCCTGCGCGACGTGCTGAACCCGAGGACCCACAAATGACCGACCGCTCTGCCTCGGCTGGCGCGCCGGCCACGCTTGAAGTGCGCAACCTGCGCACGCACTTCCACACCCGCGCGGGCGTGCTGCCCGCCGTGGACGACGTCTCTTTCACCTTGCCACGCGGCAAGATCCTGGGTCTGGTCGGCGAATCCGGCTCGGGCAAGTCCGTGACGGGCTTTTCCATCATGGGTCTGGTCGACGCGCCGGGCCGCATCGTGGGCGGCCAGGTCCTGTTCCAGGGCCGCGACCTGACCACGCTGCCCCCGCGCGAACTGCGCCGCCTGCAGGGCAACCGCATCGCCATGATCTTTCAGGATCCGATGATGACGCTGAATCCCGTGCTGCGGGTGGACGTGCAGATGATCGAGACGGTGCGCGCGCATAACAAGATGAGCAGCGCCCAAGCCCGCATCCTGGCGCGCGACACGCTGGGCATGATGGGCATCCCCAGCCCCGAGGAACGCTTGCTCGCCTATCCGCACCAGCTGTCGGGCGGCATGCGCCAGCGCGTGGCGATTGCCATTGCCATGCTGCACCGGCCGGACCTCATCATTGCCGACGAACCGACCACCGCGCTGGACGTCACCATCCAGGCGCAGATCCTGTCCGAAGTGCAGAAGCTGGCCCAGCAGCACGGCACCAGCCTTATCTGGATCACCCACGACCTGTCGGTGGTGGCGGGCCTTGCCGACGAAGTGGCCGTCATGTATGCCGGGCGCATCGTCGAACACGGCAAGGTCGACGACGTGCTGGACCGTCCGCAGCACCCCTACACCGTGGGCCTGATCGACAGCCTGCCCAGCAACAATGCGCGCGGCCAGCGCCTGCGCCAGATTCCCGGCATGACGCCGAACCTGCTGCACCTGCCGGCCGGCTGTGCCTTCGCAGCGCGCTGCGCGCGCGCCACCGCCGCCTGCGGCCAGCAACCCGGCATCACCGAAGCCTTACCCCAACACAACGTGCGCTGCTTTCATCCTTCCATCCAGATCCACCGCGAGGTGGCGGCATGAGCGCCACCTCCACCGCCAACGCCCCCACGCCACTGATCGACCTGCGTCAGGTCAGCAAGCGCTTTGGCGAACGCAAGGTCGGCGCCGCCGGCCGCGCCATGCAGTCGCTTGGCCTGTCCAAGCCGCCCGCCATCACGCGCGCCGTGGACCACGTCGATCTGATCGTGAATCCCGGCGAGGTCGTCGGCCTGGTCGGTGAATCCGGCTGCGGCAAGTCCACGCTGGGCCGCATCGCGGCGGGGCTGCTCACGCCCTCGGGCGGCGAGGTCCGCATCAATGGCGTGCGCCCTGCGGACATGAATGCGGCCGAGGCCCACGCCGCGCGCCTGAAGGTGCAGATGATCTTCCAGGATCCCTACGCCAGTCTCAACCCGCGCCTGCGCGTGGACGAGATCGTGGGCGAGGCCGCCCGCATCCACGGCCTGGTCGGCAACGGCGACTTCGACGACTACGTCAGCGCGCAATTGGAACGCGCGGGCCTGGATCCGTCGCTGCGCCAGCGCTACCCGCACCAGTTCAGCGGCGGCCAGCGCCAGCGCATCGGCATCGCCCGCGCGCTGGCGGTGCAGCCGTCGATGCTGGTCTGCGACGAAGCCGTGGCCGCGCTGGACGTCTCGATCCAGGCGCAGATCCTGAACCTGTTCATGGACCTGCGCGAAGAACTGAACCTGACGTATCTGTTCATCAGCCATGACCTGGGCGTGGTCGAACACCTGTCCGATCGCGTGGTCATCATGTACCTGGGCCGCGTCGTGGAAACGGCGACGGTGGAAGAAGTCTTCCGGCGTCCCAACCACCCTTACACGCAAGCCCTGCTGGCCGAAATCCCCAGCCTGAAATCGCGCCACAAGACCTTCACCGCGATCAAGGGCGAGATTCCCAGCCCGCTCAATCCGCCCACCGGCTGCCATTTCCATCCGCGATGTCCGCACGCGATGCCGCGCTGCAAGACCGAGGTTCCCACGTTGAAGGGAATCGCCATCAACCACCTGAGCGCCTGTCACCTGAACGACATGGCCTGACGATCACTGGCCGCGGCACGACCGCCGCGGCCGCTGGACCCACACCGTTCCCCCTTCACCAAGGATCCCGGACAATGAAACGCCTGATTCTCTCGACCCTCACCGCCGCCATCCTGGGCGCCTCGGCCGCCGCCTCCGCGGACAACCTGTCGATCGGCTTTGCCGACCCGCTGTCGTCGCTGGACCCGCAGCTGAACAACCACGCCGGCGATCGTTCGGTGGCCCTGCACTTCTGGGATCTGCTGATCGAGAACAAGTGGAACAAGCTGCAGCCGGGCCTGGCCGTGAGCTGGAAGCCGCTGGACAACACCACCTGGGAATTCAAGCTGCGTGAAGGCGTCAAGTGGCAGGACGGCACGCCGTTCACCGCCGACGACCTGATCTACTCCTACACCCGCGCCCGCGGCGTGCCGGGCAGCGTCGCCACCTACGCCGGTTACCTGCGCACCATCGACACGATGACCGCCAAGGATCCGCTGACCCTCATCATCAAGACCAAGGCCCCCAACCCCGACCTGCCGCTGAACCTGGCGTCCATCCACGTCGTCAGCAAGCACGTCGGTGAAAAGTCTTCGACCGAAGACTACAACTCGGGCAAGGCCATGGTCGGCACTGGCCCCTACAAGTTCGTCTCCTACACGCCCGGCGACCGCGTCCTGATGGAACGCAACGACGCCTACTGGGGCGACAAGCAGATCTGGGAGAAGGTCAACTACCGCTACATCAACAACGCCGCCGCTCGCACCGCCGCCCTCTTGGCCGGCGACGTGGACGTGATCGACAAGGTGTCGGTGTCCGATCTGGCCAAGCTGGAGAAGGCCGCCAACATCTCGGTCTACCCGTACGACGGCCTGCGCGTCATGCTGCTGCAACCCAGCTTCAACCCCGCGCCCAACCAGTACATCACCGACAACAACGGCAAGCCGCTGGACAAGAACCCGCTCCTGGACGTGCGCGTGCGCCAGGCGCTGAACCTGGCCATCAACCGCAAGGCCATCGCCGACCGCATCCTGCAAGGCGCCGCCACGGAAGCCAACCAGTGGATGCCCAAGGGCACCTTCGGCTACAACCCCGAGATCAAGGACATCCCCAACGACGTCGCGCAAGCCAAGAAGCTGCTGGCCGAAGCGGGCTTTCCCGACGGTTTCAAGTTGACCATGCACGTGCCCAACGACCGCTACCCGCAAGGCCCGGAAACGGCCCAGGCGGTGGCGCAGTTCTGGACCCGCGTGGGCGTCAAGACCCAGGTGGAAGTCGTGCCGTGGGCCGTGTACTCGGGCCGCGCCAACAAGAACGAATTCGCCGTCAGCATGCTGGCATGGGGCAACGGCACCGGCGAAGCCAGCTACGCGCTGGTCAACATCCTGGCCACCGTCGACGCCAAGAAGGGCCTGGGCGCCTCCAACTGGGGCCACTACACGAACCCCAAGGTCGACACAGCGCTGGAGCAATCCACCTCGGAATTCGACGTGGCCAAGCGTGAAGCCATCCTGCGCGACTCCGTCAAGCTCGTGTCCGACGACGTCGGCATTATCCCGCTGTTCCACTACAAGAACATCTGGGCCACCAAGAAGGGTCTGAAGGTTACCCCGATGACCAGCGACCGCACGGCCGCCATGATGGTCACCAAGGTCTCGGACAAGTAAGCCATGGCGCCGACCCTGCACATCAGCCCCGCGGACGCCCTGATCGACGTCCCGCGCCAGATCCGCGTCGAACACGTCGCGCCCGGCGCCACCGTCGAGATCACCGCCCTCACCCGCCGCAACGGCGTGCTCTGGCAAGCCCAGGCCGCCTACACGGCAGGCGAGGACGGCGCCGTCGATCTGACCCGCGACGCGCCCGTCTCGGGCGACTACACCGGCCTGGCCCCGATGGGCCTGATCTGGGCGCAGTCTCCCGATGACGGCAAGAGCCGCGAGTACTTCAACCAGCCGGTGACCGATGCCCTCGTCACCGAAGTGGTGGTCCGCGTCGAAGGCGCCGAGGCGCGCGGCAGCTTCACCCAACGCCTGGCGGCCGACGGCGTCACGCGTGTCGAGGTCCGCGAGGAAGGCCTGGTCGGCACCCTGTACCTGCCCGCCGGCAGCGCCCCGGGCTCGCATCCCTCCGTCATGATCCTGAACGGGTCCGGCGGCGGCATCAACGAACCGCGCGCCGCCCTGTACGCCTCGCGCGGCTACGCCGCCTTCGCGCTGGCGTACTTCAAGGCGCCCGGCCTGTCGGACTACATTTCCAACACCCCGCTGGAGTACTTCCAGACGGGCCTGCGCTGGTTGCGCAAGAAGGTCCAGCCCCTGCACGACTTCGTCGCCATCAGCGGCCAGTCGCGCGGCGGCGAACTGGTGCTGCTGCTGGGCGCCACCTTCCCGAAGGAAGTGTCGGCAGTGGTGGCCTACGTGCCCGGCGCCGTCGTGCACAGCGGCCAGAACGCCTGCGACCCCAAGATCGGCCGCGAAGGCCCGACCTGGCTGCTGGGCGGCAAGCCCATCCCCCACGTCTGGGAAAACAACCGCACGGCCACCTGGGCCCCGTTCGATGAAGGCCCCGCGCCCCATCGCCACGAGAAAGCCATTTTGACGGCCTTGCAGGACCCGGACGCCGTGGCGCGCGCGCGCATCCGCGTGGAGGACATCGAAGGCCCGGTCATGCTGCTGTCCGGCACGGACGACGGCTCGTGGCCGTCCAGCCTGTACTCGAAGATGGTGCAGGACAAGCTGACCGAAGTGCGGCACCCGTACCCGGTCCAGTGGCTGGACTACGAAAACGGCGGCCACTCGATCCTGTTCCCCTACGTGCCCACCACCCAGCTCGTGTATGCCCACCCCGTGTCGGGCAAGATCAGCACCAGCGGCGGCAACCCCAAGGACAACGCCCGCGCCGACCAGGAATCCTGGGAAGGCGTGAAGACGTTCCTGGACGCGGCGGTAAAGGCCAAGGGCGCGGCGGCTGGCAAGCCGGCAGCGACCGCGAACGATGCCTCGGGCAACGTCCGCTGAACGAAACTTTAGGAGACCTCCTCAATGGCACAACAACCGATCGTCTACGACATCAGCAAAGACATCGTCGACCAGCTCGTGGGCCTCACGCCCGGCACTTCGACTTTTGACGTGCGCCACAAGCGCGACAAGGTCGCCGCCGCCACGCAAGGCAGCTACGACGCCCTCTTCGACCCCGCGCTGCCCGGCCTGCCCCTGGCCGACCGCCTGCTAGTCGCGCTGTACGCCACGCGCATCACGCCGTCGCCGCTGTTGGCCGCGCACTATCGCGCCCGTGCGGTCGAGGCCGGCGTGCCGGCCGCGGACATCGCCGTCGCCGAATCCGGCAAGCCGGCCGATGCCGCCGACCCGCGCCTGGCCGCCATCCTGGAATTCACCCGCAAGCTGATCGAAAAGCCGGTCGAAGGCGACGAAGCCGCGTTGAAGACGCTGCCGGCTGCGGGGGTTTCCACCCCGGCCGTCGTCACGCTGTCGCAGCTGATCGCGTTCCTGTCGTATCAAACGCGCCTGGTGGCCGGATTGGTCGCGATGAAAGCGGCTGAAGGGCTTGAGGCGGGTGCTGGCGCCGCGGATGCCACGTCCGTCATCAACCCCGGCAACACCGAACCCGGCGCCGTCATCAAGGCCCATGGCTTCACCAACGAAGTCCTGGAATGGAAGGCATGGCTGGACGTCGTCAACGTCGACACCGCCACCCCCGAACAGATCGCCGTCCTGGAAGAAAGCCACCCCAAGGCCAAGGTCTCGGACTATTACCTGTTCCTGGTCCACCAGCCCGAAATCCTGCGCCAACGCTCCACGGCCTTCAACGCCATCATGTACGCACCGGGCGGCCTGTCGCGCGCCGAGCGCGAACTGGGCGCCACGGTGGTGTCGCGCGTAAACGGCTGCGTGTACTGCGCGTCGGTGCACGCGCAGCGGTTCGAGCAACTGGCCAAACGCAATGACGTGATTGGGCAGGTGTTTGAGGATCCGGTCACGGCTGGCACGACCAAGCGTGAACAGGCGATCGGCAAGTTCTCGATCCAGATCACCGAGGCGCAGGCCGACGTCAACGCGGCCAGCATCCAGGCGCTGAAGGATGTGGGCCTGAATGACGGCGAGATCCTGGATCTGCTGCATTCGGACGCGATCTTTGCGTGGGCGAACCGGTTGATGCTGAATTTGGGTGAGCCGGAGCTGGTGACGGTCTGACGCGGGGCGCCCTACATTCAGCCGGTGTCTGACACCCGCATACGCTCGCTTGGGTTCCCTTGCCTGCTCATATGGGTGTCAGACACGCGGAAGGATCGGCTGGTGTCAGACACGCGGAAGGATCGGCTTGTTACACTGTCCCTTCCCGCACCTACACGCGCCCCGCCCCAGCGGGGCGCTTTGCCTTTCCCCATGTCCGAAAAAACCCACGACATCCGCCCCGGCCAGTCGATCGAACTGCTCAAGGCCCTGCACATCCTGACCCGCGACGGCAAGATGAACCAGGACAGCCGCCGCAAATTGAAGCAGGTCTATCACCTGTTCCAGTTCATCGAGCCGCTGCTCAAGGATGTCCAAGACCAACGCGGCGCCGTCACCCTGGCCGACCACGGCGCGGGCAAGTCGTATCTGGGCTTCATCCTGTATGACCTGTTCTTCAAGGATCAGCCCGAGGCGCTGAAGAACGGCTCCCATATCTACGGGATCGAAACCCGCGAAGAACTGGTGAAGTCGTCGGAAGATCTGGCCAAGCGGCTGGGCTTTGGCGGCATGTCGTTCCTGAACCTGTCGGTGGCGGAGTCGATCACTTCGGACAAACTGCCCGCGTCGATAGACGTGGTGACCGCCCTGCACGCCTGCAATACGGCTACCGACGACGCGATTCACTTTGCGTTGGAGAAGAAGGCCAAATACATCGTGGTCGTGCCGTGCTGCCAGGCCGAGGTGGCGTCGGTGCTGCGCAAGAACAAAGCAAAAGCACTGGCGGATCCGTTGGCTGAGATCTGGCGGCATCCGCTGCATACGCGGGAGTTTGGTAGCCAGATTACGAATGTGCTGCGGTGCCTGCAGCTTGAGGCGCACGGATATCAGGTCAGCGTGACCGAGCTGGTCGGCTGGGAGCATTCGATGAAGAATGAGCTGATCATCGCGCAATATAAAAACCTGCCGACGCGTAAGCCCGCGCAGCGCTTGACCGAGATGTTGGAGCGGATCGGATTGCAGGAATTGAAGGATCGGTTTTTCTTGCCGCAAGCTGCGTAATACTGAAAAGGACCGCCTGCGGCGATGGATTTTTCCCATTATCTTGATCGGGTTCGTGCGGTATGCGACGCACATGGCCACGCGCTACACCTCAACCCGGGTGCGGCGGCATCAGGGCTTGAAGCGGTCGAGGCGGAACTTGGTTTCCCCATCTCTGCGCACGCCAGGCAGGCTTGGCTTCTGGCCAATGGGGCCGAACGCGATGTGCCGGTATTCATGCGGCCAGGCTATCTGACGGCCTATGATTTTCTGCCGCTGGAAAAGGCGATTGCGGGACGAGCACGGATGGCGGACCGCGCGCCGCGATATGCCGGATATATGGAGCCAGAACCGCGCGATGCGCGCATCAGGGACGGCTGGTTTCACCCGGGCTGGCTCCCCTTCGCCAGCTTTGGCGGCGCAACGATGCTGCTGATGGTCGACCACTCCCCAAGCGAATCCGGCACACCGGGGCAGATCATCGCATTCACCCACGACCCGGATCAGATCACGTGGGTGGCGCCAAGCTTCACCGCGCTACTGACGGGATCAATCGCTGAGGTCGAAGCCGACCCTGAGGAATTTCTGGGGGATTTTTAAGGCTGGGGGTCAGACGCCCCCAGCCCATTCCCACGACCAAAGTAAAATCCGCTCCCCATGCGCTTCTCTGACTTCGACCAACGCCTCGCCGCCCTCGGCGCGCTGCCCGTTCACCGCGGGCGGGTCATGCGCGTCTGGCTGCAAGGACAAGCGCTCGACACCGGCACGCGGCGGCGTAGCGCGGAGCATTTTCTGCCCCTCGCGGTTCGCGACGCCGTGCCCGCCTTGACGGCGGAACTGGACGGCCTTGCCCGCATCCGCTCCGAACACGCCGGCAGCGACGGTTCGCGCTTGCTTGTCGAACTGGCCGACGGGCAGATGGTGGAAAGCGTGCTGTTGCCGCGCGACGGACTGTGCGTGTCCACCCAGGTCGGCTGTGCGGTCGGTTGCCGCTTCTGCATGACCGGCAAGACCGGCCTGATTCGTCAGGTCACCAGCATGGAAATCCTTGCCCAGGTCGTGCTGGCGCGGCGTCAACGTGCGGTGAAGAAGGTCGTTTTCATGGGCATGGGTGAACCGGCGCACAACCTCGACAACGTGCTCGAAGCCATCGACCTGCTCGGCACCGAAGGCAATATCGGGCACAAGAATCTCGTGTTCTCCACCGTGGGAGACCAGCGCGTGTTCGACGCGCTGCCGCGGCAACGCGTCAAGCCTGCACTGGCGCTGTCGCTACACACGACCAAAGCCGAGTTGCGAGAGCATCTGCTGCCACGCGCGCCCAAAATTTCGCCAGAAGCACTGATCGAACTTGGCGAGCGATATGCTCGCGACACCGACTATCCGATTCAGTATCAATGGACGCTGCTCAAGGGCGTCAACGACGGCGACGACGAACTCGATGCGGTCGCGGATTTGCTCAAGGGCAAGTACGGCGTGCTCAACGTTATTCCGTTCAATAGTCTTGAAGGCGATACTTACCAGCGCCCCGATGCCGAGCGCACCCGCGAAATCGTCCGCTATCTGCACAGCCGTGGCGTGCTGACCAAAGTCAGGAATAGCGCGGGGCAGGATGTGGACGGCGGCTGTGGCCAGCTGCGCGCGCGTGCCGTAGGCGGCGAGCAAGTGGTCGAGCTGCGCCGCACGCGCACAGCCAGACCGGCAGCCGCCTAGTCTGCCTTGCGTGCGGGCCCGTCACGCCCGAGCCGAGACCTGTCCCCACCTTGCCGCAATCCCGGCCACCGCCTGCCTCATCCGGTCCACGACCTCTCCGAACCTCCCAGCCCCCAACCGTTCCGCCATCGCCGTCACCGTAATCGCCCCGAGCGCTTCCCCTGTAGCCGACATGATCGGCACGGCCACCGCACTGGTCCCCGGCATCAGGCCCACGGGCGCATGTGCCAAACCCTCGCGGCGGGCTGCATCGACCCGCGCGATCACGTCCTCTACCCGCTCGCCCAACACCTCCAACCGCGCCGCATTACTGCGCACCAGCCGCGTGCTGTCGTCTGCGTCCAGGCTGGCCAACAACGCCACCCCGGAGACCCCGATCCCAAGCGGTCGTCGAACGCCCACCTCGATCGACAACACCTGTATCGGATGCCTTCCCGTGCGGCGCCCAATGCAGATCGAGTCATGCCCATGCCGGATGCTAAGAAACACGGTATCCCCGACTTGATCCGCAAGCTCCGTCATATAGGGATCGGCCAGCGTCAACAACGGGAACCGCCGCGTTCGCGCCAGCCCGAGCAAAGTGATTTCCTGGCCGATCAAATACCGGCGCGTCTCCGGGTCCTGTTCTACCGCCTCTTCCTGCACCAAGGTCTTGAGCAGCCGATGCACGGTCGGCCGGTTCAGGCCGGACATGCGCTCCAGGTCCACCAAGCGCACTCCCCGTTCCTGCCCGCACGCGATCAATCGCAGCAAAGCCAATGCGCGCCGGACGGTCTGGGCGCCGGCCGCGCTTTTATCCTCGGAGCCGCTCATGCGGCCTCCGGTTTCATGACGGACTTTGCCGTTTGGACGATGCCCCGCTTGGTGATGATTTCGCCCAGCGATGCATAGTTTGGCCCGCCGATGCGGCAGATGGGGCGCAGCATTGCGGTGTCGATCTTGCCGTCTTGCATCAGGCCCTCGCGGATGTGGAACATCACGACTTCACCCACAAAGAATTCGGCGCCGGTGTTGCCGAACGGCGTGACGCTGTGCAGCCGGCATTCCAGACTGATGGGCGCGGCGGCCAGGCGGGGGGTGGCGACCACCACGCCGGGGATGACGGGCAGGCCCAGCAAATCGGCTTCGCTGACTTCAGGCGGATGTTCCTGAGCGCTTTCGTGCAACGGGTCCAGCAGGGTTTCGTCGGCAATGTTTACGACGAAATGGCCGTTTTCCATGATGTTGCGGCCGGTGTCTTTGCGCTGGCCGGCCTTTCTGCCGATGTTCACGCCAATCATGGGCGGCTGGTTGGACACGAAGGTGTAGCAACTGAAGGGGGCCAGGTTGACGACACCGTGGGCGTTGACGCTGCTGATCCAGGCGATCGGCCGGGGCACGATGATGCCGCTCATCAGGCGGTAGGTCTGCTCGGGGTTCAGGTCACTGGCGGGAAAGTGCATGGTCGTCTCGCTCCGTAGTCCGGATATTGAACATCAGTTTAAGGGCGCGTCCATGCGGACTTCGTGCGCCGAGCGTCATTTTCCCGTGAAGCAGGGGCCGATCGAAAGGAGCGCCTAACCCAGCGTTCCAAAAGAGTCCAATATCCGGACCTTTTTGAAAAATTGCCGTTGTTCAGCGCGGCGCAAATTCCTAGAGTGTCAACAAACAAACAAAACGCGATGACACGCACAGGAGACTCACCATGAACCGCACCGCGCTCCGCGCCTGCGCCACAGTGGCGCTGACCGTCCTTACCTCGATGGCGCACGCCGCCTGGCCCGACAAACCCGTGAAGATCGTTGTGCCCTACCCGCCCGGCGGGAATGTGGACGTGGCGGCGCGGCTGATCGCGCCGGGGTTGCAGGCGGCGCTGGGACAGCCGTTCATCGTGGAGAACAAACCGGGCGCGGGCGGCATGATTGCCGGCGAGCAGGTGGCGCGGTCGGAACCGGATGGCTACACGCTGTTCATGGCGGCCAACGGTCCCCTGCTGTTTTCGCCGCTGATCTTCAAGCGCGACGCCTACAAATGGGACCGGGACTTTGCGCCGATCAGTTCGGTGTCCTATACGCCACTGGTGTTGCAGGTGCGGCCGGAGCTCAAGGCCAAGAATCTGGAAGAGCTGCTGGCGCTGGCCAAGAAGGAGCCGGGCAAGCTGAACATGGCATCGCCCGGCGCGGGGACGACGAATCACCTGGTGAGCGAACTGCTGCAGTCGCTGACCGGGGCGCGCTGGACGACGGCGCAATACAAGGGCAATGCACCCGCGACGACGGATCTGCTGGGCGGCCAGGTGGATTTCAATTTCGACCAGATTTCGGTGGCGTTGCCTTACGTCAAGGAAGGCCGGCTGCGCGCGCTGGCCGTAACCACGGCCAAGCGCGTGCCATCGATGCCGGACGTGCCAACGTTTGCGGAAGCCGGCGTGCCGGGCATGGAAGCGGCGACGTTCACTGGATTGTTGGCCCCGAAGGGCACGCCGCCCGAGGTGCTGAACAAGCTGAGCGAGGCGCTGACCAAGATCCTGGCGCAGCCGACGATCATCCAGCGCTTTGACGATCTGGGCGCACAAGCGCGCGGCAGCTCTCCGGAGGAATTCACGCGCTATCTGGCCGCGGAAGATGCGCGCTGGACGCCGATCATCAAGCGTGCCGGCATCACGGCGAACTGAGCGGCCGCCTGAGCCGACAACTGACCCGAAAACTGAGCAGCCAGCCCGGCAGCCCACTGAACCCCGGGGCGCGGCAACGCCGCCCCCCTTCCCCGACACTTCGACTGAGACGGAAAACGCCATGAGCAGACGCAGCATCTATGCCGAAGGCTTCAGCCACAAGAACCCCATTCCCGCCGCCTGCCGGATCGGGCCCATGCTGTATTCGGGCAGCATCCAGGGCACGGACCCCGCGACGGGCGCCTACGGCGACTCGCTGGAACGCCAATGCGAGCTGATGTTCGACCACGTGCGCCGCATCGTGCAGGCGGGCGGCGGCTCGCTGGATCACATCGCCAAGATGACGGTGTGGATGCGCGACCGCAGCCAGCGCGCGGCGCTCAATGCCGTGTGGTTGCAAGCCTTTCCGGATGCGCAGAATCGTCCGGCGCGTCACACCATTCAGGCGGACCTGGATGGCGACAAGCTCATCGAGTGCGACTTCGTGGCCGTGATCGAATAAAGGAGCCGGACGATGCCGCAATATCAAGCCTTCAATCCCAACCCGACCGCGCCGGCCTATCGCCTGCCGCCCGGATCGTGCGATAGCCAATTCCACGTGTTCGGCCCCGCCGACCGCTACCCGGTGCGTCCGGGCGCGGCCTATGAGATGCCTAGTGCGACCATCGAGACGGCGCAGGGCCTGCACCGGCTGCTGGGTATCCAGCGCGGCGTGATCGTGCAAGCCACCACGTACGGCGCCGATCATCAGGTGGTGCTGGACGGACTGGCCGCAGCTGGCCCGTCGTATCGCGGCTGCGCGAATGCCGTGGTGCTGGCCGAATGCGACGACGCCTATATCCAGAAGCTGCACGACGCCGGTGTGCGCGGCGCGCGCTTCACGCGCCAGGGGCTGGGCATCAGCATGGCGCCCGAGGTCTTCGACCGCGCCATCGCCCGCATCCACGAGCTGGGCTGGTACGCCAAGTTCCAGCCCGAACCCGACGGCATGATGGCGCAGGCAGCACAGTTCCAAAACCTGGAAATCCCCGTGCTGCTGGACCACATGGGCCGGGCGGACCCGGGCGCGGGCGCCGCCGACCCCACGCGACGCTTGCTGGAGTCGCTGCTCTCGCGCGGCAACTTCTGGGTGATGCTGTCGTTGACGGAGAAGATCTCGCGCACGGGCGAGCCCTGGGACGATGTGATCCCGCTGGCCCAGGCGCTGATCGCCGCGAACCCGGACCGCGTGGTGTGGGGCAGCGACTGGCCGCATCCGGTGTCGGTGAAAGCCACGCCCAACGAAGGCCGGCTGCTCGATCAGTTGGCGCGCTATGCCGGCGATCAGGCCACGCTCAAGAAGATCCTGGTCGACAACCCCGCGCACCTTTTTGGATTCGACGAATGAAACTGCTCAGTTTTACGCATGATGGCCAGGCGCGCTTTGGCGCGCTGCGTGGCCAGAACGAGATCGTAGCGCTGGACGGCCACGGCCACGACAGCTTGCAGGCCGCGCTGCAAGCCGGCGATCTGCCTGCGCTGGCGCGCCTGGCCGAGTCGCTGCCCGCGACGCACCGGCTGGATCAGGTGCGTCTGCTGCCTCCCATCCCCGCCCCCGAGAAGATCATCTGCGTGGGCGTGAACTACGGCAAGCGCAACGAGGAATACCAGGACGGCAGCGCGCCGCCTGCCTACCCCAGCGTGTTCCCACGTTTTCCGGGATCTTTCGTGGGGCATGGAGAACCCTTGCTGCGTCCGCCGGAGTCCGAACAACTGGACTACGAGGGCGAGATCGCCATCGTGATCGGCAAGGCCGGCCGCCGCATTGCCGCGGCAGACGCCTGGCGCCATGTCGCGGGTCTGACGTGCTTGAACGAAGGCACGGTGCGCGACTGGCTCAAGCACGGCAAGTTCAATGTGACCCAAGGCAAGAACTTCGACGCCAGCGGTTCGATGGGACCGTGGCTGGTAACCGCGGATGAATTCGATCCGGCCGCGCCGCTCACGGTCAGCACGCGCGTGAACGGCGAACTGCGACAGCAGGACACCACCGAGAACCTGATGTTCCCGTTCGCCGAGCTGATCCGCTACATCTCCATCTGGACCACGCTCAAGCCAGGGGACGTGATCTCAACCGGCACGCCGATTGGCGCGGGCGTGCGCTTCACGCCGCCGCGCTTCCTGAAACCCGGCGACGTGGTCGAGGTGGAAGTCGCCGGCATCGGCGTCCTGTCCAATCCCGTGGCCGATGAACCGGCCGTGTCCGCATAAGGAGCCGACATGCTGAATGAAAAAGACCGCGACCGCGCCGCGAGCCTGCTGCTGGAAGCAGAGCGCAGCGGCGTGCCCACCACGCAACTGGACCAGGTCTTTCCGGACATCGAGATCGCGGACGCCTACGCGATTCAGAAGCGGATCATCGACGACAAGCTGGCTGCGGGCGCCAAACTGCGCGGCCACAAAATCGGCCTCACGTCCAAGGCGATGCAGAGCACCGTCGGCATCGACGAGCCGGACTACGGCCATCTGCTGGACACGATGTTCTATCAGGACGGCGAGACGATTCCGACCGACAAGCTCATCGTGCCGCGCGTCGAGGTGGAACTGGCGTTCGTACTGGGCAAGCCGCTGCGCGGGCCGGACGTAAGCCTGTTTGACGTACTGGATGCCACGGATTACGTGGTGCCGGCGCTGGAGCTGATCGACGGACGGAGCAAGTATCCGCGCCGCATCGTCGACAACATTGCCGACAACGCCGCATGCGCCGGCATCGTGTTGGGCGGCCGGCCCGTGCGTCCGATGGACGTGGATCTGCGTTGGGTGGGCGCCCTGCTCTTGAAGAACGGCGTGATCGAGGAATCGGGCGTATCCGCCGCGGTCCTGGGGCATCCGGCGCTGGGGATTGCGTGGCTGGCCAACAAGCTGGCCCTGCACGACACCGGCCTGGCTGCAGGGCAAATCGTGCTGGCGGGGTCGTTCACCCGCACGGTCGCGGTCAAGCGGGGCGACACGCTGCATGCCGACTACGGCAAGCTCGGCAGCATTTCGGTGCACTTTTCCTAGGACAAGACGTGAAACTTCCGATCAATACGTTCAAGCGCGCGCTGCGCGAGCAGCGTCACCAGACGGGACTTTGGGTCACGCTTGCCCATCCGAACAGCACCGAGCTGGTGGCGGCCAGCGGCTTCGATTGGCTGCTGCTGGACACCGAGCACACGCCGGCGCTGTTGCCCACCGTCATGGCGCAGCTGCAGGCCGCGGCCGCCTATGGCAGCCATCCGGTCGTGCGCCCGTCGTGGAACGACAAGGTGCAGATCAAGCAATACCTGGACATTGGCGCGCAGACGCTCTTGCTGCCCTATGTGCAAAACGCAGCCGAGGCCGAAAGTGCCGTGGCCGGCATGCGCTATGCGCCACGCGGCGTGCGCGGCGTAAGCGGCACCATGCGCGCCACGCGCTACGGACGGGTGCCCGACTACATGCGCCGCTGCGAGGAAGAGCTTTGCCTCCTGGTTCAGGCCGAGACCGGCGAAGCGCTGGAGAATCTTGACGCCATCATTGCGGTGGACGGCGTGGACGGCGTGTTCATCGGGCCAGCCGACCTGGCGGCCAGCCTGGGATATCCCGGCGAGCCGCAGCATCCCAACTTGGTGGCGGCCGTCGAACAAGCCATTCGCCGGGTGCGCGCGGCGGGCAAGGCGCCGGGCGTGCTGACCACGGATGAAACGTTGGCACGGCGCTACATGGCTGCAGGAAGCCTGTATACGGCGGTGGGCGTGGACGCGGCGATCCTGGCGCGCCACTGCGATCAACTGGCGGCGCGGTTCGCGGCCACCGCGCCTGAATAGGGTCGTTTCAATTTCGCGGGCCTCTGGCGTGCCGCGCGCACGCCAGCCGCCTACCCATCAAGCGCCTGCCAATCAATCGCTTCCAATCAATCGCTTCCAATCAATCGCCCGAGCTTCGGCGCAGCCGGTCCGTCGACTCCTTGTTCAAGCGCTTCGCTTCGTCTTCCGCGTAGCCTTCCTCGCCTGACTCGTACTGACCTTCATACATGCAGCTGCTGCGCAGCATGCCGCACTCGCCGACGACCGAGGAGCAGCCTGCATTCAACGCCGCGAGAAACAACAAGACACTGCAACGGCCTAACGTTTGAATCGACATATCGCTCCTTGAGAATGGGTCTGTAGCGCCGGGGTCTGTAGTGCCGGTTGGTCCGGCACAGCAATGCCATTCAGCATGGACGAAGACGCCAGGGTCCGCAACACGTTGCGTATCGAATTGTCTCTGGCCGCAGGCCGGTGAACCACGCGCCGATTCGCCATCAAAGATGCCGGTGACTGCAGCCCATCACTTGCCCTGTCAGCTCGCCAATCAACCGCGCCAGGCCTTGCGCGCTTTCCCGGTCCAGCCCTTCACAGCGCACCATTCGAAACCCCATCGCCAGGCTGTAGTGCCAGTCCAGCTCAAGAATGCGGTAGCTGCGTTCGCTCTGTTCGCAGTGCCATTGCGCGGCCGGGTTCTCGTAGGCTTGGCCGATGAAGTCCACATGCGCGTCGGCCGGCATGGGAGAGGCGGGTTCGTTCGATCCCGGGGGGCTGGGTGCGCATAGATTCTCGCCGACCATGACGCGCGGGTTCGCGCCGTCAAACGCCAGCAGCAGGATCGGGAAGTTCCGGGGATCCGCGTCGTAATCGTCCCTGACCGCGGCGCTGAGGTAGGGCCGGGCCGCCGGACCCAGACAGTATTGGACGCTATGCCAAGCCGCGTCGGCTTCGTCAAAGCTGTCGCGGCTGGCGCTGTAGGGAATGTTGTCGCCTTGCGGGGGCAGGACGTAACCGCCTTCCAGCAGCCGCGCTTGCAGGGCGGGCCAGTCGGGCGGCGCCAGATGGAAATCGCGGGGGAAGATGAATTGATGGTGTTCAGACATGACCGGTCATCCAGGCGCTGGGAGGGATGGCGCGAAGCCGGATGAGGTCCGATTCACGCCAAAGCGACGAAGCCGCAGTATTACAGAAACTGCCCGGCGCCACGGCGTGTTCATCATCATTTCACCGCCGCGTTTCCTCCGTCGGCAAACAGCGCGGAGCCGGTGACGAAACTTGCCATCGGGCTGGCCAGGAACAAGGCGGCCGACGCAATTTCTTCTGGCCGCGCAATCCGCTTCATGGCGTGCAATCCTGCGGCCCACTCCTTCTGAGCAGCGTCTCCGGCCATCGCCGTGTCCACACCGCCCGGCATCAGCGCATTTGCCCGGATGCCTTGGCCGCCGTAGTCCGCGGCGATGCCCTTGACCAGCCCCATCAGCCCCGCCTTGGCCGCGCCGTAGGCCGCCATGCCGGGCAATCCGACGCTGGTGCCCACGAAGCTGGACGTGAAGATGATGGCGCCGCCGCCGCGCTCCAGCATGGCGGGTATCTGATGGGCGCTGCTTAGAAAGGCGGCGGTGAGATTCACGTCGATCGTGGCTTGCCAATCGGCAAAGCTGATGTCGGCCAGCGGGCCAAGCGGGCCCGTGGCGCCGGCGTTGTTGAAGGCGATGTCCAGGCCACCGAAGGCGTCATTCGCCTCGGCAATCAATCGCGCGTGCGTGTCGGGCTGGCTGGCGTCGCCCACGACGGTACGCACCCGCCCGCCCCGGTCGCGGATGCTGGCGGCCACGGCGTCCAGGGCCGCCTCGCCTCGGGCATTGAGCACGACGTCGGCGCCTTCGGCACTGAATAGCAATGCGGCGGCGCGTCCGATGCCGGACGATGCGCCGGTGATGAGGGCGACTTTGCCTTGCAAGAGGGGCATGATGTTTGTCCTGGGTGAATAGCGTGCCGCCATTGTCGGAACCGCGCGGCGCAGCGGCTATCCGGTTCTTGCGCTCTCCTCTATGCAGGTGGTGCGCGTGCCCTGGAAAAGGCGCACAATAATCGGCGTTGCCCGCCTGAGATCGCATCCCCTGCCGGGCCCAACACCGCATGTTGAATTCCCGGCTTTCAACAGGCCGAACGAAAGGAGCGACCTCATGCGCGCTTTCGTACAGAAGCCCAAAGCGGCTTTTCACCCCGCACCGCCCGAACGGCGCGCACGAACCGCAGCGGTGCATCCCGCCGATGCCCGCCTGGCCATGTCACGGTCAGGCGATGCATCGGAGCAGGAAGCGCAGCGGGCGTCCGAACAGGTGATGCGCAGCCCACGGCTTGACCCCGCGCAGGGCTTTTCGCCGATCCCCCTGCACCCGGCCGACGCGCGCAATGCGGCATCGGTGACCGACACGTTGCCGCTTGCCAACGTGCTGGCGGCCGACGGCCATCCCCTTGACGCCGATACCCGCGCGTTCATGGAGCCGCGATTCCAGAAAGATTTCAGCCACGTCCGGCTGCATTCGGACGCGCGGGCTGGCGCATCAGCCCGCGCCGTCCAAGCCCGCGCCTTCACAATCGGCCATCACATCGTCCTGGGCTCAGGCCAATACGCACCCGGCACCGCCGCGGGCCAAGCGCTGCTGGCACACGAACTCGCCCATGTGGTCCAGCAGTCATCGATCAGCGCGCAGGGCCCTCGCCTGTTGCAGCGCGAGCCCAGCGGGCCGACGTACGGCAATCTGCCGCGGGACGCGCCCGCGTTCGGGTCGTCGCGCAACGTCATCAAGCTGCAGAACGTGAACGGCACGTGGCGGGAGGTCGGCGGGAAATATGGCAGGACCGCGCGCGGTAACTATGACTTTGTCGTCAAAGACGGAGAAATCTACGCGGTCAAGGCCAAAAACACGATGAACCCGCTGGGCCACACCGAAGCGGCCCGCGGCGGGCGCGTCAACTGGGCAGGACAGGTGGAATTCGAGGCGGGCAAGGTCAAATCCTGGAACGACGGCTCGGGTCACTACCGGTCGTTGTCCAGCATGCGCCAGCCCGCCGTGCAGGCCGGATTGCCCGACGAAAAGTTCATCCAGCATCCCGAAACCGCGGTGCGGCCTCGCCCCAAATCGTCCTTGCCGCAACTGCCTGTCGAACAGCCCGCCACCAAGCCTCGCGTGCCCGGCGAGGCGCCGAAGGTCGGCTCGGGACCGCCCCGCATGGCGGAATTGGAAGCGCGGTATGGAAAGGCGTCCACCGCGGTGCCCGCCACCGCCGCCAGCACGGTCGTGGCCGAGGAAGCCGGTTCACTCTTGAAGGTGTCGGGACGTACCGCTTCGGCGCTCGGCAAGATCGGCAGCGCCGCGGGCTGGGTCGCGGACTTTCTGATGCCCGGGCCGCAGGACGCGATCATGCTGATGGTGCAGTTCGCCATGACGTATGCCGAGGCGCAGGAAGCGGCGCGTGCGGAAGGGATGCGCACGGGCTTTGGCCATGGTCTGGCAGCCGGGTTGCTGCGGTTGAGCCGCAGCTGGATACGCGAGAACCTGGCGCCGAAAGTCATCAGCCGCAGCGTCGCGAGCGAGGTGGCGGCCACCACCGGGTATCGCGAGAAAGGGGTGGTGCAAGGGCTGGTCGCGGGCATTTCGTTCGCCGAGCGGCTCAATGCGGATCAGCGCAAGGCGCTACTGAAGGAAGGCACGCGCGCCATGCGCGCCAAAGGTGACGACGTGACCTTGCGTGCGCGCTGGGAGCGCGGCTATACCGCTTACGACATCATCGACCTGTCCGTGGCGCTGGCGCCGCGCATCGATGAAATCCTGGAGGAAGCGCGCAAGAACGAGGAGCTGCGTCAAGCGGCCGAGAACTGGGAAAAACTGAAGAAATATGGCCCGCTGATGCCGTTGGCGCCCTTGTTCGAGCCATAGCGGCTGTGGCATATTGCCGGTGCCCTGCCCGCCCGGTTTCCCTTCATGCGCAACCCACCCGATCCCTTCGCCCCGCCCCGCAAGCAGCGCGCCGCGAAAACCAATTCACTGCTCTGGATCCTGGAGCCCTTGGCGCGCGACGCCGGCTACATGCATCGCAAGATGTTTGGGGCCGACGCGGCCTACCTGGACGGCTTGCTGTACCTGATCGTCGCCGACCGCGACGATCCCTGGAATGGGGTGATGGTCAGCACGTCACAGGACCGCCATGCGGCACTGCTGGCGGACATTCCCGAACTGCTGCCGCATCCGGTGCTGGGCAAGTGGTTGTACCTGCCGCAGTCGAGCGAATCCTTCGAATCGACCGCGGCCACGCTGGCGGCGTTGGCGCTGGCGCGGGATCCGCGGATGGGGGTGGCGCCCAAACCCAGGGCGCGGCGCAGCAAGGCGCGCACCATCGGCCAGTAAAACGTCCCCCGGCACCCGCGCCACGCGCCACGGGTCAGTCACCCACGCGCACCACCAGCTTCCCGAAGTTCTTTCCTTCAAGCAGACCGATCAGCGCGTCGGGCGCCTGTTCCAGTCCGTCGACGACATCTTCGCGCCAGCGCAGCTTGCCTTCGCGGATCCACTGCCCTGCCACGCGCAGGAATTCGTCTTCCTGTTCCTTCGGAAAGTCGAACACGATAAACCCTTGCATAGTGATGCGGCGCGACAGGATCTCGCGCATGGTGGCGGGCAGTCGGTCCGGGCCGCGGCGGTCGGCGGGGCTGTCGTTGTAGTTGGCGATCAGGCCGCACACCGGCACCCGGGCAAAGTCGTTCAGCAGCGGAAGCACGGCGTCCCACACATGGCCGCTGACGTTTTCGAAGTAGACGTCGATGCCGTCGGGGCAGGCCTCGGCCAGCTTCTGCGCAAAGTCAGGCGCGTGGTGATCCACGACCACGTCAAAGCCCAGTTCCTCTTTGACGAAGGCGCACTTTTCGGGGCCGCCCGCGATGCCCACGACGCGCGCGCCCTTGATCCGCGCGATCTGGCCGACCACCGAGCCAACGGCGCCGCTAGCAGCCGCAACGACCACGGATTCGCCCGGTTTGGGCTGGCCGATGTTGAGCAGTCCGGCGTAGGCCGTGAGGCCGGGCATGCCCAGCACGCCCAGCGCGGTCGACGGCGGCGCCATTTCCGGATCCAGTCGGCGCAGACCGCTGCCGTCGGACAGCGCGTAGCGTTGCCAGCCGGCAGACGACAGCACGATGTCGCCCTCACGCCAGTCGGGATGGCGGGTCGTCTTTACCCGGGCAACGGTGCCGCCGACCATGACGTCCCCGATTTGCATAGGCTCGGCATAGGATTTTTCGTCGCTGACCCGCCAGCGCATGTACGGGTCCAGCGACAGGGTCTGGACTTCCAGCAGCACCTGGCCGTCGGCCGGTTCGGGAATGGGCGCGCGCTCGACGCGGAAATCAGTGGCCTTGGGGCGGCCAACCGGCCGGGATGCGAGAACGACGCGCAGATTCTGGGGGTGTGTCATGGATGGCTCCTTGAGTTGAGTCGGACATTTCGCGACAAGGGTCATCCTAGGGATGCCGCAGAGTTACAGATAGACTGATAGCTCGTAAACCAGATTTCATGGATTGATAATGTCAACCGACTTCGACCCCGCCCTGCTCCGCACCTTTGTGGCGGTCTGCCGATACGGCAGCCTGAGCCGCGCCGCCGAAATGTCGGGCCGCGCGCAGTCGGCGCTTAGCACGCAGATCCGCCGGCTGGAGGAAATGGTGGGCAAGCGGCTGCTGCATCGCACCGGCCGCGGCATGGCCCCCACCACCGAGGGCGAGTTGCTGCTGAGCTACGCCAACCGGATCCTTGCGCTGGGCGAGGCGGCCGCGGCGCGGCTGCGCGAACGGGCGGTGGCGGGCAGCGTGCGCATCGGGCTGTCCGAGGACGTGGCGGTGGCCGCGTTGCCAGCGGCGCTGGGGCGGCTGCGGCGCGCGTGCCCCAACCTGCATCTGGAGGTCGTCATCGACGACGGCGAGCGGCTGGCCGCGCGCTGGCAGGACGGCACGCTGGACGTGGCCGTGGGCGCCTGCGTGGGATTCACCGAAGAACCCATCGAGACGTGGACGGTCGATCTGCACTGGGCCTGCGGGATCGACGAAACCCTGGACCCGGACCAGCCGCTTGACGTGATCGTGTACGCCGAGCCGTGCTCATGGCGCCGGCTGGCGTTCGACGCGCTGACGGCGTCGGGGCGCGATTTCCGGGTGTCGCTGACCAGCCACAACGTGGGCGCCACGATCGCCGCCGTCGAGAACGGCCTGGGCGTGGCCTTGCTGACGACAGAGTGCCTGCGGCCCGACACCATGCGCGTGATTTCCATCGGGGACGAAGGCGCGCTGCCGCTGACCGCGCAATTCGGCCTGTACGCGGCGCACCGTCTGAACGAAAGCGGTCAGGCCGCCGTAACGCTGTTGCGTGAAAGCCTGCGGGGGTGGACTGCACAGGCCATGCCGCGAGAGGCCGTGCTGCTTACCGCCTGAGCCGCCAGACACGCGCCAGATTTGTTACTCCTGGCCGCCGCCTCCCGGTGCCACACTATTCCCGTACCCGCGCCGCTCACTTGGCGCCTTTGGCACCGAACCCCTCAGGAGGATCCAGTCATGACCACGCCCCCCGCATCCCCCGGCAATGGCGCCCGCCCCGCCATGCAGATGCCCCCGGTCGTTTCCGGCAAAGACTGGGAAGCCGCCCGCCAGCAACTGCTCATCAAGGAAAAGGCCCACACCCGCGCCCGCGACGCCCTCGCCGCGGAACGCCGCCGCATGCCCTGGACGGCGGTAGACAACGAATATGTTTTTGAAGGCCCGGCCGGCAAGGTGACGCTGCGCGACCTGTTCGACGGCCGCCGGCAGCTCATCGTCTATCGCGCGTTTCACGAGCCTGGCGTCTTTGGCTGGCCGGATCATGCGTGCCGCGGCTGCTCGATGGTGGCCGATCAGGTGGCCCACCTTTCGCACCTGAATGCCCGCGACACGACGCTGGTCTTCGTGTCGCGCGCGCCGCAGGCGGACATCGAACGGCTGAAGGCGCGCATGGGCTGGACGATGCCGTGGTTCACGCTGACCGACAGTTTCGACGCGGATTTCGGCGTGGACGAATGGCACGGCACCAACGTGTTCTTTCGCGACGGCGACCGCATCTATCGCACGTACTTCCTGAACAACCGGGGCGACGAGCAGATGGGCGGCACGTGGAACTACCTGGACATCACGCCGCTCGGACGGCAGGAGACCTGGGAGGATTCTCCGGCCGGCTATCCGCAGACGCCGCCCTACAAATGGTGGAACTGGCACGACAGCTACGCGCCCGACGCGCCGCCGGACCAGAAATGGGTCGAGGTATCCGACGCGGGAGAAAAGGCGTTTCGCAATCACTGCGACCCGAAGTAGCCTGCGTCGCGGCAAGCGGCTGTTTTAAGATACGCGCTGGCAAATTCCGCAGCGCGCCCCATGAACATCGATACTGGTTCCCGCAATCGTCGCCATCGTTTTCGAGTCAGCCTGCATGCCGGGTGAACTGGCTGACTGGAAACGCGCCTTCCAGCCTTGCCGCATTCCCGCGATTGTCGCACTTGTGCTCCTGGGCATTGCCATCTACTGCTTCAATGCGGCAAAAGACATCCGCCTGCCTTACGACCCCGCCAAGCTGAACACGATCCAGCTTCGTGTCGACAAGGTGGCCAGCTGCGATGCCCAGGCGCGGATACGCGGACGGTTGGAGCGTTACACCGTGCCTTGCGTCTATTCGGGCAACTATCCCTACATGGTGTTCAAGTTCTTCGAGGCGACCTACAAGGCCCGGTATACCGAGGGCGAGCACGTTGAATTCATGGTGCTTGAAGACCAACAGCAGCTTACCGACGGCACGATTGCGCGCCAATACAACATGGCCATTCCCGTGCGGGTCTATGGCGTGCGCAAGAACGGCGAAACGCTGGTCGACGCCAAGCAGGTCCATGACCAAAGCCATTCGCGCAAAGTGCAATTCAACATGAACGGTTGGATCGCGTTGGTGCTGGCTGGCTGGGCGGCGGTGATTACCTTCAGGCGGGCCCGACAGATCCTGAACGAAGCAATGTGGTGACGCTCAGGCGCGCTGGCTGGCCCCGTCCAGAACGCGGGTCCAGGCCTGCGTCAACGTCAGCGCGTCTGCTTCGGTCACGTACTGCGGCGCCCCCCGCGCCATGGCGGCAAACAGCAACGCATCGCAAGCGGCCTGCCACAACGGGTTCAGCACCTGTTCGGTCTCGCCGTCTTCCTCGACCAGGATGAAGGCGCCGCCGCCATCCACTTGTTCGGCGCGCTTGCGCAACTGGTCATGGATCAGCAGAAAGCCCGCATGGACCGGCGAACGCGCCTTGTCGTCTCGCCGCGCGGCAGCCAGCGTGCCGCGCCAGTCGTCCTCGCCGTTCGAGGTTGGCTCGCCACCCTGTTGCGACCAACGCATCCAGGCCCGGCTGTACGCCCGCCAGGCGTCTTCAGGCAGGTTGTCCGCCAACGCCTGCGCCTGGCTGCGCGACAACGTACCGATCTGCTCAACGATCTCCAGCACGCCCTCGCCATTCGGCCCGAACAGGGCAGAGAGCGGCAATTCTTCCAGCAAAGCGATTGCACTGGCGCGCCAATAGCCGGGTTGGGCGACCAGATCGGACATGTCGTCCTGCTTCTCAACCCGCACGCGCCACAGCCGGCCCGGCCAGCGGCTTCCGATGACGATGGAGTCAAGCGCCTGGTCCACCACGATCCATGGCGGAACGGGCTTGACGAGCGACACGCGGTCCGCGGACCGAATCAGCTTGAAGGCGGGATCGGGAAGATCGAACCAGTACCCGACAGGCATTGCCTGACGCACCGGCGCAAGCCCGCTTTCCGTGACGTCGCCACCGCAATGCCGGCACACGCGCGCCTCGCGCAGGATGGGCTTGCCGCAGTGCAGGCAATCGACATGCGATGACAGAATCGGCTGGCCGGCCAGCGGCGAACGATTGGCGATGTTTGCCAGAAAAACGGCCGCCACCGGCGGACTGATCAGACAAGCCAACACCGTCCACCCCACCCCATTGCGGCCACGGTTACGCGCCATGAAGCCAACCACGATGGCCAGCGCGATCCAGAGAAAGATGATGAATAGCATGGCGCGATGTTAACCGTGGAGAGCTTCGGTCTTGAGCCACCGGGATTCAGCTGGCCACAGGCATCGGGGACCCGCAAATAAAAGCCCCGGCTCAAGGCCGGGGTGGGATCAGGTCTTAAATGATGGGTCGTAGGCTTGCGCCCATTGGAAGCCATCACCAACCTTGAGGGGATTCTATGCTTTCCCGTCGGGCACGGTCAAACCACGGCGGCAGTTCTTCCGCAGCCCGTGGCCAGGGCATCGCGCCGCA
The DNA here is from genome assembly GCF_019091095.1 of Achromobacter sp. GbtcB20. Lineage (NCBI taxonomy): Bacteria > Pseudomonadati > Pseudomonadota > Betaproteobacteria > Burkholderiales > Alcaligenaceae > Achromobacter > Achromobacter sp. GbtcB20. The sequence continues at coordinate 377,309 of NZ_JAGXJZ010000001.1, read as the reverse complement.
GCGATGCTGGCCCATGCGCATGATCTGGTCGCGACCTTGCGTGACTTCCGCAACCGCCTTTTCCACCATGAACCGGCATGGAAGCGATACGGCGTGTTGAGCGAACCGGATGCCCTACAGCACCTTCGAGAAAAAATCGGCAAGGTGGAAAGCCTGCTGGCGTTGATCCACCCGGAAAACCTGCGGCTGTTGCAAGCCAATGGCCTGCTGCGGGACGCGCATCGCGCCTGCTCGTCAGCGGAGATTCGGCGCTTTCAGCACCTTGCCCGAACCCATCAGGTCAATTCGATGGATGACTTGACCGCTCTGGCCGCTTGTTGCGCGCGGGAGAACACCATCCTGGCCGCACAAACAGCGCAGCGGCCACAGCAACGATTTTTGATTCGCTCGCCTTGAGCGCGCGGGCAGCCGAGGCAGCTTTCCTATCGAACGGACATTTTTGTGCTCGCAAGATCGCCCCCATCGCCTGCGCGCGCAAGCCGGAGTAATCTCCAGCCAGGAGATGATTCGAAGTGCACCGTGGTCCCCTACAACAAGGAAGCGCAAATGCTTGATATCAATTCAAAATTCCGCAGAACCGCCGTGGCGGCCGTCACATTCGGCATGGCCGGCCTGCTCTTTGCGGGCTGCACCACGACAGACTCGCGCGCCACGGCAACCGCCGCTGAAAAGCGACAGGAGTTGGATACCGCTGCTGCGGCGACGCTGTCCAAGCTGTATGAGTCGGCGCCGCAGTCCAAGCAGTTGGTGGAACGCGCCCGCGGCGTGCTGGTGTTTCCGGCTGTGCTGAGCGCCAGCTTCATCGTGGGCGCCCAGCATGGCTCGGGCGTGCTGCAGGTCGGCGGGCAGGACAAGGGCTACTACAGCATCACGGGCGGCTCCATCGGCTTTCAGGCGGGCGCGCAGTCCAAGGCGATGGTGCTGCTGTTCATGACGGACGAGGCGCTGGCGAAGTTCCGCGCCAGCAGCGGCTGGACCATCGGCGCGGACGCCACCGTCGCCGTGGCCAACGTGGGCGTGAACGGCAGCATCGATTCCTATACCGCGCAGCAGCCCATCGTGGGGTTCGTGATGAACAACGGCGGCCTGATGGCGGGCGTCTCGGTGGACGGCAGCAAGATTTCGCCGCTGCTGCTGTAGGACAAAACGGCCGGCGCGCACATTGCGCGCCGGCTCAATCTTTACAAGGAGATCACGCGTGATTACCGCAGACGACAAGAAGCACCTTTCACGCTGCGTCGAGCTGGCCCGGCAGGCGCTCGATGCGGGAGACCAGCCGTTTGGGTCGGTGCTGGTGTCGGGCGACGGACGGGTGCTGTTTGAAGACCATAACCATGTCTCCAGCGGCGACCGCACGCGGCATCCGGAATTCGAGATCGCGCGCTGGGCGGCGAACAACGTGCCGCCCGCGGACCGCGCGGCCTGCACGGTGTACACGTCCGGCGAGCATTGCGCCATGTGTTCGGCGGCACACGGCTGGGTGGGACTCGGCCGGATCGTGTACGCCGTGTCGTCCGCCCAGTATGCAGAATGGATGCGCGAATGGGGCGTGCCGCCCTCGCCCGTGCGGTCCCTGCCCATCGCCGAGGTGGTCAGCGGGATCGAGGCGGAGGGACCGGTCCCGGAATTCGTGGAACCCGTGCGATTGCTCCACGAAGAGAACGTGCGGCGGCGCGCCTGAGGGGATCGCACGGCCGAGACGGTGAAGCATTCTGTTTTCCGCCTAACGAATGGATACAGCTACGCTAAACACCGCAATTATTTGCGCGCAAGGGCGTGATAAGTTGGCGCCCGTGCCGTAATCGGGGTCAGGTTTGTACGGCACATCCCTTTCCTCTCTTGATACAGACCATGCACACTCACGTTGCCCGCGCCTCGGGAATCAAACGCAAGTCCGGTAATCTGCTTCTTGCTCTGGGACTGGCCTTCGCAGCCGCCGCTCCCGCCTTCGCGCAGAAGGATCCCGGCGCGGCCATCCTGCCTCCGCGCGCCAATTCGGGCAGCCAGGCGCCGGCGCCGCAGCAGGCCCCTGCTGCGCAACCCCAGGTTCAACAGGCGCCCGCCCGTCAAGCGCCCGCGCAACAGGCCCCCGCCGGCGGCGCCCTTGCGCCGGTGCAAAAAACGCAGATCAACGACCAGGCCGCTTACGAGCGGCTGCTGAACAACAGCGGCGTGACGCTGCAATGGCTCTGGTCCGCCAAGCGCGGCAAGATGAACGCGATCGACGACAACGACGTGGTGCGTCTTGACGGCACGCAGGCCAACCATGAAGGCACCTTGAAGGTCAAAGGCGAGGTCGTCTCCATTGGCCGCGACAGCTTCGTGCTGCGCGGCACGATCCTGATCCTGGACGCGCCCGACAAGGGCCGCCGCTGCGAGCGTACCGGCGACTACGAATTCAAGGCGACCGGCAAGCGCAAGTACTGGCGTCTGCAGCAGATGGAAGCGTGCGGCGGCCTGACCGATTACGTCGACATCTACTACTGATCCACAAGAAGCGACCCGCCGCCCCCATGCCCCCGACCGCGATCAAATGGCTGGCCAGCATTGTCCTGGGTCTGCTGATCGGCAGCGCCAGTTTTGGCGTCACCAATCCGCTGCTGCAAGCCCTGTTCGGCCTGAACCAGCCCGCCGGCGGCACCTACGTGCCGCTGGACGACACCGCGCTGCAGCGGATGCAGATCGCCAGCGCCGTGCTTTACGCGGTGATCGCGGTGATTGCCGCCGTATTGCTGGCGCGCATCGGGAATTTGCGCCGGCTGATCGGCTGGGGGTGCCTTGCGCTGGGCGTGACGCTGCTGCTGACCGTGCCGATTGCGCTGCTGCAGATGGACCCGGCCATGCACACCGGCGGCAGCGCGGACGCGCGGGATGCAAATACCGCGCTGTTCTTCTTCCTGCTCATCTTTGGCCTGCCGTATCTGGGCGGCGGCTTGCTGCTGACGATTGGCGGCGCGGTGCTGATTCGCAAGAATCGGGATAGACCGGCATGAGATAGGCCGCGCGGGGCCGCATGGCGCTTTGCAGTCTGAAACGTTTAGCCGCCTTTGGTCAAAATGACCCCTTGAAGGACCCCGGTACAATCCCCGCGCTCTCCCCTATTTCTTTCCCCGGCTGTCCCATCCCCATGTCCAATCTCATCGTCCACGGCGGCACGCCTTTGCGCGGCCGCGTCGTCCCCTCGGCCAACAAGAACGCGGTGCTGCCGATCCTGTGCGCCTCGCTGCTGACCGACCAGCCGTTGCGGCTGCACGGGGTGCCGGACATCACCGACGTGCGCAAGATCCTGGACATCTTCCGCACGTTGGGCAGCGACGTGCGGTTGGACGATGCGACGCGCACGCTGGAACTGCATCACAAGAACACCGTGTTCGACGCGGCGGCGCACCGGCTGCCGGAGGAGATGCGTTCGTCGATCATGCTGGTGCCGCCGCTCCTGGCCCGCTTTGGCGTGGCGCGGCTGGAAGACAACGTCAAGGGATGCACGCTGGGGGTGCGCGAGATCGATCCGCACGTGGACATCTTCCGCTCGTTCGGCGGCGAGGTGGAGCGCGCCAGCGGATCGCTGCTGGTGCGCGCGGGCGGTCCGCTCAAGCCCACGCATCACTGGCTGGACTACGCGTCGGTGACCACGACCGAGAATTTCGTGTTGTGCGCCGCCGCCGCAGAAGGCGAGTCGTCGCTGACGAATGCCGCGTCCGAGCCGCACGTGCAGGAGTTCTGCCGCTTCATGGCGATGATGGGGGTCGACATCGACGGCATCGGCACCTCGCGGCTGGTGGTGCGCGGGGGCAAGCGCCTGGGCGGCGGCGAGTTCACGTTCGAAGAGGACTTCCACGAAATCACCACGTTCCTCGCGCTGGGCGCGATCACCGGCGGCGACGTGGTGGTTCGCAACCGCACGCCGGGCAACTTCCCGCTGATCGACCGCACGTTCGCCAAGTTCGGCGTGCGGATCGAGCACAAGGACGGCTGGTCGCGCGCGCTGCGAGAGGGTCCGCTGAAGGTGCAGACGCCGTTCACCAGCAACGTACTGACCAAGGTCGAAGCGGCGCCCTGGCCGTACTTTCCGGTGGACCTGCTGCCGATCTTCATTGCGCTGGGCGTATGCGCCGAGGGCAATGCGATGTTCTGGAACAAGGTCTACGACGGCGCGCTGGGCTGGACGGGCGAACTGTCCAAGTTCGGCGCGCATGTGTTCTCGTCGGACCCGCACCGCGTGGTGACCTTCGGCGGCAATCCGCTGACGCCGGGCGTGGTCGAAAGCCCCTACATCATCCGCGTGGCGATCGCGCTGTTCATGGTGGCCAGCAGCATCAAGGGCCGTTCCGAGATCCGCAACGCCACGCCGATCCGCCGGGCGCACCCGCGCTTTGTCGAAAACCTGCGCAGCCTGGGCGTGCAGGTCGAGTGGGCAAACGACGAGTAAACAGACAGCCCGGTCAACTTGCCGGCGGCGCCGCCACCGCCGGCGCCGGCGCGATCGGGGTCAGGCCGAATCGCTTCATCGTTTCCATCATCCGGGCTTTGTCCGGCGGACCGCCGCCATTGATCAGCGCCGCCATCTCGCGGAAATAGTCCGCGCTGATTTCAGGCGTGTTCATGACCAGCGCCCGGGCCATGACGCTGTGCGGATTGCTGAACGCGTGGGCCACGCCCGTAGGCGTGGTCATCGAGTCGCCCGGCCCCAAGTCCCGCGTTTGCCCGCCGACCGTAAAGCGCAGCGTCCCCTCCAGCACGTAGATCAGCTCTTCATTGTCGTGACTGTGGGGCGGCGGCACGTTCGAGCCCGGCGGCACCCGCAATTCAAACGCCCCTATGTGGTTGCCTTGCCCGCTTGGCTGAAGATAGCGAATCTCCAGTTGGCCTATCCGGATCACTTCGTCTGCATCGAATACGGCGTCTTCGTTCATGGCATACTCCGCGTAAAGTTCCTTTACTTCGCAGTGTACAAATTTTTTACACCATGTCCAGCAAAAAAAATAGCGCCGCATCCGAACCGCAAGCTGGCCTGCCGATGATCGGTTCCTTGCTGCGGCTGCCGCGCGAGCATGTCGTCGCGCGCATGCTGACCACCGTCAACGCGCAGGGCTTCGACGTGTCATTGACCGAACTCGGCGTCTTCATGTACCCCGGCCCGCACGGCCGCCGGCCGATCGAGCTGGCGCGCCAATGCAATATGTCGCGCCAGGCGATGAACTACGTCCTGGCTGAACTGGAGCGGCGGGGCTATCTGCTGCGACGGCCTGGCCCGTCCTCCAATTCGACCGAGCTGCAGCTTACGGCGCGCGGCCAGGAGATGTATGCGCTGATGCGCACCTGCGTGGCCGACGTCGAACAGGAATGGAAGGAACACCTGGGCGAACAGCGCTTCAACGCGCTGCGAGAGACCTTGCAGGACCTGTCGGCGTGGCTGGGCAACGTGGATTGATGCCATCGGACGGTGCGCAATGCAGGACCGCGAGTTTTTGATTTAAGCCACGCTGCTGACACAGAACTGAATGTTATTGTCTTGCCTTCCCTGCACGCTTGCGGCCTGCCGCAGCCGTGACGTGAACGCCATATTCAAGGAGCCGCAATGAAGTTGATCCCGACCCTGCTGCTGGGCGCAAGCGCGCTATCGCTGACCATTGGCGCCACCGCCGCGCCGGTCACCTATGATCTTGATCCCTCGCATACGTATCCCAGCTTCGAGGCCGATCATTTCGGCGGCCTGTCGACCTGGCGCGGCAAGTTCAACCAGTCCAGCGGCGTGGTCGTGCTGGACCGCCAGGCGCGCACCGGCACGCTGGAAGTCACCGTGGACATCAAATCGGTGGACTTCGGCCACGACGAGATGAACCAGCACGCGATCGCGCCCGACATCTTCGATGCGGCCAAGTACCCCACCGCCACGTTCAAGGGCAAGTTCACCAAATTCGACGGCGACAAGCCGGAAGAAGCGACCGGCGACCTGACGCTGCGCGGGGTCACGCGCCAGGTCAAGCTAGAGATCGACGATTTCAAATGCATCGACCACCCGATGGTCAAGCGCGAGGTCTGCGGCGCCGATGCCTCCACGGAATTCAGCCGCAAGGATTTCGGCATGAACTTCGGGCTGGACATGGGCTTCAAGCCGGAAGTGAAACTGAAGATCCAGGTCGAGGCGATCCGCCGGCAGTGACGCCCAGCCTTCCTACCCTTGTCCGGCCCGCGCCTGCGCCAGAAAGTCCAGCACCGCCCGGTACGATCCTTCGTTGCCGGCCGCATTGGCGGATGGCGTGCCGCCCGCATCCAGCAGCAGCCCGGACATCGCGTGCGGCTTGTTAATGAGCGTGGCCGGCAGGCAGGGATAGTGAACGTGATGTCCTGCGCCCGCGCAGACGTAATGGCGCGTCGGCAGGTCGTGCGCCTGGCGCTTGCGCACCACCATTTCCGAATACGCGGTGCTGGGCCAGAAGCCATCGTCCGATGCGCTTACCAGCATGACCGGGCCGGGATAGTTTTCCACGGGAATGCGCGCGCGCTCGACGGCCGCCGCATCGCGCGTGGCGCTCAGGAACGCCAGGGTCTGGCGATACGGCGGATCCGAGGCATAGGCGGCGTCCCAGTCGGCCGTGGCGTTGTCCTGCCACAAGTGCGGCAAGGGCTCGCCATGCCGGGTCCAGACGTGGGCGTTGCGTCCCGTGCCCGGCGCGCCCGCGCTGACCACCCCGTGCGTCACGGGCGACGGCACATAAGCGACGACGGCGCTTACCAGGTCGGGGAAATGCGAGGCCACGAGCAATGAGGTCTCGCCGCCGCGGCTGATGCCGGACACCGCCACGAAGCCGTCGCGGGGCTGCAGCGATTTACGGACCCACTTCAGCGCCGCCTCGAAGTATTCCAGCGGCATGTCGTTCAGGTATTTCGGCCGACCATCGTAGTTGAAGATCGCCAGCGCCAGGCATTGGTAGCCGCGGGCGGCGAATAGCGCCGCCCGCGGCGAATTGACGCCGCCCGACGAACCGTTCATGTAGACCACGACCGGATGCGGACCGGGGCCGGCGGGCACGTAGAGTTCGCCGGACACCATCATGCCGTCCACCGTTTCTCGCACGGACCGGTGCGTGACGCCATCGGCCAGGAAGTCCTGGATCATCGTGGCGTCGGCGGTGAGCGTGCCGCTGGCGGCATGGATATGCACGGTCAGCGCCTGGGTGTTGTCGGGCGGGAACACCACGCGGTCCATGTCCTGGCACACCATGGACCAGACAAGTCCCATGGCCGAAGGCTCGGCATACGAGCCGGACACTGGGCAATCGCGCCGCAGGTCCAGCCGTCCGTCATGGCCGGCCACGAACACGGCTTCCGAGCGCCAAGTCGCGCCGCACATGCTCATGCTGGCGGTGACGGTGATGAAGGCATACGCCGGAAAACCTTCGATGTGGATGTCACGCTCGACGTCGATGAGCGCGCGTTCGGGCGTTACGGTGATACGGGGGTGCGTCACGGTCGTCTCCCTGACAGTCGCGGTCTCATGCCTTCAGATCGGTCTTGGGCACGCCGTTGGCCTTGATGACCTGCGCCCACATCGCCGATTCGTCGGCGATGACCTTGTCCAGGTCGGCGGATGACGTGAACTCCACGGCCACGCCCTGCTCGGCAAACTGCTGGATCAGGCTGGGGTCGCGCGTGCCTTCGCGCACGGCGTGTTCCAGCGTTTTCACCACGTCGGCAGGCATTGCGGCGGGGCCCGAGATCATCATGCGGGTGTAGAGCTCGAAGTCGTCGACGCCCGCTTCCTTCATGGTCGGCACATCGGGCAGACTGGACAGCCGCTTGTCCGCGGTGACGGCCAGGACCTTCAGCTTGCCGGATTTGATGTTGGGCAGCGCCGAGGTCGGAAAGTCGAACGTGCTCTGTACGGTGCCGGCCATCAGATCCAGCAGCGCCGGGCCGCTGCCCTTGTAGGGCACGTCCTGGAACTGCGTGCCGGTCTTGGACTGGAAATGCAGCAGCGCGAGGTGGTTGATGACACCGCGGCCCGCGTGCGCGCACGTGATGTCGTTGGGCTTTTTCTTGGCCAGAGCAATGAATTCCTGCACGGAGTTCACGCCAAGGTCGGGATGCACGATCAGCAGCATGGGCGATTTGCCCATGGATCCAAGCTGCTTGAAGTCCGACGGCTGGTACGGCAGGTTGTTGTACAGCAAGGGGTTCAGGATCATGCCGTTGGTGCCGGCAAAGCCCAGCGTGTAGCCGTCCGGCTCGGCGCGCGCCACCGCGACGGTGGCAATGATGGCCTGCCCGCCCGGGCGGTTCTCGACGACGACGTTCTGCTTGAGCGTCTTGCCCATGCGATCGGCCAGCGCGCGCGCGGCGATGTCGGTCAACCCGCCGGGCGCAAAGCCCACCAAGAGGCGCACGGGCCGCGTCGGAAACGCGTTCTGCTGGGCCCAGGCCGGGCGCGAGATCAACGGCAAGGCGGCAAGCGCGCCCAGGGCATGACGGCGGGTGAATCGCATACGGCTCTCCAGACAAAGGCAAAGGCCAACGCGCGGCCGACAAGGGCCGCGAGGCAAGACAATGAAAAAGGGGAAGGACGTACAGGCCGCCGCCGAACGGCGGCGGTCACAATGATCGTATGTTGTATGCAATACACCCGACGGGCTATCTAGGGATATCCCGCAAGCGTTGGCGCCAAGGCCCGCCGGTCAGGGCTTGGTCATCAGCTTCTTCCAGCCTTCCAGACCCAGCTTGTTCATCGTCTCGATGTTCTTTTCGTAGATCTCGGCGGCGTCCGGGAACGATTCGACGGCGCGGTCGATGCTGTCTTCGCGCAGCAGGTGCAGGATGGGATACGGCGAGCGGTTGGTGTAGTTCTCGATATCGTCCGGCTGCGTGTCGGCGAACTGGAACTGCGGGTGGAAAGTGGCAACCTGCAGCTCTCCCACCAGACGCATGCGCTTGAGCAGACGGTCCGACAGGTCTTCGAATTCGTTGAACTCCAGGAAGTCGTCCAGCGCATCGGGAAGGATCAGCAGCGTCGTGTCGATCTTGTCGGGATCGGTGTCGGCCAGCAGCGCCAGTTCGTCCTGCAGATCGGTCAGCACGCCCTCGGCGTCGGTGGCGTCGCTGACGGCAAAGCGGATCTGGTCCTTGACCTGCACCGCCTTGGCGAAGGGACAGAGGTTCAGGCCGATCACGGCCTGGTTCAGCCAATGGCGGGTTTCTGCGACCACATTGGCGTAGGCGTCGGAAGTGGAAATCATGGAATCAGTCCTGGAAAAAGAAAGAGCGCAAGGCCCCGGGCCCCGCGCTCTGCATGGCACGCGTGTGTATCAGGCGGCCGGCATGGCGGCCATGGTCTGGGCCACGGCGGCGGTCAGCTTCTTGCCGTACGGCACGTGCAGGAATTCGTTGGGACCGTGCGCGTTGGACTTCGGACCCAGCACGCCGCAGACCATGAATTGCGCCTGCGGGAACCCCTTTTGCAGGATGCTCATCAGCGGAATGGTGCCGCCCTGCCCGATATAGCCGCAAGGTGCGCCGTAGTACTGCTGCGAGGCCGCGTCCAGCGCCTGCGTCAGCCAGGGCACCGTGGCGGGCGCGTTCCAGCCGGTGGCGGCGCCTTCGTTGGCCTTGAAGATCACCTTGGCGTTGTAGGGCGCATCGGCTTCGAGCAGCTCCTTGATTTCCTGCGAAGCAGCCACAGCGTCGACCAGCGGCGGCAGGCGCAGCGACAGCTTGAACGCGGTGCGCGGACGCAGCACGTTGCCGGCGCTGGACAGGGGCGGCAAGCCTTCCGCGCCCGTGACCGACAGCGTGGGACGCCAGGTGCGGTTCAGCAGCGCCTGCTCGGGTTCGGTGGTCATGGGCAGCACGAAGCCGCCGTCAGCGCCGCAGCTCCAGGGGAAACGGCGCCACACTTCGTCGCCCAGGATGCGGGCGGTGGCGGAAACCTGTTCGATGCGTTCGGCGGGGATTTCGCAGTGCAGGCTTTGCGGCAGCAGGCGGCCGGTGCCGCTGTCTTCGAGGCGGTCCAGCAGATGGCGCAGGATGCGGAACGAGGACGGCACGACGCCGCTGGAGTCGCCCGAATGGACGCCTTCGTCCAGGACCTGGACTTCCAGCGTGCCGGACACCATGCCGCGCAGCGACGTGGTCATCCAGAGCTGATCGTAGTTGCCCGCGCCCGAGTCCAGGCACACCACCAGCGCCACGTTGCCCAGGCGGTCGCGCAGCGCGTCCACGTACGGCAAGAGGTCATAGCTGCCCGATTCTTCACAGGTTTCGACGATGCCCACGCAGCGCGGACGCGGAATGCCTTGCTTGTCCAGCGCCATGATGGCGGTGAGCGACGCGTACACCGCGTAGCCGTCGTCGGCGCCGCCGCGGCCGTAGAGCTTGCCGTCTTCGTATTTGGGCGTCCACGGGCCGAGGCCAGCGCGCCAGCCCGAGAATTCGGGTTGCTTGTCCAGGTGGCCGTACAGCAGCACGGTGTCGCCGTTGTCGCTGCGGGTGGCGGGCGCGTCAAAGAAGATGACGGGCGTGCGGCCCGGCAGGCGCACCACTTCCAGTTTCAGGCCGGAAACCTTCTGCGCTTCGACCCACTGCGCCGCGTCGCGCACCACACGCTCGATGAACGCGTTCTTTTCCCAGTCGGCATCGAAGGCCGGGCTCTTGGCGGGAATGGCGATGTAATCGGTCAGCGCGGGGATGATCTCGTTGTCCCACTTGTCGTCCACAAAGTCCTGAAGGGCTTTGGGATCGAGGGTGGGCGGCAATGCGTCTTCGGGGATGCGTGCGTTCATGGCGCTGGCTTCCTGTGTGCGGAAAAGGGGCAAACCCCTATTTTATGCCTGTGCGAGAGCGCCGGGATATTTTCATGGGGCGCTACTTGGCTGCGTAGGCCTCGATCCGGCTCCAGACCTCGCGGGCCAGGGGTTTGGCGTTGCCGACCGACTGGTACAGGCGGATTTCCATGTGGATGTCGTTGCGGGCGCCGTCGGCCCGCACGAGGCTGCCGTTACGCAGGTCGGGTTCGACCAGCGTGTGCGGTAGCCAGGCCAGGCCGAAGCCCTGGCGCGCCATCGCGTGCAGCGCGTCGGCCAGGTCGGACTCGTACGTGGTCTGCAAGAGCGCCACCTCGCACAGGCCGCGCAGCTTGTCGTGCAGGATGCGCCCCAGCGACATGCTGTCGGCGTAAGCCAGAAACGGCACGGGCGGGTCCGAGGCCAGCTTGGGCACGGCGTGGCGGGGATGGCGCCCGCCCGGCGCGACCGGCACGCTGACCGCCACCAGCTTGTCCGCGCCCACGCGGCGGCAGCGGTAATTGGGATTGTCGATCTTGGCGTACAGCGGTTCGTGGGCATGGCACAGCAGGAAATCGACCTCGCCGTCCTCCAGCATGTCCACGCCGTAATTCAGCGTGGTCGTGATCACCTTCAATTGAAAGGCCGGCAGGCTGCGCTGCACGCCCGCCATCAGCCCGGGCAGGACGGAATGCGCCAGCGTCTTGCCGGACGCAATCGTGATCTTGCGGGCGCGTTCCTGCTCCGGCTTTTGCAGCGCCTCGCGCGTCTCTTGCAGGATGTCCAGCACGTCGATGGCGGCGGCCAGCACGCTGCGGCCGGCGGCGTTCAGCGTGGACACCTGGTGGCCGCGCTCGATGAGCGGCACGCCCGCCCATTCCTCCAGCGCCTTGATGCGGCGCCCGAAGGCCGGGTGCGTCACGTTGCGCGACTCGGCGGCCTGAAACAGGTTGCGTGACTTCGACAACGCGACGAAGTCCTCGAGCCATTTGATGTCCATGTGTCCTCCTCCATCCCCGGCCCGCCCCATGTCTGCCCGGGGCTGAGCGTGTGTTTTACAGCGGCTCAGCAGCTGTGCCGATCCGGCACAACGCTTGCGCATTTTGCACAAGACAGAAACACCTTGCAACTAACATCCCTTCGACCACCCCTGGAAAACCCTATGCCCGACTCCCCCGTCCTGCTCAAGTCCATCCGCAGCCATTACGTTGGCGGCGCCGAAGTGGTGGCCGGCGGACTGCCGATGCAGCAGCAAAAAGTGGTCGGCAACGCGTCGCCCCGGCTGATCGACATGAATGGCGGCTACAGCGCCGGCCAACTGTATGTGCAGGAGTACCGGCTGGCCCAGCCGACCCGCCCCTACCCCGTGCTGCTGTGGCACGGCGGCGGCATGACGGGCGCGCAGTGGGAAAGCACGCCGGACGGGCGCGATGGCTGGCTGTGGCGGCTGCTGCAGGCCGGTTACGACGTCTTCGTGTCCGACGCGCCGGAACGCGGCCGCGCTTCCTGGGCGATGTTTCCCGAAATCTACGACTCGGCCCCGATCTTCCGCTCGAAGGAAGAAGCATGGCGGCTGTTTCGCATTGGCCCGGCCTCGGGCTATGCACGCGCCGGCGAGCCGCGGCAGGCCTATCCCGAACAGCAATTTCCCGTCGACGCGTTCGACACCTTTTCCAAGCAGTTCGTGCCGCGGTGGCTGACCCACGGCGACATGGCGCTGGACGCGTACCGCGCGCTGCTGGACCTGGCGGGCCCGTGCATCGTGATCGGCCACAGCCAGGGCGGCGGCTTTGCCACGCAACTGGCCCAGGAATACGCGGCGACCGTGCGCGCCGTCGTGGCGGTCGAGCCAACCGGCACCCCGGCCCAGGCCAGCTGCCAATTGCCCCCGCAGCTGTTGATCTGGGGCGATCACTTCAACGCGGACGACACCTGGCAGCGCTACCGCGCCCAGACGGACGCCTACTGGAACGCCCTGCGCGCGGCCGGCCAACGCGCCGACGTGCTGGACCTGCCCGCTGCCGGCATTGCCGGCAACTCGCACTTCTGCATGCTGGATCGCAACAGCGACCACATTGCCGGATTGATCGTCGATTGGCTCGACCGCAGCCTCGACTAACCTTATCGTGGAGACACCGATGACCTTGAAGAAAACCACCATTGCCCTGGCGCTCCTGACCGGCGCCACGCTGGCAGCCGGCGCGTCGGCCCAGCAGTCCGACTACCCGAGCAAGCCCATCCGCATGATCGTGCCGTTCGCCCCGGGCGGCACCGCCGACATCATCGGCCGCGTCTTCGCCGCGCAACTGGGCACCGAGCTGGGCGTGACGGTGGTGGTCGAGAACAAGGCCGGCGCGGGCGGCTCGATCGGCACGCGGTACGTCGCCGACGCCGCGCCCGACGGCTACACGATCCTCCTGGCCTCCTCCAGCACCCACGGCACCAACCCGGCCGTCTACAAGAATCTGACCTACGATGCGTCGCAGGATTTCACGGCCATCACGCAGCTGGTCACCGTGCCCGGCGTGCTCAGCGTCACCAAGGACTTCCCGGCGGCCGACCTGAACGCGCTGATCGCGCAATCGAAGGCCAATCCGGACAAGTACACCTACGCCTCGTCCGGCGCGGGCGGCCTGGGCAACCTGGCGATGGAACTGATGAAGTCGATGACGGGTGCGCATCTGATGCACATCGCCTACCGTGGAGCGGGTCCCGCCTTCACCGACGTCATCAGCGGCCAGGTGTCGATGATCTGGGAACCCGTGCCCGCCTCGCTGCCCTACATCAAGAGCGGCCAGATCCGTCCGATCGCCATCGCCGCCGACGCGCGTTCGCCGGAACTGCCCGATACGCCGACATTCAAGGAAGCCGGCCTGGCGCGCTACGAAGCGAATGCGTGGAACGGCCTGCTGGCCCCGAAGAACCTGCCGGAAGCCGTGAAGACGAAGCTGCACGACGCCTCGGTCAAGGCGCTGAACACGCCCGAAGTGAAGGCCAAGATGGCCAGCCTGGGCGGGACCGTGGTAGCCGGTTCGTCGGACGCCTTCCAGCAAGTGATCGCCAGCGACGTGAAGAAGTGGAAGAACGTCGCCAACGACGCCAAGATCCAGCTCGACCAGTAAGCGCCAAACAAAAGACCCCGGCGCGTTGCGCGGCGGGGTCTTTGCAGGGAGCTTGCAAGCCGGCCTTCAGGGCCGGCTCTTTGTTGGCGCGTAACCTTGCAAGGCGGGATCAGGCGCCGATGAGCGCCGGCTCGCCGCCGCGGCTGTCCAGCGCCGGCGCATCGGCCTCGATCACCCGGCCGGATTGCAGCTTGAACACCGCCACGGCTTCGCGCAGGCGCTGGGCCTGCGTTTCCAGCGATGCCGCCGAAGCCGCCGCCTCTTCGACCAGCGCGGCGTTCTGCTGCGTCACGCTGTCCATCTGCGACACGGCCTGGTTCACCTGCTCGATGCCCTGCGACTGTTCCTCGGAAGCGCTGGAGATCTCGTTGATGATGTCCGCCACGCGGCGCACCGACGTGACGATCTCCTGCATGGTGGCGCCGGCGGCCTCCACCTGATCCGAGCCCACCGACACCTTCTGCACGGAATCGTCGATCAGGCCCTTGATCTCCTTGGCGGCCGCCGCGCTGCGCTGCGCCAGCGCGCGCACTTCGCTTGCGACCACGGCAAAACCCTTGCCCTGCTCACCCGCGCGGGCGGCTTCCACCGCGGCGTTCAGCGCCAGGATGTTGGTCTGGAAGGCAATGCCGTCGATCACGCCCACGATATCGGAGATGCGGTGCGAGCTGTCGGCGATGCCGCGCATCGTGCCCACCACGTCGCCCACGGCCTGGCCGCCGCGCGTGGCCACTTCGGACGCGGCCATCGCCAGTTGTGCCGCGCTGCGCGAGCTGTCGGCGTTGTTCTTCACGGTGGAGGACAGCTCGTCCATGCTAGCGGCCGTTTCCTCCAGCGAAGCGGCCTGCTGCTCGGTGCGCGAGGACAGGTCGATGTTGCCTGCGGCAATCTCGCGCGAGCCGGTGTGGATCTCTTCAACCCCCAGGCGCACGGCCGACACGGTGCGCGCCAGGCTGTCCTGCATGCGCTTGACGGCGGCGTACAGCACGCCGATTTCGTTGTTGCCGCGCTGCTCGATGCGGTTGGTCAGGTCGCCGCTGGCGATGCGGTCGAACAGGCGTCCGGCTTCATGCAGCGGACGGAAGACCGCCCGGCCGAAGACCACGTACAGCCCCACGACCAGCGCCGCCACGACGACCAGCAGACAGATCAGAAACACGATGGCGGTATTGATGCGCGCGGCCGAATCGTGGGCCACGCGCTGGCCGATTTCGTCGGCAAAGTCCACGTACTGCTGGTTGGCCTGGGTGAACTTGGTGCCCAGCGGGCTCACCTTCTCCTGGTTGATGCGGCCGGCCTCCTTGGCGTCGCCGGCGCGGATCGCGGCGATCAGGGGAAAGATGGCTTCGCGCACGTAGACGTCGTAGGCGGCCAGCGCAGCCTCGAACAGGGGTTTGCCCTGCGGCGAAGTTTCGGGCAGCTTGCGCGCGGTCTCGATCTGGCTGGTGGCCTTGGCGACATAGCTGTCCATGCGCTGCATGTTGCTGGCGGCGGTGTCCAGGCTTTTGCCTTCCAGCAGCGCGCTATGCGCGGCCAGCAGCACCACGCGGGCGCGCAGCAGGTCAGATGCCGCGTCGTCCAGCGAATTGGCGCGGACCAGGTTGGTGTCCAGCATCACCTCGATCGAGGTGCGGTTGGACGTCAGTTGCTGATAGACCGCGATGCCGGTCACCAGAAAAAGGGCAAAGAAGACGGCCAGGGCGGTCGTCAGGATTGCGCGGATACTTAAATTCTTGAACATTGAAAGCCACTCCGGGGGTTGCGTAACGCTCTCCCCTTAACGGCACAATGCAATGAAAAGTTAAATATCTCATTGGGTTACATGCGGGCGACGCGCGGACCCGGGCCTCACGCAAGCGCGCAACGCAAAACCGCCGCGGACATGCCGCGGCGGTTTCTGTGGCTACGGTTCGGGGGGTTCACCCCCGGACGCTCACTTCAGCCAGGCGCGGGCGTTGCGGAAGATGCGCATCCACGGGCTGAACGCGCCGCCCGAATCCGCGGTGCCCCACTTTTCGGGCGCCCACGACATCATGACGTTGCGGGTCACGCGTTCCGGGTGCGGCATCATGACCGTGAATCGGCCGTCTGCCGTGGTCACCGAGGTCAGGCCGCCGGGGCTGCCGTTCGGGTTGAACGGATAGGCTTCGGTGGCTTGGCCGTAGTTGTCGATGAAGCGCGCGGCGGCCAGCACGCGGTCGGCGTCGCCCTGCTGCGAGAAGTCGGCAAAGCCTTCGCCGTGAGCCACGGCGACCGGCACGCGGGCCCCTTCCATGCCGGCAAAGAAGATGGACGGCGACTTGGCCACTTCCACCATCGACAGGCGGGCTTCGTACTTTTCGGACTGGTTGCGCGTGAAGCGCGGCCAGTGCTCGGCGCCCGGGATCATCGGCGCCAGCGCAGCCATCATCTGGCAGCCGTTGCACACGCCCAGCGCAAAGGTGTCGGGACGCGCAAAGTACGCGGCGAACTGGTCCGACAGCTTGCTGTTGAAGCGGATGGTGCGCGCCCAGCCTTCGCCGGCGCCCAGCACGTCGCCGTAGCTGAAGCCGCCCACCGCGACCAGACCTTGCATTTCCGCCAGGTCCAGACGGCCGGACAGGAGGTCGGTCATGTGGACGTCGATGGCCTCGAAGCCCGAGGTGTCGAAGGCCCAGGCCATTTCGACCTGGCTGTTGCAGCCTTGCTCGCGCAGGATGGCCACGCGCGGACGCTTGCCGGTGTTGATGAACGGCGCGGCCACGTTCTCTTGCGGGTCGAAGGCCACGTTCGGGCTCATGCCCGGATCCTTGGTGTCGTTCCAGACGTCCAGTTCCGCCTGGGCGCACGCGGGGTTGTCGCGGCGCGCCATGATGCGGTGCGAGACTTCGGACCAGGCGCGGCCGAGGTCGGCCCGCGGCTGGCCCCAGACCTTGCGGCCGTCGCGGTAGAACTCGACTTCGTCGGCGGCATTCAGACCGCCGATGACGTGCGAGTGCGCCGACAGGCCCGCGCCGCGCAGCACCTGCATGACGGCGTCGCGCTGCGAGGCCGGCACCTGGATGACGGCGCCCGCTTCTTCCGAGAACAGGGCCTTGAGGGTCAGTTCGTCGCGCTGCACGGCGACCTGTTCCGGACGGATCTTGTAATCGCCCCAATCCGCCGATTGCGGATCGAAGGTCAGCATGTCCAGGTTCACCGAGATGCCGGTGCGGCCGGCGAAGGCCATTTCGACCAGCGTGGCGAACAGGCCGCCATCGGAGCGGTCGTGGTAGGACAAGATGGTGCCGGCTTCGGCCAACGTGCGGATGGTGACAAAGAACGCGCGCAGGTCTTGCGGCGAATCGATGTCCGGCACGGTCTGGCCGACCTGGTTATACGTCTGCGCCAGGATCGAGCCGCCCATGCGATGGCGGCCGCGGCCCAGGTCGATCAGGATCAGGACGCTGTCGCCCGCGTCGGTGCGCAGCTGCGGCGTCAGGCTGGCGCGCACATCGGCGACCGGCGCAAACGCGGTAATGATCAAGGACACGGGCGCGACGACCTGGCGTTGCTCGCCGTCCTGTTCCCAGGAGGTCTTCATGGACAGGGAGTCCTTGCCGACCGGAATGGACAGGCCGGTGGCCTGGCACAGCTCGCTGACGGCGGACACGGTGTCGTACAGCGCGGCGTCTTGCCCGGCCACGCCGCAGGCGGCCATCCAGTTGGCCGACAGCTTGATGTCTTCCAGGCGCGCCACGTCGGCGGCGGCCAGGTTGGTCAGGGCTTCGGCAACGGCCATGCGGCCCGAGGCCGGGGCGTCCAGCATGGCGATGGGGGTGCGCTCGCCCATCGACATGGCTTCGCCGCGGAAACCTTCGTAGTCGGCCAGCGTGACGGCGCAGTCGGCCACCGGCACCTGCCACGGACCGACCATCTGGTCGCGGCTGGAGAGGCCGCCGACGGTGCGGTCGCCAATGGTGATGAGGAAGGACTTGTTGGCCACCGTGGGGTGGCGCAGCACGCGGTAGGCCGCTTCGGTCAGGTCGATGCCGGCCAGGTCCAGCGGCTCGGACACGCCGGGCAGGCGGGTGACGTCGCGCGTCATGCGCGGCGGCTTGCCCAGGATGACGTCGATGGGCACGTCCACGGGGCGCACTTCGGCCTCATTTTGCGGACGGATCGTGTCCAGGCCGGGCAGGCCCTCGCCGTCCACCACGCGCAGCTGGCGCTCTTCGGTGGCCACGCCCACCACCGCGTACGGGCAGCGTTCGCGGCGGGCGATGGCGTCAAAACGTTCCAGGTCCTGGGGCAGGATCGACAGGACGTAGCGTTCCTGCGATTCGTTGCTCCAGATTTCGGCGGGCGACAGGCCCGATTCTTCGAGGGGCACGCGCTTCAGATCGAAGATCGCGCCGCGGCCGGCGTCGTTGACCAGCTCGGGGAATGCGTTGGACAGGCCGCCCGCACCCACGTCGTGGATCGCGATGATGGGGTTGTTTTCGGCCTGCTGCCAGCAGCGGTCGATGACCTCTTGCGCGCGGCGTTCGATTTCGGGGTTGCCGCGCTGGACGGAGTCGAAGTCCAGTTCGGCCGAGTTGCTGCCCATGCTGATGCTGGAGGCAGCGCCGCCGCCCATGCCGATGCGGAAACCGGGGCCGCCCAGTTGAATCAGCAGCGCGCCGGGGGGAATGACGTCCTTGTGCGTGAGGCCGGCGTCGATGCTGCCCAGGCCGCCCGCGATCATGATGGGCTTGTGGTAGCCCCAGCGCGTGCCGCCGGCGGTCTGCTCGAACGAACGGAAGTAGCCCAGCAGGTTGGGACGGCCGAATTCGTTGTTGAACGCCGCGCCCCCGATGGGGCCGTCGATCATGATGGACAGCGGCGAGGCGATGCGATCGGGCAGGCCGTGGTGGTCGGCTTCCCAGGGTTGCAGCGCGTCGTCAAAGCGCAGGTGCGACACGGTGAAGCCCGTGAGGCCCGCCTTGGGCTTGGAGCCGCGGCCGGTGGCGCCTTCGTCGCGGATTTCACCGCCGTTGCCGGTGGAGGCGCCGGGGAACGGCGCGATCGCGGTCGGGTGATTGTGCGTTTCCACCTTCATGAGCGTGTGCACGGTGGTGTCGCGGCGGATGTACTTGGCGCTGGCGGCGCCCTCGCCCGCCAGCCCCGGCACGCCAGCCTGGAAGCGCTGCGCGGGGCCGCCTTCCATGATGGCGGCGTTGTCCGAGTAAGCAACCACGGTGCCTTGGGGCTGCGCCTTGTGCGTGGCGCGGATCATGCCGAACAACGTGTTGGGCTGCGACTGGCCGTCGATGACCCATTCGGCGTTGAAGATCTTGTGGCGGCAGTGTTCGCTGTTGGCCTGCGCGAACATCATCAGTTCGACGTCGGTGGGATCGCGGCCCAGGTCGGTGAAGGACTTGGCCAGGTATTCGATCTCGTCGTCGGACAGGGCCAGGCCCAGCGTGGTGTTGGCTTCGACCAGGGCATCGGCGCCGCGCGTCTGGACGTCGACCGTGCGCATGGGCTTGCCCGCCAGCGGCTGGAACAGCGCCTGGCCGTCGAAGCTGGCGTCCACCACGGTTTCGGTCATGCGGTCGTGCAGGCAGTCGGCCGCGCGCGCCAGCATGGCTTCGTCGAGCGACTTGGCGCCGAGCAGGCCGCGTTCGGGCGTGATGACGTAGCGCACGCCGCGTTCGATGCGATGCACCGACGACAGGCCGCAGTTGTGGGCGATGTCGGTGGCCTTGCTGGCCCAGGGGGAAATCGTGCCCAGGCGCGGGATCACCAGCAGGGACACGCTCTTGGGGGGCGCGTCGGCGGTGCTGGGCGTGCCGTAGTCCAGCAGCTGGGTAAGCTGCTGCTGCTGTTCGGCCGTCAGGGCGGCGTCGGTGCTGACGAAGTGCTCGTAGCGGGCGGATATGTCGGCCACCGGCAGGCCGGCTTCCTTCAATTGCGCCAGAAGGCGATCACGTCGAAAGGAGGACAGGACGGAGGAACCAGGCAGATGCTGAACTAGGGACACGATGCGGGCGCCGTATAAAGAGGGGTGCAAAGCGGGGATTTTACCCGTTTAAGGGGTTT
Organism: Achromobacter sp. GbtcB20; assembly: GCF_019091095.1. NCBI lineage: Bacteria > Pseudomonadati > Pseudomonadota > Betaproteobacteria > Burkholderiales > Alcaligenaceae > Achromobacter > Achromobacter sp. GbtcB20. Next base: position 357,370 of record NZ_JAGXJZ010000001.1, on the reverse strand, counting down.
TCCCGGAGCCGAAGTTCAATGGGGGTTCAGCCGCCCTCGTCCGGCCATTGTTACAAAAGAATTCCGCGCGCTGTCCGGCGTGGATGGTGCACAGCAATATCGGTCCGCCACCGCTTGGTGGAAAGGCGGTTTTCCCCTCGCGGGCCCTGCCCGCCGGCAGACGCTTTGCGCAATGCAGCATGTTGCAGCCGCCCCGCATTGCGGGAAAACACGAACACCCTCGCTCGCGGTGCGACGGTAGGATGCAGCGACCCTATCCAACAAGAAAAGCGGCGCCCCACGCCCGCTGGCCGTTGCCTCACATGTCCCGCCCCGACGCCCCCGCCGAGCCCGTAGAACCGATCATCCCCGTAGAAGCAGATCCCGCCGTGAAGGTGCCGCTGGCCGTCGAGGACTGGTTGGCCGTGATCCTGCTGGCGACCCTGGCCATCATCACCTTCCTGAATGTGCTGGTGCGCTATTTCACCGATCAGTCGTTTGCGTGGACGGAAGAAATTTCCGTGTTCCTGCTGATCGTGCTGACGATGGCGGGCGGCAGTGTGGCCTTCGTGCGCAACCATCACATCCGGATCGAGATCCTGGCGGACTCGGGCTCGCCGCGCCGCCAGCGCATCATGGCGCTGATTGCGAACAGCTGCGTGCTGGCGTTCTTCGTCTTGCTGACCGTGCTGTCGGTGAAGCTGGTGTACGACGAATTCATCTACGAGGAAACCTCGCCGGCCATCGGCGTGCCGACGTGGTGGTATTCGATCTGGCTGCCGGTCATGGCCGCGGCCATTTCGCTGCGCACGCTGGGCACCCTGCGCCGTCTGTCGCGCGCTCCGGTCCAGGATGCCCCGCGATGATCGCCGTCATCCTCTTTACCGTCTTCATCGTCCTGATGGTGATCGGCGTGCCGGTCGGCGTGGCGCTGGGCATCGGCGGCACGGTCGCGATCGTGCTGACCAACCTGGACACGCCGTGGTACGGCCTTCTGACCGTTCCGCAGAATTTCTACGCCGGCCTGGCCAAGTACCCGCTGCTGGCGATTCCCATGTTCGTGCTCGTCGGATCGATCTTCGACCGGTCCGGCGTGGCCAAGCGGCTGGTGGACTTTGCGATCGCCATCGTGGGGCGCGGTCCCGGCATGCTGCCGCTGGTGTCGATCGCGGTGGCGATGTTCCTGGGCGGCATTTCGGGTTCGGGGCCGGCCTGCGCGGCGGCCGTGGGCGCGGTGATGATCACCGCGATGTCGCGCGCGGGCTATCCGGGGTCGTTCTCGGCATCCGTGGTGGCCGCCGGCGCGGCCACCGACATCCTGATCCCGCCCTCCGTGGCTTTCATCATCTACTCCGTGCTGGTGCCGGGCGCCTCGGTGCCCGCGCTGTTTGCCGCCGGCATGATCCCGGGCATCCTGGCCGGTTTCGCGCTGATCATTCCGGCCGTGTGGCTGTCGCGTAAATACAAGATGGGCGCGCTGGAAGCGCACTTGCCCCGCCCGCCCTTCTGGAAGAGCCTGCGCGAGGCGTCCTGGGGCCTGGCCGCGCCGGTGCTGATCCTGGGCGGCATGCGGTTGGGGTGGTTCACGCCCACCGAGGCGGCGGTCGTTGCCGTGTTCTATGGCCTCTTCGTGGGCGGCTTCATCCATCGCACCATCAAGTTCCGGGACCTGTACACGATCCTGCGCGAAGCCGCCGAGCTGTCCGCCGTGATCATGCTGGTGGTGACGCTGGCCGGGATCTTTGCGTGGGCGCTGTCCACGCTCAGCGTGATCGACCCGATCACCCACGCCATCGTCAATTCGGGCCTGGGCGAATGGGGCGTGCTGGCGCTGCTGATCCTGCTGCTGATGACCGTGGGCATGTTCCTGGACGGCATCTCGATCTTCCTGATCTTCGTGCCGCTGCTCATGCCGATCGCCAATGCCTACGGCTGGGATCCGGTGTGGTTCGGCGTGATCCTGACCTTGAAGGTGGCGCTGGGCCAGTTCACCCCGCCGCTGGCCGTGAACCTGATGGTGTCGTGCCGCATCGCGCGCGTGCCGATGGAGTCGACCGTGCGCTGGGTGGTGTGGCTGCTGGGCGCGATGTTCCTGGTGCTGGTCGCGGTGCTGGTGTTTCCCGAACTGGCGCTGTGGCTGCCGCGCAAGCTGGGTTATTGAGAGAGGCTGGACGGGGCCGGCCCGACTGGGTGCCCGGCCGTGGATGACAACAACAGAAAGACTCGCATAGAGAGGAGACGCAACATGAAATTCCGCAACCTGATCGGCGCGGCGCTGTGCGCGGCGGCCGTGGTGGGCATGGCGCCCGCGCATGCGCAGAACTACAAGCCCGAGTACAAGCTCTCCATCGTCGTGGGCACCACCTTCCCGTGGGGCCAGGGCGCCGAGATCTGGTCGAACCTGGTGCGCGAGCGCACCGACGGCCGCATCAACATCAAGGTCTACCCCGGCACCTCGCTGGTCCAGGGCGACCAGACCCGCGAGTTCACCGCCATCCGCCAGGGCGTGATCGACATGGCCGTCGGGTCGACCATCAACTGGTCGCCGCAGGTCAAGCAGCTGAACCTGTTCTCGCTGCCCTTCCTGATGCCCGACTACGCCGCCATCGACGCGCTGGTGCAAGGCGACGTGGGCAAGGACATGTTCAAGCTCATCGAAAAGGCGGGCGTGGTGCCGCTTGCCTGGGGCGAGAACGGCTACCGCCAGGTCAGCAACTCCAAGCGCGAGATCAAGCGGCCCGAGGACATGAAGGGCATGAAGCTGCGCGTGGTGGGGTCGCCGCTCTACATCGACACCTTCACCGCACTGGGCGCAAACCCCACGCAGATGAGCTGGGCCGATGCGCAACCCGCGCTGGCCAGCGGCGCGGTCGACGGGCAGGAGAACCCGCTGTCGATCTACACCGGCTCCAAGCTCTACACCGTGGGCCAGAAGTACCTGACGCTCTGGAACTACGTGGCCGATCCGCTGATCTTCGTGGTCAACCGCGAAGTCTGGAATTCCTGGTCGGAAAAGGACCGCGACATCGTGCGCCAGGCCGCGCTGGACGCCGGCAAGCAGCAGATCGTGATCGCGCGCAAGGGTGTGACGCCTGAAGACCCGTCGCTACTCAAGGAAATCGCCGGTCACGGCGTCACCGTGACCACCCTGTCGCAAGCCGACCACGACGCCTTCGTGAAGGCCACCAAGCCCGTCTACGAAAAGTGGAAGAAGCAGATCGGCGAGGATCTGGTCAACAAGGCCGAAAAGTCGATCGCTGAGCGCAAGAAGTAACCCGCGAAAGTTTCGCAGCAAGCCCCAGGGGAACCGGCGGCGCAAGCCGCCAACCGAGGCAGGGACGCTAGAATCCCGCCCACCAGACGGGCGCCGGCCACAAACCGGCGCCCGTTATTTTTTTGGAGTGTCTGACACCCGCCCTATTCCGGGTAGCTGACTTCCAGGATATCCAGCTCATCGATGCCGGCCGGTGTGCGCAGCACGACCGTGTCGCCTTCCCGCGCCTTGATCAAAGCGCGGGCCACCGGCGAGATCCAGCTGATCTTGCCGGCCAGGGGTTCGGCTTCGTCCACGCCGACGATGGTGACAGTGTGTTCCTCGCCGGCCTTATCCACGTAGACGACCGTTGCGCCGAAGAAAGCCTGATCGCGATTGGGTTGGGCCTTGGGGTCCACGACCTCGGCAATGTCCAGACGCTTGGTCAGAAAGCGCATGCGCCGGTCGATCTCGCGCAGGCGCTTCTTGCCGTAAAGGTAGTCGCCGTTTTCCGAGCGGTCGCCGTTGGACGCGGCCCACGACACGACCTGCACGACGGCCGGTCGTTCCACGTTCATGAGCTGCGTCAGCTCGCCGCGCAGGCGTTCGTAGCCCTCGGGCGTCATGTAGTTCTTGGTGCCGGCCGGCAGCGCCTGGGCCTGCGGCAGGTCGTCGTCGTCCTCGTGGTCGGACTCTTTAACAAAGGCTTTGTTCATGGCGGTTGCATCGCGATGGCGCGATCACTGTCGAAGCTTGTGAAAATGGGCGGCGCGGGCCGCCCGCGTCAGAACCAGTCGTGCCAGACCGGCTTCAAGTCGGGAGGCAGCGGCGGCAGTTGGCCCAGATCCATCCGGCTTTCCTTGGGACTGTGAAAGTCCGAGCCGCGCGAGGCCAGGAAGCCGTAGCGGCGCGCCACCTCGGCGTACTGGCGCGCTTCTTCCACGGTATGGCTGCCCGTGTTGACCTCGATGCCCACGCCGCCCAGTTGCAGGAATTCGTCGAACAGCGCGGCGAACTGCAGCGGGGTGTACTTGTAGCGGCCCGGATGCGCAATGACGGCCTGACCACCCGCACCGCGGATCCAGCCCACCGCGTCGGCCAGCGTCGCCCACTGCATGGGCACGTGACCGGGGCAGTCGTCGCCCAGGTGCTTGTTGAACACGGTCTGCACATCCGGACAATAGCCGGCCTGCACCAGATAACGCGCAAAGTGCGTGCGGCTGATCAGTTCGGGATTGCCGGCAAACGGCAGCGCGCCTTCATACGCGCCGGGCATGCCCATGTCCGCCAGGCGGTCGCCGATGCGCTTGGCGCGGGCGGCGCGTCCCGAGCGGGTCTTACGCAGGCCTTCGATCAAATCCGCGTTGTTGGGATCGAACCGCAGGCCGACGATGTGCACCGTAAGGCCGGCCCAGGTGACCGAGATCTCGACGCCGGTGGCAAACCGCATGCCCAGCTCCTGGGCCGCCGCCGAGGCTTCGGCGATGCCGCCCACTTCGTCGTGGTCGGTCAGCGCCCAGACGTCGACGCCGTTGGCGAACGCGCGCTGCGCCACGTCGCGGGGCGCGAGCGCGCCGTCCGAGACGGTGGAATGGCAATGCAGGTCGATGTTCAGCGTGGGCGATTTCATGGGGCTATTGTAGAGAAGGCCCGGCGGCGCGCCTAGCGCCAGCCTGTCCCCACAATGCAGCCCGCCCGTTCAAGCCAAGAGGAAGTCCGCCACCGGATCGACCTGGTCGTCCACGATAAGCGTGGGGGCATGGCCCACACCGGGCACTTCGAGCGCCCGGGCACGCGGATTGCGCTTGCACATCTCTTCGACCGTGGCGGGGGTCAGCAGGTCGGACAACTCGCCACGCACGATCAGGACCGGGCAATCGATCGCGTCGTACGATCGCCACAGGATCTGTTCGCCCGCCGCCAGTTCCTCGGGCGTCTGGGCCCCCAAAGCCTGGGCAATCGCCAGGTCGTAGTGCTTGACCCACTTGCCGCCCTGTTCCGGATACAGGTATTTGGCCAGCTCCGCCCACTGCGCGTCGGTGTGCGGACCGAAGGTTTCCGAATTGGCGCGCATCGTCGCCACGGCCTCTTCGAACGTGGCGAATTCGCCGGGCGCGCCCACGTACTGGCCGATGCGCGACAGGGCGCCGTTCTCCAGACGCGGCCCCACATCGTTGAGCACCATTTTGTCCAGACGCAGTCCCTGGGCAGGCGGCAACATCCCGGCATGCGGGCGCATCGCGGCTATGGCCTTGGCGAACGCGGCGGCGCCCGACAGCGCCATGCCGATCAACCCGCCCATGGACGTGCCGACCCACGACAGGCTGGCCGGGCGCAAGCGCGCGATCAGCGTCACCATGTCGGACACGTACTGCGGCACCGTGTAGAACGCCGGATTGACCAGCCAATCCGAGCGGCCGCGCCCCACGACGTCCGGGCAGACCACCCGGTAGTGGCCGGCCAGCCGGCGCGCCAGCACATCGAAGTCGCGCCCGCTGCGGGTCAGGCCGTGCACGCAGAGCAGCACCCGGTCATTGGCGGGATCGCCCCACTCCCAATAGGCCATGCGGTGCAGGCCCGCCGGGCTTGCGCAGGTGACGAATTCCAAACGGGGTTCCAGGCTGGCTTGCACTTTCGGTACGCTCCACGGGTTGCGCGCGGCCGGCACGGCGGCGCCGCTTTGGCCGCTATCTTATCGGTTATGAAAGGCCGGTGCGGCCGGCTCTGGACTATCGCGAACTTCGTGGCTACGATCCCTGCATCTCCGAGCCACCGCTGCCGCCCGGCGCCCGTCCGACATTGCCGATGGCTATCGGCGCGATGCATTCATTAAATTGGAGTTGCGCACCTTTCAAGGCGCACAGTAAAAAGATTCAGGCATTGCCAGATCAGTCTTCCCAAAATTGATATGGAGTCCGTATGCAGCAAAGCAGTCCCGTCCCCCCGCTGACCGAACAGCCCGCCGTTCAAACCGGCGTCGTCGTCACCCCTCCCCCCGCCCCCCCGAAGATCCTGCAGGACCTGATGGCCCGCGCCGACGTGCAGATCAATGGGTCGCGCCCCTGGGACATGCAGGTGCATGACAAGCACATGTACGAGCGGGTGTTCGCCAGCTGGTCGTTGGGGCTGGGCGAGTCGTACATGGACGGCGAATGGGACTGCGAGCAACTGGACGAACTCTTCACCCGCCTGCTGCGCGCCGACATGGGATCCGCGGCGCTGGGCGTGGCCCGCATCAAGCTGATCGCCGAGCACCTGCGCCACAAGCTGTTCAACCTGCAATCCAAGCACCGCGCATTCGAGGTCGGCGAGCAGCACTACGATGCGGGCAACGACGTGTTCGAAGCCATGCTCGACAGCCGGATGATCTACTCCTGCGCCTATTGGGAACACGCCCAGACGCTGGAGGAGGCGCAGGTCGCCAAGCTGGACATGATCTGCCGAAAGCTGCAACTGAAGGAAGGCGAGACCTTGCTGGACATCGGCTGCGGCTGGGGCGGACTGGCCAAGTTCGCGGCCGAACGCTATGGCGTCAAGGTCACGGGCGTGACGGTGTCCAAGGAGCAACTTGCGCTGGCGCAGGAACGGGTAAAGGGCCTGCCGGTCGAGCTGCTGCTGCAGGACTACCGCGACTTGCAGGGCCGCTTCGACAAGGTTGTCTCGGTCGGCATGTTCGAGCACGTCGGCCCCAAGAACTACGACACCTACTTCACCAACGTGCAGCGGCTGATGGCGCCGGAAGGCATTTTCCTGCTGCACACGATCGGCATCGCCGCGACCAGCCAGAGCACCGATCCGTGGATCGACCGCTACGTGTTCCCCAACGGCAAGCTGCCGTCGGCGCGCGAGATCGCCACCGCCGTCGAGGGCCGCTTCATCATCGAAGACTGGCACAACTTCGGCGCCGACTATGACCGCACGCTGATGGCCTGGTGGGAGCGCTTCGAGCGCGCCTGGCCGACGCTGGAATCGCGCTACGGCACCCGGTTCTACCGGATGTGGAAGTACTACCTGATGTGTTGCGCGGGCTTTTTCCGGTCGCGCGAGGGCCAGCTTTGGCAGGTGATCCTGACGCATCCGCAGCGGCAGGACACCTACCGGTCGCTGCGCTGAAGTTGGCGCCGCCCCGCTTGCATCGGCAAGCCGCCCCATACCGGGCGGCTTGTTGTCATTGGCGCGCTGCTATGCGCCCGCATCTTCGCGAATCATGTCCGCCGCGCGCTCCGCGATCATGATCGTCGGCGAATTGGTGTTGCCCGACGTGATGCGCGGCATGATGGATGCATCCGCGATGCGCAGCCCTTGCAGCCCATGCACGCGCAGTCGCGCGTCGACCACCGCGCCTTGGTCGGCGTGGCGGCCCATCGCGCAAGTGCCCACCGGATGGAAGATCGTGGTGCCGATCTTGCCAGCGGCCTGGCGCAGTTCGTCCTCGGTCTGGAAGGCCGGACCCGGCAACCATTCCTCCGGCTGGTAACGCTGCAGGGCGGGCGCGGCGGCGATGCGGCGCACGAGGCGGATCGAATCGGCGGCGACTTGCAGGTCTTCTTCGGTGCTGAGGTAGTTGGGGCGGATGACAGGGGCCTCGCTGCCCTTCTGCCCCGCCGGGCCTTGCGCATGCACGCTGCCGCGCGACGTCGGGCGAAGATTGCAGACGCTGGCGGTGAAGGCGTCGAACCCATGCAGGGGCTCGCCAAAGGCGCCCAGCGACAGCGGCTGCACGTGAAATTCGACGTTGGCGCGGTCCTGGCCGGGATCGGATTTTGCAAACGCCCCCAACTGCGAGGGCGCCATGCTCATCGGGCCGCTGCGGCTCATCAGGTATTCCAGCCCGATGCCCGCGCGGCCCAGCCACGTGGAGGCGATCCGGTTCAATGTCTTGACGCCGTTCACCTTGATGATGACCCGCAGTTGCAGATGGTCCTGCAGGTTCTCGCCCACGCCCGGCAAGGCATGACGCAGCGTGATGCCGCTTTCGCGCAGGCGCGCGGGCTCGCCGATGCCCGAGACTTCCAGCAGGTGCGGCGAGTTCACGGCGCCCGCGGCCAGCACGACCTCGCGCCGCGCCCGCAGCGACATCGCGCGCCCGGCGCGGTTCACGCGCACGCCCACGCAACGCTTGGCGTCGAATTCAAGCTGCTCGGCCAGCGCACCCGTCATCACATGCAGGTTCGGGCGTTTCTGCACGGGGCGCAGGAATGCCTTGGACGTGTTCCAGCGCCAGCCGCTGCGCTGGTTGACCTCGAAATAGCCGCTGCCGAAGTTGTCGCCGCGGTTGAAGTCCTGCACGCGCGGAATGCCTTCCTGTTCGGCTGCGGTGGCAAAGGCCTCCAGGATGTCCCAGCGCAGCCGCTGCTGCTCGACGCGCCATTCGCCGCCCGCGCCATGAAATTCGTCGGCGCCCCGGTGGTAGTCCTCGCTGCGCTTGAAGACCGGCAGCACCTGATCCCAGCTCCAGGCCGCGTCGCCGGACAAGGCGGCCCAGTCCTCATAGTCCTGTCTCTGGCCGCGCATGTAGATCATGCCGTTGATCGACGAGCATCCGCCCAGCACGCGGCCGCGGGGATAGATGAGCGAACGCCCGCCCAACCCGGGTTCCTCGGCCGTGCGGTACATCCAGTCGGTGCGCGGGTTGCCGATGCAGTGCAGGTAACCGACCGGGATGTGAATCCAGTGATAGTTGTCGCGCCCGCCCGCCTCCAGCAGCAGGACCTGCACGGCAGGATCGCGGCTCAGGCGGTTGGCCAGCACGCAGCCCGCCGAACCCGCGCCCACGATGATGTAGTCGTATGTCTCCATAAGCTCTTCTTATCAAGTCCGGGCCCGATAAGGACGCCGGCACGGTGAGCCGCCCCGGCTGCGACGCGGTGCGCGCGCCGGGAATCAGCCGAGACTCTGGCGCACGGCGAGGCGGCTGTCCAATCAAATGTTGAAAAGGGCTTTATTAGTGTCTCTAATAATGCTCGGCAGTTCCACGGCGCCTCAGGTGTCAGACGTCCCCACATCTTCTGGAAGCATTCATGGATCTGAAGCACATCCGCACTTTCGCCGCCGTCGCGCGGGAGGGCAATCTGACCCGGGCGGCCGAGCATCTGCACCTGACGCAGCCCGCGCTGAGCCTGCAGCTCAAGAACTTCCAGGAATCGCTGGACCTGACGCTTTTCACCCGCACCGCGCAAGGGCTCGCGCCGAATGCGGACGGCCGGGCGCTGCTGGCGCCGGCGCAGCGCGTGCTGGATGCGCTGGACGACTTCCAGCGCGCCATCGGCGCGTTGCGCGACACCGTCCAGGGCGAACTGCGGATCGGCACGATCCTGGATCCGGAGTTCCTGCGCCTGGGCGCCACGCTGCAATACCTGGTCGAGCATTACCCGAAGATCCGCCCCACCCTGCGGCACGGCATGTCGGGATCGGTCGGCCGCCAGGTGCGCGCAGGCGACCTGGACGTGGGCTTCTACCTGGGCCCCCCGCACCCAGCCGGCCTGCATGCCCAACCGCTCGCTTCGTTTTCCTATTACGTCGTCGCACCCAAGGGCTGGAGCGCGCAGGTCGCCGGCCGGGGCTGGGCCGAGATCGCAGCGCTGCCCTGGATCTGGACCCCGCCGGATTCCGTCCATCACCGGCTGCTGTCCGACAAGTTCGACGCGTTGGGCATCGCGCCCCACGCGGTGGCCGAGGTGGACCAGGAGGCCTCGATGCTGGATCTGGTTCGCTCGGGCGTGGGGCTGTCGCTCGCCCGCGATTCGATCGCCCTGCGCGAATCGCAGTCCAGCGGCCTGCAACTGGTCAAAGGCTTGTCGATCCAGGCCGAGCTGTCATTCATCACACAGACGGCGCGGCGCGACGATCCCTTGGTCGCGGCTGCCTTTGCCGCGGTGCAGGCGGCGTTCGCCTGACATCGGCCGCGCCGCAGCCTTAATCCCGATCAAGCGGCGGTACGTCATGTTGCGCTGCGCCAAACAAGTGCAGGCCGCACACGGATATGCACCGATCCGAGGCATGCCCGCCCACGACCGCAACAGCCGCGACTGCCGCCGCGAGGCCGCCGGCGCGCCCGCTTTCCCTATGAACCGCAAGGAAATTCCCGCCGCCCCCACGGCATTCAACATACCTGGCATGGACTTTGCTTGATAGCGCTTGTGCGGGTGCAAACCCGGCAAGACAACGTGAGCATTACCGGCAATGGCGCCCCGACCGAAAGGTCCAGGGCGCCGTTTGTCTTTTGAAATCCGAAAATCCAAGCCTGGGGAAATCCCATGAATGCAGCGGCCACATCCGATTCCTTGCAGACGCTGGTTGTCATCGGCAACGGCATGGTGGGCCATCATTGCGTCGAGCAATTGATCGCCCGCGGCGCCCTTGAGCGTTATCGCATCACCATCTTCGGCGAGGAAACCCGCCGTGCCTACGACCGCGTCCATCTGTCCGAATACCTGAACGGCCGCGACGCCGAGTCCATGGCGCTGGGCGACGCCGCGCTTTATGCGCAGGAAGGCGTGACCCTGCGCCTGGGCGAGCCCGTGGTGGATATCGACCGCCGCGCCCGGGAAGTCGTCACCGCCAATGGCCGCTTCGCCTACGACAAGCTGGTGCTGGCAACCGGCTCCTATCCCTTCGTGCCGCCCATCGCGGGCGCCGAAGGCCATTCGCGGCTGGTGTACCGAAGCATCGACGACCTGGACCTGATCCGCGAGGCGGCCAGCGGCGCGCGGCGCGGCGTCGTGGTGGGCGGCGGCCTGCTGGGCCTGGAAGCGGCCAATGCGCTCAAGTCGCTGAATCTGGAAGCCCACGTCGTCGAGTTCGCCCCGCGCCTGATGCCGGTGCAGCTGGACGAGGCCGGCGGCGCCGCGCTCAAGGCGCGCATCGAGGCGCTGGGCGTGGGCGTGCACTTGTCACGCGCCACGCAGGACATCAAGCCCGGCACGCAGTACCGCTACCGCATGCGCTTTGCCGAAGGCGCGCCGCTGGAAACCGACCTGATCGTGTTTTCGGCCGGCATCCGTCCGCAGGTGTTCCTGGCGCGCAAGGCCGGACTGGCGCTGGCCGAGCGCGGCGGCGTCGCCATCGACGACCACTGCCGCAGCAGCGACGAACACATCTACGCGATCGGCGAATGCGCGTCCTGGAACGGCACGGTCTTCGGCCTGGTGGCACCCGGCTACCAGATGGCGCGCATCGTTGCCGCCGAACTGTGCGGCGCGCCCGAAGCCGCCTTTTCGGGCGCCGACATGTCCACCAAGCTCAAGCTCCTGGGCGTGGACGTGGGCTCGATCGGCGATGCCCACGGCGCCACGCCGGGTTCGCGCAGCTACCGGTACATCGACGAAGCGGGCGCCAGCTACCGGCGCCTGGTCGTGTCCGCCGACGGCAAGCGCGTGCTGGGCGCCGTCCTGGTGGGCGACAACAGCTACTACGACACCCTGCTGCAATACGCGCAGAACGGCATCGCGCCGCCCGCGGATCCGTCCAGCCTGATCCTGCCGCAAGGCCAGGCCGCCCCCCTGCTGGGTGTGGACGCCCTGCCCGCCACCGCCACGATCTGCTCGTGCCACAACGTCAACAAGGGCGCGATTTGCGACGCCATCGACGGCGGCTGTACGGACCTGGCCGGCGTCAAGGCCTGCACCAAGGCGGCCTCGGGCTGCGGCGGCTGCGCGGGCCTGCTCAAGCAGGTGGTCGAGCACGAACTGGCCAGCCGCGGCGTTGTGGTCGACAAGAGCCTGTGCGAGCACTTTGCCTACACCCGCCAGGAGCTGTACGCGATCGTGCGAGTGAACGGCATCGAGACCTTCGACGAACTGCTGGCCAGCCACGGCCGCGGCCACGTGGGTTGCGAGATCTGCAAGCCCGCGGTGGGCTCGATCCTGGCGTCCTGCTGGAACCGCCCCATCCAGGACCCGCACCTGGTGCCGCTGCAGGACACCAACGACACCTTCATGGCGAACATGCAGAAAAACGGCACCTACTCCGTGGTGCCGCGCATGCCCGCCGGCGAAGTCACGCCCGACGGCCTGATCGCCGTCGGCGCCGTCGCCAAGAAATACAACCTGTACGTCAAGGTGACGGGCGGCCAGCGCATCGATCTGTTCGGCGCGCAACTGCACGAGCTGCCCGGCATCTGGTCGGAACTGATCGCCGCCGGCTTCGAGACGGGGCACGCCTACGGCAAGTCCACGCGCACGGTGAAGTCCTGCGTGGGCAGCACCTGGTGCCGTTTCGGCGTGCAGGACAGCGTGAAGATGGCGCTGGACATCGAGCACCGCTACAAGGGCCTGCGCGCCCCGCACAAGCTGAAGTTCGCCGTGTCCGGATGCACTCGCGAATGCGCCGAGGCGCAGAGCAAGGACATCGGCGTGATCGCCACCGAGAACGGCTGGAACCTGTATGTGTGCGGCAACGGCGGCATGCGTCCGCGCCACGCGGAACTGTTTGCTACCGACCTGGACGACGCCACCCTTATCCGCTACATCGACCGCCTGCTCATGTTCTACATCCGCACGGCCGACAAGCTGCAGCGCACGTCCGTGTGGCGCGAATCGCTGGAAGGCGGGCTGGACTATCTGAAGCAGGTCGTCATCGAGGACAGCCTGGGCCTCGCCGCCGAGCTGGAAGCGCAGATGCAGCTGGTGGTGGACCGTTATGAATGCGAATGGGCCAACGCGCTCGGCGACCCCGAGAAACTCAAGCGCTTTCGCACCTTCGTCAACGACAGCCAGGGCGATCCGGACATCAAGTTCGTGCAGGAACGCGGCCAGCCTCGGCCCGCGCCGGTGCCCGCCGTGCAACGCGTCATTCCCATTGCCGAGGAGATCGTCTGATGGCCGCCCAACCTGCTCAATACCTCGTCTGGCGCCACGCCTGCGACCGCCGCGACCTCGTGGCCAATTCCGGCGTCGTGGCGCTGGTGGACGGCGCGCAAGTGGCGCTTTTCTATCTGCCGGACACCGAGGGCCAGACGCTGTACGCCGTGTCGAACCGCGATCCGAAATCGGGCGCCAACGTGATCGGCCGCGGCATCGTCGGTCAGCTGGCCGGCGACCTGGTGGTGGCCTCCCCGCTCTACAAGCAGCATTTCCGGCTGGCGGACGGCAGCTGCGTGCAATTCCCGGAACAACGCCTGCAGACCTGGCAGGCGCGCTTTAACGGCGACGCGGTGGAAATCGCCTGACGGGCGCCGCCGGATTCATTCATACCTTCAGCAAAGCAACAGGAAACATCATGTCCTACCTAGCTCCTTCCGAGTTCGTCACCAAGATGGTGGACGCGGGCGAATCCAAGCTCTACATGGCGACGCGCGACGTCCTCATCCGCGCCTTCATGGCCGGCGCCATCCTGGCGATTGCCGCGGTCTTTGCCGTCACCGTCACGGTGCAGACCGACTCGCCCATCCTGGGCGCCGCGCTCTTTCCGGTGGGATTCTGCATCCTGTACCTGATGGGCTTCGACCTCCTGACAGGCGTGTTCGTGCTGACGCCGCTGGCGCTATTTGACAAACGGCCGGGCGTCACGATGGGCGGCATTCTCAAGCACTGGGGCCTGGTATTCATCGGCAACTTCCTCGGTGCGCTGACGGTGGCCGTGCTGATGGCCATCGTCTTCACGTACGGCTTTTCGGTGCCGCCCAACAAGGTGGGCCAGGTCATCTCGCACATCGGCGAGAACCGTACGCTGGGCTACAAGGAATACGGCGCGGGCGGCATGCTGACCATCTTCATCCGCGGCGTGCTGTGCAACTGGATGGTGTCGCTGGGCGTCGTGGGCGCCATGATCTCGACCACCGTCAGCGGCAAGGTCATCGCCATGTGGATGCCCGTCATGCTGTTCTTTGCAATGGGCTTTGAGCACTCCATCGTCAACATGTTCCTGTTCCCGTCGGCGATGATCATGGGCGGCAATTTCTCGATCATGGACTACATGATCTGGAACGAAATCCCCGTGGTCCTCGGCAATCTGATCGGCGGCATCTCGCTGACGGGCCTGACCCTCTACACCACCCACATGAAGACCGCGCCCAAGCGCCGCTTCAGCTGATTGCCGCCAAGCATGGACAGCTACACGCCCGGCGCGCCCGCCGCCTCGCTCAAGGTGGCGGTGGGCCAGCACACCGATCCCGGCGTCAAGTCCGTCAACCAGGACTTTCACGGGCTGTGCGTGCCGGACGAACCGCTGCTGGGCGCCAAGGGCATCGCCATCGCGCTGGCCGACGGCATCAGCAGCAGCAACGTCAGCCACATTGCCAGCGAAACGGCCGTGGCCAGCTTCCTGGAAGACTATTACTGCACGTCCGAAACCTGGTCGGTGAAAAAGTCCGCGCACAAGGTGCTGAGCGCGGCCAATGCGTGGCTGCACGCGCAAAGCCGCCAGCGCCACGGGCAGGACCAGGACAGCGGCTATGTCTGCACGCTGACCGTGATGGTGCTAAAAGGTGCCACCGCGCACATCCTGCATATCGGCGACGCGCGCATCTATCGCCTGCGGGACGGCGCGGTGGAGCAGCTGACCGAAGACCATCGCGTCTGGGTCGCGCACGACAAAAGCTATCTGGGTCGCGCCCTGGGCCTGGCGCCCCACCTTGAGATCGACTATCACACCCAAGCCGTCGAGCCGGGCGACGTGTTCGTGCTGGCCACCGATGGCGTCTACGAACACGTGACCGACGACGACCTGCTGCACGCCGTCGCCGCGCACGCGGACAATCTGGAGGACGCCGCCCGAGGGCTGGTCGGCCAGGCGCTTGGGCGCGGCAGCGACGACAACCTGACCGTGCAGATCGTGCGTGTGGACGCCCTGCCCGCGCGGCAGGCGGGCGAGATCGCCCAGTACTCGGGCAGCCTGCCCTGCCCCCCGCTTCTGGAGGTCGGCCAGACCTTCGAAGGCTTTCGCATCACGGACGAACTGCGCGCCAGCAGCCGCAGCCACGTCTACCTGGCCGAAGACCTGGACAGCGGCGACACGGTGGTCATCAAGATCCCATCGCTGGACATGCGCCACGACCCGGCCTACCTGGAGCGCCTGCTGACCGAAGAATGGCTGGCGCGCCGGATCGACAGCCGCCATGTGGTGCGAGCCTGGCCGCGCACGCGCCAGCGCCGATCGCTCTACACCGTCAGCGAATACCTCGAAGGCCGCACGCTGACACAGTGGATGGCGGCCAACCCGCGCCCCGAACTGGAACCGGCAATCGCCATCATCGAGCAGGTCGCGCGCGGCCTGCAGGCCTTTCACCGGCTGGAGATCGTGCATCAGGACCTGCGGCCGGACAACATCATCATCACGCCGGACGGCACGGCAAAGATCATCGACCTGGGCTCGGCGCGCACGGCCGGCATTCAGGAGCTCGGCGCCGAGGGCGACGACGCCATGCCCGTGCTGGGCACCGCCCAGTACGCCGCGCCCGAATATTTTTTGGGCGAAACCGGCACCGCGCGGTCCGACATCTATTCGCTGGCCGCGATCCTGTACCAGATGCTCTCGGGACGGCTACCCTACGGCGCCGAGGTCGCGCGCTCGCGCAGCCGCGCCGCGCAATTGCGCCTGACGTACGTGTCCGTGCTGGACCGCGAGCGCGAGATTCCCGCATGGGTCGACGGGGTGCTCAGCCGCGCCCTGCACCCCGATCCGCAACACCGCACGCCCGAGCTGTCCGAATTCACGCACGCGCTGCGCCACCCGGGCGACATGCGCGGAGCCGAGCGTCTGCCCCTGCTGGAACGCAATCCGGTCGCCTTCTGGAAGGGCCTCTGCCTGATCCTGGCCATCGTGATCGTGATACTTGCCTTCAACCGTTGAACCGAGGCCGCCATGTCCGCCCATCTCCCCACCGTATCCCTGATCGGCGCCGGCCCTGGCGATCCCGAGCTGCTGACACTCAAGGCCGTCAAGGCCCTGGGCCGCGCGCACGTGGTCCTGGTCGATGACCTGGTCAATCCCGAAATCCTGCAGCACTGCCCGCACGCCCGCATCGTGCACGTGGGCAAGCGCGGGGGCTGCCGCTCGACGCCGCAGGAATTCATCCAGCGCCTGATGCTGCGCTACGCCCGCCAGGGCCTGCGCGTGGCGCGCCTGAAAGGCGGCGACCCCTGCATCTTCGGCCGCGGCGGCGAAGAAGCGCAGTGGCTCAGCGACCACGGCGTCGCCTGTGACATCGTGAACGGCATCACGGCCGGGCTGGCCGCGGCCACGTCCGCCGGCATTCCGCTCACGCAGCGCGGCATGGCCCAGGGCGTTACACTCATCACCGCGCATTCGCAGGACGGCGCGACGCCCGATTGGTCCGGCTTGGCGCGCAGCGGCACGACGCTGGTCGTCTACATGGGCGTGGCCAAGGTGCACGACATGCGCAGCCAGTTGCTGGCTGCCGGCATGGCCCCGGACACGCCCGTCGCGATGATCGAGCGCGCTTCGCTGCCCGGCCAGCGGGTCTGCGCCTCGACGCTGACCGCCATGGCGGCCGACGCCCAGGCCTTCCGGTTGCGCAGCCCGGCCGTGCTTGTCATTGGCGACGTTGCGGCTTGCCGGATGTTCGGTGTGCTGGACGACGCGGCCGGCGCAACGATCCCGCAACGCCGCATGGCCTGAGGTTTGCGCGGTGCCCCGCGCATTGATAACGCATAGAGATTCCGATGGCCGAACGCCACATGCCGCCGCCGCTGCGCTTTCTGCTCGCCGCCCGCCGCAGCGAGCTCCAGGGCCTGGAAGCCCTGGCCGCCACCTGCGATCTGGTGCTGCGCATCAGCGCGCTGGTGCACGCGCTGCAAAAAGAACGCGGCTATTCCAACCTGACCCTGTGCAGCCCCGCCGACCGGCTTGAGCCGGCGCTGGCGGGCCTGTCCAGCGATGCGCAGGCGGTTGAGACCGACGTGCGCGCCTTTCTGGACGGCCTGGAAGCCGACCCGGCAGGCGCCAGCGGCCGGGCGCGCCTGCTCAACTGCATCGCGTATGCCCTATTCCGGCTGGACGAACTGCCCGCCTTGCGCCGCGCGGTCCGCGACCGGCGCGTGCCGGTCGAAGACGCCGACGCCCGTTTTACACAGGTGATCGGCAGCCTGCTGGCGGTGGTCTTCGAGGCCGCCGACGCATCGCTCGATCCCGGTGTGACGCGCCTGCTGGTGGCGCTGTTGAATTTCATGCAGGGCAAGGAACTGAGCGGCCAGGAGCGCGCCTGCGGCGTCATGGGCTTTACCGCCGGCTGGTTCGACGACGCGCGCAAGGCGCGGATGCTGGGTCTGGCGGCGAACCAGGCGCGCAGCTTCGGCGTCTACACACAGTACGCGCAAGGCGCGCCGCTACAGGCGTGGGATCAGGTTCAGCAACAGGCGCAGCCGGTGCAACGCATGCGCGACATGGCGCAACACACCAGCGACGCGCAGCGCGTGGACACCGGTCTGGCCGAACTGTGGTTCGACCTGTGCACCGCACGCATCGACGCCATGCGCACGGTCGAGACGCAACTGGCGCAGGAACTGGCGCAACAGTGCGCGCGCCGCATTGCCGACACCCGCCAGGAACTGGACGACCGCCGCCTGCTGCTCAGCCGGTACACGGATCACGCCAGCGGCCGCGCGCCCAGCATGGTGTTCAGCGTGCAAAGCCGCATCCTGGACGTGCCCCCCGAAGACGGCGTGGGCAACGAAATGGAACGCTCGATCCTGGACATGATGCGCGAGCAGACCCTGCGCATGCAGCGCGCCGACGACGCGCTTAGCAGCGTGCGCGGCGCGCTGGACGAAAGAAAGCGCATCGACCGCGCCAAGCTGCTTCTGATCAGCCGCTACAGCCTGACCGAGCAGGCCGCGCACGAACGCCTGCAACGCGCGGCAATGGACGGCGGCCTGTCGCTGGCGGACGTGGCGCGGCAGATCATCGCCCAGCTCGGCGGCAACTGAATCGCAGCGGTTTGCTGCAGCCGGCCGTGCTGAATACGGCCCAGCGGAACACACGCTAGCGGAACACCCGCTGCACCAGGCTGACGGCCGCTGCCGCCAGCGCCACGCCCGCCACCACCCGGAAATGGTCCAGGCTGGCCAGCAGCGCCGCCTGCTCGTTCAGCAACTGCGCGATCCGCGCCGTGGCAAGCTGCTGGGCCTGCCCTGGCCCCACCACCGCCGCAAAGTGGGCGGATAGCTGCGCCATCACGGCTTCGAAATGCGCGTTGCCGGCCGCGATGCCCGTCTGAAGCACTGTGTAGTGCCGCGACGTGAACCACTGCTGGCCGACGGTGGCCAACATGATGCCCAGCGCCTGGCCAACCTGCGCCAGCATGTTCTTGACCTGCTGGGCATGGGCGAACACCGCGGGCTCGCCCGTCAAGCCGGTAAAGGTCTGCATCGCGGTCGTGGGCATGAGCATCATGATGAAGACGCCATAGCAGGCCAGCGCCGGCAGCACATCGGTCCACAGGTTGGCAGTGGGAGTCAGGCGCGACATCAACACGCCGAACGCTGCCAGCGCCAGAAAGCCGGTCACGAAGAACTTGCGCGGCGACGGCCAGCGCGGCAGCAATTGCGACATCACGACCCAGGTCATGACCCCCGCCCCCAGTCCCATCGCAAAGAACTCGCCCGCCGTCATCCAGGTCTGACCCAGCCCGCGTTGCAGCATCATCGGCACCAGATAGCCATTGGCGCCAAGCATCACATAGCAGGCCATGAACAGGCCCAGCCCGCAAAGGAAACGCACTTCCTTCATGCCGCCCAGCCGCAGCAGCGGCGCGCCGTTGCGCGTTTCGGACCACACAAAGTAGCCCAGCGCGGCCACGCCCGCCGCCGCGGACAGCGCCAACCACGCGAACTCGCTGAAGAAGTCGTAGTAGGCGCGCTGCAAGGCATGCAGCACCAGGAAGCTGCCCACGCCCAGCGCGGCGATCGGCGCGAGGCGCACGTTGCCGGACAGCACCGACCCCGCCTCGCGGCCCGGCATGACCAGCATCACCGGCGCCATCGCCAGCAACGACAGCGCCGCGATCAGCCAGAACATCAACGGCCAGCCGTCGTGCTCGACCGCCATCGCGGCCAGCCAGGGCGCCAGCGCCGTGCCCACGCACAGCCCGGTCGCCAGGGCCTTGATGCCCAGGAATCGAGCCGGACCGGGCGGAATCAGGTTGACTGTCAGCCGCGACGACGTGAGCATCGCCGCGCAGCCCGTTGCCATCAGGACGCGGCCCAGCAGAAATTGCCCCGGATCCTGCGACAGCGCGCAGACCGCCGCCCCGGCGCCCGCGGCGGCCAATGACGTCAGCAGGTAGGCGCGCAGGCCCAGCCGATGTGTCAGCCACCCCTGCAAGGCGATCATCATCACCGCCACGCAGGCGTAGATGAGCGCGATATGCGTGTATTCCTCGGGACTGGCGCCGATTTCGCCCATGATGGGCGCCGCGCCAAACGTCGCCATGCCGTTCTGCAGGAAATCGATGAACGTCAGGGCGCCGATGACCAGCAGCAGCGCGACCGGGGGTTTCGGTGGCGACATGATGCGCGGGCTCAGCGGTTGGCGTCGATGATGGCGCGCACCTGCGCGTCGGCCTGGGCCAGCTCGTCGGCATACACGGCCGTCGTGTAGACCTGCGGCTGTCCTTGCGCCGCGACCAGCCGTTTGCCTTCGCGCGTCTCGGTGTCCACCTCGACCCGCATCGACAGACCCAGTTGCAGCGGTTGCGCCGCCACCTCCGCCGGGTCCAGCGCGATCCGCACCGGCACGCGCTGCACCACCTTGATCCAGTTGCCGGTGGCATTTTGCGCGGGCAGCAGCGAGAAGGCGCTGCCGGTGCCGGCGTCCTGGCCGAGCACGCGGCCGTGATAGACCACGCCATCGCCATACAGGTCGGTCGTCAGCCGGACAGGCTGGCCAATACGCACATTGCGCAGTTGCGATTCCTTCAGGTTCGCCGTGACCCACAGCTGGTCCAGCGGCACCACCGACATCAGCGGCGCGCCAGCGGCCACGCGCTGCCCGACCTGCACGCCGCGCTTGGTCACCACTCCGCCCACCGGCGCGACGACTTTCGTGCGCGCAAGGGCCACGCTGGCGTTGCGCAACTGCACGGCCGCGGCCTGCACGTCCGGATGCGTTTCGACCGTGGTGCCGTCGATCAGCGCATGGTTGCGCTTGAGCTGTTCACTGGCGACCGCCAGCGCGGCGCGCGCGGTGCGCACGGCCTGCTGCGCGTGCACCAGTTCCTCTCCCGGAATGGCGCCGATCCTGGCCAGCGCCGACCGGCGCGCCACGTCTTCCTCGGCGCGGGCCAGGTCCACCTTGCGCAGCGCCACAGTGGCGCCGTCCTGCCCGGCCATCGCGAACTGGCCGCGCACCTGCCGCACGCTGCGCGCCAGATTGGCGCGCGCCGCGTCCAGCGCCAGTTGCGCGTCCACCCCGTTCAGCTCGATCAGCACCGCCCCCGGTTCGACCCTGTCGGTGTTGTCCGCGCGGATCGCGGTCACCACCCCGCCCACCTGCGGCGTCACCTGCACGACATTGCCTTCGACATAAGCGTCTTCCGTCGACACCCATCGGCCGTCAGCCTGCGCGGCATACGCGCCGGCCAGCAGCGCGACCGCCAGGATTGCCGCGCCGCCGGCGGCCACCTTGCGGGCGAAGGCGTTGCGCGGCCGGGATGAGGGGGATGGAGAATTCGGGGCGGCTTCGGTGTTCATGGCTTGCAAGTGCTGAGAGAAGGATGATCGGGCGGGATGGCGGCTTATGACCGGGTTTGCGTCGCAGCGCCGGAATCGGCCGTCGCGGGCGTCCCGGATGCGCCGGGCAGATAGCCGCCGCCCAACGCGCGGATGAGGTCCAGATGCAGCGTGCGGTTGCGCGTGTCCAGTTCGATCAGCAACTGCTTTTGCTGCAGCACCTGACCTTCGGCGGACAGCACCTGCAGGTAGCTGCCCACGCCGCTCCGGTAGCGCGCGGACGCCATGTCGTAGGCCTGCTGCGTCAGCCGCAGCGCCTCGCGCTGCTGGGCCGAGCGTTCAGCCTGCCACCGCAGGGACACCAGCTGGTCCACCACGTCATGCAGCGCCGTGACCAGCGTGCCGTTGTACTGTTCGACCGCCGCGTCGTATTCCGCCTGGCGCGCGCCCAGGTTGCCGCGCAGCCGGCCACCGTCAAAGACCGGCAGCGACACCGCCGGGCCAATGCCCAACACGCGGCTGCCGGCGTTTAGCAGGTCCGATAGCCCCAGGCTCTGCAAGCCGGCAAACGCGGTCAGGCTGACGTTGGGATAGAACTGCGCGCGAGCGGCTTTGATCTCGGCGCCGGCTGCTTCGGCGCGCCAGCGGTGCGCCACCACGTCGGGCCGACGGCCGATCAATTCCGCCGGCACCGTCGTCGGGATCGCCTCGGCAAAACGCCCGCGCAGCGCCGGCCGTCCCAGCTGGATGCCCGCGTCGGGGCCCCGGCCCACCAGGGCGGCGACCTGATTGCGCGTCAGCGCGATCTGTTCGTTCAACGCGGCGATGCGTTCGCGCGTGGCGGGGAGCGCGGCTTCGGCCTGCGTCATGTCCAGACGTGAATCCAGCTGGGCGTCGACGCGGCGCTGCGTCAACGCCAGCGTGGTCTCGCGTTGACGCAGCGTCTCTTCGGCCAGATCGCACAGCTGGTAGGCGGCGTCCAGTTTCAGATACGCGCGGACCAGCGAGGTCGTGAGCATCAGCTCGGCGGCATGCAGGTCCACCTCGGCGGCCTGCGCGCGTTGCAGCGCCGCGTCCAGCGCCGCCCGGTTCTTGCCCCAGAAATCGATCTCGTAGCCCACGCCCGCCTGCAGGTCCGCCGTCCAATCCCACGCGCCGGCCAGCGGCTGCGGCGTGGTGCTGTGCTCGCTGAACCGCTGGCGCGTCGCGCGGCCGCTCAAGTTTCCTTGCGGCGACAGCGGCGCCCCCGCGACGCTGGCCAGCGCATCGGCCTGCCGCACCCGCGCCGCCGCCGCCCGCAGGCTGGGCTGTCCGGCCAGAGCAGCCTGCACAAGCTGGTTCAACTGCGCGTCGCCGAAGGTCTCCCACCACGCCTGCGTCGGCCACGCAGCCGGCGAGACGGGCGATCCTTGCAAAGATGCGCTGACTGCCAGCCCGTTCGCGCTGCCGATCGACGATTGGGTGTGCAGACCGCCCGTGCTTGCACATCCGGCCAAAACAGACGCAGCCAGGACGAGGCCCGCACTGCGCCACAGGCGCGGGAGGCAATGGATAGACGAGATGGGCGACTGCATGGTCGAGAGAGCTTTTAATATGCCCAGGCTGTTTATGCCTAGGCAGATAAATGGATAAAAAAAATCGCCGGCGGAAGACCTACTCCGCCCGCGCGTTGATCAGGATGCGAGACAGCAGCTTGTGCAGCACCTGCGCTTCGGCTTCCGAAAAACCATCCAGCAACTGGCGAAACGCGATTTCGGTGGCCTGGCGCGCCTGCGGAAACGCCGCCTTGCCCTGCTCGGTCAGCTCGATCAGCGAGCTGCGGCGGTCGGCCTCGTTTTCCACGCGGCGGATAAAGCCTTTGGCCACGATCCGGTCCAGCAGCCGGGTCATCGCGCCCGAGTCATACGACAGCACGCGGCAGAAGTCGCTAAGCGTGCGGCCCCACTCCTTGACGATGCAATTGAGCACGACGTATTGCTGAACCGTGATCTGCAGCGGCGCCAGTTCGCGGTCCAATGCGTCCAGAATGCCATTGCGCACCGAGGTCACCAGGAAACCCAGTTCACCGGTGCACAGTTCGTCCAGCACGGAAGGTGTTGCGTTGCTCATGATGGGTCTGGCGCGTCGCGCTTGAAATCAATGAACGGGATATTAGCTGCCTAGGCAGTTAAATAGCAAGGGAATCTTTTGAGGCGTGGTGAATTCGGAACGCGGGATCCGCGTTACCCGATGCCGATCCGCCGCGCGCCCTCGCGGAAAAGAGCCTGCGTGTCGGGCTCCAGCCGGAACGAGGCCAGAAAGTCTTCTACGCGGTAGGACGGCTGCGCCTTGCGGATCGCCGGCAGAAATCCCATCGCCTCGTCCGTCCTGCCAGCCAGCGCCAGGCAGCACGCCGCTATTGCCAGGATGTGCACGTGCGCGTTGGGCCGGGCGGCCGCCTTGACCGCCCACCCCGCCGCCTCGTCGATCCGGCCCAGCCGCACCAACGCCAGCGCACGCACGGCCAGCATGCCGAAGAGCAGCGGATCGAAGGGGCTGAGGTGACGCGAATGGTCTGAGGCGCCGATGGCCGCTTCGGCGTCGCCCATCTGGCAATCGACAAAACCCAGCGTGTAATGCGCCAGCGCGAAATTCGGACTCAGGTCGACGGCGATCCGCAACTCGCTCACCGACTGGTCCTGGCTGCCGCGCAGCCACAGCGCACGCCCCATCGCCCAATGCGCCGCCGGATCCCGGTCATCGGCGATCAGGCTTTGCCCGGCGGACTCGAATGCCTGATCGATGGCCGCCTCCTGCTCGCCCCAGCGCTGGAACGCCGTCTGCCAATGCGTGAAGGACAAGCCCGCGTAGGCGCGCGAGAACGTCGGGTCCAGCCGCACCGCCATCTCGAAGAAGTGCTGCGCCTGTTCGTTGTCAGTGCGATTGAACCGGTACATATGCCACAGGCCGCGATGATGCGCCTGCCAGGCGTCCAGCGAATTGGGCGGCGTGAGGATGGCGCGGTTGCGCTCGGCGGCCTCGATCTCGATGTCGACCGACGCCACGATCCGATTGCCGATCTCGTCCAGCGCCAGCAAGGCGTCGTCGAACGGATGGTCAAGCACATCCGCCCAAACGATACGCGCGGTGCGGGATTCGACGAGCTGCACGTCGACCGCCAGGCGCTGCCCATGGCGCCGCAGCGAGCCGCTGACCACGTAGTCCACGTTGAGCGTGCGCCCGGCCTCCTCCGGTCCCACGCTGCGTTGGTCCAGGGCAAACACGGTGCCCTGCGCGATGACGAACAGGCTGCGCAGCTTTGCCAGCCGCGCGATGACGTCAAAGGCCAGCCCGTCCGCCAGCCCGCCCCGGACGCCCGCTTGCGCCGACCTATCCACGAACGGCATGACGGCAATCGATGCCCGACCGCGCCGGTACGGCAGCGCGTCGGCCGGACGCGTGGGCAAATCCGTGTCGGCCACGTCCTGCGGCGCTATCCGGGCCGCAAACACTTCCGGCAATGGGGCAGGTTTCATCGGCGCTGCGGCGCCTGCCGGGGCCGGACTCAACGCTGGAACCGATGACGGGCCGCCGCCTGCCCGCCGGGCGCGCACATCGCGCCACGCTTCGCGCAGCGGCCGCCCATCCAGCCCCTCGGCCTCGAAGGCGCGCACGGCCGCGGCCAGATGCTCCTCGCCTTCACGCCATTGCCCGCGCAGTCCCAAGGCGTCCAGCTTCAGTTCATGGGCTTGCGGATCGAACGGCAAGAGCGCAAGCCACTTGTCCAGGCAGGCAAACCGTTCCTCCGACCCCTCGGGCAGGAGAACGGCCTGATGCGCCAACACGGCCGTGTGACAGGCCCGCAGCCGCCGCCGCTGCGCGGTCAGCCAGCTGTGAAAGAACGGGCTGCGGCCAATCTCCAACCCTTCCAGAAAGTCCCCCGCGAACATGGCCGCAAGCGCGCGCAGACGCTCCGGGCTGGCCTTGCGTATACCCGCCTGCATGGCCGCCCCGATGTCGATGACGTCCACACGGCAGTCGGACAGGTCCAGGCGCACGGCGTCCTGCATCGTCTCGACCCGGCGGCGGCCGGGCTCGTCCAGCAGGCCCCGCGCCTTGCTCAGGCACCAGCGTAGTTCGCCGCGCGGATCGTTCGGAATGTCCCACAGCAGTTCGCACAGGTGCGAGCGCATCACGGCGTTCGGGGCCAGCGCCAGGTACGCGATCAGCGCCCGCAGCTTGCGCGACGGCGGCAGCGCAAGCGGGACGCCGCCCCGGCTGATGCGCATCGGCCCCAGCATGTGCACGTGGATGCCCGCGCCGGACGAATCCACGCCGGACGAATCCACGCCGGACGAATCCACGCCGGATTCCACGCCCGCTACCACGCCCGCCTCCACGTCCCGTTCCTATCGTTGTTTCCGGGGCGCACGGCACGCGAACATCGTCGCGGCGCTGGTTGCATCACCCCGGCGCGCTGGCCACGGAGGCCGTCGCGCACCCCACGCACTAACGGAGACTCACCATGTCCATTTCCTCCCTTGCCACCAGTGACGTGCGCGAAACCGCACAGCCCGACCTGGCTGCCTTGAAGACCCGCCAGCAAGGCACCTGGTCCTCCGGGGACTACGCCGTCGTCGGCACCACGCTGCAGATCGTAGGAGAACAGCTTTGCGAAGCCCTCGATGTCCGCGCCGGCCAGAAAGTGCTGGACGTCGCCGCCGGCAACGGCAATGCGACACTGGCCGCCGCACGCCGCTGGTGCGACGTGACCTCGACCGACTATGTGCCCGCGCTGCTGAGCCGCGGCCGCGAACGCGCCGCCGCGGAGCGCCTGAAGGTCGAATTCCAGGAGGCCGACGCCGAGGCGCTGCCGTTTCCGGACGCGTCGTTCGATGTCGTGATGTCGACCTTCGGCGTCATGTTCACGCCCGACCAGGACAAGGCCGCCGCCGAGCTGATGCGCGTGTGCAAGCACGGCGGCAAGATCGGCCTCGCAAACTGGACGCCCGACGGCTTCATCGGCCAGATCTTCAAGACCATCGGCAAGCACCTGCCCCCGCCCGCCGGCGTCAAATCCCCCGCGTTGTGGGGCACCAAGGCGCGCATCGAAGAAATGTTCGGGCCGCAGGCCGCATCGATCACGTGCGAACCACGTCACTTCGTGTTCCGCTACCGCTCGCCCGAGCACTGGATGCAGGTCTTCAAGACCTACTACGGCCCGTTGCTCAAGGCGTTCGGCGCGCTGGACCCCGCGGCGCAGACGGCGCTGACGGCCGACATCACCGCCCAGATCGACCGCTTCAACCGGTCCGGCGATTCGGCGGTGGTGGTGCCCAGCGAATACATGGAAATCGTGATCACCCGCCGGTAAGCGCATGGCAAACCCCGCCTCGCAAGAGGCGGGAGCTTCCTGGCGGCTGGCTGTGTGGTCCATGGCGCAGCGCCCTCCCGGCTGTCGTCCGGCGGGCGCCGGGCAACCGTTGTAGAGGAACCTTCCGTTGAAGTAGGCAGCGGCATGCCCCGCCGCTGCCGCACTGGGTGCGAGCCCATAGCCGAAATCATACGCCCGCGACTCGATGATCGGCGCAAATGCAGGGGCGCGTGAGACACCCGCCGACCCGCGCAGCAGCCCCTACGGCAAGTTTTCCCGGAATATCACCTGGCTGCGCGCCAATTCAACCCCGTTCATCGCGCTGCGCTTATCCCGCAAATTGCTGAAAATGCGCACGCAGCTCATCAGCGCTTCCATGGGGCTTTGCGTGATGACGGCGTCCATCGTGCCGTCGATCAGGAGCGCACGCGTGTCGGGCGTCAACCCGTGCCCGATGAAAACCACGCGGTGCTGCTGCCCTGCCTCTTTCAACGCCCGGGCCACGCCGTCCGACGCGCCGCCGATGTTGTAGATGCCGGCAAGCTGCGGATACTGCTCCAGCAACTGGCGCGTCTGCTCGTAGTTGCGCTGCGCATCGTCGTAGCCTTCGCGCAGGTCCACCACCTGCATCGCCTGGAATTGCTCGGCATACAGCTGCAGAAATCCGCTTTCGCGCTCTTCATGGGCGCGGTAGTGCCGCGATCCCGCGATCAGCGCGACGTGCGCCGCGCGCAGGCCAATGAAGCGCGCGATCAGGTAGCCGGCCGTGCGCCCCGCCGCGCGGTTGTCCAACCCCACGTACGCCGTGCGGGCGCTGTTGGCGATGTCGGAAATCAGCGTCACCGTGGGCACGCCCTGCTGCGCCAGCGCGTTGACGGCCTCGCGCACCACCGGATGTTCCAGCGCCATGAATGCGATTCCGTCGGCGCGCTTGCCGTGCTTGGCCAGCGCCTGCGCCAGCGCATCCGGATTGAAGCTTTCCACGTATTCGACGTGGCACTTGGCGTTCAGCGGCGCAAAGTGCTCGTGCGCAAAGTTGACGGTGTCGCCCAGCATGCGCAAGTAACGGTTGCTGCCGCGCGGCAGCAGGAACACCAGCCGCATGGGCTCGGGCGCGGCCGCCGCATACGCGGCTTCGTCCGGCAGATAGTCCAGATCGATGGCCGCCTTGAAGACCTTTTGCGCGGTGGCCGGGCGCACGCCGGGACGGCGATTGAGCACGCGGTCGGCGGTGGCGGTGGACACGCCGGCGCGGGCGGCGACATCGGCCAGGCGGGCAAGTCCACGGGTGGAGGCGGATTTACTCACATCAAAAACCATCATGAATAGGATTTGACGATGATACCGCCTATTCACTATTGTCCATTCTGCCGCACGGCTTAGGCGGTTTTGTGGCACATCAAAAAACATCATAAGCACGACAACGGAGACAACCATGAAGCTGCTTACACGCCGCAGTGCCCTGCGCCGCCTTTGCGCGGTCCCCGCCCTTGCCGTCGCCGGCACCGGCTTTCCGCTGATCGCCCGCGCCGCCGATTACTCGCTCAAGTACGGCAACAACCTGCCGGTGACGCATCCGCTGAACATCCGCGCGCAGGAAGCGGCCGAACGCATCCTCAAGGAAAGCAACGGCCGCGTCGACATCAAGATCTTCCCGAACAACCAGCTTGGCGGCGACACCGACATGCTGGCCCAGGTGCGTTCCGGCGGCATCGACTTCTTCACGCCGTCCGCCCTGGTGATCGCCACGCTGGTGCCGGTGGCCGCCATCAACGCGGTCGGCTTCGCGTTCAAGGACTACGACCAGGTCTGGAATGCCATGGACGGCGCGCTGGGCGCCCACGTGCGCGCGGCCATCGCGCAGCGCAAGCTCTATGCCTTTGAAAAGATGTGGGACAACGGCTTTCGCCAGACCACCAGCAGCAAGGGCCCTGTCAATACCGCCGCCGACATGGACGGCCTGAAGATCCGCGTGCCCGTGAGCTCGCTGCCGATCTCCATGTTCAAGGGCCTGGGCGCCGCGCCTGCCAGCCTGCAATTCAGCGAGGTCTATTCGTCGCTGCAGACCAAGGTGGTGGACGCGCAGGAAAACCCGCTGCCGATCATCCAGGTCGCCAAGCTGTACGAAGTGCAGAAATACTGCTCCCTGACCAAGCACATCTGGGACGGCTACTGGTTCATCGCCAACGGCCGCATGTGGGAAGGCCTGCCCGCCGACCTGAAGACGGTCGTCGCGCGCGGCATCAATGAAGCGGGCCTGGCACAGCGCGAAGACATCAAGAAGCTCAACGCCTCGGTGCAGTCCGACCTGGAATCCAAGGGCCTGGTGTTCAACCAGCCCTCGGCCGACAGCTTCCGCGAGCAACTGCGCACCGCGGGCTTCTACAAGGAATGGCAGGGCCGCTTCGGCAATGAGGCCTGGGGCCTCCTGGAGCAGTCCGTCGGCAAGCTGGCCTGAGGTCGCGCGTCATGGCCTCCCTGTCCGCTCCCCACGCCGCGGCGCCCGCGCTGCCGGCCAATCCCCTACGCCGGGCGGCCGGCGCGCTCGACACCGTGCTGGGCACCGTGGTCGAACACGTTGCCGCAGCCATCGTGCTGGTCGAGATCATCGTCCTGTTTGCCGGCGTGGTGGCGCGCTACGTGTTCCATAGCCCGCTGGTCTGGTCCGATGAACTTGCCTCCATCCTGTTCCTCTGGCTGTCCATGCTGGGCGCCGTCGTGGCCCTGCGGCGCGGCGAACACATGCGCATGACGGCGCTGGTGAACAACGTCAGCCCGGCACGCCGGGCGCAGCTGGAAACGGCGGCGCTGGCGGCATCGCTGGCGTTTCTGGTGCTGATCCTGGCGCCCGCCATCGAATATGCGCACGAAGAGCATTTCATCATCACCCCCGCGCTGGAGCTGAGCAACGCCTGGCGCGCCGCCGCCATCCCCGTCGGCATGGGCCTGATGGGCATCATCGCGCTGCTGCGCCTATTGCGCACGCAGCCGCTGCCGCAGGTCGCGATGGCGCTGGCCGGCGTGGCCGCCGTCGTCGGCATATTCTGGATGGCGCAGCCGCTCTTTTCAGGGCTGGGCAAGCTGAACCTGGTGATCTTCTTCGTGGGCATCGTCGCCGCCACCGTGTTCTCGGGCGTGCCGATCGCGTTCTCCTTCGCGCTTGCCACGTTCTCGTACCTGGCGCTGACCACCAACACGCCGATGGTCGTCATGGTGGGCCGGCTGGACGAAGGGATGTCGCACCTGATGCTGCTGGCGGTGCCGCTCTTCATCTTCCTGGGTTCGCTCATCGAAATGACGGGCATGGCGCGCGCCATGATCCAGTTCCTGGCCAGCCTGCTCGGCCACGTGCGCGGCGGACTGTCCTACGTGCTGATCGGCGCCATGTACCTGGTGTCCGGCATCTCGGGTTCCAAGATCGCCGACATGGCGGCCATCGCGCCCGTGCTGTTCCCCGAAATGAAAAAGCGCGGCGCCAAGCCGGGTGACCTGGTCGCCCTGCTGTCGGCCACCGGCGCGCAGACCGAAACGATTCCGCCGTCCATCGTGCTCATCACCATCGGTTCGGTGACGGGCGTGTCGATTGCCGCGCTGTTCACGGGCGGCCTGCTGCCCGCCGTGGTGCTCGGCCTGGCGCTGTGCACCGTGGTCTGGTGGCGCTACCGCAAGGAAGACCTGAGCCTTGTGCAGCGCTTCACCTTCAAGGAGATCGGCCGCTTCTTCATGATCGCGCTGCCCGCCGTGGCCCTGCCCTTCGTGATCCGCGCCGCCGTCGTCGAAGGCGTGGCGACCGCCACCGAGGTCTCCACCATCGGCATCGTGTACTCCGCCGTCGTGGGCCTGTTGATCTACCGCTGCTTCGACTGGGCGCGTGTCAAGCCCATGCTGATCGAGACCGCGTCGCTGTCCGGCGCCATCATGCTGATCGTGGGCTGCGCGACCGCCATGGCGTGGGCGCTGACGCAGTCGGGCTTCTCGGGCGACCTGGCCAAGCTGATGGCGGGCATGCCCGGCGGCAGCTACGGCTTCCTGGCGGTGTCCATCGTGGCCTTCATCATCCTGGGCAGCGTGCTGGAAGGCATCCCCGCCATCGTGCTGTTCGGTCCCCTGCTGTTCCCGATCGCGGTGCAAGCTGGCGTGCACGAGGTCCACTACGCGATGGTCGTGATCTTTGCGATGGGCATTGGCCTGTTCGCCCCGCCCTTCGGTGTCGGCTACTACGGCGCCTGCGCCATCAGCCGCGTCGATCCCAACGAAGGCATCCGCCCGATCTGGGGCTACATCGGCGCGCTGCTGATCGGCCTGATCGTCGTGGCCGCCTTCCCCTGGTTCTCCATCGGTTTCCTGTGACGCGACGCGGCCCCTCGCGGGCCGCGCCCTTCCCGTCCCTCAGCCACCCCTTTTAAAAAGATCCATCATGAGTCGTTTCCTGGGCGAGATCCGCCAACTCGGTTATGTCGTGCACGACATCGAAGCCGCCATGGACTACTGGAGCACCAAGCTCGGCGTGGGCCCCTGGTACTACAACCCCCGCGTGCCGATCGTGAACTATGAATACGACGGCCAACGCCACGAGCCCCACAATTCCGTCGCGCTGGCCAACTCCGGCTACGTGCAGGTCGAACTGATCCAGACCCGCAACGACGTGCCGTCCATGTACCGCGACTTCCTGCAGGCCGGCCGCACCGGTCTGCAACACGTCGCCTACTGGACCGAAAGCTACGACGCCGATCTGGAGCGCCTCTTGGCGCAGGGCTTCAAGCCCAAGATGAGCGGCGAAGTCGGCGAAAAGGGCCGCTTCATCTATTTCGACACCGAATACCACCCCGGCACCGTCATCGAGCTCTCCGAAGTCGCGGGCCCCAAGGGCCGCCTCTTCGACCTGATCCGCGAAAGCTCGGTGAACTGGGACGGCAAGGACCCCGTCCGCGCCTTCCCCGACCTGAGCCGCCTCTGATACGCCCCTGCCGCACACCGCCACCATGAATTCCCAATCGTTTACCGCCACCTACCTGATTGAAACCCCCGTCGACCCCGCCAAGGTCGCGGAAGTCATGGCCGGCGAGCAGTCCTGCGGCACCTTCACGCGCGTTCAGGGCGAAACCGACGAGCTGCGCGCCCGCGCGCGCGCGCGCATCGAATCCATCGAAACGCTGGAAACGGTCGACGCGCCCAGCCTGCCCAACGCCTACCTGGCGCGCCAGCCGGGCGGCATGCCTAGCAAATTCCAGCGCGCGCGGATTCGCATCGCGTTTCCCGTCGCCAACGTGGGCGCCAACCTGCCCACGCTGGCGGCCACCGTCGGCGGCAATCTGTACGACCTGGGCGAGGTCACCGGCTTGCGGCTCGAAAGCATGGAACTGCCCGCCAACTACCGCGCACAATTCGACCTGCCGCAGGTGGGCATCGCTGGCACGCGCGCGCTGACCGGCGTGGACAAGGGCCCGCTGGTCGGCACCATCATCAAGCCCAACGTCGGCCTTTCGCCCGAGCAGACCGCGCATCTGGTGGCCCAGCTTTGCGCGGCTGGCGTGGACTTCATCAAGGACGACGAGGTGTGCGCCAACCCGGCCCACGCCCCGCTCGCCCAACGCGTCGCCGCAGTCATGGCCGTGGTGCGCGCGCACCGCGAACGCACCGGCCGCAACGTGATGGTGGCTTTCAACATCACCGACGAAACCGACGCCATGCGCCGCCACGCCGACCTGATCGAACGCGAAGGCGGCACCTGCGTCATGGCCAGTCTGAACTGGTGCGGCTATTCGGCCATCCAGACCCTGCGCCGCAGCACGCCGCTGGCGCTGCACGGCCACCGCAACGGTTTCGGCGCGCTGTCGCGCCATCCGCTGCTGGGCATAGGGTTTCAGGCCTACCAGACGCTGTGGCGGCTGGCGGGCGTGGACCACATGCACGTGCACGGCCTGCAAGGCAAGTTCTCGCAGGAAGACAGCGAGGTCGTCGAGTCGGCCCGCGACTGCCTGGCGTCGCTGACGCCGGGCATCGACGACGCCGTCATGCCCGCGTTCTCGTCCGGTCAATGGGCCGGCACCGTGCCCGCCACCTGGGCCGCCGTGCGCAGCGACGACCTGCTCTTCATGTCGGGCGGCGGCATCCTGGCCCACCCCGACGGCCCCGCCGCCGGCGTGCAAAGCATCCGCCAGGCCTGGCACGCCGTGCGCGACAACCAGACCCTGCAAGACTACGCCCGCAACGCGCCGGAACTGCAGCGCGCGCTGGAATTTTTTGGAAGCCGCGCATGATTGGCGGCGCCGCGCCACAGGTGTGCTGGTATGGCGACGACTTCACCGGCGCCACCGACACGTTGGCCGAGGTTGCTCGCGCCGGGCTGCGCAGCCTGCTTTTTCTGAGCGTGCCTTCTTCCGGACAACTGGAACGTGCCGGGCCATTGGATGCCATCGGCATCGCGGGCGCCGCCCGCGGCATGGCGCCTGCGGAGATGACGGACGAGCTGCGGGCGGTCGGTGCATTCATGGCAAGCATCGGGGCGCGCGTGCTGCACTACAAGTGCTGTTCCACCTTTGACAGCGCGCCGCACGTCGGCAGCATTGGGGTGGCGGTGCGCGAATTGCGTCGGCATTTTGCGAATCCCATCGTGCCGATCGTGGGTGGGCAGCCCAGCATCGGCCGGTATTGCAGCTTTGGAAACCTCTTTGCGCGCGCAGGTTCCGCGCCGGAGGTTCACCGCATTGATCGCCATCCCGTGATGAGCGTGCATCCCGTGACACCCATGCACGAGGCGGATTTGCGATTGCACCTGGAGGCGCAGGGTTTGGCGGGCATCCGCTCGGTGCCGCACACGGCCTACCCTTCGGCCTTGGAACCAGGTGCGAGGACGGGTGCAGCCCAGGCCGCCGCCGCGCACTCAGCCGCGCTCGCTGCGTGGATCGATCAGATCATCGGAAGCACCGACGGTCCGCTGCTGCTGGATCTGATAGACGAATCGCAGCTCCCCGTCATCGGCCGTTTGATTCAACGTGCCGCTTCCCGCGCCCCCCTCTTGGCCGTCGGCCCCAGCAGCGTGCAACAGGCGCTGGCCCGCGCTCGACCCGCGGGAAACGCCAGCGTCGCACCGGCGACGCCACTCGGCCCGGCCAATGGCCCGGTGCTGGTCGTGGCGGGCAGCCTGTCGCCCGTCACCGCCCGGCAAATCGCCGCGTGCGAAACCTACACGCGCCAAGCGCTGCAAGTCGAACGGCTGCTGGCGGATGACGACTACGCCGCGCAACAGGTCGCATTGGCCGCCGCCACGCTGGCCCAGGGCCGCAACGTGCTGGTGCATACCGACAAGCCTGCCGGCGCCGTCAACGCAGACCAGACCACCGCCACCGCCCGCGCCACCGCCAGGCTGGTTGCCGACATCGTGCGCGCCAGCGCCCAGGCCGGTCACCGGCTGAACCGCATTGGGATTGCCGGTGGCGACACGTCCAGCCAGGCAACTCTTGCGTTGGGACTGTGGGGATTGGCGTTTCGCTGCGTGCTGGCGCCCGGCGTGACCGTCAGCGTTGCACGCAGCGACGATCCGGTGACGGATGGCGTTGAGCTGATGCTCAAGGGCGGGCAGATGGGTGGGGATCGGCTGTTTGACGAGTTGGCGGCCGGCAAGGTCTAACCCCCGGCCCACGCGTTCTGACGTGGGGGGCTAACGACCATGCCAATACCGTCTCGCACGCTCGCGCTGTCCCCACACTTCCAACGCATCCGGCAGCGACGCCGCCATCACGGCGCCGTCCCGGTCGCTACGCCAGAAGCTGCTGCCCGCCCGGCTCCAACGCAGCTCCACCGCCCGTGCCGGGTGGCGGAACCGGTTCAGGTGCCCAGCCTGCGCAACGGCATGGACGGCCTGCGTCGCATTCACCAGGTCATGCCCCGACGACGACCCTGACCCGTGATGCGGCGCCAGCACCACATCGGCACTGGCAAGCCCCTGCGCCACCATGTCTCGCTCCTGCGCCACGCCGACATCCCCTGTCAGCAACAGGGTATGGCTTGCCCCCTCCACGCGCAGCACGCAACTGTCGGCATTGCGGTCATCTGCCTTCGCGCTGCGTTCTGACGGCCCCGGATGCAGGAAGGCGAACACCACCCCGTCCGCTTCCCATCCCAGCCCTCGTTCGCACCGCGCCATCGTATCGGGCAACACCGGTTCGGCATTGCCAACGTCGGGCCACAACCTTGCGTCGCGCCGTAGATAAGCGGGCAGATCGAACGAGGTATAACTTCGCCCCACCGGCACCGCCCCCAGCACCGCGCGCGTGCCGCCGACATGATCCATATCGGCATGCGACAGCACCAGCACATCCAGCCGCCCGATTCCCCGCGCTTGCAGAAAAGGCGCGACGACCCGTTCCCCCGCATCGCTGCCGCCGTAGCTGCGCGGGCCCGCGTCAAACAGCAACGACCGAGTCGCCGTTTCCACCAGGATGGCGCTGCCCTGCCCCACGTCCATCGCGCTCATGCGCCAATGGCCCGGCTCAGGCCTGTCGGGCCGCCAGAACAGCACCGGCAGCATGCAGAACCACCCAAGGTGCCGCCCCGGCCAACCCTTCGCCTGCAGGGCCCAGATCATGCCCGCCACCGCCAGCAGCAGCCAGGGCCAGCCGGCCGCGGCAACCGGCACGCTCGACCAGCTTGCATTGCCGACCCACGCAACCGGCGTCATGGTGAGGTCGAACGCGGCCAGCCCGGCTTGCCCGACCAACGCCGCCAGCGCCTCGGCGCCGGGCACGGACGACAGCGCCGCGCACAGCAGCGCCAGCGGCGTCACGATGAACGTCACCGACGGAATGGCGACGGCATTGGCAAACGGCGACCCCAGCGACACCTGATGCACCAGAAAGGCCAAGAGCGGCATCAGTCCTACCGTGACCATCAGCTGCACGTGCGCGGCCTGCCGCAGCCGGGCTGCGCATCGCGCGCGCCAGCTGGCATCCACATCGATCGGGGCGGCCGCGATGCGCAACAGCACCGCCACCGCGCCGAACGACAACCAGAAGCCCGCAGACATCGGGGCCCACGGGTCCAGCGCCACCACGGCGGCCGCCGCGCAGGCCAGGACCCGATCGCCCGACAAGGGCAGCCGCGACAACGCCGCACCCAGCACCACCAGCAGCATGAAAAACGTGCGGCGTGCGGGAACGCCCCAGCCCGCCAGCAGGCAATACAGCAACGCGACCACCGCCGCCACCGCCCCGCCGGCAACGCGCGCAGGCATCCGCTCGGCAAGGCCCACGCCCCGCCACCGCACGCGCCGCCAAAGCGACGACGCCAGCAAGCCAGCGATACCGGCAATCGATGTCACGTGCATGCCGCTGATCGACACCAGATGCGTGATGCCGCTGCGATTGAAGATCCGCCAGTCGTCGCGCGCCACGCCGGCCTGATCCCCAATCGCCAACGCAATCAGCACCGGCGCGTAGCGATGCTCGCCCAACGCCGCGCGCATGCCCTCGCGCACGAGATGCCGGGCACGTTCGATGGCAATGCCGGGCGTGGCCCACGGCCGGTCGTCCAGCAGGACGGGCTGCCCGCGCACGGTTCCCGTGGCGCGAATGCCGTTGGCAAACATGCGCCCCTCCACGTCCGGCCCCGCGGGGTTGAGCAACCCATGCGGCCGCCGCAGCACCAGCGCCATCCGCCACACTTGCCCGGGCAGCACCAGCGGCACGGCCTGGTTGGACCCCGCGCCAGCCTGCCAGGTGACCTGGACGTGCGAGGGAATGCCGGGACGAGCGGGCGGCATCACCTCGGCCAGGAAGCGCTGACGCTTCGCGTCGCCATCGGGCAATGCGGCCACGCGCAGCACCAGCCGCGACACCTGATCCTGATGCGCATCGGCAAGCCCATCGTCCAACCGTTGCTGCGCTTGCAGCGCCGCATTGATCAGTCCGGCCGAAAGCCCTAGCCCGAGGGACGCAAGTACACGGCAGGAACGGTTGCCCGCGCGCGCCCATACGAAACATGAAGCGGCGCCCCCCGCGGCCACGAGCCATAGCACGAAAGTATCGGGCAGGGACGGCAGCATCTGCACCAGCCCCGAGCCCGCGACAAACGCAATACAGAACGAGCGACCCGTGATGGTGTTCTCCCAGAAACCGAAGAGAGTAGGTCACGGCAAGACTGGAATTAGCGGCAAGTGAACGAATCGATCCCCCTCGGCCAGCCGCCACCATCTGGCGGTCAGTCCGTACGCCAGACGAAGAAATGGGAGCGCGCGCACCGGGTTCTGCAGCGAGGCGGGATCACTTGACCAAGTAACGTGCGCCCGGCGACGAGTGACCAAAGCGGCTGGAAAGTTGCTTGCGAGCGGCTTCGAAGTTGTCCCAATCCGCGCCGTCTTGCAGTGGGGGAATGGTCACGACCTCCCCGATATCAAGGCCGGTCAGAGCGGCATCGACCATGTCCTCCGTGCGCATGACGATCTCGCCCGGAAGGTTGCTGTGCGGCAGTCCTGCCACGTCCCAGAATTCAGTCGCGGTGGCGCCTGGCAATACGGCCTGAATGCGCAAGCCCTTGGCTGCCAATTCATGATGCAGGGATTGCGTAAGCGCCAGGACATACGCCTTGGTGCCGCCGTACACGCCGTTCAGGATTTCCGGGCCGATGGCTGCGATGGAAGCGATGTTGATGATGGTGCCGCCACCTTGCTTGATGAAGACGGGCGCGGCGGCATAGGTCAGGCGAGTCAGGGCTGTGACGTTGAGGTCGATCATCTTGACCATCTCGCCAATATCGCTCTGCGCAAGCGGCGTCACCGCGCCGAAGCCGGCGTTGTTGAGCAGCAGGTCGATGCCGCCATTGGCCAGAATGGTTTCGACTCGCGCCACTCCCTCGTTGCTGCCCAGATCAGCGTTGACGGTTTGCACGTTGCGCCCGGTGGCGGTCGAGATCCTTTCTGCGACCGCGCTCAGTCGATCCTGGTTGCGGGCCACCAGGATCAGGTCGAAGCCCCGACGAGCCAGTCGATCGGCATAGACGGCGCCGATTCCGGAAGACGCGCCAGTGATAAGTGCGGTTTTGTCAGTCATGGTCAAGCTCCTTAGTTGATGTGCTGCGTTGCGTTGTTGATGCGATGAAGTCATTGTGCTACCAGCGGATATGGCATTTCAGACAACAAACACGCAATTTCTGCCATCACTTACGCCGAAACACACACACCCCGCCATTAAGTGACTGTTTAATAAGCAACAATTGACATTGCAGAGTTTCGATGGCAATGTCTTCAACAATCAGAAAAACGCATTTAAGGACTTCCATGATTAAGCGCATCGGACTGGTCGTCTATCCGGGCTTCCAAGCTTTGGATTTGGCTGCCCTCACCGTTTTCGAATTTGCAAACGGCTTGCAGAAAGACGTGGTGTACGAATTCGCTGCCTTATCGGTCTCGGGCGGACTCATTGAAAGTTCGACCGGCGTCGTTGTCGGCACCGAGGCGATAGGTTGGGGAAGCTATGACACGCTGCTCATCGCAGGTGCTACAAGCATTCCCAATGCGACACCTGACATGATCGATAAAATTCGACACGCAGCCGGAGCAACCCGGCGCGTGGCAAGCATCTGTACA
The DNA here is from genome assembly GCF_019091095.1 of Achromobacter sp. GbtcB20. Classification (NCBI taxonomy): domain Bacteria; kingdom Pseudomonadati; phylum Pseudomonadota; class Betaproteobacteria; order Burkholderiales; family Alcaligenaceae; genus Achromobacter; species Achromobacter sp. GbtcB20. The sequence goes on along the minus strand of NZ_JAGXJZ010000001.1, from coordinate 319,577 downwards.
GGTGCCTTCATCCTGGCCAAGACTGGCCTGCTGAACGGTAAACGGGCCACTACGCACTGGTACTTCGGAAGACTTCTGCAGGAGCAAAATCCCGAAATTCAGGTTGACGAGGACAAGATCTTCATCAAGGATGGCGACATGTGGTCATCGGCCGGTGTGACAGCGTGCATCGACTTGTCGTTGGCGCTGGTCGAGGTTGACCTAGGCGTGGAAATCGCCAAGACCATATCGCGCCTCATGGTCGTCTACCACCGCCGCACGGGTGGGCAGTCGCAGTTCTCGGCGATGGCGGAAATGGAGCCTAGCTCTGATCGCGTCAAGGAAGCCCTGAGATTTGCAAAGGAGAACCTGAGCAAGGATCTGAGCGTCGAGGATCTGGCGGAACACGTGCATTGGAGTCCCCGTCATTTCAGCCGGATTTTTCAAATGCAAACAGGCATGGCGCCCGCAAAGGCGATTGAAAAGCTAAGAATCGAGGCTGCCGAGACGCTCATTGATCAGGGCCATGCATCAGTAAGCCGTATTGCCTCGCTGACGGGATTTGGCGATGAAGAGCGCATGCGTCGCGCATTCATGCGGTCGCATGGCGTTACGCCGAAGGCCTTGGTCTTGCAGGCCCGCAGCAAGCGCGACAACGTTTATATCAACTGATTCCAACACGCCGGAAAAATGTTCCCGGCGTGTTTTCCGCGCGCCGCGATTACGGAATTTGTGGAAAATCGATTGCCGTATCGTTCACGCGATTGAAGATATTGGTGAATGTGATCACAGAGACGACCAAGCCAATTTCAATGATTTCGGCATCGCTGAATCCAGCGGACTTGATATCGGTAAAGGCCTCGTCGGCAAGCGTGCCAGGGTTGCTTGCAAGCTTGCGAACAAAGCGGGTAAGCGCATCGAAACGCACGTTTCCGGTAGATTGATCTGCAATGACCTGCTTCAACGTCTCTTGCGGAACGCCTGCCAGCTTGCCAACCAGGAAGTGCGCGGCTTGGCAGTAATCGCAACCCGATGCCGAACTGACGGCCAGCTTGATGACTTCCTTTTCCTGTCTGCTCAAGGTGCCGGGCACACTGTCCGCCTGCAAGATGGCTTTCAGGGCGGCAGGGTTGTGTGCGCCGATGGCCGCGTAGGCATTCGGGACGCGACCAGCCGCCTTGCTGATCTGGGAAAAGAGTTCTGCAGTGGCTCCAGAGGCAGACTCAACCGGAGGGGTAACGATTCGGGACATGACTAACTCCTTTGAGAGCAAAGATGGGAGTAGTCACTGTATTTCTCTCAACGACGTTGCTGAAGACGAGCAAGGCTCAACAATATGCTCATTCGTCTCACACACCTGAAAGCGCTGAATTCGCGAACATGACCAATACTGACTGGCTAAGCAACCTGCTGGATATCGTGACCGTGAGAGGACGCCTGGAGGTGCGCTGCTTGTTTGGTGCCCCGTGGCGCGAGACGTTTGAACAGGCGCCTGCCGACGAGATTCCCTATCACGTGATACTGAGCGGCAGTGCCGTGCTTGAACTTCCAGATCAGCCGCCGCAGCTTCTTGAGGCAGGGACGATCTTCATGGCGGTTGACGGTGGCCCGCATGTCCTGCATGACGGAAGTGGCAAGGCGCCCCTGCCGATCAAAAAGCGCAGTCTCGCCAACATCACGGTCGGCGAAAATCAAGGGCCGGGTGCCAAGATGGACATGTTGTGTGGACGATTCATGCTGAAGGAACCCTATGACAGGCTCATGCGCAAGCATCTGCCTCCTGCTCTGATCGTCAACACCAATCCGGATAATCAGGCCGACCGGAGCACCGAGCTCAATAACCTGATCGGTTTAATCCGCAATGAGTCAATGAATGAGCAGCTAGGCGGCCTCGCCATCCTTAACGCCTTGTCCACTGCGCTGATGGCAGTCGCATTGAGACATGCGGCAAAAGCCGAACAAGCCGCATCTGGATTGCTTGCATTAACCAACAACCCGCGCTTGGCGCCGGCCTTGAATCAGATGTTTCAAGCGCCGGGACAAGCCTGGACACTCCCTGACCTGGCTGCCCTTTGCAATATGTCCCGCGCCACTTTTGTCAGGCATTTCCAGGAAGCGCTGGATTGTTCAGCAACGGAGTATTTGACGGACATACGCATGTCAAAGGCTGCACAACTCTTGCGCGAAAGTGGCGAATCCATCGGCGGCATCGCCGAGCGCGTGGGTTATCAGTCGGACGCGGCGTTTCAACGCGTGTTCAAGCAGCATCTTGGCGTGACTCCCGCGCAATGGAGAAAATCACCTCGAGCCGGTCTGGCGAATTGATTACCCCTGACTATGGTGCGACGTGCGCCCGCATGCGATTTACCGTCCGGGCGCACGCAGTACAGTAGCGCCACCCTACTCTCACGCCCCGCTTCCCATGAAAGGCTCCCGCAACTCCCTGTCTTCGCTGCGCATCTTCCTCACCGCCGCCGAAACGCTGAACTTCAGCCGCGCGGCCGAAGCGCTTAGCCTGACGCAAAGCGCGGTCAGCAAACACGTGGCGGCGTTGGAGGGCCGATTGGGCACCGCGCTCTTCAAGCGCATGCCTGCGGGGCTGCGGCTGACGTACGCGGGCGCCCTCTACCTGGAGCGCATCAGCGCGGCGGTGCGGCTCATCGACGAGGCTGACGCGCTGGTCGCCAACCCCGCGTCGCGCGTCGCCCTGAACGTGGCGGTCTCGCCGTCGTTTGCGCAGTTTTTCCTGCTGCCCAGGCTGGCCGAGTTCTTTGAATTGCACCCTGAGATCCGCGTCAACATCCGCCCTCGCCTGCTGCATGGCCGCGACCGCTCCGAACGGTTCGACGCGGAAATCCAGCTTCACACGGGATATGTGTCGGGCATGAGCGCGCAGTATCTGTGCGGCCGCGAAATGGCGCTGGTGGCAGCGCCCTCGGTGATCAAGCGCCATCCGGTCAAGTGCGTGGACGACATCGCCCGATTGCCCTTGCTCAAGCGCGCCCAGCGCGGCTATGGCTGGGACGAGTGGCGCGCCGACGTCGCCCCGTTGTGGTCCGGTCCCGCCGCCACCGCGGCGGAATACGAAGGCTTTTCGATCCTGTTGCCGGCGGTGCTCAATGGCTTGGGCGCGGGCATCATGCCGCTGTGCATGGTGTTGGAGCATCTGGAGTCGGGACGCCTGGTGCGGCCCTTCGGCGAGGCCATCGAAGGCCGCTACGGCTATCACCTGATGCAGCCCCGTCCCAACGTCGGCGGCCCCTACTGCGAAGCGTTCTGCGAGTGGGTCATCGCCCAGGGCCAGGCGCTGAACAGGCAAACGCGGCAATACGCGGGCATTGCCTAGAACCTGACTGCTTTCAGGCCGCCGGCCCCGCAAAAGCACCTATTCCAGTTTGGAATATCCTATGCGCATACTTCCTTTGCGGGGGGCCAGCGCGCGCACCACAATGACGTGAATAATTCATGGATCACCATAAAAATCATGTTCAAGTGGAAAAAACTGCTGGCCGCCATGGCCATTCCCGCGTGCTTCGCAAGCGTGCAATCCGCCTCGGCCGCCTATCCCGATAAACCCGTCAAGATCGTCGTGCCGTATTCGGCGGGCGGCAGCTCGGACGTAGTGGCCCGGGCGCTCAGCGATCAATTGAGCGCCGAACTTGGGCAATCCGTCGTGGTGGAAAACCGCGCCGGTGCGGGATCGATGCTGGGCACCGCCTACGTGGCGACCGAAGCGCCCGATGGCTACACGCTGTTGCTGGCCGACGTGCCGTTCACCATCGTACCGGCGCTGTACAAGGACCGGGTGAAATACGACGCGAAAAAGGATTTCGCGCCGATCACGCTGTTGGGCTTGTCGCCCATGTACCTGTTCGTGAATCCCGGGTTCGAGGCGCAGGACGTGCCGTCGCTGGTCAAGATCGCTTCGGCCAAGCCGGACACCGTCTCCATCGGTTCGGGCGGCAACGGCTCGCTGACCCATCTGATGGCCGAACTGTTCATGCAAAACACCGGCACCAAGCTCGCGCATATCCCCTACAAGGGCGCGTCGGCATCGGTCAATGACTTGGCCGGCCGCCAGATCGACGCCAGCTTTACGACGATGGCCTCGGCCGTTGCCCTGTTCCAGAGCGGCAAGATCAAGCCGATTGGCGTGTCCTCGCCCGCCCGTCAGATCGGCACGCCGGACGTGCCGACTTTCCAGGAACTGGGCTACCCGGGCCTGACCGTGCAAAGCTGGTGGGGACTGGTCGCGCCGGCCGGCACGCCTGAGCCCGTCCAGAAAAAACTGTCGGAAGCGATGGCCAAGGTCATGCAGTCCGAGCCCGTCAAGCAGCGGCTCGCCAGCGTGGGCATGAACCTGCCGCCCGACACCAGCGCCGCAGCCCTCAAGGCGTTGCTGACGCAGGACTTCGCCCGCTGGGCCGATCTGGTGCAGCGCGCCAATATCACCTTCGAATAACACGCAAGCAGCGCCGCGCGGCATGCGCGCGGCGCCGGAGACATTGATGACGACAAGCTGGCAACAGCAGGCCGCCGACGACGCGGCCTTGATGCACGATTTCCAGACTCTTTGCAGTTTTGGCGGTCGCCTGTCCGGCACCGGGCAGGACGATGCAGCCATGGACTGGGCGCTGGACCGGCTCCGGGAAATCGGACCCGACGTGCGGCGCGTGCCGGTGTCCTACGAGGGCTGGCGCTGCCTATCCAGCCGCCTGACTCTGCTAGGCGACGCGCCCGAGGATCTGGAGTGCGTGCCCCTGCTGCGCTCGGCCTCCACGTCCGCGCAAGGCCTGGAAGGCGAAGTGCTGGATGTCGGCGCGGGCCGCCCAGAGGACTTCGAGCGTGCTGGCGATGCCGTGCGCGGCCGGATCGTGCTGGTGCGACATGAATATCCGTTCTCGCAAACGCACGTGCACCGCCGCCGCAAATACGACATGGCGGTCGCTCAGGGCGCTGCCGCCTTCCTCATTGCCAACACGCTGCCCGGCGCGGGCCCCTTGTCCGGCTCTTCCGGCCGCCCCCGCGACGGCGCGGGCATTCCCGCGGCCTATATTGGCCACGAAGCCGCTTCCGCATTGACCGCCCGGTCCGGCGCCCGTGTCCGCTTGCAGATCCAGGGCGAAGAGTTGCGCGATTCGATGGCCTGCGCCGGCGTTCTGGACCTGGCCGGCGGCCGGGACAGCCGGATCGTGATCAGCGCCCACATGGACGGCCATGACCTCGGCCAGAGCGCACTGGACAATGCCACGGGCGTTGCCGTCGCGCTGGCTGCCGCGCGGTTGCTGGCTAAACGGCTGGGGCCCGGCACGCCCGGACTGCGCATCTGCTTCTTCACCGCTGAAGAATGGGCGCTGGCCGGGTCGGCCCGCTACCTGGCCGACATGCCGGCCGCCGAGCGTCAGCGGCTGAAGTTCGACATCAATCTGGACACCGTTGCGGGCGACGACACGCTCTGCGCGCTGATCAGCGACTATCCGGCGCTGGCGGACGTGGTCCAGGACACCGCCGCGCGCGCCGGGGCGCCAGTGTCGCACTGGCTGCCTTTCATGCCGAACTCCGACCACGCCAATTTCGCCAAGCAAGGCATTCCTGCCCTGCGTCTGGTTGCGGGCTTCGAGAAACCCGAATCGCGCGTGCGCCACATCCTGTCGCGCGGCGATTTGCCGGACATCATCCGGGAAGACGAACTGCGCAACGCCTTGGCGGTCACCTGCGCGATGGCGTCGCTGGCGCTGGAGATGACCGATCCGGAACTGGATGCGCTGAAAGCCGGTTCCACTTGCCCGCGCGTCTAGCGCAACCTCGGCGACCTCGATTGCCCGGCCGCGATGCGGGCCGGGCACGCCGCTTGCTGAATATCCGGTTCCACAGGCAGCACCCCGCTGCCTGATCCTTCCAAACCAAGGAGACCGATATGGCCGATCATGTGATCAAGGTGCTGAACAACCTCATCGAAACGTCGAAGAACGGCGAGAAGGGCTTCGCTTCGGCGGCCGAGGACGCGAAGGCTCCCGAGTTGCAGGAACTCTTTCGCAACCGCTCCCGCGATTGCGCCGCTGGCGCCGCAGAACTGCAAGCGCTCGTGGCGCAGATGGGCGGCGAGCCCGAAGACAGCGGCACGGTGGCCGGCGCCATGCACCGTGGCTGGACCAACATCAAGGCAGCGGTTTCCAGCCGCACCGACCTGACGCTGCTCGAGGAATGCGAGAAAGGCGAGGACGTGGCCAAGGCCGACTACGACAAGGCGCTGAAGGAAACGCTGCCGGAAAATGTGCGTGCCATCGTCGAACGTCAATACCAGGGCGTGCTGCACAACCACGACCAGATCCGCGACCTGCGTAACCGCTACCGCGCCACGACGTAAGCGTCGCGCTGCGAACCAAGCAGTACATGAAACGCCGCCTGCCCGATGCAACATGCGCCGGGCAGGCGGCGCGTTGCCGCCGGGCTATCGCATCAGTTCGGCATAAACGCGCTTGAACAAGGCAAAGCGCTCCTTCAGCCCCGCCAGTCCCCCGTTGATGCGCCGCGTAATCCGGGCAAAGTCTTCCAGATCGTCGTCATGGGTCCGGTCATCGGCCAACTCATTCAACCCACGCGACTGCCAATACCAACCCGCGCTCAGCGCCGCCCATTTCGGGTCGGCCAGCAACTCGGGCATGTTGACCAGGTCAACGCCCATCGCATCGCCTGCCGAATCGTAATTGCTGCGTCCCGTCAGCTGGATGATGCCTCGTCCGCGATATCGGTAACCATCGTTGCTTAACTCATCGCCATTGCCCATCCGGTTTGCGTAAACCAGATTTGCGAGTCCCTGCGGGTTATTCACGTAGGGCATCGCGGACGCTTCATCCGGAAATCGTTTGGGCCACACCTTGGTCAACCGCGCGGCGGTTGAGTAATTAAGGTTTTCCTCGATCCGGTTGTATTGGCTGGATTCATAGCCCGTCTGCGCCAGAAAACTCGCCATGCGGTCAGGGGTTTCAATTTCGTACTTCTGAAACGCGGGCGCCAACGCTTGCGCCCACTCGGCGGGGGCTCTGCAGTTGGGAAACACGCGTTGAAGTTGTTCGGAACTCAGCATGGCGGTTCCTCTGCTTGGCTTCAGGGGTCATGACGCCCGGACGATATCGTCGTGCGCCCAATCATCACGACGATCCGGGGCCGGTCAATGATTGTGAACCGGGCGTGAAAGCTGCCCGTACCTCAAATTGGGTATGGCCGGCGTGCTGTTGCGCAACGCGAGCTTGACACCTCCCGGGTTCCCCCGGGAACATACGCCATCAACCCGGGGAGCGCGTCCCCGCGCAACATCCGCCCGGCATGCCCCATTCCCTTCTGACTCCCCTCGCTCATCACGCCCAGGACCTGCTGTCCGCCGTCCGCCGTGACGCGCCGCTGGTGCAGTGCCTGACCAACTTCGTGTCCATGAACTACGCGGCCAACGCCGTGCTGGCGATCGGGGCGTCGCCCGCCATGGTCCACGCCGAAGAAGAGGCCCCCGAGTTCGCCGGATTCGCCGGCGCGGTTGTCATCAATATCGGCACGCTTTCCTCGCCCTGGCTGCAAAGCATGCTGCTGACGGCCAAGGCCGCCGCGCACGCGGGTACTCCCTGGGTGCTTGATCCGGTCGCACACCACGCCACCGCCTTTCGCCGTGACGCCATCCAGCGGCTGCTGGACCTCAAGCCCGCCATCATCCGCGGCAACGCATCCGAGATCATTGCGCTGGCCGGCGGCCTCAGCTCGGGCAAAGGCGTGGATGCGCGCGACGCCGTGGCGCATGCCGAGCAGTCTGCCCGGGACATCGCCACGCAGCGCCAGACGGTGGTGGCAGTGACGGGCGAAACCGATTACGTGACGGACGGCGCACGCGCCGTACACATCACGGGCGGCTCGCCGCTGATGCCGCGCGTGACCGCCACCGGGTGCGCGCTTAGCGCGGTGGTCGGGGCGTTTGCCGCGGTATCGCGCAACGATGCGTTTGCCGCGGCCGTGGCCGCGCTGTCGTGCTTCGGCATTGCGGGCCAGCGCGCCGCGTTACATGCCGACGGACCGGGATCGTTCGCATGGCGGTTCCTGGATGCGCTGGCCGCGCTGGAAGCGGATTGCCTGACGCGCGAGTCTCCCCTGCGTTGATTTGGCCCCGCGCATGTCACGGGTAGGTCACACACCGTCCCCAAAATTCTTTCCTTCAACACGGAGGAAAGACGGTGAAGCCACACCTACGCAAGATCTATGCAGTCACCGCCAGCTTTGCGCTGGTAGCCGGTCTGTCCGCCTGCGGCGGCGATGACGATGACGACGACACTGCCGCGCCCGAGACGCCGCCGCAGGCCAGCGTGCCGCAAGGCGCCACGCTGGACGTCGCGATTCTGGGCACCACGGACCTGCATGCGAACGTGCTCGGTTATGACTATTACAAGCTTGCCGAAGACAAGAGCTACGGCATGGACCGCACGGCCACGCTGATCGCCAATGCGCGCAAGCAGCACCCGAACACGCTGCTGTTCGACAACGGCGACACGGTGCAGGGCACGGCGCTGTCGGACTATCAGGCGCTGGTGTCGCCGGTGCAGTGTTCCGACATGATCGCGATCTACAAGCAGATGAAGCTGCTGTCGTACGACGCGGCCACGATGGGCAACCACGAGTTCAACTACGGCCTGCCCTATCTGTCGCAGATTACCAATGTGGACTTCGGGCTGGCCGGCATCGGCAAGGGCACGGCGCAGACGAACCCGGCGGGCGCCAAGGATTGCGCCGCCCCGGCATTTCCGTTCGTGTCGGCCAACGTTGTCTCGGCCGCCTCCAAGCAGCCGATCTTCAAGCCGTACGTGCTGCTGGAAAAGACCTTCAAGGCGACCGACACCACTGGCAAGTCCATCGACGTGCCCCTCAAGGTGGGCGTGATCGGCTTTGCGCCGCCGCCCATCATGCAATGGGACAAGGCCAATCTGGAAGGCCACGTGGAAGTCACGGGCTGGAAGGAGACCGCGGCGCGCTACGTGCCGGAGATGAAGGCCGCGGGCGCGGACCTGGTGGTGGCGCTGGCGCATGGCGGCATCGACCTGGCCACGGCCTACAGCCCCGACATGGAAAACGGCGCGGGCTATCTCAGTCAGGTTGCGGGCATCGATGCGCTCATCACGGGCCACCAGCATCTGCTCTTTCCCGACACGAACGCCAAGTCGCAGTTTGCCGGGCAGCCGGGCGTCGAACTGGAAAAGGGCTTGATCAACGGCGTGCCCACCGTACAAGCCGGCCAATGGGGCAACAACCTGGGCCAGATCACGCTCAAGCTGGCGTACGACCAGGGCTGGAAGGTGCAGAAGGACGCCACGCAGGTGCAACGCATCTCGACAAGGCTGACCGCGCAAAGCGGATCCACGCCCGCGACCTACGTCGCGCCTGACTCGGCCGCGCAGCAGCTGGTGCAGGCCGAGCACGCCGCGACCATCGGCTATGTGAAGACGCCGATCGGCCAAAGCCAGTTCGACATGGCCACGTACTACGCGCTGGCAGGCGACGTGTCCGCGCTGCAGATCGTGAACATGGCGCAGATCGACTACCTGTCCGACTACATCGCCAAAAACAGCCCGTCGTACGCGGGCCTGCCGATCCTGTCGGCTGCAGCGCCGTTCAAGGGCGGCCGCAACGGTCCCGGCGACTTCACGTATGTGAAGCAAGGCAACGTCGCCATCAACAACGCGGCCGACCTGTACCTGTACCCGAACACGCTGCAAGTGGTGCGAGTCAGCGGCGACATCGTGCGCCAGTGGCTGGAGAAGACGGCCGAGCAGTTCAAGCAGATCGACCCCGCACAGGTCGCGCCGCAGGACCTGATCGACACCGGCTTTCCCACGTTCAATTTCGACGTGCTGTATGCGGCGGGCAACGCGCTGCGGTATGAAATCGACGTGACGCAGCCGAAGGGCTCGCGCATCAAGGCGCTGACGTACAACGGCGCGCCGCTGGACCTGACCGCGCAGTTCCTGGTGGTGACCAACAATTACCGCGCCAGCGGTGGCGGCGATTTCCCCGGCTTGGCCGGCGGCAAGGGCGACATCGTGCTGCAAGCGCCGGATGCCAGCCGCGACGTGTTGATCGCCTACATCAAGAAGAACCCCACGCTCGACCTGGCCACTTTCGGGCTGGATCGCAGCTGGCGCTTCACGCAGGTGAGCGGGCTTGCCGGACCGGTGGTGTTTTCGTCGGTGCCGGGCACGCTGGCGATGGCCACGGCGCACGGCGTGACCAACGTCTCGGTGTACGACGCGACGCCGGACCCGGTGACGCAGCTGTCGCGTTATGCGCTTGATCTGACCCAGTAAGCGGCCCGCCGCCTTACCGGTAGTAGACGCAGATGCGCTTGCCGCCGATTTCGTGCACGTCAATCGGCAGCTCGTACAGATCGCTCAGCACGTCCGGCCGGATCAGTTCGGCCGGCGTGCCGTGCCGGGCGATCCGCCCCTGACGCATCGCCACGATGCGGTCCGCGTAGCTGGATGCGAAATTGATGTCGTGCAGCACCAGCACCACCGTCTTGCCCAGTTCATCGGCTGCCCGGCGCAGCGTGCCCATCATGGCGACGGCGTGCTTCATGTCCAGGCTGTTCAGCGGCTCGTCCAGCAACACGTAGCGCGTGTCCTGGCACAGCACCATGGCCACGAACGCGCGCTGGCGCTGGCCGCCGGACATCTCGTCCAGGTAGCGGCCTGCCAGCGGCTCCAGATTCAGATACGCGATGGCCTGGTCGATATGGACCTTGTCATCCATCGTCAGCCGCCCGCCCGTGTGCGGGTACCGGCCAAACGCCACCAGATCCCTGACCGTCAACCGCAGCGGCAGATGGTTGTCCTGACGCAGGATGGCCAGGCGCCGGGCCAGCTCGCGGCTGTCCGCGCGCGTCACGTCCAGGCCTTCGACCAGCACCCGCCCCGCGCTCATCGGCAACAGCCGGCTTACCATGGACAGCAAGGTGGACTTGCCCGCGCCGTTCGGCCCGATGATGGCGGTGACGCCGCCTGCCGGCAGATCCAGGCTGACATCGTCGATGACGACGGTGTCGCCGTATTGCTTGCTGACCTTCTGGATTTCTATCATCGGCGCCCCCTGCGCAGGATCAGGACGAGGAACATCACGCCGCCCACGAATTCAATCACCACGCTGACCGTGGTGTTCAGCCCCAGCACGCGCTCCAGAAGCGTCTGGCCGCCGACCAGGAATATGACGCTCAGCAGCATCGCGGCCGGCACGGTGTGGCGGTGCCGGTCCGACCCCATGGCGTGATACGCAAGGTTGCTGACCAGCAGGCCGAAAAACGTCACGGGCCCGACCAGAGCCGTCGACACGGACACCAGCACCGCAATGGCCGCCAATGTCAGCATGAGCGTGCGCCGGTAGTCGACGCCCAGGTTCAAGGCGATATCGCGCCCCAGCGCCAGCACGTCGTAGCGCCGGCGCATGCGCCAGATAAGGAGCGAAGCCGCGCAGACGGCCGCCAGCGCGATCGGCAGCAACTCGATGCGCACCGAATTGAAGCTGGCGAACATGCGGTCCTGCAGCACCAGGAATTCATTCGGATCGATCAGCCGGACGACGAAACTGGACAGGCTGCGAAACAGCAGTCCGAAGACGATGCCAACCAGCATCATCAGATGCAGGCTGCGCACGGCATCGGAGAACAGCCAGCGGAACAGCAGGCACGCGAACGCCGTCATCGCGCACACTTCCAGGAGAAAGGCCGCGACCGGATGACTGGCGGTGGCCGCCGCCTGCCCAAAGCCGAACACTACAACCGCCTGGATCAGCAGGTACATCGCATCGAAGCCCATGATGGCGGGCGTCAGGATGCGGTTGTGGGTGATCGTCTGGAACAGCACCGAAGACACGGCCACCGCATAGGCCACCAGCAACATCGCCAGCAGCTTGCCGCCGCGAAAAGGAATGACGAATGACCACTGGCCATTGGCGCCCAGCGTCATGAAGGCCACGATGCAGAACAGCGCGAATGCGCCCAGCGCTGCAAGACGCCACGTCTGCGGCGCGCGCGCGGCAAAAGGCGGTATCGAGATATCAGCCAACGCGGTTCCTCCGCGTGCGCAGCAGCCACAAGAACAAAATGCTGCCCAGCACGCCCACCACCGTCCCGATCGGGATTTCGTAGGGATGGATGACCAGGCGGCCAATGATGTCGCAGGCCAGCACGAACACGCCGCCCAGCAGCGCCACCCACGGAATGGCGCGGCGCATGTTGTCGCCCAGCACCAGACTGACGGCATTGGGCACGATGAGGCCCAGGAACGGGATGCTGCCGGCCGTCACGACCACCACCGCTGAAATGGCGGAAACGATCAACAGGCCCACCAGCGTCAGCCGTGCATGATTCAGTCCCAGGTTGGACGCGAACTCGCGGCCCATTCCCGCAACCGTGTAGCGGTCGGCGGCGGCATAGGCCGCGCAGGCCAGCGCAAAGCCGATCCACAACAGTTCGTAGCGGCCGCGCAGCACGCCGGAGAAGTCGCCGGTCGTCCACGCATGCAGGGATTGCAGCAGATCGAAGCGGTACGCCACGAAGGTTGTGACCGCCTGGATCACGCCGCCCAGGATCAGCCCGATCAGCGGCACGATGAACGGCGTGCGTAGCGGCACGCGTCGCAAGAGGGCCAAGAACAACAAGGTGCCCGCCAGCGCGAAGCCCGTGGCCGTCAGCATCTTGCCGATGACGGGCGTATCGGGCGCCAGCAGCGTGATGGCCAGAATGCCGAGGGTGGCGGACTCGACGGTGCCGGCCGTCGAGGGCTCGACGAAGCGGTTGCGCACGAGCATTTGCATGATAAGGCCGGCCACGGCCAGCGCCACGCCCGCCAGCAGCAGCGCAAGCGTGCGCGGTATGCGGCTGACCATCAGCAGGCGCCACGCGCGCTCGCCCGCCTCGCCGCCGCCCCACAGCGCGGTCCATGGCATCTGGCCCGCGCCCACGCTGACGCTGGCCACGCACAACAGCAGCAATACCACCATTACGGCGGCCAGGCCGCCCCACCCGCCGATTGCGCGCCGCCAGTTCACCAGCCGCCCTTCCCGTCTTGCATGCTGTTTACTTTCCCTGCGCCAACGCCGCCGCGATCTGGTCCACGTTCTGCTGCATCGCGGTCAGGCCCGCGCTGCCCAGCAGGTACCAGTTAAAGCCGTTCAGGTACACCACGCGCTGGTTCTTCCAGGCTTTGGTCGGACGCACCAGTTCGTTGTCCAGCATGCGCTCGGCCGACACGCCCTCGCGGCCGATGGCGGCGTCGCGGTCGATGACGAACAGCCAGTCCGGATCGGTCTGGGCGATGAACTCGAACGAGATCGCCTGGCCGTGGTTCGACACGTTCAGGCCCGACGCGGCGGGCTTGACGCCGAACGCGTCGTGGATCACGCCAAACCGCGAGCCCGGGCCGTAGGCGCTCATCTTGCCGCCGGTGGTCAGCACGATGAGCGCCGTGCCGGCGTTGGCCGCCTTGCCCTTCAGCGATGCAATGGACGCGTCCAGCGCCGCCAGCTTTGTCTTCGCCTCGTCTTGTTTGCCGTACAGCGCGGCCAGCGTTTCGGTATTGCGCTTGACGCTGCCGACCAGATCCTTGGCGTCAACCGTCAGGTCGACCGTGGGCGCAATCCTGGAGAGCTCGTCGTACTTGGGCGCCGAGCGGCCCGCCACGAAGATGACCTGCGGCGCGGCGGCGTGGATGACCTCGTAGTTGGGCTCGAACATCGTGCCCGCCTTGAGGTAACGCTTGTCCGCAAACTGGCTCAGGTGCGGCGGCAGCTTGGCGGCGCTGGGCACGCCCACGGGGTCCACGCCCAGCGTGTGCAGGGTATCGAGCACGGCCAGATCCAGCACGATGGCCTTGGTTGGGTTCGACGGCACCGCCGTCTCGCCACGCGCGTGCTTGACCGGCGTGGTGGACTGCGCGGCGCAAACCGCTGCCGCCGCGCTCAGCGCCAAGGCCATGCCGGTACGCGTTGCCCAGCGGCGGGCGGCGCCCGCCTGTTTTCCATTGTTCATGCAAACCTCTCTGTAATGGGGCGCTCTCGCGCCCCGTCAAACTCAGAACTTCACGCCCACGCCCAGCCAGTAGCGGCGGCCGTCTTCGACATAGCCGAAGTCGTCGTAGGCGACCTGTTTGTCGAACAGGTTGTAGATGCCGGCGTACACCGACACGGTCTTGTTGACGGCGTACGAACCGCCCAGGTCCACGAAGGTGTAGGACGGGGCCACCAGCGCGTCCGAGGACGGGCCTGTGGTCGGCTGGCTTTCGCGGCCGCGGAAGTTCACGCGGGCCCACGCCTGCAGCGCGTCGGACGGCTGCCAATTGACCGTGGTCGTGAACAGATGCTTGGGCAACTGGTTCAGCGGCTCGCCCTTGTATTGGCCGGATTTCTGCTCCGACTTCGTGAAGGTGTAGCTGCTGGTCATCGACCAGTCGGCCGCCAGCGGCAGTTTCAGGCTGGCTTCCACGCCGCGCGACACGGCCTTGTCCACGTTCATGTACGTGGTGGGATCCGAGCCGAATTGGTTGGGCCCGTCCGTGCACTGCGTCAAGGGGCAAGCCACGCGGGTGATCTTGTCCTTGAAGTCGTTGTTGAACAGCGTGACGCCGGCGCTCGCGCCTTGGCCGTCGTCATACAGCAGGCCGATTTCCTGCGTCACCGACTTTTCGGGCGTCAGGTCCGGGTTGCCGTACATATTGCCGCCGCGGCTGGTCTGGCCCCAGCCGGCCACGGTCTGGCGCAGGTCGGGCGCGCGAAAGCCCGTGGACACGCCGCCCTTCAGGGTCCAGCGTTCGGCCATGTGCCACACGCCGTACAGGCGCGGGCTGAAGTGGTTGCCGAAATTCTCGTCCTCGTCCATGCGCAGGCCGGTCGTGACGGCAAAGCTTTCGGTCAGGCGCCATTCGTCTTCGGCGAACAATGCCCATTGATACCGTTCGACCTTGCTCGGGCCGCCAGCAAGCTGGTTGCCCGTCTGATCGTTCAGGCGCTGGTTCAGGTAACTGCCGCCCAGCGTCAGCATGTGCGAACCCAGCGGCAGCGACCAACTGGTCTGCAGATCCAGGTTCTTGATCTTCATCTGGCGCGAACGGTTGTCGAACGCTTCCTGCTGCACGTAGCTGTCGGACACGCCCCAGCCCCAGCGGCCGGTATGCGACAACGCCCACTTGCTGCTGCGGTAATCGGTCTCCGAGGACGCCGGGCAGCCCGTGCGCGGGCACGCCGTGCCGGGCGGCAGCGGCTCGACCGTCTTGCCCAGGGTGTCCTGGAACTTCTGGCGCATCGTGGTCGCTTCCAGCACGATGTCGTGATCGCGGTTGGGCGTGAGCGCCAGCTTGGCGGTCACGCTTTCGGCATTGCGCTTGCGAAAGCCGTTGTAGATGTCGTCTTCGTCGCGCTGCGTGGCCTGGCCGTAGATCTGCAGGCCCAGCAGGTCGTTCTTGATCGGGCCGGCCAGGTAGAAATTGCCCTGGTAAATGTCGCCCGAATTGCTGCTTTCCTGGATGGTTGTATCCATGCGGATTTCGCCATGCCATTCTTCAGGCACCTTGCGCGTGATGATGTTGATCACCCCGCCCATCGCGTCCGAGCCGTACAGCGACGACATCGGCCCGCGCACGACTTCAATGCGCTCGATGGCCGACAGCGGCGGCGTCCAGCCGCCTTCGACGCCCGTCGAATCCGAGTTGGTGCGGGTTTCGCGCGAGTTCTGACGCTTGCCGTCGATCAGGATCAGCGTGTACTTCGGTCCCATGCCGCGCAGGCTGATGTCCTGGCGGTCGCCGCCGCCCGTGACGATGACGCCGGGCACTTCGACCAGCGCGTCGTTCAGGTCGCGGTAGAACTTCTTGTCCAGGTCTTCGCGCGTGATCACGCTGATCGAGGCGGGCGCATCCTGGATGCGCTGCTCAAAACCGCTGGCCGTCACGACCACCGTGTCCATCGTCGTCGTGGCGTCCGCGGCCTGGGCCCAGACCGCTTGCGGCGCAATGCCGAAACCCGCGGCGCACAAGGCGGCGGCCAGTTGCGTGCGCGACGCGGCGATGCGCTGGCCCGTGGCCACTTCTTTCCTGCTCATGATTCCAACTTCTCCCGTCCCCGGTTTGCACCGCGCCCCACGCGCGGCGTTACGCCGGCTCCCACTTATTAATGAAAACCATTCTCATATTAGAATTGGGGCTTGCAGCACGCGGCAACACGCTTTCCGCAACTTTTATCTTCTTTGCACTTCTTGACACTGCGCCGTGCCCCCTTCGGCCAAACTGCCGGATGCACGACGCCCAACACGCATGCTCTTGAATCATTCAGCGGTGGCGCGCCGCATCCTGCTCATCGACGACGACGTCGAGCTGGCGCAGATGCTGCGCGAATACCTGGAACCGAATCAGTGCCAGCTCACGCTGGCGCACACCCGCTCGCAAGGCCAGACCCTGCTGGCGCAGGACGACTTTGACCTCGTGCTGCTGGACCTCATGCTGCCCGACGGCAACGGTCTGGACCTGCTCAAGCACTACCGCCAGCGCTCACGCCGCCCCGTCATCATGTTCACGGCGCACGGCGGCGAGACCGACCGCGTATTGGGGCTGGAATTCGGCGCCGACGATTACCTGGCCAAGCCGTTCAGCCCACGCGAACTGAAGGCCCGCATCACGGCCGTGCTGCGCCGCTTCGAGCACGCCCCCGCCCCCGTCAGCCCGTCCCTCAGCCTGGGCGCGCTCTCGCTGGATCCGGCGACGGGCCGCGCGCGCCTGGGCGAGGACGAGGTCATGCTGACCGGCGCCGAACAGCGCATTCTGGAAATCCTCATGCGCGCGCCCGGCCAGGTGATCGCGCGCGACCAGATCGGCCTGTATGCGCTGGGCCGCGCCCCAGACCGGTACGACCGCAGCATCGACACGCACATCAGCAGCCTGCGCAAGAAGCTGCGCCTGGATCAACACGCAGACATGCTGTCCATCCGGAATCTGCGCGGGCTGGGCTACGTGCTGGCGGGCGCCGCGTGATGACGCTGCTGCCCGCCCGCTCGCTCTTCTGGCGCGCATTCCTGACGTTCTGGGGCGCCATGGCGGTCATCCTGGTCTGCGGCATGGTGCTGACCGCCAGCGTGGCCTGGTACCGCTTCAATTCGCTGGATGGCCTGAACCCGGGCAACCTCACGCGTGACGCCGCCCAGGTGGCGCGCACGCAGGGCGAAGGAGGCCTGGCGCGCTGGGTCCGCGCCATGGACGACAACTACTCGGCGCTGAAGATCTACATCATGGATGCAGAGGACCGGGACATCCTGGGCAGGCGCCTGCCCACGCGCCTGCATGATTGGCTGGTCGCGTACCGCGCGGGACCCGAGCGGGCCACGCAGTCCGACTACGCGCCGGCCGATCCCGCAGGCGAGCGCGTCTCCTGGTGGGATCCCCAGACGCTGCTGCTGCCGGACGGCTCGGAAATGCTGATGCTGTTCCTGCCCTTTGACTCGTCGCGCTGGGAGGTGCTGGCGTTGTCGCCCGTCGCGCTCGCGCTGCTGCTGTTCGCGCTGGCGGTCACTGCGCCCTTTTGCTGGGCGCTGACCCGCCACATCACCGCACCGCTCGCGCAACTGCGCCAGGCCACGCATGCCCTGGCCGCGGGACGCCTGGACACGCACACCCCGGCCAAGCTCGCCACGCGCAAGGACGAACTCGGCCTCTTGGCGCGCGACTTCGACGCGATGGCCGTGCGCCTGAAGGCGCTGGTCGATACGCGCGAGCAGCTCCTGCACAACGTCGCGCACGAACTCCGTTCGCCGCTTGCGCGCCTGCGCCTGGCCTCGGAACTGGCGCGGCGCAACGACGAGCGGCGCGATCTGCAGCTGGACCGCATCGAACGCGAATGCGAACGCCTGGACGCGCTGGTGGGCAACACGTTGCGGCTTGCCCGCGTGGGCGCGCTGCCCGTGCCCACCGAACCGCTGGATCTGTCGGAAGTCGTATCGGGCGTGGTGGACGACGCGCGCTACGAGGCGGCGGGCCGGCGCCTGCGCATCGATTGGGAAACACCGGCGCCCATCCTGATCGCCGGCGACCGCGCCAGCCTGGCCAGCGCGATCGAGAACGTGCTGCGCAACGCCCTGCGCTTCGCGCCCGCCGAAAGCGTCATCCGCGTATGCTTGCTGACCAGCGCCACCGAGGCCAGCCTTGAAATCGAAGACCGCGGTCCGGGCGTCGCCACGCAGGAACTCGCGTCGTTGTTCGAGCCTTTCTATCGCGCGGGATCGGCCGCCGCCGCCCACACGCCAGGCGGCGGCGCGGGGCTGGGTCTATCGATTGCGCAAGCCGCGATCGCCGCGCACAAGGGAACGATATCGGCCCGTAACGTGGCGCCGCAGGGCCTGAGCGTGCGCATGGACCTGCCGCTGCTGACAACGCCAGCGTAAGACGACGGGCACGGCGCCCGGGTCGAGGACGTGGCGGTCAGTCCGCGTCGGCCAGGATGGCTGCGGGCAGCCTGGGCAACACCCGCATGGCATTTGCGGTCGTCACGTGCGCCACCTGCCCCGGCGTGATGCCGCGCAGGTCCGCCAGCACCTCGGCAATACGTGCCAGTTCGCCGGGACGATTGCGGCGGTTTGGCTCGTGCAGCCAGGCGGGCGGAATGTCGGGCGCGTCGGTCTCAAGCACCAGATGCTCCAGCCCGACGTCCACCGCGTGCCGGCGAATCTGCAGCGCGCGCTCGAACGTCATCGCGCCGCCCATTCCCAGGGCAAATCCATGATCGATGAAGGCCTGCGCCTGCTGGGCGCTGCCATTGAACGCGTGCGCAATGCCGCCGATGCGCGGATGGCGGCGCAGGTATTTCAGCAGGATGTCCTGGGATTTGCGCACGTGCAGCAGCACCGGCAGGCCAAATTCGACGGCCATGCCCAGCTGCGCGGCGTAGAAGCGCTCCTGGCGCTCGCGCGGCTCGCCGGACGAAATTTCCGGCACGAAGAAATCCAGTCCGATTTCGCCAATGGCGACAAAGCGCGGATCGCCAAGCGATGCCTTGATCGCTTCGCGCAACGCGTCCAGATCGGCATCGTCAGCGCGTTGGACGTACAAGGGATGAATGCCCAGCGCATAGGCGCCGCCGGCGATGCTGGCGGCCAGGTCACGCACGATGGCGAAGTTGGCCCGTTCGATGGCCGGAATCACGATGGCCTGGACGTCGGCGCGGGCGGCGTGGTCCGCGACCTCGGTGCGGTCGGCATCGAATTCAGCGGCGTCCAGGTGGCAATGGGTGTCGATGAGCATGGGCGTGTCCTCCGAATGCGGATTATCCGCCCGCGGCCGCCGTGCGGACCAGCGACCGGCGGCTTTCGCTGCGGACCGGGCTAGCCGGACACCAGGCGGCCGTTTTCCATCAGCAACTGACGGTCGGCGCGGGCGGCAAGTTCGGGATCGTGCGTCACGATCGCAAATGCCGTGCCCGACTCCTGGTTCACCCGGGTCAGCAATTCGAACATGTTGTGGGCGGTGTGGCGGTCCAGGTTGCCCGTGGGCTCGTCGGCCAGGACGCACACCGGTCGCGTCACCAGGGCACGCGCCAGCGCCACGCGCTGGCGTTCGCCGCCCGACAACTGCCCCGGAAAGTGGCCTTCACGGGCCGACAGCCCCACCAGGCCCAGGACTTCGCGCGCGGCCTCGCGCGCCTTGTCGCGGTTCTCGCGGCGCACGATCAGCGGCATCGCCACGTTGTCCAGCGCGGAAAACTCCGCCAGCAGATGGTGGAATTGGTAGACAAAGCCCAGGCTGCGGTTGCGCACCGCGCTTTTCCGCGATTCGGACAGCCCGATGCCCAACTGGCCATCAACGGTGATCGAACCGCTGGTGGGCACGTCGAGCAGTCCAAGGATATGCAGCAAGGTGCTCTTGCCGGATCCCGAGGCACCCACGATGGCGACCATCTCGCCGCGCGCGACGGACAGGCTGACGTTGCTGAGCACTTCGATGCGGGCGGGGCCTTCGTCGTAGACCTTGACGATATTCTCGGCCTGCAGTGCCGGGGTGGCGCCGGCCTGGGGCGTGTGCGTCGGGGAATCAATCATGGCGCAGCACCTGTGCGGGTTGCAGGCGCGAGGCGCGCCAGCTCGGATACAAGGTCGCCAGCAGGGACAGCACCAGCGAGGTCACGCCGATGGTGACGATGTCACCCACCTGGGGATCGGACGGCAGCGCGCTGATGAAATAGATCTCGCGCGGCAGGAAATGCACGCCCAGCATGCGCTCGATGAACGGCACGATCACATCGACGTTGTAGGCGATGGCAATGCCGCCGGCCACGCCCAGCAAGGTGCCGATCACGCCGATCAGCGCGCCTTGCACCAGGAAGATGCGGGCCACTTCGCCCGGCCCCGCGCCCAGCGTGCGCAGGATGGCGATGTCCGATTGCTTGTCCTTGACGGCCATGACCAGCGAGGACAGCAGGTTGAACGCGGCCACGGCCACGATCAGCGCCAGGATCAGGAACATCATCCGCTTTTCGGTCTGGACCGCGGCAAACCAGGTGCGGTTGTTGCGCGACCAGTCGCTGGCCATGACATAGGGCGGCAGGACGTTGCGCAGCTCGGCCGCCACCTCGGGCGCCTTCTGCATGTCGGCGATGCGCAGGCGCACGCCGGCGGTGCCGCTTTCGCGGAAAACGCGGGCGGCGTCTTCGTTGTCGACGAATGCCAGCGAGGAATCGTATTCATAGTGGCCGGACGAGAACACGCCCACCACGGTGAACTGACGCATGCGCGGCGCGAAACCGGCCGGGCTGATCGAGCCCTGGGGCGCCATCATCAGCAGCGTGTCGCCCACCTTGACGCCCATGCCGTCGGCCAGTTCATTGCCCAGCACCACGCCGAAGCCGCCGGGTTTCAGGTCGGTCAGCTTGCCCGACACCATTTGCCGGGGCAGGTCCGACACATTGCCCTCGGTGGCCGGATCGATGCCGCGCACCTGAACGCCGCGCAGCGCCTGGCCCCTGACCAGCATGCCCTGCGCCGCGACGAAGGGCGCGCCCGCCTTGACCTCGGGGTTGCGCTCGGCGGCGGTGGCAAACTGTTGCCACTGCTCCAGCACCCGTTCGGGCGACGCGCCGGGAAGGTAGAGTTCGATGTGCGGCAGCACCGACAGCATGCGATCGCGCACTTCTTTCTGAAAGCCGTTCATCACGGACAGCACCACGATCAGGGCGGCGACGCCCAGCGCGATGCCCGCCATGGAGCTGGCGGCGATGAAGGAGATGAAGCGATCGCGGCGGCCGCGTCGCTGGCGGATACGGGCAAGACCCGCATAGCGGGCGCCGATCCAGAGTTCGTAGGGTATTTTCAGCACGTGCGCATTATTGCATTAACCGTCCGCAAATCGCCGCGCGGATGTGCGGATCCTAGACCAGCCGTGACAACGTATGGCAGTTCCGGAAGGCGCTAAGTTCCCCATGCCGCCGCGGACTACAATCGCGCCCATGCTGATCGTCATTCCGGGCGCGTTGCCCTCCCTTCCCGTCGCCGCCGAACTGGCCAAGCTCCTGCCCGAGCGCGCGCCCACCCTGCACGGCTGGCTGCAGGCCGCGGCCGCCCGTCTGCAGGCTTACGACCTGCGCGCCCACGGCTGCACGGCCTTCGAATCCTGGCAACTTGCACGCTCGGGGTACGCCGCCGAGCCCGGCCTGCTGCAAAGCGCGGGCCTCGGCCCGCTGCTGGCCGCAGAACAGTCCAGTGCCTCGCCGCAAGAGCCCGTCTGGCTCTGCGAGCTGGTTCATCTTGCCCTGGGCGCGGACCAGGCCTCGTTGCTGGATCCCGCCTTGATGGACCTGACGGAATCCGAAACGGCCGCCCTGCTGGAGACCGCCCGCCCCCTCTTTGACGGCACCGGCTTCTCGGTCGAGCCGCTTTCGCCCCAGCGGTGGCGGCTGCGCCTGCCGGCGGACCTGCGCCCCCAGACGGCCAGCCCGGCAGCAGTGGCGGGAAAGCGCCTGAATGACTGGTGGCGCCAGGATGCAGAAGCGCGTCCGTGGCGGCGCCTGCTCAATGAGATCCAGATGGCGTGGCACGAACACCCCGTCAACGATGACCGGGCCGCGCGCGGCCTGCCGCCCGTGAACGCCCTGTGGCTGTATGGCGGCGGCACGCCCTGGACGGCGGCGCCCGCCAGCCCGGCCCAGGTGCTGACGGAACTGGACGCGCCGCAACGCGCCGGCGACTGGGCCGCCTGGCTCGACGCGCTGGCTGACCTGGACGCGCGCCATCTGCGCCCGCTGGCGGCCGCCAAAGGCCTGCCCGCCACGCCTATCGAACTGCTGCTACTGGGCGATGACCGCCAGGCCGCCCTTGACCTGAAACCGCGCGGGGGCCTGCTCGGCTTGCTGCCCGCGCCCAAGAAGAACTGGAGCGCCTGGTGGTCTCACCCCGCTTAACGATCCGTCCGGCCGACCTGGCCGCCTGCCACATCCTCGAATCCTCCGGCATCCATCCGCTGCTGGCCCGCCTGTGGGCCGCGCGCGGCGTGACCCATCCCGACCAGACCCGCCTCGCCTGGCCGTCCCTGCTGCCGCCGGCCGGCCTGACACACTCGGCGCACGCCGCCGCCGTCCTGGCCGACGCCATCCAGGCGGGCAAGAAGCTGCTGATCGTGGCCGACTACGATTGCGACGGCGCCACCGCCTGCGCGGTCGGCCTGCGCGCGCTGTCGGCCATGGGCGCGGATGTCGACTTCCTGGTGCCCAACCGGTTCGAAACCGGCTACGGCTTGTCGCCTGCCGTGGTCGAGCTGGCCTGCCGCCACCGCGCCGGCAAGCCCGACATCATCATCACCGTGGACAACGGTATCGCCAGCGTCGACGGCGTGGCCGCCGCCAATGCCGCCGGCATCGGCGTCGTCATCACCGATCACCACCTGCCGGGCGACACCCTGCCCGAGGCGCTGGCGATCGTGAATCCCAACCAGCCGGGCTGTGGCTTTCCGTCCAAGAATCTGGCCGGGGTGGGCGTCATCTTCTACATGATGCTGGCGCTGCGCGCCGAACTGCGCCGCCGCGGCGTGTATGCCCCCGACGGCGGCCCGCGCCTGGACGCGCTGTCCGACCTGGTTGCGCTGGGCACCGTGGCCGACGTGGTCAAGCTCGATGCCAACAACCGCCTGCTGGTCACGCAAGGCCTGCAGCGCATGCGCAGCGGCCGCCTGCAGCCGGGACTGCGCGCGCTCTTCGCCGTCGCCGGCCGCGAGCCGCGCAGCGCCAACGGCTTCGACCTCGGTTTCGCGCTGGGTCCGCGCATCAACGCCGCGGGCCGCCTGGCCGACATGAGCCTGGGCATCGCCTGCCTGACCACGGACGACGAGGCGCAGGCGCTGGAAATGGCGCGTGAATTGGACAACATCAACCGCGAACGCCGCACGATCGAAGCCGAGATGCGCGAGCAGGCGCTGGCCGCCATGGAAGCGCCCGACGCTGCCGCGGGCGCAACCGTCTGCGTGTTCGACCCGGGCTGGCACCAGGGCGTCGTGGGGCTGGTCGCCTCGCGCCTGAAGGAAAAATTCTGGCGTCCCACCCTGGCCTTCGCGCCCGCGGGCGACGAAGAGATCCGCGGCTCCGGCCGATCGATCCCCGACGTGCACCTGCGCGACGCGCTGGACCTGGTGTCCAAGCGCCATCCCAACCTGATCCGCAAGTTCGGCGGCCACGCGATGGCAGCCGGCCTGACGTTGGGCAAGGCTGATTTCCCGGCCTTCGCCCCCGCCTTCGACGCTGCGGTGCGCGAACTCACCGGACGCGACACCTTCGAACCCGTCATCGAAACCGACGGCTCGCTGGAAACGGGCTACGCCAACGCCGACGTGGCCGGCATGCTGCAACAGCAGGTGTGGGGTGCGGGCTTTGCCGCCCCCCTGTTCCTGGACGAATTCACCGTGCGCAACCAGCGGCTGGTCGGCGAAAAGCACCTGAAGCTGTCCCTGGAACGTGGCCACCAGCGCTTTGACGCCATTTGGTTCGGCCACGACCAGTCGCTGCCGGAACACATACAGGCGGCGTACCGTCTGGAACAAAACGTGTGGAACGGGATGGTGTCGGTGCAACTGGTGATCGAACACGCCGGATAAGGGCGCGACATTGTCTGACACCCCATCAGGCACAGTCCGCGCAAAAGGTCTGACACCCTCTGAGCCGCCGGCCCAAGCCGACGCGCCTCTCCCCAGGGAGTCAGACACCTATGAGACACCGCCTCCCAGCGGCGCTACTTATTCACCAGCTTCGCCGGCTGCGCCAGCGCCACCAATGCACCCACCACCAGGCAGCCGGCCAGCATGTACAGGCCCGTGTTCGTCGTGCCGGTCATGTCCTTCAACCAGCCCACCAGATACGGGCTGACAAAGCCGGCCAGATTCCCCACCGAGTTGATCAGCGCAATGCCCGCAGCCGCCGCCGTGCCGCCGAGCAGCGCTGTCGGCAGGCTCCAGAACAGCGGCAGGACCGTGCAGATACCGATGTTGGCCACCGTCAGCGCCAGAATCGCCAGCACCGTATTGCCGCTCCACACCGCCGACAGGAACAGCCCCACCGCGCCAAACAGCGCCGGCCACGCCACGTGCCAGCGGCGCTCGCGCTGCCGGTCAGAATTGCGCGAAATCAGGATCATGCCGATCACGGCGAACAGGTTGGGCACCGCCGTCAGCAGACCGATCGCCAGCGGGCTCTGCACGCCGGTGTTCTTGATGAGGCTGGGCATCCAGAAGCCCACCCCATACAGCCCCATCACGAATGAAAAGTAGATCAGCGCCATCGCCCACACCCGCGGCTTGGTCAGCGCGGCGCGGATCGGCGGATCTTCCTTTTGCTGTTCCTCGGCCGCAATGTTGCGGATCAGCACGGCCTTTTCATTGGCCGTCAGCCACTTGGCCTTGTTGATGCGGTCATCCAGATAGATCAGCACCAGCACGCCGATCACCACCGACGGAATCCCTTCCAGCAGGAACAGCCACTGCCAGCCCGACAGGCCGTGGTCGCCGTGAAAGGTCGCCATGATCCACCCGGAAATCGGGCCGCCGATGAGGCCGGACATAGGCACGGCGGTCATGAAGAACGTCGTGATGCGTCCGCGCCGGGCGGCCGGGTACCAATAGGTCAGGTACAGGATGATGCCCGGGAAGAAGCCCGCCTCGGCCGCGCCCAGCAGGAATCGCAGCAGGTAGAACATATGCACGCTGGTCACGAACATCATGCAGGCCGAGATGATGCCCCACGTGATCATGATCCGGGCGATCCAGATCCGCGCCCCCACCTTGTGCAGGATGATGTTGCTGGGAATCTCGAAGAGGAAGTAGCCGATGAAGAAAATACCGGCGCCCAGCCCATACACCGTTTCGCTAAATTGCAGTTCCTGCAGCATCTGCAGCTTGGCGAATCCCACGTTCACGCGGTCCAGGTACGCCACCACGTAGCAGACCACCAGCAGCGGCACCAGCCGCCAGCCCACCTTGCGGTAGATCCGGTCCTCTTCGTTGGCGTCGAGCGCCGGCGAGAGCCCGGGGGGCATCGTGTTTTCCATCACTGTCTCCATTCCTCTGGCGGGATAGGCCGGCGCGGGCCGGCGTTGTCGCGGTCCGCGCCCCAAACGGGGACATCGCGGCCATCAGGCAAGGCTAGAGCCGTCGGGTTGACAAAAAACTGAACAACTGGAATTGCCCCCGCGTAACCCGGGAAACAGGACCCGCCACCCGTGCCCGCGATGCACGCCCGCGAACAGGCTCCATCCACGGTAAAATGCCAGGTTTCGCACAAAGTCATCAGGACAGGATCATCATGGAAGCCGAACGTCAGAACCAGCTCGCAGCCCGCCTCGCCGACTACGCGGAGCGCGAACAGGCTCTACGGAGGTATCTTTGACTACGATGCCAAAGCTGAACGCCTCCAAGTCGTAAACGCCGAACTCGAAGACCCGGCCGTCTGGAACGACCCCAAGCACGCCCAGGATCTGGGCCGTGAAAAGAAATCGCTCGAGGACGTGGTGGAAACGCTCACGAGCCTGGGCGCCGGCGTGGCCGATTCCCAGGAACTCTTCGAAATGGCCGCCGCCGACGATGACGGCGACACCCTCGAAGCGATCGAACAGGACGCCGACGCCTTCCAGGAAAAGCTCGAAGCCCTGGAATTCCGCCGCATGTTCTCCAACCCGGCCGATCCCCTGAACTGCTTCCTGGACATCCAGGCGGGCGCGGGCGGCACGGAAGCGCAGGACTGGGCGTCGATGCTGCTGCGCCAGTACCTCAAGTACGCCGAACGCAAGGGTTTCAAGGCCGAGATCCTTGAAGAATCCGACGGCGAAGTCGCGGGAATCAAGTCGGCCACGATCAAGATCGAGGGCGACTACGCCTTCGGCTACCTGCGCACCGAAACCGGCGTGCACCGCCTGGTCCGCAAGAGCCCCTTCGACTCCTCGGGCGGCCGTCACACGTCGTTTGCCAGCGTCTTCGTGTATCCGGAAGTCGACGATTCCTTCGAGGTCGAAGTGAACCCCGCCGACCTGCGCGTGGACACCTACCGTGCCTCGGGCGCGGGTGGTCAGCACATCAACAAGACCGACTCGGCCGTGCGCCTGACGCACATCCCGACGGGCATCGTCGTGCAGTGCCAGAACGACCGTTCGCAGCACCGCAACCGCGCCGAAGCCATGCAGATGCTGAAGTCCAAGCTCTACGAACTGGAAATGCGCAACCGCATGGCCGAGCAGCAGAAGCTAGAAGACTCCAAGACCGACGTGGGCTGGGGCCACCAGATCCGTTCGTACGTGCTGGACCAGAGCCGGATCAAGGACCTGCGCACGAACGTCGAAATCTCCAACACGCAGAAAGTGCTGGACGGCGACCTGGATCCCTTCATCCAGGCCAGCCTGAAGCAAAACGTCTAAGTTCCGCGATTCTTCCCGCTTTCACGCACCCAGAGGTCCACGAATGTCCGACACCATTGCTATTCTCACCGGCGCTTCGCGCGGCATCGGCGCCGCCATGGCGCGCGGCCTGGTCAAACCCGGCACCCGCTTGATTACCCTGGCGCGCCGCGAAGACCCCGAGCTCGCCGCCCACGCGCGCTCGCAGGATGTGCAGCTGGAACAACTGTCCGTGGACCTCTCGGACCTGAAAGCGGCCGAATCCGCAGCCGAACGCATCTGCGCCGCGCTGCCGCGCGACGCCAAACGCTATCTGCTGATCAACAACGCGGGCACGGTGCATCCGGTGGCGCGCACCGACGAACTCACCGACGGGGCGGCCATCACCGCCGCCTTCAACCTGAACGTCACGGCCGTCATGCTGCTCACGGCTCGGTTCCTCGCCGCCGTCGTTGACATCAAGGCCGACCGCCGCATCCTGAACATCTCCTCCGGCGCGGGCCGCAATCCCAACGCCGGCTGGGGCGTGTACTGCGCCACCAAGGCCGCGCTCGACATGCACGCCCGCGTCGTCAAGCAGGAACAAGGCGCCGACGGCGCCCGCATCGTCGCGCTGGCCCCCGGCATCGTCGACACCGACATGCAGGCCGCCAT
The DNA here is from genome assembly GCF_019091095.1 of Achromobacter sp. GbtcB20. Classification (NCBI taxonomy): domain Bacteria; kingdom Pseudomonadati; phylum Pseudomonadota; class Betaproteobacteria; order Burkholderiales; family Alcaligenaceae; genus Achromobacter; species Achromobacter sp. GbtcB20. The sequence continues at coordinate 292,030 of NZ_JAGXJZ010000001.1, read as the reverse complement.
CCGCGCAAGCGACCCCGAAAGCTTCCCCGCGCTGGCCAAGTTCCAGGACTTCCATGCCACCGGCAAGCTGTCCTCGCCCGCCAACGTAGCCTCCCGCATCCTCGCCTACCTGGATCGCGAAGATTTCGGCACGACCGAAATCGACGACATCCGCAATTACGACTGATCCCCCGACCATGACCGACCACTCGACCACTCCGGCACCCGCCCAGGATGAAAACCGCTTGATCGCCGAAAGGCGCGCCAAGCTGGCCAAACTGCGCGAAGCCGGGGTCGCGTACCCCAACGATTTCGTCCCGGACGCCCGCGCCGCGGCCCTGCATGACAAGTACGACGGCCAGGAGCAGGAAGCCCTGGCCGCCGCCGCGGTCAACGTCAAGGTCGCCGGCCGCATGATGCTCAAGCGCGTCATGGGCAAGGCCAGCTTCGCCACGCTGCAGGACAGCACCGGCCGCATCCAGATCTACCTGGATCGCGGCACGCTCGGCGAAGACGTCTACGCCGCGTTCAAGCAGTGGGACATCGGCGACATCATCGCGATCGAAGGGTCGGTCTTCAAGACCAACAAGGGCGAACTGTCGGTGCACGCCGCCTCGGCGCGCCTCTTGTCCAAGTCGCTGCGCCCCCTGCCGGACAAGTTCCACGGCGTCGCCGACCAGGAACTGCGCTACCGCCAGCGCTATGTCGACCTCATCATGACCGACGCCACGCGCCGCACCTTTGAAGCGCGCAGCAAGGCCGTGGGCAGCATCCGCCAGTTCATGCTGAACGCGGGCTTCCTCGAAGTCGAAACGCCCATGCTGCACCCGATCCCGGGCGGCGCGGCGGCCAAGCCGTTCGTCACGCACCACAACGCGCTGGACATGGAAATGTTCCTGCGCATCGCACCCGAGCTCTACCTCAAGCGCCTGATCGTCGGCGGCTTTGAACGTGTATTTGAAGTCAACCGCAACTTCCGCAACGAAGGCGTGAGCCCGCGGCACAACCCCGAATTCACGATGATGGAGTTCTACGCAGCCTTCGCGGACTACCGCTGGCTCATGGACTTCACCGAAGAGCTGATCCGCCAGGCCGCCATCTCGGCCACCGGCAGCGCCGTCCTGACTTACCAGGAACGCGAGCTGGACCTGTCCAAGCCCTTCGACCGCCTGACCATCTGCGAAGCCATCCTCAAGTACACCGACGGCTACACCCAGGCCCAGCTCGACGATCCGGCCTTCGTGCGCGCCGAATTGAAAAAGCTGGGCGCCGACGCTGACGGCCCCGTGCTGTCGCGCGCCGGCCTGGGAGCGCTGCAACTGGCGCTCTTCGAAGAGACCGCCGAAGCCAAGCTCTGGAACCCCACCTACATCATCGACTACCCGGTCGAAGTCTCGCCGCTGGCGCGCGCCTCCGATACCCGCGAAGGCATCACCGAGCGCTTCGAGCTCTTCATGACCGGCCGCGAAATCGCCAACGGCTTCTCCGAGCTGAACGACCCCGAAGACCAGGCCGAGCGCTTCCGCTCGCAGGTCGAAGCCAAGGACGCTGGCGACGAGGAAGCCATGTTCTACGACGCGGACTACATCCGCGCCCTGGAATACGGCATGCCCCCGACGGGCGGCTGCGGCATCGGCATCGACCGCCTGGTCATGCTGCTGACCGACAGCCCCAGCATCCGCGACGTCATCCTCTTCCCGCACCTGCGCCGTGAAGACTGATCGTCGGCGCGCGTCATGATCTTCAAGATCCTGATGCTGCTGCTGGTCGTGGCGGGGCTGGTCTACTGGATCAAGCAACCCCGCCGCGTCCAGCTGGGCACGCCCTACCGGTCCGCCCCCGTGCGGCGGCCGGCGTTCATTGCCTTGTGCGTGGCCACCGCCATCTCGCTCATCGCCGCGATCCTGACCGCCCTGCTCTGGATGGGCGGCGTGGCTGGCGGCGTCACGGGCGGCGGTTATCACGGCGAAGCCGATTTCCTCTTGCCCGTCGCGGCCTCGCTGCTGGCGCTGTCGGTCGCCTGCGCCGTCGGCGCGTTCATCAAGCGGCGCGGCTAGGCTCCACGGGCCACCTGCCCGCCCCCGCGGGCAGCGCCGGCAACGCCGCCTGCAACATGGCGTCGATGAACGCGGCGGGGGCCAGCCGCCCGCCCGGCTTGTACCATTGCACCGTCAAATTCATCGCGCCCAGCACGCATCGCTTGATGACGCGCGCATCCCCGCGCAGCAACCCCGCCTGCACCGCCCCCGCCACCACGGACTGCCACATCGCCTCGTAGCGGTCGCTCAGCACCTTGACCGACGCCTGGCTCGGCGCCGACAGGCTGCGCCATTCGTACACCAGCGCGTTCATCGCATCCCCGCCCGCGCCGTGCAGCATGCTCCACATATGCACGCGAAACAGCGCCGCCAGCCGGTCTGCCGGCACGGCATAGCAGTCCAGCGCCTTCTCGCCCAGGTCGATCACCTCCTGGATACCGTTGTTCATCACGGCGACCAGAATCTCTTCCTTGCTACGGAAATGGTGGAACAGGCTGCCCGACTGCAACCCCACCGCCTTGGCCAGCTCACGCACCGTCGTGCGCTCATACCCGCGTTTGCTAAAGAGCCGGCCGGCCGCCAGGACCAGTTCCTGGCGCCGCTGCGTCTCCGCGCCCTCGTCCCGCGACACAGCGGTCCCGGTCTTGTCCATGCAGGTCAAACCCTCTGGATGATGGTCGCGGTAGCCATGCCGTGCCCGATGCACATGAGCTGCATGCCCAGCTCGCCTTCGGTCGCCTCCAGCCCCGCCAGCATCTTGGCCATCAGGCCCGCGCCCGTGGCGCCCAGCGGATGGCCGTGCGCAATCGCGCCGCCCCACGGATTCACGCGCGTCAGGTCCGCGCCCAGTTCGCGCTGCCAGGCCAGCACCACGCTTGCAAAGGCCTCGTTGATCTCGATCCAGTCGATGTCCTCCAGCGCCAGGCCCGCACGCGCCAACGCCTGCCGCGCCGCGGGGATCACGCCCGTCAGCTGCATCACGGGGTCCGAACCCACCACCACCCGCGCCAGGAAGCGCGCCCGGGGCCGCAAGCCATCGGCCAGCGCCGCGTCCTTGTCGCCCAGCAGCACCGCCGCCGCGCCATCGGCGAGCTGGCTGGCGTTGGCCGCCGTCACGCCGCCCTCGCCCGGCGCGCGCATCGCCGGCGCCATGGCCGCCATCCGGGCGGCTTCCGTCGTTTCGCGGATGCCTTCGTCGCGGCGCGCGGTTTGCGCCGGGCCCGGCAGCAGCTCGGCATGCAGCCCCGCGCTGGCCGCCGCCCAGGCGCGCGCGTGACTCTCGCGCGCCCACGCGTCCATGTCGGCCTGCGACAGCCCCCATTGGCTGGCGATGCGCTCGGCGCTCTCGATCTGGTGAATCAGCGGATAACGCGCCAGCAACGCCGGGTTCAGCGATTCGAATCCCCGGAATTCGCTTTGGCCCAGCGTCACGTCCAGGAACATCGGCACGCGGCTCATGCTCTCGACGCCGCCGGCGACCACATAACGCATGTCGCCCGCGGCGATGGCCTGCGCGCCAAAATGCACGGCCTGCTGGCTGGACCCGCACATGCGGTTCAGCGCCACCCCCGGCACGCGCTCGGGCAGCCCGGCCAGCATCGCGGCCAGCCTGCCGATGTTGGCGCCCTGCTCGCCCGCCTGGCTGACACAGCCGGCGATCAGGTCCTCAACCTTGTCGCCCGGCAGGCCCGCGCGCGCCAGCAGCGCGTGCACGGTGTCCGCCAGCAGCGAGTCGGGCCGGGTCTCGGCCCACCATCCGCCGCGACGCCCGAACGGCGTGCGCACGGCTTCCAGGATCACGGCTTGGTTCATGCCGTCGTCTCCTCAACGTAGAGCGATTCGATTTCGTTGGCGTAGGCGCGGTAGATGCTGGCGCGCCGCACCTTCATCGTTGCAGTCACTTCGCCATCGTCGTGGTCCAGTTCCTTGGTCAACAGATGAAAACGCTTGATCTGCGAGACGGGCGCCAGCCCGGCGTTGGCGCGCGTGACCTCCTGCTGGACCAGTTCGCGCACCTGCGGGCATTCCGCCAGCGACCGGAAATGCGTGAAGGCGATGCGGCGCGATTCAGCCCATTTGCCCACGGTGTCGAATTCCAGCTGGATCAACGCCGTCACGTACTTCCTGCCGTCGGCGATGACGACGCACTCTTTCACATACGGACTGCCCTTGACCGCGTTCTCGATCTCGGACGGCGTCAGGTTCTTGCCCCCCGCCGTGATCATGATGTCCTTGAGCCGGTCCACGATGCGCACGCGCCCGTCTTCCTGCGCCACGACGTCGCCCGTGTGCAGCCAGCCGTCACGCACGGTGTCCGCGGTCGCCTCCGGGTTCTTGTAGTAACCCTGGAACACCATGTCGCCACGCACCAGCAGTTCGCCGGATTCGCCGATGCGCCACTCCACACCCAGGATCGGCTCGCCCACCGTGCCCACCTTCACGCGGTCCGGATGCTGTCCGAAGATCATGCCCGCCGACTCCGTCAAGCCATACACCTCGATCAGCGGCACGCCCAGCGTGCGAAAGTAGCGCACCACGTCCGGCGGAATCGGCGCGGCGCCTGTCATTGCCACCCGCACACGACGCAGGCCAATGAAATTCTGCAGCGCGCGCAGCACCAGCCAGTACCACAGCCAATGCGTCAGCCGCTCGCCCACGCGATACTGCGCGGGGGACTTCTCCAGAAACGGCGCGCACTGTGCCAGCGCATTGCGGTACAGCCACTGCTGCAACCGGCCAGCCTCCTGCATCTTGATCGAGATCGCGGCGTGCAGTTTTTCCCAGATGCGGGGCACGCCCAGGAAAATCGTCGGCGCGACTTCGCGCAGGTCCTCCTGCACGGTGCGCAGCGACTCGCCAAAATTCACCTGCGTGCCCAGGTAGATGGGCACGAACGTGGACAGCATCTGCTCGGCAACGTGACACAGCGGCAGGTACGACAGGTGCACGCTGGACGCATCCATCGACAGGCGATCGGCGATGCCCGGCGCCACGCCGCGCATGTTGCGGTAGCTCAGCATCGCGCCCTTGGGCTTGCCGGTGGAACCCGACGTGTAGATCATCAGCCCGGTGTCGTCCAGGCGCTGCCCGTCCAGCATCGTATTCAGCGCGGCCAGCTCCACGGCTTCGCGCTGGCCGCCATCGGCCTCGACTTCGGCAAAGGTCACGATGCGCGCCCGATCCGCCGCACCATACGCGCGCAGACCCTTCGTTTCAATGACCACGATGCGGCGCAAATTCGGCAGCCGGTCCGCCACGTGCAGCACCTTGTCGGTCTGCTCCTGGTCTTCGCAGACCACCAGTTCGACGTCCGCATGCGCCAGCACGTAGCCCATTTCTTCGGCCGGGCTTGTGGAATAGACGCCTACCGCCACGCCCCCGGCCGCGCACGCCCCCATCTGCGTCAGCAGCCACTCCACCCTGTTGTCCGAGACGATCGCGACCCGCCCGCCCGCGCTAAGCCCCAGCGCGCGCAGTCCCAGCCCCACGCGGCATGCGCGCTGCCAGTACTGGTCCCAGGTCAGCGGCTTCCAGATGCCAAAGTCCTTCTGCCGGATGGCAACCGCCGACGGCTGGCGGCGCGCCTGCTCGCGCAGCATCTGCGGCAGCGTCAGTTCAGGCCAGGCGCCCGGATCCCTGTGCGCGTCCATCATGACAGCCAGCGCTTGCGGCGCTTGTAGTGCTTGATGTCGCGAAAGCCCCGGGCCTCGCCCGTTCCGCCCACGCCCAGATAGAATTCGCGCACGTCGGGATCCGCCGCCAGCTTGTCGGCCGAACCGTCGATCACCACCTTGCCCGTCTCCATGATGTAGCCGTAATGCGCCACCGCCAGCGCAACCGAAGCGTTCTGCTCCACCAGCAGCATCGACACCCCCTGTTCGATATTGATGCGCGCGATGATCGAAAAAATGCTCTCGACCAGCATGGGCGACAGGCCCAGCGATGGCTCGTCCAGCAGCATCAGCGTGGGCTGCGCAATCAGCGCGCGCCCGATGGCCAGCATCTGCTGTTCCCCGCCGGACAGATAACCTGCCAGGCCGCGCCGCCGCTCGAAAAGCCGCGGAAAGTAGCCGTAGACCAGATCGAAGTCCGCGCGCGCGGCGGGCCTTCCGGTCAGCGCATAGGTTGCCGCCACCAGGTTTTCTTCGACGGTCAGGTCTTCGAACACGCGGCGCCCTTCCATCACGTGCGCCAGGCCCGACCGCACCAGGTTCTGCGGCTTGATGCCCGCCGTGTCGCCGCCAGCGAACACGATCTGGCCGCGCACCAGTTCCCCGTCCTCCAGGTCCAGCAGACCGGATACCGCCTTGAGCGTGGTGGATTTGCCAGCTCCGTTGCTGCCCAGCAGCGCGACGATGCTGCCGGCCGGCACCGACAGGGACAAGCCGCGCAGCACCTGCACCGCCTTGTTGTAGACGACCTCGATGTTGTTGATGTCGAGCACCGCCTTGGGCGGCGCGGCGGCGTTCATGCCTGAACGAACGCCCTGTCCTGCCACGTCCTGTCCCTGGTTCACGGCAGCCTCACTTGAGCACGATCCAGTCGGACGCCGGCACCATCTGCTTTTGCTTGACGTCCGCGCGATAGATCCGACCCACCGGGATGGAGTTGCCCTTGATGGTGATCGGCACGCCGATCAGCCCGCCCGTATCGAAATCCTTGATGCCATCCAACGAGGCTTTCATGTTGGCGGCGGTCAGTTCCTTGCCCGCGTCCAGCGTACGCTTGGCGACTTCCGAGAACAGCATGGCGGCCAGGAATCCCTGCATGTAGCCCGTGCTCTGATACTGCGGCCGCATTTCGCGGATCTTCTTGAGCATCGGCGCGTCGGCGGCCTGATCGTAGTAGTACCGGTACGGCATCACGCCCATGAAGCCCTCAGCGTCCTCGCCCATCTGCATCACGGTCGAGTTGTCCATCGTCCAGAACGTGCCCATGTAGCGCGTCTTCAGGCCCATGCGCTTGCCCTGCCCCACAAACTCGGGAATCGGCGCCAGCACGTAGCCGTGAAAGATGGTGAAGTCAGGGTCGGCGCGGCGCAGCTTGATGACCTCGGTCGACACGTCCACGCTGCCCGGCGGCGTCATGATCTCGGTAGCCACCTTCAGGCCCAGCTTCTCAGCCACCGCACGCGAACTGGCGATCGGATCGCGTCCGAACTCCGTGTCCGAATACACGAACGCCACCTTGGCGCCCGGCTGCTCCTTGGCGATGTAGCGCAGCAGGATGCCGAACATCTCGGTGTAGTCGGGCCCCAGCATGAACTGGGCGGGATACTTCGCCGGATCGTTCAGCTCGGTCGCGAAGGACGCGCCCGTCATCAGGATGTCGCCCGTGCGGTTCAGCTCGGCATTGATGGTCTTGGAAAAGCCGGTCGAATCGCCGTAGTAGAAGTTGACCTTGTTCTGGCTGGTGATCTTCTTGAACGCCGCCACCGACGCATCCACCTTGTAGGCCGTGTCCTCGGGCACGTAGCGCAGCTTGCGGCCCTTGATGCCGCCCTGGTCGTTGATGATCTTCACGTAGTCCGTGATCCCGGCGTGAATGCCCTGCCCGGCAAAGGCAAACACGCCGCTCAAGGGAATCGAGCCGCCCAGCACCAGGTCCTCGGCCGCCTGCGCCGCGGGCGCCGCCGCCAATGCCGCCGCCAGGCCCAACGGGGCCAACAACCTCGATAAACCGCTGCCTATCCGGATGCGCTTCATGGTTTGTCTCCTGGGTCTTATGGGTGGCCGCCGTCACGCCGCACGCATCGCGCTACGTACGGAAAGGCCAGAGGTGAAAGAATCGGCGCACGCGCCGCCAGATTTCCGCGAGCCCGTGCGGCTCGAAGATCAGAAAGCCCACGATCAGCAGGCCGAAAACGATGGTGCGCACCGGTGAGATCAGCCGCAGCGCATCGCCGCCCACGGGCAGCCAGCCGACAACAAGCTTCAGAAACTCCGGCACCATCGTCATGAAAAGCGCGCCCAGGATGGATCCCAGGATCGAGCCCATGCCGCCCACGATGATCGCCGCCAGAAAGAAGATCGACATGATGAGCGGAAAGCTCTCGGGCGTGACCACCCGGAAAAAATACGCCCACAGACCGCCCGCCACGCCGGCATAGAACGAGGACAGCCCGAACGAGAGCAGCTTGTAGCGCAGCAGGCGGATACCCAGCACCTCGGCGGAAATGTCGCGGTCGCGGATCGCGATGAACGCGCGGCCGATGCGCGTGCGAAAAAGATTCGCCGCGCCCAGCACCATCAGCACGGTCACGGGCACGATCAGCCAATAGATCTTGAAGGACGTATCCAGGTCCAGCCCCAGGATGCGCGCCGGCGGCACCTGCAACCCTGAGGTACCGCCCGTGAACTGCCAGTTCGCGAAGATGAAGTGCGCGATGAACGACGCGGCAATCGTCGAGATCGCCAGGTACAGTCCCTTCACCCGCAGCGAGGGAATACCCACCAGCAGCCCACCCAACATCGCCACCACGCCGCCCGCCAGCAGATTCACCAGGACCGGCGTGCCCAGGTGCAGCTCCATGACTGCGACCGTGTACGCGCCAAGGCCCATGAACGCCGCCTGCCCCAGGCTGACCAATCCGGTGTAGCCGGTCAGGATGTTCAGCCCCGTCGCGCTGGCGATGTTGATTGCGACCAGGCACGCAAGATAAAGCCAATAGGCATTCGCCACGAAAGGAAACAGAACAAGCGAGGCCGCCAGCAGCGCCAGCCACACATGCTGCGTGCGCGTGTCGAAAAGCGCCTCGTCGGCCAGGTAGGTCTGTTTGGCGGTCGCGATACGCATGGATCAGAGCCTCTCGATTTCACGGGTGCCGAACAGGCCGTAGGGCCTGGCCATCAGCACCACGACCAGGACGACGAACGTGGCCAGCAGCTTGTACTCGCCGCCCAGATAGGCGCCCGCCCAGGCCTCCAGCAGCCCGATGAAGATGCCGCCGACCAGCGCGCCCGCGACGCTGTCCAGGCCACCCACGATCACCACCACCAGCACCGACAACCCGAACACGCCCATCGACGACGAGATCCCGCCGATCGTGCCCACGATCACGCCGGACACCGCGGCGATGGCACCCGCCGTCACCCACGCCAGCGAAAACACGCGCGGCACATTGATGCCCATTGCATAGGCCGCGCCCTGGTCCGACGCCGTCGCACGCAGCGCCACGCCGCCGCGCCAGTAGCGAAACACCACCAGCACCAAAAGCGCCAGCACCACCGCCACCCAGAAGCCGTAGAACACCTTGGGTGCCACGAACGCCTCGCCCACCATGACTGGCGCGCGCGGCATGAATTCCGGCAGGCGCCGCTGGTCCGCCGTCCAGATAAGCTCAACCGCGCCCACCAATATCGACGCCAGACCCACGGTAATCATGAAGACCGAGATCAGCGACTCGCCCAGCATCGGGCGTATGGTCAGCCGCTCGACGACGGCGCCCAGCGCGCCCGACACCACGACCGCGCCCGCGATGGCCAGCCAGATCGGCCACTCCATCCCCGATGCGAATGCATAGAACACGTACGCGCCCAGCATCAGAAATTCACCAATCGCAATGTTCACTACGCGGGTCGCCTTGTAGACGATCACGAACGCCAGCGCGGCCAACGCATACAGGCCGCCGCTGCCCAGTCCCGCCAGCGACACCTCCAGGAAGAACAGCCAGTCCATCAGGCCGCCTCCCGCAGCCGCCGCCGCAGATCGCCCACGTCGCCCGCGCCCAGGTAGGCCTTGATGACTTCAGGATTGGACTGCACCTGCGCCGGCGTGCCGTGGGCAATCACCTGCCCGAAGTTCAGCACCACGACGTGATCGGACAGGTCCATCACCATGCCCATGTCGTGCTCGACCATCAGCACCGTCACGCCCCACTCGGCGCGCGCATCCAGGATGAAGCGCGCCATGTCGTCGGTCTCTTCGCGGTTCATGCCCGCCACGGGCTCGTCCAGCATCAGCACCTTGGGCTGCATCGCCAGCGCCCGCGCCAGCTCCACCCGCTTTTGCAGCCCATACGACAGCGCCGCGACCGGCGCGTGGCGGATGTGATCGATCTCCAGGAAATCGATGATGCGTTCTTCGATGTCCGCCCGCAGCGCCATCTCCTCGCGGCGCGCGCGGCCCAGGTAAAAAAGCGCATCCAGCACATTGGTGCGCAGGTGCGCGTGGCGGCCCAGCTTGATGTTGTCCAGCACTGTCATGCCGCGAAACAGCGCAATGTTCTGGAAGCTGCGCGCCAGACCCAGCTTGGCACGATCGGGCGCGTGCATGCGCGTGATGTCGCGGCCCTCGAAGTGGATCCGTCCCGCTGCGGGCTTGTAGAAACCGGAGATCGTGTTGAACAGCGAGGTCTTGCCGGCGCCATTCGGGCCGATGACCGTGGTGATGGAGCCCTGCTCCACGCGAAAGCCCACGTCGGTAAGCGCCTTGACGCCGCCAAACGCCAGCGTCACCCCATCGGCCTGCAACAAGGCAGGCCTGTCGGACTGATCCACCATTTGTCTCCCCGCTTTGATGCGAAGTTATTTTGCCGCCTGGGGCGGACATTTTTTACGACGGTGAACCTGGCGGCCCTGCGAGGCAGGAGATGCAACGAACCTGTCTTTACCTTCGCCAGTACAGCGCCGGAAAATCGTTCTATGCGTTACGCTAAGCGTGCTCAAAACCCAACCAAGCAAGCGCTTGGTTCAAAACATAGCATCGCGGTTTTTTGATCGACAGTTGGTATTTACCCGACAACGGAGACTCGCCATGACCCAGGAACCACCGAAGTTCCAGACGCTGTTGCTCGAGACCGACGGCCCCGTCGCCACGCTCACCCTCAATCGCGCGGACGCGCTCAACGCCATCGACGTAGCCATGGCGTGCGACCTGTTGCGCGCCGCGCAGTGGATCGAAACGTGCGACGCGGTGCGCGTCGTGCTGCTGCGCGGCACGGGCAAGGCATTCTGCGCGGGGGGAGACATCGGCATGTTCACGGGCGAACCCGACACGGTGCGCGCCACGCTGTCGGAACTGTTCACGCCGCTCAATGCATTCGTTACGCGCGTCCCGCGCATGGACAAGGTCTGGCTCGCGCAGGTTCACGGCGTGGCCGCCGGCGCGGGCCTGTCGCTCGTCCTGGCCTGCGACCTCGCCATCGCCGATGCGGGCGCGCGCTTCATGACGGCCTACCTGAAGCTCGGCGCGACGCCCGATGCCGGCATGACGCATGGCCTCATGCGCGCCGCCGGCCCCAAGCGCGCACTCGATCTCCTTTTGCGTCATGACGCCTTCACGGCCGACGAGGCGCAGGCCTGGGGCATCATCACGCGCACCGCGCCTGCCAGCGAACTTGCTGCCGCGGGGCAAGCTTATGCCCAAGACATCGCCCGCCACGCGCCGCACGGCATTGCGGGCGCCAAGGCATTGCTGCGCAGCGCCGCGCACGCGCCGCTGGAAGCCCAGTTGGCCGAGGAAACGGCGCGCTTCCTGCAGTCGGCCGCACGCGCCGATTTCGCCGAAGGCGTGGCGGCGTTCCGCGAAAAGCGGCCGCCCCGCTTTACCGGCCAATAGCGTTAGCGCGTTTCGCCGACGCTTGCCCAGTCGGGCGCCCGCTTCTGCACGAAGGCGCTCAAGCCTTCGCGCGCCTCTGGCGTGGCCGCGGCGTTGCAGAACACTTCCACCGCCGTGGCCACCCGGCGCCGATACTCGTTGTCGTTGCTGTACACGAACGCGCGCCGGCCCATCGCCAGCACCTCCGGCGGCTTCTGCGCCAGCGACCGCGCCAGCGTGCGCGCCTCGTCCAGCAGTCCGGCCTCGGCGGCGACACGCGACACCAGCCCCATCGCCTGCGCCTCGTCTGCACTGAACGTGCGGCCGGTAAAGAGCAGATCGAACGCCCGATGCTTGCCCACCACGGCCGGCAGATGCACGTAATGAATGGCGGGCAGCACGCCCACGTCGATCTCCGGGTAGCCAAACGTCGCGCTGTCGGCGGCCACGATCATGTCGCTGGAAATCGCCACCGTCATGCCGCCGCCGCGCACGGCGCCAGACACCACCGAAATCGATGGTTTGGCCAGGTTGAACTGCGCGTCATACAGCTTGATGTAGAGCCGGGTCAGCAACTCCCGCACACGCGCGGGCGTGCTTTGCAGCAGCTGCTTCATGTCCAGCCCGGCGCAGAATCGCCCGGGCAGGCTGCTGGCCAGCAGCACCGCCCGCACGCCCGCATCCGCATTCGCCTTTTCCAGCGCACCAATCAGCGCGTCCAGCACACCCACGTCCAGCGCGTTGACGGGCGGATGGCATAGGTGGATTTCCGCAATGCCATCGCGGACTTCGTAACGCACCGGATTCATGCCGTTCCTTTATCGAAGGGGTGCTGCTGCACGCTGCCACTGACCAGCATCGCGGCAATCTCGCTTGCTTCAAAGCCCAGCTCCGCCAGGATTTCACGGCTGTGCTCGCCCAACATCGGCGCGGGCCGCGCGGCCTTGCGCGGCTGCCGCCCAAAACGCACGGGCAGGCCTATATTGCGCACTTCGCCTAGCGCCGGATGCTCGGTCGTCACGATCAGTTCGCGCGCCGCGACCTGCGGATGCGCCAACGCCTGGTCCAGCGTATGGATCGCCGAACACGCGATTCCCTTTGGTTTTAGCAATGCCAGCCATTGCGCCACCGACCGCGTTTCGATGCGCGACTGCACCAGGGCGACGGTCGCATCAAAGTTGCGGACGCGCTCGGCATTGGTCGCAAACGCCGGATCGTTCACATATTCCTGCAACCCCGCCGCCGCGCAGAAGCGCTGCCACTGCGCGTCATTGCCCACACCCAGCATGAGGTCGCCATCGGACGCGCGAAACGCCTGGTACGGACACATGGCGGGATGGCCCGTGCCCATCCGGCGCGGCACCTTCCCCGTGCGCCAATAATTCTGCGCCATGTAAGACATCATCCCCAGCGACGTATCCAGCAGCGACACATCCAGGTATTGCCCCTTGCCCGTCTGCCCGCGCTCGAGCAGCGCCGCCAGAATGCCGCTCAGCGCAAACGACCCCGTGCCCAGATCCACCGGCGAAAAGCTGGCGCGCGCAAAATTGCCATCCGGCTCGCCCATCGTGCTGATCATGCCGCTGAAGGCCTGCAGCATGACGTCGTAGCCCGGCTCGTCGCCCATCGGCCCTTCACGGCCGTAGCCCGAGATCTCGCAGTACACGAGACGCGGATTGAGGCGGCTCAGCGTCTCGTAATCGACGCCCAGGCGCGCCGCGGTCTTGCCGCCAAACCCCTGCAGCACGACATCGGCCTGGCCGGCCAGGCGATGGACCACCGCCCGCCCCGCTTCGGTCTTCAGGTCCACCGCGAGGCTGCGCTTGTTGTGATTGACCGCCAGGAACGTGGCGGACTCGCCGGCCTCCTGCGGCAGCCACGCACGCGTGTCGTCGCCGGTGCCCACCGGCTCGACCTTGATCACGCGCGCCCCCAGCTCGCCCAGATACTGCCCGCACAACGGTCCGGCCAGCACCTTGCTCAGATCCAGGACCGTGATGTTCTTCAATGGCGTCATGCGATGCCTGCCTTCCATGTTCACTGCTCCGCCTTCAACCCGATCGTCTTCGCCGCCTGCGTCCATTGCGCGGTTTCCTGCTTGAAGAACTCGTCCAGCTTGGCCGGCGCCACCTGAAAGGCCTCCGCGCCCCGCTCCTGCATGGCCTGGCGGTAAGCGTCGCTGGCCACCACCTTCGCGACCGCGGCACGCAGTTTCTGCACCACGTCATCCGGCGTGCCGGCGGGCGTCTGCAGCGCGAACCAGAATTTCAGATCCAGGGCGGGATAGCCCGCCTCCTTCAGCGTCGGTACGCCCGGCAACAGCGGCGAACGCGCCGCCGACGTGATCGCCAACGCCTTGAGCCGGCCGCCTTGCACCTGGCCGATGCTGGTGGACATGCTGTCGAACAGAAAGTCGACCTGACCGCCGATCACGTCCGTCACGGCGTTGGCGCTGCCTTTGTAAGCCACGCCCACGGCCTGAAAGTTGGCCAGCTTCTGCAGCGAGGCGCCATACACGTGCGGCGAGCTGCCCGGACCAAACGTGGCGTAGCTCAAGCCCTGCGGCGCGCTGCGCCCGCGCTCCACCAGTTCAGCCAGCGTCTTGACGGGCGTGCGCTCGGGGTTGACGACCAGCAGGTTCGGCATGGCGCCCGTCGTGCCAACGGGCACGAAATCCTTGGCCGGATGCATCTTTGCGCTGGGGTACATCAACGGATTGATGGCCTGCATGGCCACCGTGTTGTGCATGAGCGTGTAGCCGTCGGCCGGACCATTGAGCACGCTTTGATAGCCCACGTTTCCGCTCGCGCCCGGCTTGTTCTGCACGATGACCTGCTGGCCCAGCTCGCGCGCCAGCGGCTCGGCCACCAGGCGCGCGATGAAATCGGTCGGCCCGCCCGCGGAAAACGGCACGACCAGCGTGATGGGCTTGGCGGGCCAGGCATCTGCAAACGCGGGGGCCGACAGCACCGTCGAAGCAAGGCAGGCAGCGAATAGTTTGTTGAGCGTCATGTTGTCTCCTGTGATTTTTTCTTGGATGACGCTCATTATGGAAAGCGGATTGATATATTAGAAATACCGTTTAAATATGCAGGCCATAATAAAAAAGTGATGGCCCGCACCGTCCGGAGCCATCTCATGTCCATGTCCATCCGTGCGATGCAGTGCTTTGTCGCCGTGGTTTCAACGGGTTCGATCAGCCGTGCGGCCGCCGCGTTGCACGTGGCCCAACCGGCGCTCAGCCTGCAGATCCGCAACCTCGAGGAAGATCTGGGCGTCGTGCTGCTGCATCGCAGCGCGCGTGGCGTCACGCCCACCGCCGCCGGTTCGCGGCTGCTGGCGCATGCGCGCGAGATCCTTGGCCGCATCGACGCGGCGCGCGCGGACGTGCGCGAAGACATCAACGCCCCGCGCGGAACGGTATCGCTGGCAATGTCGATGTCGATGGCCAAGCTGCTGACCGTGCCGCTCCTGCGCTTTTCCCTCGCCCAATGGCCGGGCGTCTATCTGAAGATCATCGAATCCAGCACCGGCTACATTCCCGGCTTTGTCAGCTCGGGGCACGCCGACCTGGGGCTCACGTTCAGCGACGAGGCGTCGGTCGACCTTCGATTTCAGCATCTGATCGACGAAGAGCTGGTGGTGGTGTCGCCGCCCGCGGCAAAGCCCAGCAAGCGCGCGGCAGCGGATCTCGCTGGGCTACCCTCCATCAGCCTGCGCGCGTTGTCGGCGCTGCCGCTGGTGTTGCCAGGCAATCCGCATAGCCTGCGCCGGCTGCTCGACCAATACCAGCAGCGCGAACAGGTGCAATTTCGCATCATTGCCGAGGCCAACGCCATTCCGCAGCTCATCGAGCTGGCGCAGGCCGGCGTTGCCAGTACGATCCTGTCCTACGAGGCCGTCCGCCAGGAAGCCGCGCGCGGCCTGGTCGTGCTGCGCCGGATCGCCAGGCCCAGGCTGACGCGTCCGGTCTTTCTGTGCCGTTCGGATGTCTTGCCGCTGTCGATGGCGGCAGCGGCCGTCGCGGACCGCGTCGCTCGCATCATCACCGGCGCTGGCCCGGCCGCGACGCGCGCGTAGCGGTCAGATGCCGCGCTTTTCGACGGCTTGCGCCCAACGGCGCGCGACGTTGGGAGACGTGGCGCAGGTGGCGGACTCGGTCACCACGCGCACCGCGCGTTCCAGCAACTGGATGTCGGCCTCGTGCTGGCGCGCTACGTGGGGGTCTTCGAAGAAGATGACGCGCTGGCATTGGTGCTCCAGCACCAATTCGGCAATCTGCGCATCGCCGCCCAGCGGGCCGCTGAGGTAACGGTGAACCCACGGCGTATCCTTGGGCCAGCCGCGCGACCAGGCCAGCTCGTTCAGGCGGCCGCCGGTCGTGCCCGTGGCCACGCGCCGCGCAAACCGGGACAGCACATCGAAGTGCTCGCTGGCGAAGGCCACCATTTCGTCCTTGAGCGCATCGTGGGCGATCATCGCCAGCGTCTGGCCTGAGAAATTGAAATGGCGCGACACGGACGCGTCCGGCGCCAGCCCCGCATGGATACGTTCGACCTCCATCCACTCGATGGCGCCGGCCAACGTCGAAATGAAAGGCCGGCCATGCGTGATGCACTGCCGCTTGAGCGCAAGCGCTTCCGGAAAAATCGAGGACGGATCCACGGGATCGATCAGGTAGATCGCGCCGTCGAACGGCGCCTGGCCATCGCGGCCTTCGGTCACGCGCGCCACCAGCTTCATCAGACCGCCCTCGCGGCCGTACGGGTAGCGGATCAGGCCGGCGTAACCCTGCAGCATGCCCTCGCGCACGATCGCATCATGGGTGCGCCCCACCGTGTGCAACTGCACGCCCAGCTCGCGGATGGTGGACGAGCACGAACGCAGCCAGGTGAACAAGGCGGCGTCGGGGGTTTCGTGGTGCAAACGATTGGCGGCCAGGCCAAAACGCAGTTGGGCAGCGGGCATCGGTAGACTCGGCTGGAAAGGACAACAAACGGATCCCCGATGATACCGTGGCCTGCGCGACGCCGGCATGTCAAAGACGGCGGCAGACCATCTCCGACCAACGGCATGGCGCGGCCGCGCCCAAAAAAAACGCTCCCGGAAAGGGAGCGTTCTTGGCAAATCGCGTTCAGTCGGCTTCGTCGATCCAGGCCATCTGGATGGCCTCCAGGATCTTCTCGCCACAGTGCGCAGGATCGTCGGAAAAGCCCGGCAGCGCCATGACCCAGTCGCGCAGCTGCGTGAACCGCAGCGCCTTGGGGTCGACGTCAGGATGCGCGTCGTACAGCGCGGCGGCGATCTCGTAGGTGTCGGTCCACTTCATCAATGGCCCTCTTTGGCGTGATTGATCGTGTACTTGGGAATCTCGACCGTCAGGTCGGCGTCGCTTACCAGCGCCTGGCACGACAGGCGCGAGGTCGGGGTCAGGCCCCAGGCCTTGTCCAGCAGGTCTTCCTCGTCGTCCGTTGCGTCTTCCAGCGACGAATACCCTTGCTTGACCACCACATGACAGGTCGTGCAGGCGCACGACAATTCGCACGCGTGCTCGATATCGATGTGGTTATCCAGCAGCACACGGCAGATCGACACACCCTTGGGCGCGTCTTCGATCACCGCGCCTTCGGGACAGTAGTCGGGATGAGGCAATACAGTCAGTTTCGGCATAACTTCTTATCAGGCGATTTCGTCAAGTTTGCGGCCGGCAAGCGCGGCGCGGATACTGCGGTCCATGCGGCGCGCGGCGAACTCATCCGTCGCGGCCGACAGGGCCTGCACGGCTTGCGTCACGGTGTCCACGTCCTGCGCCTGCTGCGCAGCAATGGCCCCTTGCAGGCATTCATCCACGCGCTTGCGTTCGTCCGGGTCCAGCAGGTCGCCGTCGACGGCCAGCGCGGCCTGCACCGATTCCACCAGCTGACGCGCATCCACCTGCTGCTCGCGCAACATGCGCGCCTTCGCATCGGTGTCGGCCTGCGCCACGCTGTCGGCCAGCATCTTGGCGATCTCGTCATCGGACAAGCCGTACGACGGCTTGACCGACACCATCGCCTCGACGCCCTGGCTTTGCTCGCGCGCGGTGACGCTCAGCAGGCCGTCCGCGTCCACCTGGAAGGTCACACGGATACGCGCCGCGCCGGCCACCATGGGCGGAATGCCGCGCAGTTCAAAGCGCGCCAACGAACGGGAATCCGACACCAGATCGCGCTCGCCCTGCACCACGTGGATGCTCATGGCCGTCTGGCCATCCTTGAAGGTCGTGAATTCCTGCGCGCGCGCGACCGGAATGGTGCTGTTGCGCGGGATGATGCGTTCCACCAGGCCGCCCATCGTTTCCAGACCCAGCGACAGCGGGATCACGTCCAGCAGCAGCCAGTCCTCGCCAGGCGCGCGGTTGCCCGCCAGCAGATTGGCCTGCAGCGCGGCACCCAGCGCCACCACTTGGTCGGGATCCAGATCGGTCAGCGGCTCCGTGCCAAACACCTTGGCCACGGCAGCGCGCACGACGGGCATGCGCGTGGCGCCGCCCACCATCACCACGCCGCGCACGTCGGCCGGCTTGAGCGCCGCATCGCGCAGCGCGCGGCGCGCCGTGTCCAGCGTGCGCTCGATCAGCGGCTGGGCCATGGCTTCGAATTCTTCACGGGTCAGCGTCAGCGCGACATCGCGTCCGCCCGACAGCGTCAGCTGCAAGGTCGTCACGTCGGAATCCGACAGCGTTTCACGCGCGGCGCGCGCGGCCATCAGCAGGCCCCGGCGCTCGGCGGGCGACAGCTCGCCCAAGCCCAGCTTCGCCACGGCGTGGTCCGCGATCAGGACATCGAAGTCGTCGCCACCAAGCGCCGTATCGCCGCCCGTGGAGATCACCTCAAACACACCCTGCGTCAGGCGCAGGATGGAGATATCGAATGTGCCGCCGCCCAGGTCATAAACCGCGTAAACACCCTCGGCAGCATTGTCCAGGCCGTAGGCAATCGCGGCCGCAGTCGGCTCATTCAAGAGGCGCAGAACGTTCAGGCCCGCCAAGCGCGCGGCGTCGCGCGTGGCCTGGCGCTGTGCGTCATCAAAATACGCGGGTACGGTAATGACCGCACCCACCAGTTCGTCGCCCAGCACGTCTTCGGCGCGCTGGCGCAGCACCGCCAGGATCTGCGCGGACACTTCGACCGGGCTCAGATCGCCCTGCGCCGTACGGATCCGCACCATGCCGGGGGCATCCACGAATTCATACGGCGCACGCGTCGCGCGCGCCTCTTCCAGCGACCGGCCCATGAAACGCTTCACGGACACGACCGTGTTTAGCGGATCCTCGGCTTGCTGGGCCAGGGGCTCACGGCCGGTCGTAACCTTGCCGCCAGGAAAATAACGCACCGCCGACGGCAGCAAGGCATGGCCTTGCGCGTCGGGCAGCACTTCGGCAACGCTGCTGCGAACGGCAGCAACCAGCGAATTGGTGGTACCCAGGTCAATCCCGACCGCCAGCTTGCGCTGGTGCGGCGCGGGCGATTCGCCGGGCTCGGATATCTGCAATAAGGCCATGATTCTTTTATCTGGTCAGTAGGCCGCGCCGTGCAGGCGCCCGTGTCGGGCACGCCCCAGCGCGCCGTTGGCTATCCCGCGGGCTGCACGTTGGCCAGCTCCTGCGCCAGCTTTTCCACGAACATCCATTCCCGCACCTTGCGCCCGGCAGCCGCGTAATCGCGGTCCTCATCCAAGAGGCACGTCAGCGTGGCTCGCATCTCGGCGCGCGCCGCTTCCAGCTCGGCTTGCAGCGTGTCCAGCACGCCGGCGTCATCGCGCGCATCGTCCAGCATCTCGCGCCAGGTCATCTGCTGCATCAGAAAGGCCGCGTCCATGGACGTGTTGCTTTCCGTCTGAAGGTCCACGCCCGCCTGCTCGCAGAGGTAGCGCGCCCGCAGCAGCGGATCCTTCAATTCGCGATATGCCTCGTTGGCGCGAGCGGCCCACTGCATCGCCACGCGGCGCTCCGCAGGGCTGGCCGTCGCAAACCGGTCGGGGTGAACCTTCGCGGCGACGCTGCGCCAGGCGTGTTCAAGCGCCTGGCCGTCCAGGTCGAATCGTGCCGGCAAGCCAAACAGGCTGAAGTGATCGTCACCAGCCAAGACTTACACCGTGAACGACTCGCCGCAGCCGCAGGTCGCCTTCTCGTTGGGGTTGCGGAACTTGAAGCCTTCGTTCAGGCCCTCGCGGGCGTAGTCCAGCTCCGTGCCATCGAGATAGGAAAGGCTCTTGGGGTCAATGAAGACCTTCACGCCAAAACTCTCGAAGACGACATCTTCCGCCTCGACCTCGTCGACATACTCCAACTTGTAGGCCATGCCGGAACAGCCCGTCGTCCTAACGCCGAGCCGCAAGCCGATACCCTTTCCGCGCTTCTGCAAGTAGCGGCCGATATGGGTGGCAGCCTGTTGGGTCAGGGTAACGGACATGATCAGCCCGCCACAGCTTCGGCATTGGCCGAATGCTTTTCTTTGTAGTTCTGCACCGCGGCCTTGATCGCGTCTTCGGCCAGGATGGAACAGTGCACCTTCACCGGAGGCAGGGCCAGCTCTTCGGCGATCTGCGTGTTGCGGATGCTCATCGCTTGATCCAGCGTCTTGCCCTTGACCCACTCGGTCACGAGCGAGCTGGAAGCGATGGCCGAGCCACAGCCATAGGTCTTGAAGCGCGCGTCTTCGATCACGCCGGCTTCGTTCACCTTGATCTGCAGCTTCATGACGTCGCCACAGGCCGGCGCGCCGACCATGCCGGTGCCCACCGACTCGTCCGACTTGTCGAACGAACCGACGTTGCGGGGATTTTCGTAGTGATCCAGAACTTTGGTGCTGTAAGACATGTTAATTCTCCACGTATTTCGAGGCGCGGGCGCTTAGTGCGCGGCCCACTGCACGGTGTTCAAGTCGATGCCTTCCTTGGCCATTTCCCACAGCGGCGACATATCGCGCAGCTTGCCAACCCGGCTCTTGATCAGTTCGACCGCAAAGTCCACTTCCTTTTCGGTCGTGAAACGACCCAGCGTGAAGCGGATCGAGCTGTGCGCCAACTCATCGTTGCGGCCCAGGGCGCGAAGCACGTACGAGGGCTCCAGGCTGGCCGACGTGCAAGCCGAACCGCTGGACACCGCCAGTTCCTTGATCGCCATGATCAGGGACTCGCCTTCGACGTAATTGAAGCTGACGTTCAGGTTGTGCGGCACGCGCTGGTCCATGTCGCCGTTGAGGTAGACCTCTTCGATTTCCGACAGGCCATTCCAGAGGCGATCGCGCAGCATGCGGATGCGCTCGTTCTCGGTGCCCATTTCTTCGCGGGCCAGACGGAACGCTTCGCCCATGCCGACGATCTGGTGCGTGGCCAGCGTGCCCGAGCGGAAACCGCGCTCGTGACCACCGCCGTGCATCTGCGCTTCGATGCGGATACGCGGCTTGCGGCGCACATACAGCGCACCGATGCCCTTCGGGCCGTACGTCTTGTGGGCCGAGAACGACATCAGGTCGACCTTCAGCTTTTGCAGATCAATTTCCACCTTGCCGGTCGCCTGAGCGGCGTCCACATGGAAGATGATGCCCTTTTCGCGGCAGATTTCGCCCAGCGTTTCCACGTCCTGGATCACGCCGATTTCGTTGTTCACCATCATCACCGACACGAGCACGGTGTCGGGACGCAGCGCAGCCTTGAAGACATCCAGGTCGATCAGGCCGTTGTCCTTGACGTTCAGGTACGTGACTTCAAAGCCTTGGCGTTCCAGTTCACGACAGGTGTCGAGCACAGCCTTGTGCTCGGTCTTGACCGTGATGATGTGCTTGCCGCGTTCGGCGTAGAAGTTGGCTGCGCCCTTGATGGCCAGGTTGTCGGATTCGGTGGCACCAGAGGTCCAGACGATTTCGCGCGGGTCGGCATTGACCAGCTTGGCGACTTCTTCGCGGGCGCGTTCGACGGCCTCTTCGGACTCCCAGCCAAACGCGTGGCTGCGCGAGGCCGGGTTGCCAAAGTTCTCGTACAGCCAGGGCACCATGGCGTCGACGACACGGGGGTCGACAGGCGTCGTGGCCGAATAATCCAGATAGATCGGACGGGTGGTCATTTCTACAACTCCTGATGCTTCTTATACGGTGGCGTTGGCAGCCACAGTCGTGGTCGGGGCGTTGGCGGCGGTCGCGCCTCCCACCCGGTTCACACGCACTGCGCAGGCCTGCGCTTGATTGGTGGCTTCCTGCAGTTGGCGCACACGCTGCTGATCAACGAGATCCTGCAGGGACACCGAATCCAGGTAATCCACCATCTTGCGATTCAACGTCGCCCAGAGTTCGTGCGTCATGCACTTGCCCGGCTTGCCGTCGTTGCCGCTCGTACAGTCCCGCTTGCCACCACAGCTGGTCGCATCCAGCGGTTCGTCGACGGCGAAGATGATGTCCGCGACCGTCACGTTGCGCGCCAGACGCGCAAGCGAATAACCGCCGCCCGGGCCGCGGACACTGTCCACGAGCTCGTGACGGCGGAGCTTGCCGAAAAGCTGTTCAAGATACGAAAGCGAAATGTTCTGACGCTGGCTGATGGCCGCAAGAGTGACCGGACCGCTATGCTGCCGCATAGCCAGGTCGATCATGGCAGTCACGGCGAAACGCCCTTTGGTAGTTAGCCGCATGGTGAATTCCCTGTGATTCCGGCAGTGGCCGCCAGCGAATCCAGCGGCCAATACCCGAGTAATTGGCTCAAGTATAGCCTATTCCCGACTAATTTGGTATGGCTCCGGCCTACAAAAAACCGCGCATCTGCGCGGTTTTACACTGCCTTATACCTGAAGAGCCGCTCTGCGAGCGGCTCCACGACCATGCAATCAGGCAGCCTGGTACTGGGTAGCGCGCTTGCGGACCAATTCGAGGACGCCCTGACAGGCATCTTCCAGGTAATCCAGAACCTTGCCGAAGCCGTCAGCGCCGCCGTAGTAAGGATCGGGCACGGTGGCTTCTTCGAATTCATTGGCGAAGCGCATCAGCAGCATCAGCTTGTGTTGGTATGCCTTGGGGCATTGCTGCTGCATGGCGGACAGATTGTCCCAGTCCATGGCGAGGATCAGATCGAAATCACGGAAATCCTCCGCGGTGACCTGACGCGCCTCGCAGTGAGTGATCTCGTAGCCGCGCTTGCGAGCTGCAGCCTGCGCCCGGGCATCAGGCGCCTCGCCAATATGAAACGCGTGCGTACCCGCGGAGTCGATGCGAACGACATCGCCCAAACCCGCGTCATTCACCAAATGGCGAAATACGCCCTCTGCGCTCGGCGAGCGACAGATATTGCCCATGCAAACGAAAAGTACCTTGGTCATCATGGAAGCAAGTGTGCGGGAAAACCCGAGATAAGGCAAGCTTTTTTTGCGCCCGCGCAATTGACGCAGCGCAAATCAGAGGCCGGCATAACTACAACAAAATCATGGGCTTGCAAGCTTATATTCAGGTAACCATTGAGATGCAAACGGCGCAAAATTCCCGAATGGTTACACCATGATTGCAACGCACCACTTCTTGCGGCTATTCAGGAAGCAGTAAGCGTCTGGACATGAATTGAAACATCCATATTCCGCTACACCGCCCCATCGAGCAGCACCCGCTGCTTGAGCGCATTGAGAGAATCCCGAGCTGCGGCCGCCTGCTCGAATTCGAGGTTGCGCGCGTGATCCATCATCAGCTTTTCCAGGCGCTTGATCTCGCGGGCCAGCGCCTTTTCGTCCTTCAGCAGTTCGGCGGGCACTGCGGCCTCCAGCGTGTCATGCTGGGCGGGCGCCACGATGCCGTCGATCAGCTCGCGCACGGCCTTCTGCACACCGCGAGCGGTGATGCCGTTGTCGAGGTTGAACTGCAGCTGTTTGGTGCGCCGGCGGGCGGTTTCATCCATGGCGCGCTTCATCGAGTCCGTGATCCGGTCGGCATAGAGGATCGCATGACCATTGAGGTTGCGCGCCGCGCGGCCGATGGTCTGGATCAGGCTGCGCTCCGAACGCAGGAAGCCTTCCTTGTCGGCGTCCAGAATGGCCACGAGCGACACTTCGGGAATGTCCAGCCCTTCGCGCAGCAGGTTGATGCCCACCAGCACGTCGAACGTGCCCAGGCGCAAGTCGCGCAGGATTTCGACGCGCTCTACCGTATCGATGTCCGAGTGCAG
The DNA here is from genome assembly GCF_019091095.1 of Achromobacter sp. GbtcB20. NCBI lineage: Bacteria > Pseudomonadati > Pseudomonadota > Betaproteobacteria > Burkholderiales > Alcaligenaceae > Achromobacter > Achromobacter sp. GbtcB20. The sequence goes on along the minus strand of NZ_JAGXJZ010000001.1, from coordinate 268,295 downwards.
ATAGCGCACCTTCACGCCATGCTCGCTCAGAAAGTCGGTCAGGTCTTCGGCCATGCGCTTGGTGAGCGTCGTGACCAGCACGCGATCTCCTTGCGAGACACGCGCCTTGATCTGCCCGAGCAGATCGTCCACCTGCGTGCGGGCGGGCAGCACCTGCACGAGTGGATCGACCAGCCCCGTGGGGCGCACCACCTGCTCCACGACGTTGTCCGCATGTTCTTGTTCGTACGCGGCCGGCGTTGCCGAAACGAACACGCATTGGCGCATCCGCGCTTCGAACTCTTCGAGCTTGAGCGGGCGGTTGTCCAACGCGGACGGCAGACGAAAACCGTACTGCACCAACGTTTCCTTGCGCGACCGGTCTCCGCGATACATGGCGCTAAGCTGGCCGATGGTCACGTGGCTTTCGTCGATGAACATCAGCGCGTCGGACGGCAGGTAGTCGATCAGGGTCGGAGGCGGCTCGCCCGGCGCGGCGCCGGACAGATGGCGCGAGTAGTTCTCGATGCCCTTGCAGAATCCCAGCTCCTGCAGCATTTCCAGATCGAAGCGGGTGCGCTGCTCCAGACGCTGCGCCTCGACCAGATGGCCGTCGTCAACGAAGCGCTTGACGCGTTCGCGCAGTTCTTCCTTGATGGTTTCGATGGCGCGCAGCACGGTGTCGCGCGGCGTCACATAGTGCGAACCGGGATAGACAGTGAAGCGCGGCAGCTTCTGGCGGATACGGCCAGTCAGCGGGTCAAACAATTCCAGGCTTTCGATTTCGTCGTCGAACAGCGTCACGCGCAACGCGAGCTCGGCGCTTTCCGCCGGGAAGATATCGATGGTTTCGCCCCGCACGCGAAACACCCCGCGCGTGAACTCCGCGTCGTTGCGGGTGTACTGCATGGCGACCAGGCGCGCGAGGATCTCGCGCCGGGCGATCTGGTCCCCCGCACGCAGGATCAGCACCATCGCGTGATAGTCGCCGGGGTTGCCGATACCGTAGATGCACGACACGGTGCCCACGATGATCGTGTCGCGGCGCTCGAGCAGGCTCTTGGTGGCCGACAGCCGCATCTGCTCGATGTGTTCGTTGATGGACGAATCCTTCTCAATGAACAGGTCGCGCGTCGGCACGTAGGCCTCGGGCTGATAGTAGTCGTAGTAAGAAACGAAGTACTCGACCGCGTTCTTCGGGAAGAACTCGCGCATTTCGGCGTAGAGCTGCGCGGCCAGCGTCTTGTTGGGCGCAAGCACCAGCGCCGGACGGCCCATGCGCGCAATGACGTTGGCCATGGTGTAGGTCTTGCCCGACCCGGTCACGCCCAGAAGCGTCTGGTACATGAGGCCGTCTTCGACACCCTGGGTCAGCCCTGCGATGGCCGTGGGCTGGTCTCCCGCCGGCGGATAGGGTTGGTAGAGATGAAAGGGGCTGTCAGGGAAATCGACGAATCCCGGACCTGCTGCGGGAGCCCCCGCGCTTGGGTCTATTGCGCTCTTAGGCATGCTAGACTGTTCCAGGGTAAACCCCCCATTATCCACAGCACCTCGTACTGCGTCCACCCACCTCATCAGAGTCCCATGAGCACCCTTTTCGATTCCGTCGAGCTCGCGCCGCGCGACCCCATTCTTGGTCTGAACGAACAATACAACGCGGATACCCGCCCCGGTAAAGTGAACCTGGGCGTGGGCGTGTATTACGATGATCAGGGACGGATCCCGCTCCTGGGCGCAGTGCGCAAGGCCGAAACCGCCCGCATCGAAGCCGCTGCCGCCCGCGGCTATCTTCCGATCGAAGGCATTGCCGGCTACAACGCCGGTGCGCAGGCCCTGCTCCTGGGCAAGGACTCCGCACTGGCCGCCGCAGGCCGCGTGCTGACCACGCAAGCCCTGGGCGGCACCGGCGCCCTGAAGATCGGCGCCGACTTCCTGCGCCAGCTGTTGCCGGGCTCGAAGGTGCTGATCAGCGATCCCAGCTGGGAAAACCACCGCGCGCTGTTCGAACGCGCCGGCTTTGAAGTCGGCACGTACGCCTACTACGACGCCGCCACCCGTGGCCTGAACTTCGAAGCCATGCTGGCCGACCTGAAGGCCGCGCCCGCCAAGACCATCGTCGTGCTGCACGCATGCTGCCACAACCCCACCGGCGCTGACCCCACCGCCGACCAGTGGAAGCAGATCGCCGCCGTCGTGAAGGAAAACAACCTGGTCCCGTTCCTGGACATCGCCTACCAAGGGTTCGGCGACGGCCTCAAGGAAGACGCTGCAGTCGTGCGCCTGTTCGCCGACATGGACATGACCATGTTCATCAGCTCGTCGTTCTCGAAGTCGTTTTCGCTGTACGGCGAGCGCGTCGGCGCGCTGACCGTGGTCGCCGGCAGCAAGGACGAAGCCACGCGCGTGCTGAGCCAGCTCAAGCGCGTCATCCGCACCAACTATTCGAACCCGCCCACGCACGGCGGCACGGTCGTCTCGACGGTGCTGAACACGCCCGAGCTGTTTGCCCTGTGGGAAGAAGAACTGGCCGGCATGCGTGATCGCATCCGCCTGATGCGTGCTCAACTGGTCGACAAGATCAAGGAACACGGCGGCAAGCAGGACTTCAGCTTCGTGCTCAAGCAACGCGGCATGTTCTCGTACTCGGGCCTGTCCGCCGCCCAAGTGGACCGCCTGCGCGAAGAACACGGCGTCTACGCCGTGTCCAGCGGCCGCATCTGCGTGGCCGCGCTGAACAGCGGCAACATCGACAAGGTGGCAGCCGGCATCGCAGCCGTGCTGTAAATCACGTCGGCAGTGCGCCGTCAGCAGTCGAAACGGGACCTTCGGGTCCCGTTTTTATTGGCATCGTGCCCCGCTTGCTTTTTTGCGCTACGTCCCCCAGAATGGCGCTGTATATATGTACAGTCCGTTCACACCGGATCATCGCCATGGCCAGCAAACTCACGGATCGCCAACAACAAATCCTGGACCTCATCAGGCAAACGGTCGCGCGCACCGGCTTTCCGCCGACCCGCGCCGAAATTGCCCAGGCCTTGGGTTTTCGCTCTCCCAACGCCGCAGAAGACCACCTCAAGGCATTGGCACGCAAGGGGGCCATCGAACTCACGGCTGGCGCCTCACGCGGCATCCGGCTCAAAGATGCCGCCGCCGCGCCGGTGCAATCGTCGCTTCCCATCCCCGCGCTCGCCCAGCTTCTCCTGCCGCTGGTCGGCCGCGTGGCAGCTGGCAGCCCCATCCTTGCTGCCGAGCACGTCGAGCGCGAAGTTGGCGTGGATCCCAGCCTTTTCGCACAAGCCCCCGACTACCTGCTGAAGGTGCGCGGCATGAGCATGCGCGACGCGGGCATCCTCGAAGGCGATCTGCTGGCCGTCAAGAAGGCGTCTGAAGCGCGCAATGGCCAGATCGTGGTGGCCCGTCTGGGCGACGACGTCACGGTCAAGCGGCTCCAACGCCAGAACGGCCATATCGAACTACTGCCTGAAAACCCCGACTTCGAAACGATCGTGGTCAAGGCCGATCAGGAATTTGCGCTGGAAGGCATTGCGGTGGGTCTCATCCGCACGCAAGCGCTGCACTAGGCTGCAGTTCTCTGGCGGGCGCTCCCACCCCACCCGGCCAAACTGGCAGGCAAGCCCACCAAAAAGAAAACCCCGCTCAGAGAGCGGGGTTTTTTGCTTTCGGGCGTCAACAAGATCTGGTGACGCCTTTCGGCTTCGGGCACCCTCTTTCGAGGGCGCCCCGGCGTTCAAGACGCCATCAGTGCTTCATCACCGGGTCGGTCGAGCCAGGTTCCGCAGGTTTGGCAACCAGCGGCTCCTTGACGGCTTCTTCCTCGGCCAGGGGCTCCGGCAGACGCTCCAAGGCCAGTTCCAGCACCTTGTCGATCCAGCGGACCGGCACGATCTCAAGGTGGTTCTTGACGTTATCCGGGATCTCCGCCAAGTCCTTGACGTTTTCTTCCGGGATCAGAACCGTCTTGATACCGCCGCGGTGGGCGGCCAGCAGCTTTTCCTTCAGACCGCCGATCGGCAGGACTTCACCACGCAGCGTGATCTCGCCCGTCATGGCGACGTCGGCGCGCACCGGAATGCGCGACAGCGCCGAGACCATGGCGGTGGTGATCGCAATACCCGCGGACGGACCGTCCTTGGGCGTTGCGCCTTCCGGCACGTGCACGTGCATGTCGTGCTTTTCGAAGACGCTATCGGCAAAGCCCAGACGGCGAGCCCGCGAACGCACAACCGTGCGCGCCGCCTCGACCGACTCTTTCATCACATCGCCGAGCGAACCCGTGCGCTGGATGACGCCCTTGCCGGGCATGTCCGCGACTTCGATCGTCAGCAGGTCGCCGCCGACTTCCGTCCACGCCAGGCCGGTCACCTGACCGATCTGGTTTTCCTTTTCGGCCATGCCGAACGCGTAGCGGCGCACGCCCAGGTAGTCGCTGAGGTTGTCGGCCGTGACGTTGACCGCCTTGACTTCCGGCGTCTTGCCCTCGGCCTTGGCGCGATCGCTTTGGGTCAGCAATTGCTTGATGACCTTGCGGCAGATCTTGCCGACTTCGCGTTCGAGCGCACGGACACCGGCTTCGCGGGTGTAGTAGCGCACGATATCGCGCAGCGCGCTGTCGTCCACGGTCAGCTCGGTATCCTTCACGCCGTTGTTCTTCATCAGCTTGGGCAGCAGATGGTCGCGGGCGATGTGGATCTTTTCTTCCTCGGTGTAACCCGACAGGCGGATCACTTCCATGCGGTCCAGCAGCGCCGGCGGAATGTTCAGCGTGTTGCTGGTCGCCACGAACATGACGTCCGACAGATCGAAATCGACCTCGATGTAGTGGTCCTGGAACGTATGGTTCTGTTCCGGATCCAGCACTTCGAGCAAGGCCGACGAGGGATCGCCGCGGAAATCCATGCCCAGCTTGTCGATTTCATCAAGCAGGAACAGGGGATTGCGCACGCCGACCTTCGACATGTTCTGCACGATCTTGCCGGGCATGGAACCGATATACGTACGGCGGTGGCCGCGGATCTCGGCCTCGTCACGGACGCCGCCCAGGGCCATGCGCACGAACTTGCGGTTCGTGGCCTTGGCGATCGACTGACCCAGCGAGGTCTTGCCGACGCCCGGAGGGCCGACCAGGCACAGGATCGGCGCCTTCACCTTGTCCACGCGCTGTTGCACGGCAAGATACTCGAGGATCCGTTCCTTGACCTTTTCGAGACCGTAGTGGTCGTTGTCCAGCACCGTTTCGGCGTTGCTGATCGAGTTGTTGATCTTGCTCTTCTTTCTCCAGGGGAGATTGATGAGCGTATCGATGTAGTTGCGCACCACCGTGGCTTCGGCCGACATGGGCGACATGAGCTTGAGCTTCTTGAGCTCGGCATCGGCCTTCTTGCGCGCCTCTTTGGGCATGTGGGCAGCGATGATCTTCTTTTCAAGCTCTTCGATGTCCGCGCCCTCTTCGCCTTCGCCCAGCTCTTTCTGAATGGCCTTGACCTGCTCATTCAGGTAGTAGTCGCGCTGGCTCTTTTCCATCTGCTTCTTCACGCGGCCGCGAATCCGCTTCTCGACCTGGAGGATGTCGATTTCGGTTTCGAGTTGCGTGAGCAGACCTTCGAGGCGTTCAGAGGTGCCCGTGATCTCGAGCATCTTCTGCTTTTGCTCGAGCTTCAGGGGAAGATGCGCGGCGATCGTGTCAGCCAGGCGGCCAGCATCGTCGATGCCAGCCAGCGAGGTGAGGATCTCGGGCGGGATCTTCTTGTTGAGTTTTACGTATTGCTCGAACTGAGCAACGATGGCGCGGCGCAAGGCTTCGGTTTCGGAGCCCTGCATGGCGTCCGGTTCGATCGGCGACACCTGGCAGGTGAAGTGCGAATCGGCGTCTTCGATGGAGTTGATGCGGGCGCGCTGCGTACCCTCGACCAGCACCTTTACGGTGCCGTCAGGCAGCTTGAGCATCTGCAGGATGCCGGCGACGCAGCCGATCTCGTAGACGTCTTCAGGCGTGGGGTCATCTTTGCCGGCGGACTTTTGGGCCACCAGCATGATGCTTTTGCCCGCTTCCATCGCGACCTCGAGCGCGCGGATGGAGCGCGGTCGGCCGACGAACAGCGGGATGACCATGTGCGGGAACACTACGACATCGCGCAGCGGCAGCAGGGGAAGGTCGATCGGGTCGGAAGGCAGGGTCTGGCTGGCAGACATATGAGGTTCCTCGGTATGACTCGGCGTATGGGGACGGGGCACCCGGGTAATACCCGAGCAAACTCGTCAATTACGTCTGTTATGGGAACAATAGCCGAAAATTCAAGATCTCGGCCGCCTGGATCACCAAAAGGCCCCAAAAAGGCCCTGGAACCGCCTTCAGTATGCGGCCATGTCGGGCGGCTGAAAAGTGCGATCGGGGATGTAGGCGCGCCCTAGGTAAAAAAACCCGTTACGAGAACGGGCTTTTTTGAAATATCAGGCGGCGGCGTCGCGGACTTCTCCGCGCTCCGGCTTCTCTGGCGCGGCATTTTCATCCGCGTAGATCAGCAGGGGCTTGCCCTCGCCTTCGATGGCGTTTTCGTCGAGGACCACGCGCTTGACGTTGCCCTGGGAAGGCAGGTCATACATGGTGTCGAGCAGTGCCTGTTCAATGATGGAACGCAGGCCGCGGGCACCCGTCTTGCGGCGCAGCGCCTTGCGGGCGATGGCCTTGAGCGCAGCCGGGCGCACGTCGAGCTCGGCGCCTTCCATGGCGAACAGCTTTTGGAACTGCTTGAGCAAGGCGTTCTTGGGTTCGGTCAGGATCTGGACCAGTGCGGCTTCGTCCAGCTCGTCCAGCGTCGCGACCACGGGCAGACGACCGACCAGTTCGGGAATGAGACCGAACTTGATGAGGTCTTCGGGCTCCACTTCGGAGAAGAGTTCGCCCACGCCACGTTCAGACTTGGCACGTACCGACGCCGAAAAGCCGATACCCGACTTTTCAGTACGGTCGCGGATGACCTTTTCCAACCCGTCGAAGGCGCCGCCGACGATGAACAGGATGTTGGTGGTGTCGACCTGGACGAAGTCCTGGTTCGGATGCTTGCGGCCGCCCTGCGGGGGAACCGACGCCACCGTGCCTTCGATCAGCTTGAGCAAGGCCTGTTGCACGCCCTCGCCCGACACGTCGCGCGTGATGGACGGGTTGTCGGACTTGCGCGAGATCTTGTCGATCTCGTCGATGTAGATGATGGCGCGCTGGGCCTTTTCGACTTCATAGTTGCAGTTCTGCAGCAACTTCTGAATGATGTTTTCGACGTCTTCACCCACGTAGCCCGCTTCGGTCAGCGTGGTGGCGTCGGCCATGACGAAAGGCACGTTCAGCATGCGAGCCAGCGTCTGGGCCAGGAGCGTCTTGCCGGATCCGGTGGGCCCGATCAGCATGATGTTGCTCTTGGAGAGCTCGACTTCGTCGCCCTTGATCTCGCCGTGGCGAATGCGCTTGTAGTGGTTGTAGACGGCCACGGCCAGCATGCGCTTGGGCGACGTTTGCCCAATGACGTACTGGTCGAGGAAAGTCTTGATTTCAGCCGGAGTGGGCAGCTCGGAACGAATCGCCGCGCGCGCGGTGGCCTGCGCCTCTTCGCGGATGATGTCGTTGCACAAGTCGATGCATTCATCGCAGATGAATACCGACGGACCCGCGATCAGCTTGCGGACTTCGTGCTGGCTTTTATTGCAAAACGAGCAATGCAGCACCTTAGCGTCTGCCGATCCCTTTTTTTCAGGCATATTTCTTTCGTATCTCAGGTAAAGATGCGCCAGGCCGGGTACATGGCCTAGCGCATGCGCTTACTCAAACATGATGGCAGCGGGTCTGGATCAACCGGGAAGTCAGCCTTCGGACCGGGAGGCCATGACCTTGTCCACCAGTCCATACGATACCGCATCTTCGGCCGACATGAAGTTGTCACGTTCCGTATCCAGCTCGATGCGCTCCATGCTCTGCCCGGTGTTGTGGGCCAGGATGCGGTTCAAGCGCTCGCGCAGGTCCAGGATTTCGCGAGCCTGGATCTGGATGTCGGAGGCCTGCCCTTGGGCGCCGCCCGAGGGCTGGTGAATCATGATGCGCGAGTTGGGCAGGGTGAAACGCTTGCCCTTCTTGCCAGCCGCCAAGAGGAACGCGCCCATGCTGGCCGCAAGGCCGGTGCACAGGGTGGACACGTCCGGCTTGACGAACTGCATGGTGTCAAAAATGGCCATTCCCGCGTACACCGACCCGCCAGGCGAGTTGATGTACAGGGAAATGTCCTTGTCAGGATTCTCCGATTCCAGGAACAGCAACTGAGCCACGACCAGGTTGGCCGTGGCGTCGTTCACCGGCCCCACCAGGAAAATGAGCCGTTCGCGGAGCAGACGCGAATAGATGTCGTAGGCACGCTCGCCGCGCCCCGACTGCTCGATCACCATGGGAATGTAGCCCAGGCCGGTGGGGGTCACCGAAGACCCGCCATTCATTGCCGCATAGAAATCGGTGAATCTCTGCATAGTGTTACGCCATCCCCATCAACTGATCGAAAGGCACCTTTTCATCGGTGACCTTGGCCTTTTCCAACACGTGCGCGACGACGTTGTCTTCAAGCACGATAGCCTCGATTTCAGCACGACGCTGGCGGTCTGCCAGGTAATAGCTGACAACCTGGGCGGGTTGTTCGTAGTTCTGGGCGAATTCTTCGATGCGCGCGCGGACCTGTTCCGGCTTGGCTTGCAACTGAGCTTGCTTGACCAGTTCGGAGACCAGCAGGCCCAGGCGGACACGGCGCTCGGATTCGGTCGAGAAGGCTTCGGCCGGGATCGGCACGGATTCGGCATTGGGCACGCCGCGCTGCTTCAGTTCTTCGCGGGCAGCGGAGATACGGCCTTGCACGTCGTTGTCGACCAGGGCCTTCGGCACGTCAAACTTGCCGGCTTCGACCAGGGCGTCCATGACGCTTGACTTGGTGCGGCCTTGCGAACGGACCTTCACTTCGCGCTCGATGTTGCTGCGGATGTCGGCCTTGAGCTTTTCGACGTCGCCTTCGGCTTGGCCGAGCGACTTGGCGAATTCGCTGTTCAGTTCGGGCAGGACGCCTTCAGCCACTTCCTTGATGGTGATGGTGAATTCGGCGGTCTTGCCGGCAACTTCCACGCCTTGGTAGTCATCGGGGAACTTGAGCTGGAAAACCTTGGTTTCGCCAGCCTTCAGGCCACGCGCGGCTTCTTCGAATTCCGGCAGCATGCGGCCTTGGCCGAGCACGAACGGGAAGTCTTCGGCCTTGCCGCCTTCGAACGGCACGCCGTCGATGGTGCCGGCAAAGTCCAGCGTCACGCGGTCGCCGTCGGCGCTGGCGCGGCCTTCACGGGCTTCGAACGTGGCGCGTTGCTTGCGCAGCACGTCCAGCGTCTGCTGAACTTCAGCATCGGTGACGGCGGTTTCGTAGCGGGTGACGGCCAGGGCGGACAGGTCCGGCACGGCGACTTCCGGGTAGACCTCGAACGTGGCGGTGAACGCCAGCGTGTCGTCGGAAACGCCTTCCGTCTTGGGCTCGAGGTTCGGGGCGCCGGCGACGCGCAGCTTGGCGCCGTCGATGGCTTGTTCAAAGGCACGGCCAACTTGGCTATTGATCACGTCGTAGCGGATGCTGGGACCATGGCTGCGCTCGAGCATGGCGAGCGGCGCCTTGCCCGGACGGAAGCCGGGGACCTTGGCGGTCCGAGCCACGCGCTTCAATTGCGCCTGGACTTCCTTTTCGACGTCGGCCACCGAGACGGCCAGATCAACACGGCGCTCCAGGCCGGAGAGGGTTTCAACCACAGGCTGCATTAAAAGACCTATTTTCCGAGAGATGAGATTACGGGCGGATAAACGCGGCATTTTACCGGAAACTTCCGGAACCCTGACGCAAAGGGGCGCGAGCCCCGGATTTGCCCGGATGCTCGCGCCCCGTTTATCGCCCAAAAAGCGAGGATCGACGCCTGGCTCAGAGGTTACTTGGCCTTGGCGATGCGGTCTTCGATGTGCTGCGCGCGCTTGGTCGAGGACGGGTGGGAGCTCATCATATCGCTCTTGCCGCCATCCAGCTCGGCCAGCTTCTGGAACGCGGTCACAAGGCCGCGCGTATTCTGCTTCTTGGACTGCAGCAGGTCGAACGAATAATCGTCCGCCGCGCTTTCCTGCGATTGCGAGAACTGCGCATTGATGAACTTCTCGGTCAGGTCGCCCAGTTGCGAGGAGCTCAGTTGGGACACGGTCGCGCCGCCCGCCGCGCCAGCCGCGTCACGCGCAGCCGACACCGTGTAGGCGGTCTGCATTGCCTTCTTGGTGTGGCCCAGCGCCACGTGACCGATTTCGTGGCCGACCACGCCCATCACTTCGTCGTCCGTCATCATGTCCATGAGGCCGCTATAGACGCGGATGCAGCCGTTGGCCATTGCCCAGGCGTTCACGTCCTTGGTGACATAGACCTTGTAGCTGGCTTTCTGGCCATTGACCGTGCTGCCCAGCGACTTGGCGATCTTCTGCAGACGAGCGTCGTATTTGCTGCCCGGCGCGGCGATCTTTTCCTGCGAATCGCTCTGTGCGCATGCCTTGTCCGACAGGGTCTTGATCTCGGCATCGCTCAGCGTGGCCGCCTGGACGACCTTGGCGCCGGCGCCGACGAGCCCACCGATATCCAACGCATGTGCGGCCGAGTAAGGGGCGAGCGCAATGGCCAACGCGGCGACGGTGTAGCGGATCTTCATGGGAACAAACTCCTATTGACTTGTTCTATGCAAACGAGGCGGCAATTCTATATACGCCCCCAGCTTTCGACGTATTTCGGCACAGAGTTTCGCAAATGCGAATTTCGCTTACCAAAAAGCCGAGCGCTTCGAAGGACGCCATGCTAAGCATCCGGCCCAGCGGCAAGCCGCCGGTTGAAAGAGATGTCCGCTGGCTCATGGCGTTGATAGAATTGCCGCCGCGCATTTTTTCGCAAAACCACAACGGCTCGCACCCATCATGATCCCGAATTCCCCTCCTCGCCTCGGGCTGCTGCCCAATCTCATCTTCAGTTCGCGCTGGCTGCAGCTTCCGCTTTACCTGGGGCTTATCGTCGCGCAGGGCGTATACGTCATGCTGTTCCTCAAGGAACTGTGGCACCTCGTCACCCACGCCACCAGCTTCGGCGAAATGGAGATCATGCTGATCGTGCTGGGCCTGATCGACGTGGTCATGATCTCCAACCTGCTGGTGATGGTGATCGTTGGCGGCTACGAGACGTTCGTGTCGCGCCTGCGCCTTCAGAACCATCCCGACCAACCGGAATGGCTGAGCCACGTCAACGCCAGCGTGCTGAAAGTGAAGCTGGCCATGGCCATCATCGGCATCTCCTCGATCCACCTGCTGCGCACCTTCATCGAAGCAGGCACGATCGGCACGCCGAATGCGCGCTTCACCGAAGCCGGCGTGATGTGGCAGACCATCATCCACGCCATCTTCATTCTTTCGGCGCTGGGAATCGCACTGGTGGACAAGCTCTCGACCGGCAGCAACGCCAAGCACTGAGCGTCCGCACAAAAAAAAAGCCCCCACGCGACAAACGTGGGGGCTTTTTTATGGATAGAACACCGGGCGCACCCGGCGCACTACCCGAGAGGTCTCAGGCCGCTACTTTGATGTTCTTGGCGCTGGGGCCCTTTGGGCCGGTTCCAACGTCGAAAGTGACCCGCTGGTTTTCCTGCAGCGACTTGTAGCCCTCGCTGCGGATTTCGGAGTAGTGAGCGAAAAGATCCTTGCTGCCGTCGTCGGGCATGATGAAGCCATAACCCTTTTCGGCGTTGAACCACTTGACGATGCCGGTTGCCATGGGATGTCCTTGACCTAAAAAGCGATTGCTCGCGGGACGCCAGATCTTCAAGGATGGGAGAGGATAGCAACCGCGGCACCACTGACGGCGACCAAGGAGAACGCAGACCGCGTCGCTTGAGAATCTCGCTGAAACCAGTTTATTGGCGAATCTGGAAAAACGTCAAATGTCCGAAAGGCCTGTTTTTGATCCCGAAAACGGGCTCTACACCCGCTAAAAAGCGCAAGCCAGGCCGCGGGGCGGGTTGAACATTTTCAACTTGCCACGCACCGATACACGTAGAAACCGACACGCCCGGCCTGCTTCGCGAGGTTCCGCGTCCTACCCGGCGAATCCGCCGGCTTCCAGAAACTCGCGTTCGGCCTGGCTCGTCTGCCGTCCCAGCGCCGCGTTGCGGTGCGGGAAGCGTCCGAAACGCTTGATGATGTCGCGATGCAGGACGGCCCACTTCACGGCTTCTGCACCCAGCGGTTCCATCAGGGCGACAGCGCGGTTCTGTGCAGCCAGGCTCTCGGCATGCTCGAACGGCATGTAGAAGAACTGGCGTAGCGACGCATCGACTTCCAGATCATGGCCCGCGGCGATCGCGTGTTCCGCGAAATGCAGCGCCAGCGCGTCGGTGGCGAACATATGCGCGGTGTCCCGGTAGGCATTGCGGGGAAACTGGTCCAGCAGGATCATGAGCGCGATCGCGCCCGAGGGGTCATCCAGCCAGGCATCGAGCCGGCGCGCGGCTGCTGCCATATGCGCCGCTTCGAAGCGCTGGCGAAAGCTGGCGTCGAACTGTGCGTTCTTGCTGAACCATTGGGGTGGCCCGGCTTGCAGCCAAAAGGCGACCACATCCTGAGGTTGCGTGACAAACGGCGTGGGGGTGGTTGCGGTCATGGCGATGCGTGCATAAGGGTGAGTGCGCTGCCATTCCCAAAAGAATCGGTAGCGCGACGGAAAATCAGCCGCCCAGCATAACGCGCAGAAAACAAAAAAGGCCCCACTAGGGGGCCTTCTTGCGAAAATTCAGAGCCTTACAGGACCTGGATCTTCGTGGCTTGCGGGCCCTTGGGGCCATTGGCCGTCACAAAGCTGACGCGCTGGTTCTCTTCCAGAGACTTGAAGCCCGAGCCCTGAATTTCGGAGAAGTGAGCGAACAGATCCTTGCCACCCGCTTCCGGGGTGATGAAGCCATAACCCTTTTCCGAATTGAACCACTTAACGACGCCGGTTTCCATACTGTATTTCCTAGAGATAATGGGCAAATGCCCGGAGGTCACGAATCAATCAAGGAGGGGACAGTAGAACAATAACGCTGAGCCGGAAAAGGCACCGCACTGATCGAAAATCGCAACGCTTGTGATCGTGTGCCGACACTATCGTTATATTCCCCTCACAAGTCAACATAATCCTAAAAAACACGTGCCAATAATGCAACAAAGAGAAACTGCGCGGTTATTCTGCACGTTTTTAAAGGGTAAACGAGTCCCTGCATAGGTGTTAACACCCATACATCATAAAAAAACAAACAAGGCTTATATAAATGCCATCAAAAGCGCGTACGACCTGCAATACGCCGTTCGGATGACACTATGGTTTGCCGCCAGGCTTACTCGTCGATAGGTAAACCCAACAAGTCGAGCGCCGCGCCAAAAGCATCGGGGCCCGAGCAAAGGAAAACCGCCACGTCGCCGGGGTTCATATTTTCCAGCACTTGGTCGATCTGTTCTTGAGCATTATCAACATTGTCGACATTGGCGGCGTGTATATCCGCTCCGGCATCGACTTTTTCGCGAGGCACGATGTCTGCGATTGCATTGAGATCATCCACGCCCATGACGACATAAGCGCTGATGCTCTCGCCGTCCAGGGTGGTGTGCAGCTCGACGCCGCCCGCTACGTCGGCAACGTGCCGACTGAGTATTTCCATTTCCATCTTCCTTGATTTGCGGGCTGAGCCCGCCTGGGCACGCACCTCACAGGTGCACACGCACGCCCAGGCGCGACTATAACAGCCTTAGGCTAACGTTTCTTGACGCTGGGGCCAAGCGACTGGCGAGCAGCCCCGGAGGTGGCCGCCACGGTACGGCAACGCACCCCGGCTTCGGCCAGCACCCGGGCCAGCGGCTTCTGCGCGGCGAGAAACGCCGTCTTTTCGTCGGCGGCCAGCTTGCAGATGAACAACTGAGCCTGGAGTTGCGTGCGGCGCGCCTTGCGGTTGTCGGCTTCCTTGGCGAGCCATTCGCCCACCCAGGCCGCGGCAGCCTCGGCATCGCCCTGCTGCTTGACGTGCCCGAGCAGGTCGTAGACGGTCACGCCGTCGATGCGCTCATCCTCGCCGCGGGAGAGGAACAGCTTGGCGGACTGGCCCGTGTAGCCTGGAACGACCGCTAGACAATCCCGTTCTGCGGGTTTTTTCATGGTGTTTTCGAATGTGGTTTAGCAAGAACCCCGGACTGTAACGCAGGCGCGCCCGCCGTCCTATTGCCGTTGCGGAAGTCTGCTATCGTCAACGTGTTCTTTCATCCCAACATGGTGGACATCATGCAACGCGATTTCGATCTGGTCGTCACGATTCTGGGTGCCCTGCGCGACGCCCCCGGCCCCAACCTGAGCACGCACGACATCAAGAACGCCGCCCTGGCGCCGCACCCCGAAGAGCAAGGCCTGCAGCTCATCGCGCATCACCTGGACCTGCTGGAAGATGCCGGCCTGGTCAAGCAGATCAGCGAGACCGCGGCGACCGCTGGCGCCACGCGCTGGCGCATCACGTGGAAGGGCTACGACGCCCTGGAGCAGGATGAGGACGACGAAGACGAAGACGACGAGGACTTCGACGCCGAAGAATGAGACGCTGCGCCGAAAGGCGCAGCCGGACGATCCGCGCGGCTTAGCGCAATGATTGCGCCGTTTGCCGGCGTTGCCGGATGCGCCGCGTCAACAGCGCCGCCGCGGCGCCGATCACCAGACTGAACATGAAGGCGGCGATCGACAGCATCGCCGCCAGCTCATCGAATCCCCCCTGCCGCGCCAACACCAGCACGGCCACGAATATCGCCACCGACCACGCCACAAGGCCGATCAGCAGCTGCTTGACCGTCCGCAGGCGGCCGCACAAGGCGCCGCCGGCAAGTGCGGCGGCCACCATGGCAGCCATGGACCAGAACAGATACTCGTAGTGCATGGGAACGGTCTCCGCCAAGGGCATTGAGGCGCACGCATTATAGGCGGCGCCTGCCTGCCGCCGTTTGCTCCCCTGCCCGGCCGCGCCCCCCGATCAGGCCAGCGCCACGACGCTGATTTCCACCAACGCGCCGTAGTGCAGATCTCGGGTAGGCACGATGGCGCGGGCTGGCCGGTGGCTGCCAAAGCATTCCTCGTACACCGCGTTGACCTCATCCCACAGACTGACGTCCGGGATGTACACGGTCACGTTGACCACCGACGACAGCGAGGAACCGGCAGCCTCCAGGATTGCGCGCACGCTGCGCAGCGCCTGCCGCGTCTGGCCTGCCGCATCCGCCGCCAGGACGGGGCGCACGCCAGGCGCGGCCGGCGGCAAAAAGCCCAACTGCCCCGAGACGAAGACGAACCCGTTGGCGCGAATCGCCTGAGAATAATGGCCCGCGGGCGGGGTGGCGTCGGGCGTCTGGATGAGGTCCATGTGAGCGTCCATGTGAGCGTCCATGATGATGCGCGGCTTACCAGCCACGGAAGCGTTCCCAGTGCGCCACCACGCCCGGCTCGCCGGTACGCACGACCTCGTAGGCGTCGTGCTGAGCGCACGTTGCGCAAGCGTGGTTCGGCACGATACGCACTTTGGCGCCGATCGGCAGGTCGGGCAACACCGCGTTGCTGCCAGGGCGCACCTTGATGATGCCCTGCTCCTGGTTGGTTTCGGCAAGCAGCACGTCCGGGTAGACCGTGCCGTCCACGTCGCACACCAGGCCGTACAACTGGTCCACCGGCTGTTTTGCCGTGCCACGATCCCGCGACATGGCCATCCACCCAGCGTCCACCAGGATCCAGCCCTTATCGGGCTGATGGCCGATAACGGTGGTCAGCACCGTGGCGGCGATGTCGTCCACGCTGCACACCCCCAGGCCGGCCATCACGAGATCAAAAAAGACGTACACGCCCGCACGGACTTCCGTGACGCCTTCGAGGTTGCGGGCAAAGTGCGCGGTGGGCGTTGAGCCGACGCTGACCACCGGGCACGGCAACCCCGCCTCGCGAATCGCCTGAGCGCAACTGACGGCGGCCCACCGCTCCTGTTCGGCCATATCCGCGATCGCCTCGACGCTACGGCAGCCATACGATTCGCCCGCGTGCGTCATGACGCCGCGCAGGCAGGCGCCCTCTTCGTGCAGCACGCGCGCAATGGCCAGCAACTGGCCGGTATCCTTGGGCTGCACACCGGCGCGGTGCCCGTCGCAATCGATTTCGATCAGCGCCGGGATGGCATCGCCGGCAGCCTTGGAACGCGCCGACACCGCGCGCGCGGCCTCGATGCTGTCGACCACCACCGTCAGATCGATGCCGCGCTGGCGCAAGGCCAGCACGCGGTCGAGCTTCGACGGAGACACGCCGACGGCATACAGCAGATCCGTGACGCCAGCGGCCGCGAATTGCTCGGCCTCCTGCAGCGTCGAGACGGCGGCTGGCCCTTGCGGCGTCGTCATGAGACGGCGCGCGACCTCGATGGATTTGGGCGTTTTCAGATGGGGACGCAACCTGACGCCGTGGCCGGCCATCAGCGCGTTCAGCCGGTCGATGTTTCGCGTCATGCGCGTTTCGTCGAGCAGCAGGCAGGGCGTTTCCAGCGAATCCAGGGTGGGCGCGGGGCTTTCAAGGGTCATGGGAATCTCTTTAGGGATGAGGGGCGCGGACACGGCTGGCCCGTCGGGATCAGGACGAAGTATGGCGCGCTCGCCGCTTCCCATGTTTAATTCGAAATTAATATCCCGTTAACACCAGCCTGAATGATTACGACCGACGACCTGCGCTTTTTCCTGAGTCTTTCCACTGCTGGATCGCTGGCGCAGGCGGCCCGCTCGCTGGACGTGACGCCTCCAGCAGTCACGCAGCGGCTTAACGCGCTGGAAAAGCGGTTGGGCGTGAGACTGGTCAACCGATCGGCGCGCGGCATCGCACTAACCGATGAGGGCCGCCTGCTGGCCATGCGTGCGGGGCAGATAAGTCATGACCTGACGGTGCTGGCCGATGAACTTGCGGGCAGGCGCGGCGTTGTGGCGGGGCATCTGCGGGTGGTGGCGCCGCTGGGCTTTGGCCAGCGCTACATCGCCCCGCTGGTGGCCGACTTCCGATCGCGCAGCGAAAACGTAACGGCCAGCCTGACACTGTCGGACGGCCCTCCCCGCCTGGCGTCGGACAACTGGGACGTCATGGTGCACATTGGCGAACTGCGCGACTCCACCCTTGTCGCGCACCCGCTGGCGCCGAACCGGCGCATGCTGTGCGCGTCGCCTGCGTACCTGAAGCGGCGCGGCACGCCGGGCATGCCTGAAGACCTGCGCAACCATGACTGCATCGCCCTGCGCGAAAACGACGAAGACGTGACCCTGTGGCGGTTCAGGCGCGCCCGGGGCGCAGCAGTCGGGGTTCGTATTGCGCCCGTGTTGTCGTGCAACGCGGGGGCCACTGCGCTGGAGTGGGCGTTGGGCGGACACGGCATCGTCGCGCGTTCGGAGTGGGACGTGGCCACGCACGTCCGTGCGGGCGCGCTGGTCCCGTTGCTGGCCGGCTGGAGCCTGCCCGATGCGAATGTGGTGGCGCTGGTGAAATCGCGGCAGGAACTGTCCGCGCGCACGGCAGGGTTTCTGGCGGCGCTGCGCGCGGCGTTCGCCGCGCCCCCCTGGCGCGGCGGGGCGTCCTAGGCGCAAGGACGGCTCAATCGAGCATCGCTTCCGCTTCGATCTCGATCAGCCATTCGGGCAACGACAACCCGCTGACGATGATCCACGACGACGGCGGCGGATCGACCTTGAAGCGGTCGCGAAGGGCCTGCGCCACGACCTCCTGTTCGGTGCTGACCGTGTCGCAAATGTAGATCCGCAGCATGATGACCTGCGACAGATTGCCGCCCGCGGCCGCCAGGACACGTTCGACATTGTCCAGCGCCGCTTCGGTCTGCACTTGCAGCCCGGGTCCGACCGTGCGCTCGTTGGCATCGACGCCGACCTGGCCGGACAGCAGCATGCGGCGTTGTCCGGTCACGATCACCGCCTGGCTGAAACCGTACTGCACGGAATTGAACACCGTATCGGGATTGACGACGACTCGGGACATGGGCTTCTCCTGTGCAGTCCGGCGTGGGACGGCTGGTCATTCTAGCAACCGCACTGCGGACGACGAAGCGCCAGCGGCACCGCGCGTCGAGTCGACCAAACGCGGTATGGAGCCGCGGCACGGCGTTTGCTACGCTGGACTGGTCTGTTCAGCCAGGGTCACGGCCATGAGCGAGAAGATCCGAGTTCTATGCATCCAGCCCGCCACGACGTCCGCGCGTTTCGCGTTCCTGGTGATTGCTCTGAAATGGTCATTGGGCGCCACGCCCCGGCCGTCGCGCCTGCAGATCGGCCCGCATGATCTGGCGCCCGAAGGATCGGAAGGCGCTTTCTGGCAGTTTGCGCTGCGGCACGCCTTTTCCAGCCAGTCCATTCTGGTCACGCGCGGTGCGCACTGGGATGTGTCGGCGTCGGTGGAAGGCGATGAAGTCCGCGCCTTCGGGCGGACTTTTGCGCTGAGGCAGTGTCTTTTCTGACCCCGCGGTGCGCTAAGCCTGCGTCTCAGGCGTCGACTGGCGCCTTACGGTGATAGGCCGCAAGCTCTTCGGCCGTCCAGCGCTGGCGCGCTTCGTCCTGACAGCAGGTGCGATACACCAGCGCGCCGACGTCCAGAAAACGCTTCACGTCGGCGTCCGACAACTTTCCCTGCACCTGCAACAGGCAGTCGGCCAAGGTGGAAAGCACGCCGTCCCAGCCGTCAAACCTGCCAGGCGCCACCGGCAACGTGATCATGCGCGCCATCATTTCACTATGGTCCATGCTGAGTCTCCCCTCAGTCGCGGCGCCGCTCGATCCGCTATCGCCTGGCGCCCCCGGGATGCCTTTTAGCAAGTGGCGTTCCTGATGGGAAACGCAGGGTTCAACGCGCTGGCGCCCGCCCAGTCGCCGGATCCGGCGCGCGCCCCCGCAACAGCGACCCCGGATGGGCTTGCAGGTAGTCGGCCAATTCGCGCAACGACCGCGCGGTGCGGGCCAGTTCCTGCAGCAGCGTGCTCGTGTTGACCGGCAGGCCCGCATCGGGACTCAGCAAGCCGCCCACCGCGCCCAGCGATCGGCTGGCTTGGCGCAGCATCGCGGACGCTTCGGGCGCAAGCTGCGTGTCCAGCCGCTTTACCAGCCTGGACGTGCCCTGCAGCAGGTTGCCCAGTTCCGCGCCCAGGTCCTCCAGCGGGATCTTCTCGATCTTGGTCAGAATGGAGTTCAGTTGCAGTTGCAGCTGATCGAGGTTGTTTGGCACCGTGGGGATGAAAGGCGCCTCTTCCATCTTGAATGTGACGGGCTTGGCATCAGGAAACACCGCCATCGCAATGTACAGCTGGCCCGTCAGCAGGTTGCCGATGCGCAATTGCGCACGCAGGCCCTGCTCGATCATGGCCGCCATCAGCTTGCCGCTGGGATGCTCCAGCGACGATCCGGAATACTCCCGGATCTCTTCGAACGTCTTCGCGCCCAGCCGCTCCGGGTACAGCGTGGCATCCACCAGCGCGTAGAACTGGTTGGTCGTGCGGTCCAATTCCAGCCCGATGGCGTCGACCTGGCCGACCGAGGCGCCGAACGCGTCGATCGGGGCACCGACGGAAAGGCCCCGCACCGACTGGTCAAACCGCATGCGGATATGCAACGGCATGCCATCCGGCTGCGCCCGCGCAGCGGTTTCCGAGGGGTAGATGACGAACGTGGCCTCCGGCTTGGCCGCGGCATGATGGCGGGTCTCTATCGAATCGAAGGCGACGCCCCCCACGATCACGGACAGCAGGGATTGCGAGCGCACGTCAAGCCCCCGCGCATCCACCGAGAAATCCACGCCGCTCGCATTCCAGAAGCGCGTGCCTTCGTTCACGTATGCATCGTTCGGCGCATCCACGAACACCTGGATGTCCACCCCCTTGCCGGTGCTGTCCAGGCGGTAGCTCACAACCTGTCCCACCGCGATGCGCCGGTAATAGACCGGCGAGCCGATATCCAGCGATCCCAGGTCGTGGCCCTTGAGCGTGAAGCGCTTGCCCGGCCGGTCCTGTGTCACTTCGGGCGGGACCTCCAGGCCGACGAACGCGAATTTGGTTGCCTTGCCGGGATCGACGCCGCCGCGCAGGCCAGCCGGATCCAGGCCGATGTAGGCGCCGGACAGCAAGGTGCTTAGGCCGGAGACGCCGCTAAGCGTGAGCCGGGGCCGCACCACCCAGAACAAGGTGCCCTCTTGCAACAGGCCTGCCGCCTCCTTGTTGAGCCGCACCGTCGCGATCACGCCTGTTCTGTCTGCGTTGAGCGCCACGCGCTCCACAACGCCGACATTCACTTCCTTGTATCGGACCTGCGTCTTGCCCGCCTCCAGCCCTTCCGCCGTCTGGAAACTGATGGTGGCCTGCGGGCCGGCGTCCATCCAGACCTTCAACACCAGCAGCAAGCCGCCCAGCGCCGCGACGATCGGCACCAGCCAGATCCAGGAAAGCCGGCGGCCACGGCGGGCCGGCGGGCGCTTTTGAGCAGCAGCAGGAGCAGTCTCGGGCATTGAAGGCATCCTTCGTGAGCACGCGTCCGGACTCTGGGTGCAATCCCGGTAAAGCGTCGCGCCAGCGGGGCCGCCGCGCAACAAGGGTAATCCCGACGTTTGCGCATGCCCGCTGCACAAAGAAAGAGTAGGATAGCCATCCCAGTAAACAGGAAACTTCCGTGAATATCGAAATCCGTCCTGCCGTGCCTTCGGACGCGGCCCAGATCCATGCCTTCATCACCGAACTGGCGGTCTACGAGCGCGCCGCCCATGAGGTGATCGCCAGCGCTGAAGACGTTGAGCGCACCTTGTTTGCGCAAGGCGCGCCGGCCCGCGCGTTGATGTGCCTGGTCGAGGGCAAGGCCATCGGCTACGCCGTCTATTTCTACAGCTACTCAACCTGGCTTGGAAAGAACGGCATCTACCTGGAGGATCTGTACGTCACGCCCGAGCATCGAGGCATCGGCGCGGGACGCGATCTGCTGCGCCATCTGGCGCGCGAGGCGGTGGCAAACGATTGCGGGCGGCTTGAATGGAGCGTGCTGGACTGGAACCAGCCCGCGATCGATTTCTATCAATCCATTGGCGCCCTGCCTCAGGACGAATGGGTGCGCTATCGGATGGCCGGCGACGCATTGCGCAATTTCGCCGAGGGCCGCCGCTGAAGCGGCCACTACGGCAGCCACTTCGGCAGCCACTCAGGCAGCCAGACCGCTCAGAACTCCGGCAGGTCGAACAGCGTGTGCAAGGTGGAGCTGGGCACCGGGACGGACGCGAGATGCTCGCGGCCCCGGGCATCCACCAGCACGCGCACCGCGCGCGATGCGACGGTCAAGCCGTCCACGCTGATCGCGGTCTCGACCTCGGCGCCTTCCTTGAGAAGTTCAATGACTTCGGAGGCTGCCGCCGTCGTGGGCTCCGA
Source organism: Achromobacter sp. GbtcB20 (assembly GCF_019091095.1). Lineage (NCBI taxonomy): Bacteria > Pseudomonadati > Pseudomonadota > Betaproteobacteria > Burkholderiales > Alcaligenaceae > Achromobacter > Achromobacter sp. GbtcB20. The sequence goes on along the minus strand of NZ_JAGXJZ010000001.1, from coordinate 246,743 downwards.
GATCCACCCGGGAACGCCGCGCACAGCCTGCCCCCAGCGCACGTAGGCGATATGGCCACTCATGGCCTCCTTGCGCACGGCGACGATCACATACAAAGACATCCAGGCCTCCCTAATGTGTGGCCTGGATCGTATAACAGCTTGGCGTCCGCGGCGTGACCGCGCCAGCTTCAGGGCTCGATGTCGATGGGCGCAAAAGACTTCACCAGGTCGTCAAGCTGCTTGAGTTGCGTCAGGAAGGGCTCCAGCTTGTCCAGCGGCAAGGCGCTGGGACCGTCGCACTTTGCGTTCTTGGGATCGGGATGGGCTTCCAGGAAGAGGCCCGCCAGACCGACCGCCATGCCCGCGCGCGCCAGTTCGGCCACCTGTTCGCGGCGCCCGCCGGATGCGGCGTCCAGGGCCGATCGCTGCTGCAGCGCGTGGGTCACGTCAAAGATAAGCGGACGGTTGCCGGATACTTTTTTCATCACGCCAAAGCCCAGCATGTCGACGACCAGGTTGTCGTAGCCGAAGCTCGTGCCGCGATCGCAGAGAATCAGCTTGTCGTTGCCGGCCTCGGTGAACTTCTCGACGATGTTGAGCATCTGCGTGGGGCTGAGGAACTGCGGCTTCTTGATGTTGACCACGCGTTGCGTCTTGGCCATCGCGACGACCAGGTCGGTCTGGCGGGCCAGGAATGCAGGCAGTTGCAGGATGTCGGCGACTTCGGCGACCGGCGCGGCCTGCCAAGGCTCGTGCACGTCGGTGATGACCGGAACGCCGAACTCCTTTTTCACGGCTTCGAAGATCTTCATGCCCTCTTCCAGTCCGGGACCGCGATACGAATGAATGGACGAGCGGTTGGCCTTGTCGAACGACGCCTTGAAGACGTAGGGGATGCCCAGTTTGCGCGTCACGCGCTGGTATTCCTCGCAAGCGCGCAGCGCCAATTCCTTGGATTCCAGGACATTGATGCCGCCGAACAGCACGAAAGGCCGATCGTTCGCGCAGGCGATCGAGGAGGAAATTACGACTTCTGGGGCGGTCATGATGGGAATCCTGTAAAGGTAAGGCAGGTGATAGTGCGTAATGTACAACCTGCCTCACCGCCGCATCATCTGGCTGGCCCCATTTTCCTGCCCGCGGTAGCCCTAAATCACGCGCGCGATGCGGATTGGACGTGTCATGCGCGCTCGAGCGCCGGATCGCTGACCAGCCGGTAGGCCACCGCGCCGATGATCGCGCCCACGATGGGCGCCACCCAGAACAGCCACAATTGCTCCAGCGCCCAGCCGCCTACAAAAAGTGCCGGCCCGGTCGACCGCGCCGGATTCACCGACGTGTTGGTGACCGGGATGCTGATGAGGTGGATGAGAGTCAGCGCGAAGCCGATGGGAATGGCGGCAAAGCCCGCCGGCGCGCGCCGGCTGGTCGCGCCAAGAATCACGAAGATAAAGCCGGCTGTCAGCACCAATTCGGTCACCAGCGCGGACAGCAATGTGTATTTGCCGGGTGAATACGCGCCATAGCCATTGGCGGCAAAGTGGCTTGCCCGCAGGTCAAAGCCCAGCTTGCCGTTTGCAATGCATGCCAGGACCGCCGCCGCCGCAATCGCGCCCAGCACCTGCACGATGACGTACGGCAGGATTTCCTTGGCGGGAAAGCGTCCGCCCGCCACCAGCCCCACCGTGACCGCAGGATTGAAGTGCCCGCCGGAGATGTGACCCACTGCGAAGACCATCGTCAGGACGGTCAGGCCAAACGCCAGCGCCACGCCCAAGAATCCGATGCCCAACTGCGGAAATCCGGCGGCTAGCACCGCCGCGCCGCACCCGCCCAGCACCAGCCAGAACGTGCCGAAGAACTCCGCGCCGCAACGCTTGGGTAATGAATACATGACCACTCCTCGATATCGGAAGCCCTAAGGTCGCGGCGGGCGCGAAGGTAATGGTCAAAATAGCCGGATGGCGGGTGCGCTGGGATCGGACAGATGGGGGATGCGGGGGGGGACGACGCGTGCTGGGCTCGATCTTTGCCGGCCGGCCCTTCACGCTTCAGTACGCGAAGGAACGCGTGTCGCCCGAAGTCGCCGGGCAGCCGGCGTTTACCGCCACCGCGGGTACGGTCGTCATCCTGGCGGCGCTGGCTGCCGCGGCCTGGTTTACCGCCTGGTTGCCGAAAGCGGCCAAGCGGTGACGGCGGCTGAGAACGCCGTCCCAACACCGAAAAAGCGTCAATCCGCCTGAACGCGCTGGGGCCACCGCACGTCGGGCACTGCATTCAGGGCGGGCTTTGCGAACAGATAGCCCTGAAAGCGTTCGAAACCGGCGGCCTGGAGCCAGCACCATTCCTCGACCCGTTCCACGCCCTCCGCGACGGGCGTGATGCCCATGGCGCTGCAAGCGCGCGCAATGCCGCAAACGATCGCCTGGCGGGGGCCGTCCAGATGAATGTTCTGGATGAGCTGCCGGTCGATCTTGAGCTTGTCCGGCTGGAATTCGGCCAGCAACGACAGGCCCGCGAACCCTGCCCCGAAATCATCGATCGCGACCCCGATGCCTGCCCGGCGCAGGCGCGCGATCGCGTCCCTGAAGGCGAACGGGCTCTCAATGGCTTCCTGTTCGGTGATTTCCACGATCACGTGCTGCGGCAAGAGATCGCAGGCCGCAATCTGATCCACCAGGCGGCTGACCGCCGACGGGTCTTCGATCAGCGACATCGGCAGCAGGTTGACCGACAGCTTCACATTGTCCAGACCCAACCGCCGCGCCAGTTCGAATGCCGCGGCTTTCGATTCCAGATCGACGCGGTAACGCTGAGCGGGATCGAGACTGGCGAACATCTGTTCGGGGGATTCTCCGGATCTGCCGCGGATCAGGAACTCGAAGGATGTGACCTCGCGCCGCATGGGATCGACGATCGGTTGCAGTGCAAAGGGATACGCGCGGGCGGGCGCTGCGGGGTCTTCATGGATCGCAGCCGCGCCGCTCGCCGCAAACCGCCAGCGGGCAGCATCCTCGCCCTCGACGATATGATCGGTCCCCCGCGCGGCGGCATACCAGCCCAGGATCTTCACGACCCGGTCGTCTCCACGCGCCAGCCGGGCGGAAACTGTCATTTTGGCAAGAATGCGTGAGGACACCGCTTGCGGGTCGAGCTCGCGCAGATCAAGCAAGGCCATCGCATCACCACCGAACCGGCGGGCCGGCCCCTGGTCCTGCATCAGCAGCACGACGTTCTTGTGGGCGTCGTCGCGCCGTATCGAATCGAAAAGGTGCGATACCGCTTCATCGGGCCCTTCCAGCAGCTGCACGAAGTGCACACCGTCAAAGAGCATGATGCCGGTCACGTCCAATGCGGCGTTGCGCGCACGGGCGGGCGTCAACAGATCGGTCAGATCCTGCGCATTCATGGTGTCGACAGCACGGCTGCGGTATATCAGTGTGGAAATCATGTCGTGTTCTTTCACGAACGGGTCGGACGTGGGTGAGGCGCGGCGGCGGAGCCCTGAGGCGGCGGGCGGGTGTACGCGAACCATGGAATGGACGCGAGGCAAGCAAGCCTGGCAGTCGGGCAGTTCAGCGGCGCGCAATAAACGTCAGTACCGGATGCGGATTCGCGGACGGCGGCAAGACGGAGGACGGCTCGGGGGGAACGTGGGTTGAGCCGGAAGATTTGGCCAAATATCCCTGAAATGATAGGGCCGAAACCTAAATCACTGAAAACACGGGAAGTTTGATGGTGCGAAGGAGGGGACTCGAACCCCTACACCTGTTACGGCGTCAGGACCTAAACCTGGTGCGTCTACCAATTTCGCCACCTTCGCAATAGGCCAAGCCCGCTATTGTAGCTTGCTTGTTAAAATCTTGCGTCATGAATCCGCGCCTCGATGCCCTGCACCCCTACCCGTTCGAAAAATTGCGCGCGTTGCTGGCTTCTGCCAGCTCGCAGCCGGACGGCATTACGCCCATCAATTTGTCGATCGGCGAGCCCAAGCACGCCGCGCCTGAACGCGTGGCGCAAGCCATTCGCGACGGCATGGCCGGGCTTTCCGTCTACCCGTCCACGAAGGGCGATCTGGCCCTGCGCCGGGCAATTTCGGAGTGGCTGTCGCGCCGCTACAGCATTCCGGCGCCCGATGCCGAAACGCAAGTGCTGCCGGCCCTGGGGTCGCGCGAGGCGCTGTTTGCGTTCACGCAGACCGTGATCGATCCCGCGGCCGGTTCCGTGGTGATCTGCCCCAACCCGTTCTATCAGATCTACGAAGGCGCCACGCTGCTGGCGGGCGCGACGCCCTACTTCGTCAACGCCGATCCGGTACGCAATTTCGGCAGCGACTGGAACCAGGTGCCCGAAGACATCTGGAAGAAGACGCGCCTGGTGTTCGTGTGCTCGCCGGGCAACCCTGCCGGCAACGTGATGTCGCTGCAAGATTGGGAAACGCTGTTCAAGCTGTCGGACCGTCATGGTTTCGTGATTGCGTCGGATGAATGCTATTCCGAGATCTATCTGGACGAGGGCGATCCCCCGCTGGGCGGTTTGCAGGCGGCGCGGCGTCTGGGGCGGGACGACTACCGCAACCTGGTGGTGTTCTCCAGCCTGTCCAAGCGGTCCAATGTGCCGGGCCTGCGGTCGGGCTTCGTGGCGGGCGACGCGGCGCTGATCGGCCGGTTTCTGCTGTATCGCACGTATCATGGCAGTGCGATGAGCCCCATCGTGTCCGCGGCCAGCATTGCCGCGTGGACGGATGAGGCGCACGTGAAGGAAAACCGCCGCCAGTACCGCGAGAAATTCGACGCGGTGCTGCCCATCCTGCAAAAGGTGCTGGATGTGTCGCGGCCGCAGGCTTCGTTTTATTTGTGGGCGGCAACGCCCGGTTCCGATACGGCGTTCGTGCGCGACCTCTATGGCCGTACCGGTGTTACCGTGCTGCCAGGCAGCTTCCTCGCGCGCGAGGCGCACGGCATGAATCCGGGCCAGGGACGCATCCGCATCGCCCTGGTGGCGCCCTTGGCCGACTGCGTGCAGGCGGCCGAGCGCATCGCCCATTTTGTACATACTTCTGTTTGACCAACCTTTAAAAGCTGAGCCGCTATGACTCTCGACCTGCAGACCACCATTGAACAAGCCTGGGAGAACCGGGCCAACCTGTCGCCCACCGACGCCAGCGCCGAAGTGCGCGAAGCCGTTGAGCACACCATCGACGGGCTGGACCTGGGCCGCCTGCGCGTGGCCGAGAAGATCAATGACGACTGGGTCGTGCACCAGTGGATCAAGAAGGCCGTGCTGCTGTCCTTCCGCCTGAACGAAAACGCCATCATGGGCCAGGCGCCGCTGCAGTTCTACGACAAGGTGCCGCTCAAGTTCTCGGAATTCGGCGACAACGCGTTCAAGCAAGGCGGCTATCGCGTGGTGCCGCCGGCCGTGGCCCGCCGCGGCTCGTTCATCGCCCGCAACGTGGTGCTGATGCCCTCTTATGTGAACATCGGCGCCTACGTCGACGAAGGCACGATGGTCGACACCTGGGCCACCGTCGGCTCGTGCGCCCAGATCGGCAAGAACGTCCACCTGTCGGGTGGCGTGGGCATTGGCGGCGTGCTTGAGCCGCTGCAGGCCAACCCCACCATCATCGAAGACAACTGCTTCATTGGCGCGCGCTCCGAAGTCGTGGAAGGCGTGGTGGTCGAAGAGAACTCGGTGCTGGCCATGGGCGTGTTCCTGTCGCAAAGCACCAAGATCTACGATCGCGCCACCGGCAAGATCACCTACGGCCGCGTGCCCTCGGGTTCGGTCGTGGTGCCGGGCTCGCTGCCCTCGGCCGACGGCACGCACAGCCTGGCCTGCGCCGTGATCGTCAAGCGTGTCGACGCGCAGACCCGCGCCAAGACCAGCATCAACGACCTGCTGAGGGCTTGATGAGCAATTCGGCCGTACTGGATCTGGTCAAGGACCTGATCGCCCGTCCCTCCGTCACGCCCGCGGACGAAGACTGCCAGGCGGCGATTGCCGCCCGGCTCGAACGCATCGGCTTTACCTGCGAGACCATCGCGCAGGGCGGCGTCACCAATCTGTGGGCCCGGCGCGGCAGCGCCGCGCCGCTGACGGTGTTTGCCGGCCACACCGACGTGGTGCCCCCGGGCCCGCGCGAGAAGTGGAACAGCGATCCCTTCGTTCCCACGGAACGCGACGGCTGGCTGTACGGCCGCGGGGCGGCCGACATGAAGAGCTCGATCGCCGCCTTTGTGGTGGCGGCCGAGGAATTCGTGGCGGCCCACCCGCAGCATGACGGCTCGATCGCCCTGTTGATCACGTCCGACGAGGAAGGCCCGTCCATCGATGGCACCGCCATCGTGTGCGACGCGCTTAAGGCGCGCGGCGAGCAGCTGGATTACTGCATCGTGGGCGAGCCCACGTCGGGCGATGTGCTGGGCGACACCTGCAAGAACGGCCGCCGCGGCTCCTTGTCGGGCAAGCTCACGGTCAAGGGCATCCAGGGGCACGTGGCCTACCCGCACCTGGCGCGCAACCCTGTTCACCAGCTTGCGCCGGCGCTGGCCGAGATCGTCAGCATTGAATGGGACCAGGGCAACGAGTATTTCCCGCCCACGACGTTCCAGGTGTCCAACCTGAACTCGGGAACGGGCGCGACCAACGTCGTGCCCGGCGAGGCCGTGGCGTTGTTCAATTTCCGCTTTTCCACGGCCAGCACGCCTGAAGGCCTGAAGCAGCAGGTTCACGCCGTGCTGGGCAAGCACGGCCTGGAGTACGAGCTGGATTGGGAATTGGGCGGCGAGCCCTTCCTGACCCCGCGCGGATCCTTGACCGACGCGCTGGTGCAGGCGATCCACGCGGAAACCGGCGTGACCGCCGAGCTGTCGACCACCGGCGGCACGTCGGACGGCCGCTTCATCGCCAAGATCTGCCCGCAAGTCATCGAGTTCGGCCCCGGCAACGCCACGATCCACAAGGTCAATGAGCGCATCGAGGTCGCCTCGCTGGAACCGCTCAAGAACATCTATCGGCGCACGCTGGAAAACCTGCTGCTGCCCGCATGATGCCCGCGCCGGCGGGACGCCAGTCCCGCCGCGCACGCTTTCCAGCCCCCTTTCAGGGGGCGTTTTTCCGTTTTCCCCCTGGGACTGTGATTTGAATGCCTGATACGAACGCAACCTCCCGCGACGAACTGCAGACCGTGCGCGACCTGATCCGCTACGGCGTCTCGCGCCTGAACGGCGCCCAGGTGTCGCTGGGACATGGCAGCGACAATGCCTGGGACGAGGCGGTCTACCTGACCCTGCACGCGCTGCACCTGCCGCTGGACACGCTGGATCCGTTCCTGGATGCACGCGTCGTGTGCGAAGAGCGCGAGCGTGTGCTGGACCTGCTGGACCGTCGCGTGGCCGAGCGCGTGCCCGCCGCGTACCTGACGAACGAAGCCTGGCTTCGCGGCCACCGGTTCTACGTGGACAAGCGCGTGATCGTGCCGCGCTCGCCGATCGCCGAGCTGCTGGACGAGGGGCTGTCGCCGTGGGTGCAGGATGCGCTGGCCGTGGAAAACGTGCTGGACATGTGCACCGGCTCCGGCTGCCTGGCGATCCTGGCGGCGCTGGCCTTCCCGTACGCGCACGTGGACGCGGTGGACGTGTCCCCCGACGCCCTGGAAGTCGCGCGCCGCAACGTCGACGACTACGGGCTTGCCGACCGCCTGGACCTGCACGAAAGCAACCTCTTTGATGCCCTGCCCGCGCGCGAATATGACGTGATCGTCTGCAATCCGCCCTACGTGAACAGCGGCTCGATGCGCGCTCTGCCGCAGGAATACCTGCACGAACCGCAACTGGCGCTTGCCGGCGGCGACGACGGCATGGACCTCGTGCGCCGCATCCTGCAAGCCGCCCCGCAATACCTGTCGGAGAACGGCGTGTTGGTGCTTGAAATCGGCCATGAGCGCGATTTCTTCGAGGCCGCCTTCCCGCAGCTGTCGCCCGTCTGGCTGGACACCGAGGAAGCCTCGGACCAGCTGCTGCTGCTTACCCGCGAGCAACTGAGCCTGTGATACGCGCCAACGGATTGACCCTGCGCCGCGGCACGAAAGTGCTGCTGGACGGCGCCGAATTTGTCGTGAACCCGGGGGAACGGGTAGGCATCGTGGGCAAGAACGGCGCGGGCAAGTCCTCGCTGTTCGCGCTGCTGACCGGCGCGCTGGACGCAGACGCCGGCACCTTGTCGCTGCCCGCCGGTTGGCGCATCGCCAGCGTCGAGCAGGAACTGCACGCGGACGACCGCCCTGCCCGCGAGTTCGTGATCGACGGCGACACGCATCTGCGCGCATTGCAGGCGCAGCGCGCGGCGCTGTCCGACGACCAGGGCACGCAGATCGCCGAAGTGGAAGCCGCGCTGGTGGAAGCCGGCGCCTGGAGCGCGGCCTCCCGTGCCGAGCAACTCCTGGCCGGCCTGGGCTTCAAGCCCGCCGAATGGACGCAACCGGTCGAGAGCTTTTCGGGCGGCTGGCGCATGCGCCTTGCGCTGGCCCGCGCGCTGATGGCTCCGTCCGAGCTGTTGCTGCTGGACGAACCCACCAACCACCTGGATCTGGACGCGATGCTGTGGCTGGAGAAATGGCTGGCCGCCTATGAAGGCACCGTCATGCTGATCTCCCACGACACCGAATTCCTGGACGCGGTCGCGCGGTCGATCCTGCATTTCGACCATGCCAAGCTGACGCGGTATCGCGGCGGCTATGGCGACTTCCTGACGCAGCGCGCCGAGCGCCTGCGCCAGTCCAGCATCGCCTACGACCGCCAGACACGCGAGGCGGCCCGCCTGCAAGGCTTCATCGACCGCTTCAAGGCCAAGGCGTCCAAGGCCAAGCAGGCGCAGAGCCGCGTGAAGGCGTTGGCGCGCATGCAGGTGCTGGCGCCGCTGCAAGCGGAAGCCGGCATCGACATTCGCATCCCCTCACCCGACCAGGTGCCCGATCCGCTGCTGACGCTTGAGCATCTGTCGGCGGGCTACACGGACGCCGAGGGCAATGCCGTGCCCATCCTGCGCGATGTGACGCTGATGGTTCGCGCGGGCAGCCGCGTGGGCGTGCTGGGCGCCAACGGCGCCGGCAAGAGCACACTGATCAAGACCCTGGCCGAGGAACTGCCCGTGCAGGCCGGCGAGCGCCGCGCCTCGCGCGGTCTGGCGATCGGATACTTCCACCAGCACCAGCTCGACATGCTGGACGTGGACAGCACGCCAATCGCGCACCTGGCCCGCCTGGCGCCCGAGGCGCGCGAGCAGGAACTGCGCAATTACCTGGGCGGTTTCGGTTTCTCGGGCGATACCGTCACCAGCAAGGTCGGCCCGATGTCGGGCGGCGAAAAGGCGCGCCTGGCGCTGTCGCTCATCGTCTGGCAAAAACCCAACCTGCTGCTGCTGGACGAGCCCAGCAACCACTTGGACGTCGAGACGCGCGAGGCCTTGGCCACCGCCCTGGCAGACTTCGGCGGCAGCATGCTGCTCGTGTCGCACGATCGCCATCTGCTGCGCACTACCGTGGACAGTTTCTGGATCGTGGCGGACGGCGCGGTGCGGGAGTTCGCCGGCGACCTGGAGGACTACCGCGACTGGCTGGCCGCGCGCAATGCGGACGAACGCGCCGAGGCACGGGAAAGCGCCGAAAACGGCAGTGACCCCGTCGTCGATCGCAAGGCGCAGCGCCGCGCCGAAGCCGAACAGCGGCAACGCCTGTCCGCCCTGCGCAAGCCGCTGGAGTCCAAGCTGGCCAAGGTGGAATCCGAGATGGAAAAACTGCGGAGCAAACTCGCGGCCCTGGACGCGGTGATCGCCGATCCGGACCTGTATTCCGACGCGCGTCGCGCCGAACGCCAGAAGGTCATGGCGGACCACGGCGAACACGGCAAGCGCATGGGGGAACTGGAAGAGCAGTGGCTGGAGCTGCAGGGCTCGCTGGAAGAGATCGACCAGAGCGAAGCCTGACCCAAAAGAAGTGGCCCACATTTAAGCGGGCTTCAAATAGAAACCGGCCCCGAATTGGGGCCGGTTTTTTTGGGCTAGCTGTTTTCGGCTGGCCTATAACCGCGCACTTGCCTTGACAGGCCTCGGGCGCGCGCCTGCGGTCACGAGTAAGGACGCTCGCGCAGGCGGGTGTGGTTGTCGATCACGGTGTCGATCACTTCGCGCAGGATGGTCTCGGCCAGATCGGGCGGCACGCCGGCTTCCAGTGCCAGGCGCCGGATGCGCTCGACCTGCTGGGCCTCGCGCCTGGGGTCCACCAGATCCATCCCGTGGTTGGTTTTCAGTTCGCCGATCATGTCCGTGCAACGGAACCGCACACCCAGCAGCAGCATGATCTGCTGGTCGATCTCGTCGACTTCGGCGCGCAGGGACGCCAGCTCGGCTTTGGGGGAATCGTTGTTGGCCATATGTGTCAACCCTGAACAATGTCGAGCTTGGCGATGCCAAGCGCCAAGGTCTTGGCGCCGACATCGCGGAAGTGGATTTCCGCCTGGGCGTCCTGTCCCGCGCCGCTCAGGCCGATGATCGTGCCGTCGCCGAAACGCGCGTGACGCACACCCTGCCCCACACGATACTGCTTGTCGCCCACCGTGACGCCGGTAGCGACACCGCGGGGTTGACGCGGCGCAATGGTGTTGGTCGGCTTGCGGCCAAAGGCATCGCCACGGTTGCCGCCGCCCCACCCTGCACCTGTCGCGCTGACCGGGGCCAGCCCGGCCTTGGGGGTCAGCCACTTCAGGTGCTGCTCGGGAATTTCATCCAGAAAGCGCGAGCGCATGGCGTATCGCGTCTGGCCATGCAGCATCCGGCTTTGCGCCAGGCTGATGTACAGGCGCTGCCGCGCGCGCGTGATCGCCACGTACATGAGGCGGCGTTCTTCTTCCAGGCCGGCCGGCTCGAGGATGCTGTTCTCGTGCGGGAACAGCCCTTCCTCCAGGCCGGTGATGAACACGGCGTCGAATTCCAGGCCCTTGGCGGCATGCACCGTCATGAGCTGGACGGCATCCTGGCCTTGCTGGGCCTGGTTGTCGCCGGCCTCGAGCGCCGCATGCGACAGGAACGCGGCCAGGGGCGTCAGGTTGTCGCCTGCAACCGCAGGCGCGTCCACCACACCCGGCATGAGCGTGGAGGACGTGTCACCGTCGGGCACCTGGCCGGCGGGCATGCCGTCGTAGTTTTCCTCGGACGCAAACACCGCCGCGGCCGTGATGAGTTCGTTCAGGTTTTCCAGCCGTTCGGCGCCTTCGCGCTCGGCCTTGTAATGGGCGTTCAGGCCGCTGGCCTCGAGCATGTGCTCGACCATTTCGGGCAGCGGCAGCTCGCGGGTTTCTTCGATGAGCCGATGAATCAGCTGCGCGAACTGGGCCAGATTGGATCCGCCCTTGCCCGCAACCCGCGCTACCGCGCCATACAGGCTGGTGTCGTGCTCGCGTGCGGCATCGGCCAGTTGTTCGAGCGTACGTGCCCCGATCCCGCGCGTCGGGAAATTGACCACCCGCATCCACGACGTATCGTCGTGCGGATTGGCCATTAGGCGCAGGTAGGCCAGCGCGTGCTTGATCTCCTGGCGCTCAAAAAAGCGCAGACCGCCATACACCTTGTACGGGATGCCGGCCGAGAAAATGGCGTGCTCGATGACGCGCGACTGCGCGTTGCTGCGATACAGCACGGCGATTTCCCGGCGGTCGCTGCCTTCATGGATAAGGGAACGGATCTCGTCCACGATCCACTGCGCTTCCATGCCATCGGACGGCTGCTCGATGACGCGCACCGGTTCGCCCTCGCCCTGGTCGGTCCAGAGATTCTTGCCCAGGCGTCCCGAGTTGTGGCCGATGAGCGCGTTGGCCGAATCCAGGATATGACCGTACGAGCGGTAGTTCTGCTCCAGGCGGATCACGGTGCCATGCGCATAGTCGCGCTCGAAGTCAGCCATGTTGCCGACGTTGGCGCCGCGGAAGGCGTAGATGGACTGGTCGTCGTCGCCCACGGCGAAGATGGCCGCGCCACCGCCCGCCAGCAGGCGAAGCCACTTGTACTGCAGCGTGTTGGTGTCCTGGAACTCGTCGACGAGGATGTGGCGGAACCGGCGCTGGTAGTGCTCGCGCACGGGCGCGTTGCGCGACAGCAGCTCATAGGCGCGCAGGAGCAGCTCGGCAAAGTCGACCACGCCTTCGCGTTGGCACTGCGCTTCGTAGAGCTGGTAGATCTCGATCAGGCGGCGGCGGTGCGCGTCGTAGGCTTCGACGTCGGCGGGGCGCAGGCCCTCTTCCTTGGCGCCGTTGATGAAGCGCTGCACATCGCGGGGCGGGTACTTTTCGTCGTCCACGCCGTTGGCCTTCATGAGGCGCTTGATGGCCGCAAGCTGGTCCGTGACGTCCAGGATCTGAAAGCTCTGCGGCAGGCCGGCGTCGCGGTGATGCGCGCGCAGCATGCGGTTGCAAAGGCCGTGGAACGTGCCGATCCAGAGGCCGCGCGTATCGATCGGCAGGATGGCCGACATGCGCGCCAGCATCTCGCGGGCTGCCTTGTTGGTGAACGTGACCGCCAGAAGCCCAAAAGGCGAAGCCTGGCCGGTTTGAATCAGCCAGGCCATGCGGGTGGTGAGCACCCGGGTCTTGCCGCTGCCCGCCCCGGCCAAGACCAGGGCGTGCTGCGGTTCTAACGTTACTGCGGCGCGTTGTTCAGGATTGAGCTTCTCTAGCATCATGCCGCGTAGCGGCGCAGATGTTGAGCGAACTGCTCAAGCCCAGCGATGCCGCTTTGCTGGGCGCGCTGGCACCAGGCCTGCAGGTCATGAAGAAGTTGTTCGCTGCTGGCGCTGGAGCTTTCCCAGATGCGGCCGAGTTCACGGCGCATCTGAACCAGCGTCGACAGCGACTTGTTCTGGGCAATGGCCTTGTCCACGGCAGCCAGTTGCTCGGGCTGCAGGATTTCTTCGTTGCGGTGGATGGCACGGCGCACGCTGTGCAGCTTGGTGTAGCCGCACTCGGCGTTGCCTTCCTGGCGCGAGGCCTTCAGCTTGGCCAGCTCTTCGCGGGCGGCGCTCTTGATCACGTCCGCATAGCGGGCCATGACTTCGTAGCGGTGCGTGATCACGCCTTGCAGCGTGCGCAGGTCGATGCCCGTGCGGGAGTCGTCCAGCTTGAGCTTGGGCGCAACCTTCTTGATCTTGGCCAGGCCGAAGAACTTCAGGATGTTGATGTAGCACCAGCCGATGTCGAACTCATACCACTTGGCCGAGAACTTGGCGGACGTGCCGTGGGCATGGTGGTTGTTGTGCAGCTCTTCGCCGCCGATCACGATGCCCCACGGGAACACGTTGGTGCTGGTGTCCGGGCTGTTGTAGTTGCGGTAGCCCCAGAAGTGGCCGATGCCGTTGACGACGCCGGCGGCCCAGAAGGGGATCCAGGCCATCTGGACAGCCCAGACTGTGACGCCGATGGCGCCGAACAGGGCGATGTCGATGGCGAGCATGGTCAGCACGCCCCACAGGCTGTGCTTGCTGTAGACGTTGCGCTCGAGCCAGTCGTCAGGCGTGCCGTGGCCGAACTTGGCCATGGTTTCCTTGTTGTTCGACTCTTCGCGGTACAGCTCCGCGCCGCGGAACAGCACCTTCCAGATGCCGAACAGCATGGGCGAGTGCGGGTCACCTTCTTTTTCGCATTTGGCGTGATGCTTGCGGTGAATGGCCACCCATTCCTTGGTGACCATGCCGGTCGTCATCCAGAGCCAGAAGCGGAAGAAGTGCATGACAGCCGGATGAAGATCCAGACCGCGGTGCGCTTGGCTGCGATGGAGAAAAACCGTGACCGCAACAATCGTGATGTGCGTCACGACCAAAGTGAAAACGACGATCTGCCACCAAGTCGCTTGGGTCAGGCCGCCGGCAATGAAGGAGAGGATGTAATCCATAAAGCTGTTATGAGCCTCGCATGAGAAGTGGCTGAAAGTTTAGCTTACCTTAGCCGTCTGATGACAATCTAGTTTCAAAATAGTTATTGAGAGAAATCAAGGACTAAGCCGCGGTTTTGACCAAAAAAGCCGCGCTCGCGGCGCTTTGGGCGCACGCAGAGCCTTCAATGGCGCCATTCCGGTGTCCACGCCCCCCGGGAGGGAGAGCTGCGACTTTCGCAACGGCACCGGGTTTTGGCTACATTTGGCGATTAAAGTTCCAGTCAGGCAAGCCCGCCGTCTTGAAGACGCCACGATAGCCGTGCACACTGCCCGCCGTCGCGCCCCAAAACTGTCTCTTTTGTCCCACTAATGCCCCTGAATCTAATGCGTCACCGTTTTTTCATCGCCCTCGCCACGCTTGGCGTGGGGTTTTCGGCCTCTGCCCAGGCGCAAACGCTGAAGTCCGGAGACGTTGCCGTCCTGGCCTCTTACTACGAGATCCGGGGTTCGGACTGCCTGGCGTTGCGGGCGCCGCGCGTCGCGATCACCCAGATGCCGACGCTGGGCAAGGCCAGCATCCTGCAGACGCGCGGACAATCCAACGATTCCGGGCGCTGCGCCTACAAGTCGGTGCCGGTGGCACAGGTGGTCTACCAGGCCGACCGGCCGGGCTCCGACACCCTGTCCTGGGAAGTGAAGTACCAGAACAAGACGATCGGAACCCGCCGCTACAGCGCGACGGTAGGCGTCACGCCGGGTCCTTGACGCCGGCTTCCTCCTGTAAGGCCGTTTCGGCGCCGGCTTCCTCGGCGGCCACCGGCTCGGCAAACTCCGCCTCCTTGGCGTCTTCGGCGCTTTCCGAAGCTTCCGCGGCACCGGAAGCCGCTGCCTTCTTTTTGCGCTCAAACACGGCGGCAAAGAACCCGTCGGTGCCGTGCACGTCCGGGCGCAACTGCACGTAAGGACCTTCCAGCTTCAAGGTCTCGCACCGGGCGCCCAGGATTTCGGCGGCGTCCACGCGTTCGAAATCCGGATGGCTGGCGAGGAACCGGTCGGCCTGGACTTCGTTCTCTTCGGCCAACAGGCTGCACGTGGCGTAGACCAGGCGCCCGCCGGGCGCGACGCAGCGCGCCGCGCTGTTCAGGATGCGCTCTTGAAGCTGACCCAGTTCAGCCAGCGCCTCGGGGTGCTGACGCCATTTCAGGTCCGGATTGCGGCGCAGGGTGCCGATGCCGCTGCAGGGCGCATCGACCAGCACGCGTTGCGCCTTGCCTGCCAGGCGCTTCACGCGCGCATCGTTTTCATTGTCGATCACCACCGGCACGACATTCGACAGGCCGCTGCGCGCAAAACGCGGCTTGGCGCGCGCCAGCCGGGCCGCCGAAACATCAAAGGCGTACAGACGGCCGGTCGAACGCATCAGCGCGCCTAGAAGCAGCGTCTTGCCGCCCGCGCCCGCGCAGAAATCGATGATCATCTCACCGCGCCGGGGAGCGACCAGGAGCGCGAGCAACTGGCTGCCTTCGTCCTGGACTTCGATGCTGCCGTTCTCGAATTGGGGCCACCGGTTGATGGCGGGTCGCCCTTGCATGCGGATGCCCCACGGCGAAAAAGGCATCGCCGTCGGCTCATAGCGGCCCGCGCTTTGCTGCAGTTCGGCCAGCATGGCGTCGCGCTCGGTCTTGAGCGGGTTCACGCGCAAGTCCAGGCTGGCCTGACGGTTCAAGGCCTCGACCAGCGTGTCCGGGCTTTCCATGGCGCTCAGACGCTCGTCCAGCCAATCGGGAATGCTGCCGCGCACGGCGCGGGGCAAGGTTGCCACGTCGATGCGCGACACGCGCTGCAGCCATTCGGCTTCGGCCGCGTCCATGCCCTCTTGCAGGGGTTCTGCGCCCACCGTGGCATTCAGACCCAGGATGGCCAGGCGGCGCGAAGCGGGGCCGACGCCGCTTTCCGCGTACTGGCGGTAGCGGCGAAGGTGACGCAGCACGTCATAAACGGCCTCTGCGACTTCGGAGCGGTCGCGCGCGCCCAGGTTCGGGTGGTGGCGCAGCCAGTGCGACAGCGCAGCGTCGGCCGGATAGGTCCATTGCAGGATCTCGCCCAGCACGCGCTGCACCTGGTCGATGCGGATGGCGCCGTGCGAGAGGCGCGGGCGGTTGGATTGGGGCTTTTGCGGGGCGTGATCGCCGCCGCGGTATTCGCCACGTGGACCGCTGGAGGCACGGGAATCGAAGGAACGGGAATCCGGGCGGCCTTGCCCTTCGCGGCGGTCCTGGCCGTGCGAATTGCGGTCACCGCCACGGCCTTCGCCGCGCTGGCCGCCGAAGGACGAGCGGGAATCCGGGCGGCCCTGGCCTTCGCGGCGGTCCTGGCCGTACGAATTGCGGTCGCCACCGCGGCCTTCGCCACGCGGGCCGCCGAAAGACGCGCGGGAATCCGGACGGCCCTGGCCTTCGCGCCGATCTTGGCCATACGAATTGCGGTCGCCGCCGCGGCCTTCGCCGCGCGGGCCGCCGAAGGACGAGCGCGAATCCGGGCGGCCCTGGCCTTCGCGGCGATCCTGGCTGTACGAATTGCGGTCGCCGCCGCGGCCTTCGCCACGCGGGCCGCCAAAGGACGAGCGCGAATCCGGGCGTCCCTGGCCTTCGCGGCGATCCTGGCCGTACGAATTGCGGTCGCCACCGCGGGCTTCGCCACGCGGCCCGCCGAAGGACGAGCGCGAATCCGGGCGGCCCTGGCCTTCGCGGCGATCCTGGCCGTACGAATTGCGGTCGCCACCGCGGGCTTCGCCGCGCTCCTGGCCGTAGCCGCCGCGATCGCCACCGCGATCGTCACGGGCGCGGTCGCCGGATTCGGACCGGTCGCGGGGCGCCGGCTTGCGGGCGTCGCCCTTGGGACGGGAGAAGAAGGATCGGCCGTCGCGGCCTTCCGTGGCGGCGCCGAAGGAGCCGGCCAGCCGGGAACGCGTGGATTGGGGTTTGGTCATGGTGTAGTCCAGTGGGGCGCAGGCGCTCGCGCCCGATAAATGCTTTTCAGGCCGTTCAGACGGCCGGCGTCCAGGAAAAAAGGCGCACGGGGTCGCCCTGGACGGCCACGCGGTGATCGTTTGTCAGGGTAACCCGGCCTTCGGCCAGCCAGCGAACCGCAGCCGGAAAAGCCTGGTGTTCGACGGCCAGCACGCGCTCGGCCAGCAACTCCGGGGTGTCGCCGGCCAGAACCGGCACGCAACCCTGGGCAATGATGGGGCCGTGGTCCAGGACCGGGGTGACGAAGTGCACGGTGCAGCCATGCACTCGCACGCCCGTCGCCAGGGCCTGGGCGTGCGTATGCAGCCCCGGAAACGCGGGCAGCAAGGAAGGATGGATGTTGACCAGGCGGCCGGCGTAGTGATTCACGAAACCGGGCGTGAGCACCCGCATGAATCCGGCCAGGATGACGTAGTCGGGCTCGTACCGGTCGATTTCGGCAGCCAGCGCGGTGTCGAAGGCTTCGCGGCTGGCGTAGTCCTTGTGATACAGGGCGGCCGTGGGGATACCCTGCCCGGCAGCCCATTCGAGGCCGGCGGCGTCGGGACGGCTGGCGATGACAGCGGCAATTTCCGCTGGCCAGGATTCGTCGCGGCAGGCCTCGGCCAGCGCCTGCATGTTGCTGCCCCGTCCCGAGATCAGGATGACGAGGCGGCGCTTGATAGAAGATATTTCCGGCAAGATGAAGAATTCCAAGGGAAATCGGGCGGGTCCGCCCCCGTGATCCGGCATCGGAAAAGGGCCCGCGCGCGCAGCGCGGAAGCGCCGGCGCGAGAGGACGCTGGCGGGATACGAACAAACCCGTAATCCAAAATTGTAAACTCTCGCTCGTGAAACCATCGCTGCGTATCTACCGATCCCTGCCCCCGCCCGACCGGCGCGCCCCTTGCGCGCTGACGATCGGCAATTTCGACGGCGTCCATCGCGGCCACCAGGCCATGCTTGCCCGCGTCTGCCAGGTGGCCCGCGAACGCGGTCTCACGCCGGCCGTGATGACCTTCGAGCCGCACCCGCGGGAGTATTTCGCCACCCTGAACCAGCGTCCGGAGCTGGCGCCGACCCGCATTTCCGGGCTGCGCGACAAGCTGGCCGCGCTGGCACGCTACGGCATCACGCAGGTCGTGGTCGAGCGCTTCAATGCCCGGCTGGCCGAAATGTCGGCCAATGCTTTCATCGAACACCTGCTGGTGCAGGGCTTGCAGACCAAATGGCTGCTGGTGGGCGAGGACTTCCGTTTCGGGCACAAGCGCAGCGGCGACATCGATCTGCTGCGCGAGGCCGGCATGGTGCATGGTTTCGAGGTCCAGACGCTGGCCGATGTCACGGACCGACAAGGCCACCGCATTTCCAGCTCCGAGGTCCGCACCGCGCTGGCGGTGGGCGACCTGGAGCGCGCCCGTCATCTGCTAGGACACCCCTTCCATATCAGCGGCCACGTCATCCATGGCCAGAAGCTTGGCCGGACCCTGGGCTATCCCACGATGAACCTCCGGGTGGCGGAAAGATGCGCCGCGCGTTCGGGCATCTACGTGGTGCAGGTTCACGGGTTGGCCGACCGCGCGCTGCCTGCGGTGGCAAGCCTGGGCGTGCGGCCGACGGTCGAAGACCGCGGCAGAGTGCTGCTTGAGTCACACTTGCTCGATGAGACCGTCAACGCATACGGTAAACTCGTACGCGTCGAATTCCTGCAAAAGCTGCGGGACGAAGAAAAATTTCCTGATCTCCCTTCCCTGACTGCCGCCATCGCCGAAGACGCGCGAAACGCGCGCGCCTATTTTGCCGTTCATGGACTATAAAAAGACCCTCAACCTGCCCGATACTCCCTTCCCCATGCGGGGCGACCTCGCCAAGCGCGAGCCCGCCTGGATTGCGCAATGGGAGGAAAACCACGTCTACCAGGCGATCCGTGCGGCCAGCCGCGGCCGGCCCCGCTTCGTCCTGCATGACGGCCCGCCCTATGCGAACGGCGACATTCACATCGGCCACGCGGTCAACAAGATCCTGAAGGACATCATCGTCAAGAGCCGCAACATGGCCGGCTACGACGCGCACTACGTGCCGGGCTGGGACTGCCACGGCATGCCCATCGAGATCCAGATCGAAAAGAAGTACGGCAAGCACCTGCCCGTGGCGGAAGTGCAGTCCAAGGCACGGGCCTACGCGCTCGAGCAGATCGACCGCCAGCGCAAGGACTTCAAGCGCCTGGGCGTGCTGGGCGAATGGGATCGTCCGTACATGACGATGAACTACAGCAACGAGGCCGACGAGATCCGCGCCTTGGGCCGTATCCTGGACAAGGGCTATGTGTTCCGCGGCTTAAAGCCCGTGAACTGGTGTTTCGACTGCGGTTCGGCGCTTGCCGAAGCCGAGGTGGAATACGCCGATCGCGTGGACCCGGCTGTCGACGTGGCCTTCCCGTTTGCCGAACCCGCCAAACTGGCCAAGGCCTTCGGCCTGGAATCGGTCGAAGACGGCGCCATCGTGATCTGGACGACCACGCCCTGGACCATCCCGTCCAACCAGGCGCTGAACGTGCATCCGGAAATCGAATACGCGCTGGTGCGGGTCACGTCCGAAACCCCGCCCAAGTTCGGCCCCCTTCTGCTCATCGCCAAGGAACGCGTCGAAGACTGCCTGAAGTCCTGGGCGCTCGAAGGCGAAGTCATCGCCACGGCGCCTGGTCAGGCGCTGTCGGGCATTGAATTCCGCCACCCGCTGGCGCAGTTCAACGCCGCCTACGACCGCAAGGCGCCCGTCTACCTGGGCGACTACGTCACGGCCGACTCCGGCACTGGCGTGGTGCACTCGGCGCCTGCCTACGGTATCGAGGACTTCATGTCGTGCAAGGAGCACGGCATGAAGGACACCGACTTCATCAGCCCGGTCATGGGCGACGGCAAGTACGTCGAGAGTCTGGCGCTCTTTGGCGGCCTGTCGATCTGGGACGCGAATCCCAAGATCGTCGAGGCCCTCAAGGAAGCCGGCGCGCTGATGCACGTCGAAAAGCACAAGCACAGCTACATGCACTGCTGGCGCCACAAGACGCCCATCATCTACCGCGCGACCAGCCAATGGTTCGCCGGCATGGACGTCGCGCCCAAGGACGGCAACCCGACCCTGCGCGAAACGGCGCTGGCCGGCATCGACGCCACGGCGTTCTACCCTGCCTGGGGCCGCGCCCGCCTGCATGCCATGATCGCCAACCGCCCGGACTGGACCCTGTCGCGTCAGCGCCAGTGGGGCGTGCCGATGGCGTTCTTCGTCCACAAGGAAACCGGCGAGCTGCATCCGCGCACGTCCGAGCTGCTTGAACAGGTGGCGCAGCGCGTGGAACAAGGCGGCATCGAAGCCTGGCAGGCGCTCGATCCCCGCGAGCTTCTGGGCGACGAAGCCGACCAGTACGAAAAGAACCGCGACACGCTCGACGTGTGGTTCGATTCGGGCAGCACGCACGCCACGGTGCTGGGCGGCAAGGACGGCGAATTCGCCGGCTCGCACGGCGCCGAACTCGGCTGGCCCGCCGACCTCTACCTGGAAGGCTCGGACCAGCATCGCGGCTGGTTCCATTCGTCGCTGCTCACCGGCTGCATGCTCTACGGCCAGCCGCCCTACAAGGCCCTGCTGACGCACGGCTTCGTGGTGGACGGCCAGGGCCGCAAGATGAGCAAGTCGGTCGGCAACGTGATTGCCCCGCAGAAGGTGTCCGATTCCCTGGGCGCCGAAATCCTGCGTCTGTGGGTCGCGTCCACCGATTATTCCGGCGAGCTCTCCATCTCGGACGAAATCCTCAAGCGTGTCGTGGAAGGCTATCGCCGCATCCGCAACACGCTGCGCTTCCTGCTGGCCAACCTGGCCGACTTTGACGCCGTGTCGCAATCGGTGCCCTACGGCGAGCTTTTCGAGATCGACCGCTACGCGCTCGCCATGACGGCGCAGATGCAGGCGGAAGTTCAAGCGAACTACGAGCGCTACGATTTCCATCCGGCCGTCTCGCGCCTGCAGACCTTCTGCTCCGAAGACCTGGGCGCGTTCTATCTGGACATCCTGAAGGACCGCCTGTACACGTCCGCGCCGGACAGCCGCGCGCGCCGCTCGGCGCAGACGGCCCTGCTGGATGTGACGCAGACGCTGCTCAAGCTGATGGCGCCCATCCTGTCGTTCACGGCCGAAGAGGCCTGGAAGGAACTGGCGGCCTCGGCCCTGAAGAACCAGGCCGATGCGGCCCGCACGACGATCTTCACCGAGGTCTATCACGTGCTGCCGCCGTTTGCCGACGCCGAGACGCTGACGGCCAAGTGGGCGCGCCTGCGCGCCATCCGCGCCGAGGTCCAGCGCAAGCTGGAAGAAGTGCGCACGGCGGGCGACATCGGTTCGTCGCTGCAAGCCGAGGTCGACCTGTACGCCAACGGCGAAGACCAGCAATTGCTGGCCAGCCTGGGCGACGACCTGCGTTTCGTGCTGATTGTCTCGCGCGCCACCGTGCACGCTGGCGAAGGCGAAACCCGTATCGAGGTCACGCCGTCGGCGCACAAGAAGTGCGAACGCTGCTGGCACTGGCGCCTTGACGTGGGCCAGGACGCCGATCATCCCGAGATCTGCGGCCGCTGCGTGTCCAACCTGTTCGGCTCGGGCGAAGCCCGCGACAAGGCTTGAACATGACCCGCCCCTCCGAACACGGGGTGACGGACGCCGCCCCCGCCCGCGCCGCGCCGGCGCGCGTGGGCGGCTGGCTGGCGCTGGCCTTGCTGATCATCGTGCTGGACCAGTTGACCAAGATCTACTTCAACACGGCCTTCCAGTACGGCGAGCGCGTCAACATCCTGCCTTTCTTTGACTTCACGCTGGTGTTCAACCGCGGGGCAGCCTTCAGCTTCCTGGCCTCCGAAGAAGGCTGGCAGCGCTGGCTCTTCACCGGCCTTGGTTGCGTGGCGGCGGTGGTCATCGTCTGGATGCTGCGCCGCACGCACGGCCAGCCGCGCTTTTGCCTGGCGCTGACGCTGATCCTGGGCGGCGCCATCGGCAACGTCATCGACCGCGTGGTGTATGGCCACGTGGTGGACTTTCTGCTCTTCTACTGGAACGACTGGCAGTTCCCTGCCTTCAACCTGGCCGACGTCGGCATCACCTGCGGCGCGGTGCTGCTGGTGCTGGACGAACTGCTGCGCGCCCGCAAGCCGCAAGCATGACAAAAGGGGGGCATGTTGCCCCCCTTTCGTTTCCAGCGGTTTTCGTCTGCATTGATGCCCCCTCTAATCCATGACGAACGGCGCGTTGCCGCAATGCAGAATAAAATCCCTTTCAATTCCTCGATTACACGGCGCTGAACCCGCCGCCCTGCCCTCATGCTCGATCTCGCCCGCAAACGCATCGTCCTCGGCCTGACCGGGGGCATCGCCTGCTACAAAATCGCCGAGCTGGTGCGGCGCCTGACCGAACAAGGCGCCACGGTGGACGTGGTGATGACCGAGGCGGCCACGCACTTCATCACGCCCGTCACCATGCAGGCGCTGTCGGGCCGCCCCGTGTTTGTGGACGCCTGGGACGCCCGGGTGCCCAACAACATGGCGCACATCGACCTGACGCGCGGCGCGGACGCCGTGCTGATCGCCCCCGCCAGCGCCGACTTCATGGCAAAGGTGGCGCACGGACTGGCCGACGACCTGCTGTCCACGCTGTGTCTGGCGCGTGCCTGTCCGCTGCTGGTGGCGCCCGCCATGAATCGCGAGATGTGGGCCAACCCGGCCACACAGCGCAACGTCGAAACCCTTCGCGGCGACGGCGTCACGGTGCTGGGACCCGCAGCGGGCGAACAGGCCTGCGGCGAGACCGGCGATGGCCGGATGCTGGAAGCGCATGAGCTCCTGACCGACCTGATCGCCTTCTTTCAGCCCAAGCTGCTTGCCGGCCGCCACGTGCTGCTGACCGCCGGCCCCACGTCCGAACCCGTGGATCCGGTGCGCGTGCTGAGCAACCGGTCATCCGGCAAGACGGGCTACGCGCTGGCGCGCGCCGCGCGCGAAGCCGGTGCCCGCGTCACGCTGATCACTGGCGCGACCTTCCTGCCCATTCCTCGCGGCGTGACCGCCCTGCCTGTCATGACCGCCCGCCAGATGCACGACGCCGTCATGGCCAGCGTGGGCGACGCGGACATCTTCATTGCCGTGGCCGCCGTGGCCGACTGGCGCGTGAAAAACGTCAGCACGCAAAAGCTCAAAAAAACCAGCGAAGGCGGCGGCGCGCCGGTGATGGAATTCGAACCCAATCCGGACATCCTGGCCGAAGTGGCCAAGCTTGAGAACGGTCCGTGGTGCGTCGGCTTTGCTGCCGAAACCGAAAAGCTGGCCGAGCACGCTGAAGCCAAGCGCACGCGCAAGGGCATTCCGCTGCTGGTGGGCAATCTGGCGCACAAGGTAATGGACGCCGACACCACAGAGCTGGTGCTGTTCGATGCCCAAGGCACCCACCCGCTGCCTGCCGGCAACAAGCTGGACGCCGCACGCCGGCTTATCGCCGAAATCGCGGCGCGCATGCCAGCCTGACCGGGCATCTTGGATACCCCGGCTTGCATTAACGCGCGCCGGCTTATCCGGCGCCACGCATCAAAAAATCGCCAGTCCCGAAAGGGTCTGGCGTTTTGCTTTATGGCGACTATCGCGTTCATGGCGACCATGGCGACTGAAGCCGCCACCCGCGCGTTACTGCTCCAGGCTGATGTTCGCGGCCTTGACGATGTCCGCCCATTGCTTGCGGTCGTTGTCCAGGAATGCGCTGAACTTCTCCGGCGTCATGCCGGTCACGGGCTCCGAACCCAGGCCAGCCATCTTCTCGACGAGTGCCGGTTGCTTCAGCACGTCCTGCAGCGCGGCGTAATAGGCGGCCAGCACGTCAGCGGGCAGACCGGCGGGCGCGAAGACACCTTGCCACGTCGGCATGTCAAAGCCCTTCAGGCCCTGCTCGTCCAGCGTCGGCACGTTGGGCAACTGGGCGGCGCGCTTGATCGAGGCGACGGCAATCGCCTTGACCTTGCCTTGCGAAGCCAGCGGCGCGGCGGTCGAGATGTTGTCCATCGTCATGGCGATGTGGCCGCCGAGCAGGTCGGTGATGACCGGCGCGGCGCCGCGGTAGGCGGCGTGCGGCACTTTCACGCCCAGCTTGTACAGCATGGTCTCGGCGATCAGGTGGTTCGAGATGCCCACGCCCGCGGTGCCGTAAGTGGCCGTCGGCGTCTTCTGGAAGTATTCCTTCAGTTCGGCCAGGTTATTGGCAGGCACGTCCTTGTTGACGATGACCACATTGGGCTGCACGGCAGCCAGCGTGATGGGTGTGAAGTCGGTGGGCTTGTAGTTCGTGCCCTTGGGGTTCAGGACATGGGTGATGGCCATGGAACCGGCGGCGGCGATGCCGATGGTGTAGCCGTCGGCGGGCGCCTGGCTCAGGCGGTACGCCATGATGTTGCCGCCGGCGCCGGCCAGGTTCTCGACCACGACGGGTTGGCCCAGGCGGGCCGACAGCGGCTCGGCCAGCAGGCGGGCCAGCGTGTCGGCTGAACCGCCCGGCGCAAAGCCCACGAGCAGGCGCACGGGCTTGGCGGGCTTCCAGGCGTCGGCGGCATGGGCCGGGGCAGCCGAGAGCGCGGCAACGGCGAACAGTGCGCCAGCGGCGCGGTGCAGGGTACGGCTGATCATGAAAAAACTCCCAACAGTTGATTGACGAAGTCGGCTTCGTCTCCTCTCGCCGCTCGCCCGAACCGGCCGCGCGAGTCCGTGCGGCCAGAGCTTCGGGATTGCGTCCGGCGGCGTTATTCCAGTATTTGTGCCAGGGCCTGGGCCACCATGCGGTTGGACAGCAGCACGGGGCGCCCCGACACCTGCGCCACGGCATCGCGCATGCCCTGCGCGTAGCCCATGCAGTGCATGACGATCACGTCGCAGGACGCCAGTTCGCGCCCGGCCGCCTCGAAGTTGCGGGCGGCCTGCTGCGCGTCGGCCTCGTAGGGCGAGGCGTGCACGACCTGCGTTTCGCATTCCAGCGGCACGGCCATGTGAAAAGCGTCGACCTGGGCCTCAAGCGGAACGACCAGCCCGACCTTGCGGCAGTGCTGCGCAAGGCCAGCAACAAGGTGGTCCACGACCTGCTGCGGCTCCACCACCAGCGTGCGCATGGGCGCGATGGCCGTGCCGGTGCACAGCGGCACCAGCACGTCGTACCCCTGCCCGTCGGCCTCTCGCATCACGTGCGCCAGCCGGGCCTCGGCGGCCGCGGCGTCCAGTTCGATCTGGGAACCGTCTCGCAGGCGCGTGGCAAAGCGGTATTCGCGGGGCCGCGGCGCCAGCGCGGCCAGCCCCGCAGCGTCCAGGCCGTCCAGCGCGCCGAACTCGTCGATGCGCACGTGGGCGCCCAACACGGGCGCCATCTCGGGCACGACGTCGCTGCGCGGCGATTGACCGATCGTGAAGAACGCGACGCGGCGTGGTGTGCGGGCGCTCATTGCGCGGCTCCGTCTTCGCGGCCCACGGTCTGCAAGTGCGCCATCGAGCCATAGCGGGCCTGCAGCGCGTGCCACTCGGCGTCGTCGAAGAAGCTCATGGCGCGCTGGCCGTACAACTTGGCGATCTCGATGCAGAAGCGCATGGCGACGTCCGCGTCCACGGCGTTGGTGACACCGGTGGCGCAACCGGGCACGGTGGTCTGCGCGGTCAACGCCACGCCGACGACCGGCGCATCCGTGACGATAGCCGGCTGCATCAGCGAATTGACGTGCCACAAGCCGTTTTCGTAGGGCGTGATGTCCTGGGTGGTCAACGGCAGCGTGACCGGCAGCTCACCGCTGACCCAGCCCATGACGTCGAGCATGGTTTCGGGGATGCGCAGCAGGTAGCCCTGCTTGGCCACCGGGGTCAGCGCCACGCCGCGCTTGTTGACCAGGCGGTTGCCGCGCGTGGTGTCCACCGACAGGATCGCGTCCATGCGCGGATCCACCTCGTGCGACATCATTTCGCGCATGGGGAACGGCGAGCGCATCATCGGCACCGGATGATGCGGCCGCGTGCCGGCGCGCGGGCAGATGTGCGTGCGGATGCGGACCGTGCCGGGCAGTACGTCGCCCTGCTGCGCCATCGCCATCAGCTTGAGCGCGGCGGCGATTGCGACGACGGCGCCGTCGCTGTCGGACACCAGGCCCGTCACCGCTGGGCGCGCGCCGATGCCGCCCAAGCGGCCCACGATGCCCAATTGCGGGGCCGAGGCATCCGCGCCGGGAATCACGATGGACAGGAAGTCGGTGGCAAGACCGTCACGCTCCAGGTGCGTGACCTGCACTTCGCAATGGCCGGCGTCGCGCAGCACCTGCGCCACGGACTCGCCCGTGACGTGCGCGGACGACAGCAATTCGATAACGTCGATGACCTGCTTCATGCCGGGATTTCCACGGGGCCGGGACGGAACATGCGCGGTTCTTCGCGCCCCAGGAAGAGCGGCGCATCGTGCGGACCGACCAGCGCGATCTTGTGGCCGCGCACGCGCAGACCGGCGCCTTCGGGCAGGCCGAGCACCGGCATGGCCGGATTCAGCGTGCAGAACTCGGCCAGACGCTGGGCGCGCGTTTCGCCGCGGTGGCCCGGAGGGTGCGCGTTGGTGTAATGCGGATTGATCTGGAAGGACAACAGGCCCAATGCATCAAAGCCTTGCGGGTCGGTGATGGGCATGTCGTTCGTCGTGCAGATGGTGGGACACGTCAGGTTGGAGCCCGCGCTCCAGCCCAGATAGGCCGCACCCGCGCGCACACGGCGCGTCACGACCTCGAGCAGGCCCTGGCGGCGCAGCTGGCCCAGCAGATTGAACGTGTTGCCGCCGCCGACGATGATGACCGACGCGGCCTCCAGCGCGGCAACGGGATCTTCGGCCGTATGCAGGCCCTGGATGGCCAGCCCCGTGTCGGCCAGCGCGGACGAGACCAGCGCCGTGTAGTCGTCCCAGTTGCGCGTGACCCCGGCGTACGGCACGAACACGGCCGGCGCGCCTTGCGGCAGGGATTCAATCAGTTCGCGGATGTCCGGCATGGCGTGCACCAGGTAGCCGGCGTCGCTGCTGGAATTGCTGAGGAGCAGAAGGTTCATGGAAGTCAGAGTCCGAAGGGGTAAGGGTTCTGGGCGCGGCGCATTGCGGCCAGCGCCGTGAATTCAGGCGGTCAGTTCAGCCAGTAGGGATCGTTCAACTCGCGGCCCAGCGCGCCCACCTGCTGCAGGACCGATTCGCGCAGCACGGCCACGCGCGCCGCGTCGGCCTGGAAGGAGACGAACGACAGGCATAGCCCGCGCAGCTCGCCGGTGGCCGGGTCGCGCACGGCGGCGGCCACGGCGCCGATGCCGGGCATCGCCTGGTCGATGGCGACCCCGCAATGGTCGGCGCGCGTCTGCGCCACCAGGCGTGCCAGGTCGCCCACGGTGGCCGGGCAGTCGCGCCCTTCGACGGGCAGTGGCTGGGCGGGGTCGGCGCCGTACAGCGCCTCGAATTCGGCATCGGTCAGGCGCGACAGCAGCGCGCGCCCCATCGCGGTGCCGGACGCGGCACGGCGCGAGCCGGGCGGCGACAGCACCTGCACGGGGTGCGAGCCATTCAAGCGTTGCAGCACGACGGTTTCACGCTGGTTGAGCGTGGAGAGATAGGCGGTCAACCCGCTGTCGTCGGACAAGCGGGCCAGCACGCCGCGGCAGGCTTCGTCCAGCGGCGTGGCGGCCATGCCGGCGCGCACCGCCTGCGCCAGCAGCGCGCCGGGGCGGTAGCGGCGCGTGCCCGCGTCCTGGTCGAGCAGGCCGTAGTTCTGCATCTGGTTCAACAGGCGCGACGCCGTGCTTTTGGGCATGGACAGCCGCGCCGCGACCTCCGTGAAGCTCAATTCGGCCGCGCCTTCCGCATAGAGCGAGAGCACGCGCTGGACGCCGTCAAGAATACTCATACTTGTTCCATAAACCGGAACCTAAGTTCCTTATTAGAGAACAAGAATAATGCAAGCGATGGAAACAGGTCAATACGGCCCCGGAAAGAAAAAGGCCCCCGCGTTCACGGAGGCCTTCAAAGTGCGGACGAGTATCCGGCGGGTCTTACTTCGTGGCCAACTCGGACCATTGCGCCAACGGCAAGGGCGGGTGCGCATCCAGGATGCGGCCGAGCACCAGCTTCATTTCATCCCAGCCGCCGCGGTTGGTGGGCCAGACCGACGGTGTGATGGCGTTCCATGCGCCGTCCGTCGCACGCTCGGCCATCTTGAAGCGGAACGTGTAATGCCCTGCCATGCCCATGCGCAGATCCGACACCACCAGCGCATCGTCGATGACGTCGTAGCGTAGCCAGTCGTCCGTGAACCAGCGCAAGCGCTCATGCAGCGGCACACCGGCCAGGACGCGGCCCGCCTCCAGGTTGAGCGGCAGCCGCACCCATTCCGGGGGATGGCGATCAAAGAGGCTGCTGACCGATTCGTAATAGCTGCCATCGCCACTTTTGGCGATTACGCGCCACACCAGCGTATTGAAGGGCATGGGGATGGCCCGCACCTGTGTGACTGCAATGCCCTGCGCCTGCATCACCTCGTGCACGCGCTGCTCGGCCGCCATCCTGCCTGCCAGCCCGAAGCCCAGATAAGCGGTGCTGAACACCAGCGCCCCCACCAGCACGCGCCGAGCGGTGCGGGTGATGCCGGAGATGATCGCAAACACGACGCCTATGAGCAGCGGCACGGTGTACACCGGGTCAATGATGAAGACGGACGACCAGCTCTCCGGCGTCAGCGCCAGCGGCCAGAACAATTGGGTGCCGTATACCGTGAAGGCATCCAGGATGGGATGCGTGATCAGCACCAGCCATATCGTCAGAAAGAGCCGCCGCCCGCTATAGGGCGCAGTGGGCCAGAACCTGCGTATCAGCCACGCCAGCAACATCGCAAGGCCCGTCAGCACGAACACGGAATGCGAAAAGCCCCGGTGATACGTCATGAGCGACACCGGATCCGGATAGCGCATCAGGACGTCCAGATCCGGCAGGGTGGCCAGCGCCGCGCCATAGACAAGGGCGCGTCTGCCCTGCACGCGCCCCAGCATGGCGCCCTGGATGCCGGCGCCCAGCACCGCTTGTGTAACTGAATCCATGTTTCTCCATCGTCGAGCGTTCCACCAAAAGGCCTACCCGCGATCCGGCTGGCCCTGCAGGCGTTAACATACCCGATTGCGTTCAGCTAATTTTCAACTTTGCATTCATGGATGAATACATCACTCAGATCGGCCAGTTCATCGAGGCCAACCAGGCCTGGGCCGGACCGATCACATTCCTCCTCACGATGGGCGAGTCCATGGTGCTCCTGGGGCTGTTCATTCCCGCCACCGCGCTGCTGCTGCTCACGGGCGGCCTCATCGGCTCCGGCACGCTCGCGCCCTGGGGCGTGATCGCCTGGGGCATCGCGGGCGCCATCGTGGGCGACGCGCTGTCGTACTTCTTGGGGCGCTGGGCGGGCCCGAGCGTGCTGCGGCGCTGGCCGCTCAAGCAGCAGCGCACCGGCGTGGCCCGGGCGCGCCTGTTCTTTTACCGCTACGGCTTTGCGTCCGTGCTGATCGGCCGGTTCCTGGGCCCCATCCGCTCCACGATTCCCACCGTCGCGGGCGTGATGGGCATGGCGCACAGCCGCTTCCAGATCGCCAACGTGCTGTCGGCCGTGCTCTGGATGCCGCTGATGCTGGCGCCCGGCTACATCACCGCGCGCAGCCTGGGCACGGCGGAAAACGCCCAGCAGATCGCCATGATGATCGGCGCGGGGCTGTCGGTTTTGCTAGGATGCGGGCTTCTCCTCGCCATGGTGCGCAAGCGCCGCCAACCGGTGCGCGTGCGGCGAGGCAATTGATCCGGAGAGCGTCATGGCCATCGATGCCGAGCCCAAGAACGGCGATTTCGCGCGCTATATCGAAGAGTTGACCAGCGCCGGCGGCGCCTCGCCTGGCCGCATCGCAAGCCGGCGCGACGCCCGCAGGCAGACGTCCCCGGTGACGGTGCCCATCCCCGTGGCGGCGCCGCCCTCTCCCACCCCGGGTTCGCTGTCGGAAGCCCCGTGGGGCAATACGGCTTCGTCCGCCCCGCGGTCGCGCTCTGCGTCGCAAGCGCCTTTGGCGACGGCGCCGGGCCAGCCCGACGAAGCCAACATCACCCTCGCCCGTCAGGCGGGACGGCGCAAGCTCGGCGTCGTATTGACCGTGGCCGGCATCATGGCGGGCTGGGCCGCCGCCAACATCGCCTTCCGTGCGCTGCACAGCCCCCAGTTCGAACTGGATGAGCTGATGCCCGCCCTATTCCTGGCGTTCTTTGCCTTCATGCTGTTCAAGGCAGCCCGAGGCGCCCGCAATCCCCGCAAGACGCCCCTGAACAAGTTGCCGCCCCTGACGCCTTCCTCGTATCGCAAGGACGGCGCCTGACGCGCCGGCGCGTGGCCGGCGGGCGTTGGTGCTAACATTTCCGGCCATTGAATCAGCCCCATCCCCGGAGTGAAAGTGAACAACGTAGTCGGATTGAACCAGGCCCAGGCGGCCACGATGCTGAAGCTGCAAGGCCACCTGAACAGCATGATCAATCCGGACTGGGTCAATGGCGGCGCCCGCTTCCTGCGCGCCGCCTTCGTCGAGTCGGCCGAAGCGCTGGAACACTACGGCTGGAAGTGGTGGAAGAAGCAAACCATCGACCTGCCCCAGGTCCAGATGGAACTGGTCGACATCCTGCACTTTTACCTGTCGCACACGATCGTTCAATCGGCGGGCGACGTCGAGGCCGCCGCGCGCGCGCTGGTCGCTGACCTGGCCTCGCCCGTCACCGTCACGCTGGACGGCAAGTCCCATGACCTCGCCGCCCTGAACGTGCCGGAGTTGCTCGAGCTGATCGGCGGCTTGGCGGTATGCGGCCGCGCCAGCTTCAAGGTCCTGGAGCAGACCATGACCGCGTGCGACATGACCTGGAACGACGCCTACACGCAGTACGTGTCCAAGAACGTGCTGAACATCTTCCGCCAGCAGCACGGCTACAAGGAAGGCACCTACATCAAGATCTGGAACGGCGAGGAAGACAACGTCGTGCTCGCGCGCCTGCTGTCCCAGCAGGATCCGGCCAGCGCGGACTTTGCCGAGATCCTGCACCGCGAACTGGAAGCGGCCTACGCGCGGCTGTAAGCCGCTGCTGCCCTCTTAAGACCCCGCGGCCAAGCTTTAGCCAAATGCCGCCTTCCTGCGCCGAAGAATAGTAGGCGCCTAGTGCCGTACATGGCCCCCTCGCACTCGGCACTTCCACATCACTTCGAACCTTGGGGCAGCGTTGCGCCTGGCCTGCCTCGGTGTGGGAATAAAAAAACGAACCGATGTCAGCCTCCGACCTCCACATGGGAGGCCGGGAGCTCCAGGCACGGCCGAATCCAAAGCCCCCGTATTTGAGCGCAGTTTAGATATCCTCTGATTTCCTTGCATGGTCCCTGGCAATACAAGTGACGTTTGACACTTGATTGACTCCCATGGAAGACAAGGATGGCCCACCAGAGTGACTTGCGCTTCACCTTCCGCGTGGTCGACGGGATGGAATTCGACGTCATCGAATTTACCCTGGACGAAGCGCTGTCCGAGACCTTCCGCCTTGAACTGGACCTGGCCAGCTCCGATCCCGCGGTCGACTTCGGCCAAGTGCTGGACCGGCCCGCGCTGTTCACACTGTGGCACGGCGAACAGCCGGTGCGCCACGTCCACGGCCTGGTCAGCGCGCTGGAACAGGGCGAGACTGGTTTCCGCCGCACCCGCTACCGTGCCGTCATCGAGCCCGAACTGGCACGGCTCAAACTGTCCTCGGATTGGCGCGTCTTCCAAACCCAGAGCGTCCCGGAGATCATCGAGGGTGCGCTCAAGCGCCATGGCATTCTCAACCATGGCTTGATCGTCACCAATCAGCACCTGCCCCGCGAGTACTGCGTGCAGGCTGGCGACACCGACTACCAATTCCTGGAGCGCATTGCACGCGAGGAAGGTTTCTACTACACCTTCCTGCATAACGCCGATGGCCACCGGCTGATTCACAGCGACCGGCTGGCCGTCCAGGGCAGCATCGGCGACGCCCCGGTGCTGTACAACCCCAACGCCGGCGGCGACGCGGCCGCCCCAGCGCTGCGCCGCTTTCGCTACGTCGAGAACGTACGCACCGCGCAACAAACCCAGCGCGACTACGTGTTCACCAACCCCGGCTACGACCAGCAACACAGCCTGCGCGGCCGTGACCTTGCGCAGGACGCTCGTCGGCCTTACGAGCGGTACGACTACCCCGGCCGCTACAAGAGAAACGAGGCCGGCAAACCCTTCACCGAGAACCGCTTGCGCGGCCACCGCCGTGACGCGCGCATCGCCCGGGTCGAAGGCGACGACCCACGGCTGCTACCTGGCATCTCCTTCGAGCTGGCAGGCCACCCCCGAGATGAGTGGAACAGCGCCTGGCGCCCGGTGCGCATCCAGCACCACGGCATCCAGCACACCAGCCAAGCCGAGGACGGCACCGATTCCGAGCAGGGCACCCGCTACAGCTATGCCGCCGAACTGGTCACCGACTGCACCGAATGGCGCGCCGAGCCGCTACCCAAGCCGCGCATTGACGGCAGTCAGCCGGCCACCGTCGTCGGCCCGCCCGGCGAAGAGATTTACTGTGATGAATGGGGCCGGGTGAAGATTCAATTCCCCTGGGACCGCCTGGGCAACTTTGACGGCCAAAGCTCCTGCTGGGTACGTGCGGCGCAGAACTGGGCTGGCGCGGCATGGGGGCACATGGCCATCCCGCGCATCGGACAGGAGGTGTTGGTCAACTTCATGAATGGCGATCCCGACCAACCCATCATCGTTGGCCGCACCTACATGGCCACGCAGCCACCGCCCTACGAGCTGCCCCGGCACAAGACCCGGATGACGATCAAAAGCCAGACCCACAAGGGCCAGGGCTTTAACGAGATGCGCTTCGAGGACGAGGCCGGGCTGGAAGAAATCTACTTCCATGCCCAGAAGGATCAGAACAACCACGTCAACAACGACGAAACCACCTTCATCGGGCATGACCGCGTGGAGCGCGTCGGAAACGACGAGACCATCCATATCGCCGGCAACCGCGCCCTGAGCGTCGCCGGCACCGACACGACCCAGGTGCAGGCAACCTCGACGCTATTGGTGGAGGGGAAACGCACGGTAAATGCTCAAGCCGACGACGTCCTGCATGTCGGGGGGGACCAAACCACGAGCATAGGCGGCAGTTATCTCATCCGTGCCGGCAGACGCATGCAACTTAACGCGGGCGACGAACTCGTCCTTGATGGCGGTATCAGTCTCACCCTTCAGGCCGGGGGGCAGGCAATTCGCCTGGACCCAAGTGGAATCCACAGCAGCGTGCCCATCCGGTTAGGCGCCGCGCCGCGTCCGCTGACTTCATGGGACTCCGAACCCTTGACGCTAGCACCGCATGAGTACCTGCGCGCCGCGCAGGAAGGCGCACTGCTTGTTTCCCCAACCTGCGAGTTCGATGCTGATGGACGCTGCAAAATTCACCTACGCCACTGACCGGTTACCCGGGTTGATCCAGCAGGCGGAAATTCCGTTGCCGCCGGACCTGGATCGCCATTGTGTGCTTCTGGATGCCGCAATTGACGACAACTTGCTCGCATCCCTTTATGCGGAACGCGATGCCGAGGGGTGGGCGGTCGAGCCGCTCTTTCTGGGCACCCCGCTTCAACCTTTGAGCAACGTGGGACCACATCTGGTCCAGACATGGCGCGGCAGCCGTGTCATGGGCGACATCCTCAGCCGCATGGAACACGAACCGATGGGCATCACCTTGTTTCCCAAGGACGGCGCCACCTGGGAGCAACTCTGCAATCACTGCCGAACGTGGCTCAGCGTCACGGGAGAAGGTGAAAGGCCCATGCAGCTGCGCTGGTTTGACCCGCGCTGGACTCGCGCCTTGCTGACGGTGCTGACGCCGGCGCAACGCCAAGCCCTGGCCGGTCCGTGGCAGGCGCTGTCGTGGCACGACATGGGGCGCTGGAACCATTGGGCGTCTGACCCACTCGATGCCGAGGAAGAAAGGACACGTCCCGTCTTCGACAAGGCACTGTTGGCCCGCCTGGATGATGAACGCCGTTGGGATACCGCCGCCGCGCTGACGCTGGACTACGAGCAATGCTTTCCGCGCGGAGACAGTGATGCGGATCATCGATGGAGCTACCGGACACTGACGGATGCCGCCTGTTATGGCATCACGCAGCTCGCAAGGCTGGAACGCTGGTTTCGCCTTGCCTTGGTCCATGGCCAGGACTTCCATCGTCGCCATCCGCACGTCGAGTCCCTGCTGCGCGACGCTACCCGCCTGCAGTCGGAGCGCCTCTCCTTGCTGGAAGACCTCTTTGAAGAAGGAAAGGCCTCATGACAAGCGCCGCAACGCTCCCTCCCCCCAAACATGCCGACAGCGATCTCGACAGCAAGGCCGAATGCGCACCGCGGTGTTCGGAACCCATGGCCGACATCGTCCACATCACGGGCGAAGGCAACATCTACTACGTGCTGACGGAAAAACAGCAGGCTGCGCTTCGCAAGCAAATCGAAACCGTCGATGCGCTCATGAAGCGGTTCCGGGAAATAATCGCCGACGCCGTCAAGCCGACTCCTTGCGCCGCCTCCAGCGGACAGGCAAGCGTAGACACCTGTCCCTGCCAGGGCTGCCGCAAGCTGCGTTGGGCCAGGCAAGCCGAAGCCGCGGGCTTGATGGCACTCGACGACATCACGCCAACAGCCGAGCTGGAAAGAATCGAATCCGCCGAAGACATCCGAGGGCGCCTGTCTCAGCTGCGCGAACAGCGCAAAGAATTTGACGATATGTGCAATTGGTGGAACGGGCAAGACACCTGCAAGATTGGTCAGCGAATGCCAACAGCCATCGACGGCCTCATCGCCGACCTCGAAAAACAACTGCCTGCACCCGTCAAAGACACCGAAACCACCGCCAGCGCCACCATGCCATCGATTTCGGAAGGTGGCCGAGATCAGGGGCAACGTCAAGTCACCGTCGCCGCCGACAGAAACGGCATTGTCGAAATCATCGTCGTCAGCCGTCCCGACAAGCACTATTACATCCCGCAGCGCTACCTCGCCGTGCTTCGCGAACACTTCCGCGTGGATGTCAGCATGCTTAATGCAAAATCCCCGCTAAACGACGACGACTTGCGGATTCGCGGCAAGCAGCTGATCACCCGAATCCGCGAACGGGTGGCCCGCGGGCTAAACGAAGACAGCGCCAAGCCGCTTGGCAACCTGGAAGCCAAGCTTGTGACATGGACTGCCAAGGACGACTGCGCGCTCAATGCGTTGCACTTGGAAGCGATCAACTTGAGCTCGAACAAGCACGACAGCGCCCCTTACGCTGCCAACGCAGAAGCGCATTTGCTGCGATTTGCCGCGCAGGCCAGCGTGGGGTTCACGGGCTTTGACCCCAAGAACGGGGAGATATCCGTTGGCATGAAGGCGCAGGCAAGCTTTTCGCTTGCCGAGGGCAAGATCAGCCTGGAGCGATACCTTCCCAGCCAAGGCGGATACGATTGCTTCTTTGCCTATCGCAATGCCGACCGTCAAATGATTTACCACCGCTTCGGCGCCTTCCGCATCAAGGGCGCGCTGGAGCTGAGCTGCTTTGTCGGGGCAGTGGCCTCGGGGTCCGCAACCGCGGGCGTCAAGTGGAAAAGCAGCCCCGCGGGTGGCAGCGCCCTGCTGACATCGCCTGAGCTCAGCAGCCGCGGCGGTGCGGTCAGACTGCAGGGAAGCGCCTTCGCCGGCGCACAAGCGGGCGGTTCATTGATAGGTGCATTTGAATGGATGCCCCCCGAAAACCAGCATCACCCCGA
Organism: Achromobacter sp. GbtcB20; assembly: GCF_019091095.1. NCBI lineage: Bacteria > Pseudomonadati > Pseudomonadota > Betaproteobacteria > Burkholderiales > Alcaligenaceae > Achromobacter > Achromobacter sp. GbtcB20. The sequence goes on along the minus strand of NZ_JAGXJZ010000001.1, from coordinate 210,884 downwards.
CGCCACCTGGCAGGCGTTGCTTGAGGTAAAGGGCGAAGGCAACGTGGCCTTCGGCGCAGGCGCGGAGCTGGACTTCAAAATCGAAATGACCGGCCTTCGGCTGTATTTCCACGTCAAGGCGCAGGTGGTGCTCGGGCCCGGCGCAGCCGGCGGCTTCGCGACCATGGTCAACCTGGAACACATCGGCAACCTCATCATGGTGGTCTACCGCAACCTGAGCAGCATCGATTATCGGCACCTTCTGAGCATTGATAACAAAGCCTTTACGTTGTTCGCTCAAGTCGTGATGAAGACGTTGAGCACCCCCGGCGCCACCATCGAATCGATACTCAAGGGAGGGTTACGGTCGATCGAAGAATGGTGGGATGAACGCAACAATCGTATCGGCGCAGCCCAGGGACTCGCCAAGCGCATTCTCGAAGGCAAACCCCTGGACGTTCATGGCCAAAGTATTGCACTCAATGAACTCCCACCCGAGGTCATGGGGCCGGCAATCTACACGTTGGGGGTCGACTATGTGCTCACCTACAGCGAGGACCGCGAACGAGCAATCATCAAGTTGCTGCGCGCCGTGCGGACCTGGCGGCACTTCTACTTGACGCTGGAGCGCGTGAACGAAAGTGGAACGCGCGAATCGGCCAAGGATGGACTCAAACACATCAGAAGCTTCCTGAATGATCAGCAGACAAGGGAGTTTTCGCGGTTCCTTGATGCGCTGGCTGCTTACCCCGGTCAAGCCCCGGTCAACACCCAGTTGGCGATGTCGCCCTGGAATCCCGTCCTTCCTCATAACAAACATAATGTGCTGGTGACGGCACGCAACGAAGAACTTCATCGCCGTGGCTCAAGCATGAAAGCCTGAACTTAGGGAGCTTTATCGATGCACCGTCTTTTATTCTCCGTGGCAGGGCTCTTCGCCCTGAGCGCCTGTCACGCCCCCCCGGTCGACAGCCAAAGCCTGTCCGCGACTCACGTCGCCGCCATCTCCAAGCGCATCGAACAGCGCTACCGCCAACATCCTGCCCAAGAGCGCCTGGCCTTGCTCAAGCAGGTCGTCACCGCCATCGACAACATGGTCTTTATCGAAGGCGGCACCTTCGAGATGGGCGATTTCGGCTGGGTGAGCGAATACGACCCCACCAACATGTGCGAATGGCCATGCGGGCAGGAGCTCGACGCGCTGTTGCCGCTGGTGCCCGAAGCCGATGCCCGTCCCTTGCACAAGGTCCGCCTCGACAGCTTCTACATGGCCAAATACCACACCACCGTTGACGAGGATGACCGGTATCGTTTGATGAATGGTAAGCCACTGTACCGCTCGGAACTCACGGAAGAAGAGAGGGCGAGTGGTTTGACCGAGCCCTACCGTGTCCGTCAGGCAAGGCAGTTCAAGCCGGACCTCCCTACGCGCAGCCAATGGCAGGACGGCAAAGACTACTGCCTGTGGCTGGGCGAGATGAGCGGCCTGCCCGTGGACCTGCCCACCGAAGCGCAGTACGAATACGCCGCCCGCTCCGCCGGCCGCTATGTCGTCTATCCCACCGACACCGGCAGCCTGGACTATGGCCGAAACGTGCACAGCACGGAGTTCGGCACCTTCCGTTTGGTCGGCGTCGGTTCATTCCCGCCGAACCCGATTGGCCTTTACGAAATGGGAGAGAACGCCAGATCATGGGTGAACGACTGGTACGACCCCCAGTACTACCAACACTCGCCGGTCGACAATCCGCGCGGCCCGGAAAGCGGCACAGAAAAAGTCATGCGAGGTGGCATCTACTACGATACCACTCGGCTCTCAGCCATGACCACGTTCCGCTTTCCTGAGACGCCAACATTGAAAGACTACTACTCCGGAATCAGCTATCGCTGTTCCATCCAGCAAGCCGAGCCATTGAAGAAATGAAGCTCGCGATGCGCCGTCTTCTATTGCCCGTGGCGGGGGCGTTTGCCCTGAGTGCCTGTCACGCCCCACCAGTCGACAGCCAGAGCCTGTCCGCGACGCACGTCACCGCCATCGCCAAGCGCATCGAGCAGCGCTACCCCAAGCATCCTGCCCAAGAGCGCCTGGCCTTGCTCAAGCAGGTCGTCACCGCCATCGACAACATGGTCTTTATCGAAGGCGGCACCTTCGAGATGGGCGATTTTGGCTGGGTGAGCGAATACGACCCCACCAACATGTGCGAATGGCCATGCGGGCAGGAGATCGACGCGTTGTTGCCGCTGGTGCCCGAAGCCGATGCCCGTCCCTTGCACAAGGTCCGCCTCGACAGCTTCTACATGGCCAAGTACCACACCACCATCGGCGAGGATGATCGCTATCGACTGATGAACGGCAAGCCCCTGTACCGTTCGGAACTCACGGAAGAAGAGCGAGCGAGTGGCTTGAGCGAGCCCTACCGTGTCCGCCAGGCAAGGCAGTTCAAGCCGGACTTCCCGGCGCGTGCTCATTGGCAGGACGGCAAAGATTACTGCCTGTGGCTGGGCGAGATGAGCGGCCTGCCCGTGGACCTGCCCACCGAAGCGCAGTACGAGTATGCCGCCCGCTCTGGCGGCCGATATGTCGTCTATCCCACCGACACCGGCAGCCTGGACTATGGCCGAAATGTGCACAGCGGGGAGTTCGGTACACACCGTTTGATTGCCGTCGGTTCATACCCCCCGAACCCGATTGGTCTCTACGAAATGGGTGAGAACGCCAGATCATGGATGAACGATTGGTACGACCCCCAGTACTACCAGCACTCGCCGGTGGACAATCCGCGAGGCCCGGAACGCGGCAAAGAGAAAGTCATGCGGGGCGGCATCTACAACGAAACCCCTCAGTTCTCAGCCATGACCACGTTCCGCTTTCCTGAGATGCCGACAATGAAAGACTACTACTCCGGAATCAGCTATCGCTGTTCCATCCAGCAAGCCGAGCCATTGAAAAAATGAAGCTCGCGATACACCGTCTTCTATTGCCCGTGGCAGGTCTGTTAGCCCTTAGCGCCTGTCACGCCCCCCCTGTCGACAGCCAAAGCCTGTCCGCGACTCACGTCGCCGCCATCTCCAAGCGCATCGAACAGCGCTACCGCCAACATCCTGCCCAAGAGCGCCTGGCCTTGCTCAAGCAGGTCGTCACCGCCATCGACAACATGGTCTTTATCGAAGGCGGCACCTTCGAGATGGGCGATTTCGGCTGGGTGAGCGAATACGACCCCACCAACATGTGCGAATGGCCATGCGGGCAGGATCTTGACGCGTTGTTGCCGCTGGTGCCCGAATCCGATGCCCGTCCCTTGCACAAGGTCCGCCTCGACAGCTTCTACATGGCCAAGTACCACACCACCATCGGCGAGGATGATCGCTATCGTCTGATGAACGGCAAGCCCCTGTACCGCTCGGAACTCACGGAAGAAGAGAGGGCGAGTGGTTTGAGCGAGCCCTACCGTGTCCGCCAGGCAAGGCAATTCAAGCCGGACCTCCCTGCGCGCAGCCAATGGCAGGACGGCAAGGACTACTGCCTGTGGCTGGGCGAGATGAGCGGCCTGCCCGTGGACCTGCCCACCGAAGCGCAATACGAATATGCCGCCCGCTCCGGCGGCCGATATGTCGTCTATCCCACCGACACCGGCAGCCTGGACTATGGCCGAAATGTGCACAGCACGGAGTTCGGCACCTTCCGTTTGGTCGACGTCGGTTCATTCCCCCCGAACCCGATTGGCCTTTACGAAATGGGAGAGAATGCCAGATCATCGGTGAACGACTGGTACGACCCCCAGTACTACCAGCACTCGCCGGTCGACAATCCGCGCGGCCCGGAAAGCGGCACAGAGAAAGTCATGCGGGGTGGCATCTATTACGAAACCACTCAGTTCTCAGCCATGACCACGTTCCGCTTTCCTGAGACGCCAACAGTGAAAGACTACTACGCCGGAATCAGCTATCGCTGTTCCATCCAGCAAGCCGAGCCATTGAAAAAATGAAGCTCGCAATGCCCTATCGGCGCTAGCGCTGGCCGAAGCGCGTCTCGCCGAACAACGCCTTCAACTCGCGCGGCTGCGACCGCCAGTATTGCTTTGGCGCGCTGACCTGGCCGCCCAGCTGGGCGGCCGCGTGCCACGGCCAGCGCGGGTCGTAGAGCATGCCGCGCGCCAGCGCGACCATGTCGGCCTGGCCCTGCGCAATGATGTCCTCGGCCTGCTGGGCCTCGGTGATGAGGCCCACCGTGATCGTAGGCATGCCGATCCGGCGCTTGATTTCCTCGGCGAAGGGAACCTGGTAGTTCGGCCCGACCGGGATCTTCTGCTGTGGCGACACGCCGCCGCTCGAGACGTCGATGAACTCACAGCCGCGCGCCTTTAGCGCTTCGGCGAAGGTCAACGTCTGTTCCAGGTCCCAGCCGCCCTCGACCCAGTCGGTCGCGGACACGCGCACACCCAGCGCCACCGATTGCGGCACGATCTCGCGCAGGGCCTGGAAGACTTCCAGCGGAAAGCGCATGCGGTTCTCCAGCGATCCGCCGTAGGCGTCGTCGCGCTGATTCGACAGCGGCGACAGGAACTGGTGCAGCAGATAGCCATGCGCGGCATGCACTTCGATGGCGTCAAAGCCCAGGCTTAGCGCGCGCCGGGCGCTGTCGACGAACGCATGGCGGATGCGCTCGAGGCCCGCCGCGTCCAGCGCATGGGGCGCGGGCTCGTGTGCGTTGTGCGGCACGGCGGACGGCGCCCATCCCTGCCAGCCGCCAGCGCTTTCCGGCACCAGCTGGCCGCCGTTCCAAGGCGCGTCGCTGGAAGCCTTGCGGCCGGCATGGCCCAGCTGGATACCCAGCTTGATGGGCGAGTAACGGCGCACGGCGGCAACCACCTTGCCCAGCGCGGCTTCGGTCTCGTCGGACCACAGGCCCAGGTCTCCGGGAGAGATGCGGCCATCGGCCTCGACCGCGGTGGCTTCGGTAAAAAGCAGCGCGGCGCCCGACAGCGCCAGGTGCCCCAGGTGAATCATGTGCCAATCCGTGGCACAGCCCGCTTCGGCGGAGTATTCGCACATGGGTGCGATGACGATGCGGTTGGCCAAGGCGACATTGCCGATTGACGTGGGGCTGAACAGATGGCTCATGCGGGCAGGCTCCGGGTGCGTTGGACGACACAGCATAGCGCCCGGCCGGGCAAACGCCGTCAATCCCAACGCCCCCGGCAGGGTTACCCCATCGCCTACTGCCCTTCGATCACCGAATCCAGGAACTGGCGCGTGCGCGCCTCCTTGGGTTGGCTGAACAGCACGGACGACTCGGCATCCTCGACGATGTTGCCCTGATCGAAGAACAGCGTGCGGTCCGAGCTGCGTTCGGCGAACTTCATCTGGTGCGTGACGATGATCATCGTCATGCTGCGGCGGGCGGACAGGTCGCGCAGGATCTGCAGGATGCCGCCGACCAGCTCGGGGTCGAGCGCGGACGTGACTTCATCGAAAAGCATCACCTGCGGGCACATCGCCAGCGCGCGCGCGATGCCCACCCGTTGCTTCTGCCCACCCGATAGCTGCGCGGGATAAACGTCGAGCTTGTCGCTCAAACCCACCATATCCAGATACTCGACGGCGCGATCGCGCGCCTGGTCGCGCGGCATGCCCAGCACGTGCAGCGGCGCCTCCATGGCGTTGCCCAGCGCCGTCATGTGCGGGAACAGGTTGAAGTGCTGAAACACCATGCCGATCTTGCCGCGCACCTGGCGCAGGTGCGCGGAGTTGACGCCGGCAGGCCGGCCCTGCGCATCGGTCCACATCGGCTCGCCATCGATCTCGATGTCGCCGCTGGTGGGCGGATCCAGCGTCATCAGCACGCGCAGCAACGTGGACTTGCCCGAACCCGACGGGCCGATGACCGCCACGGTCTGCCCCGCCGGGATCTCGAGGTTGATGCCTCGCAGGACTTCCACGTCTCCAAAACGCTTGTGCAGATTCTTGATGCTCACGCTGGCGCTCATCGTTTTCCTCCATATCGTTGCAGGCGGGCCTCCAGGCCGCGCACGCCCCAGGCCGCGACCAGGCTCAGCGCCAGGAACAGCAGGCCCACCAGGGTCAGGGGTTCGGTGTACCGGAACGTCGCGGATCCGATCATCTTGCTTTGCTGCAGCAGCTCGACCACGGTGATGGCCGACAGCAGCGGCGTGTCCTTGAACATCGCCACCAGATAGTTGCCCAGCGCGGGCACCACCGGCGGGATCGCCTGCGGCAGCACCACGCCCACCGCCGTACGCCAGCGCGACATGTTCAGCGCCGTGGCCGCTTCCCACTGGCCGCGTGGCACGGCTTCAATGCCGGCGCGGTACACCTCGGCGCAATAGGTGGCGTAGTGCAGGCCCAGCGCCACGATCCCCGTCATGAGCGGCGACATCTGCGCGCCAGTCAGCGGCAAGACATAGAACAGGAAATACATCTGCACCAGCAGCGGCGTGCTGCGCACGAACTCGATGAAAAACGCCGTGGGCATCGACACGATGCGCAGCCGCGACCGCCGGAGCATGGCAAGCACCAGCCCCAACGTCACCGCCACCAGCATGCCGAGCACGGTAGCCTGGATCGTGATCAAGAGCGCCGACCCTAGCGTGGGCAGGATTTCCAGGGCGAAAGACCAGTCAAATATCGGTGTCATCGGACTCGGACCCTCCGCTCAAGCAGACGCACGCCCGCGGTGATCAACAGGGCCACGGCAAAGTACATCAGCAGCATCAGCGTGAAGATCTCGGTCGTGCGCAGGGTTTCGCTGCGCAGCAGCTGGCCGCGGAACGTCAGGTCGGTGATGGTGATCAGCGACACCAGGGCCGTGTTCTTCAGGAGCTCGATCAGCAGGTTGCCGGCGGGCGGCAGCATGGCCGGCACGGCTTGCGGCAGCACGATGCGCTGCATGATCTGACGGCGCGTGAGGTTCAACGCCACGCCGGCTTCACGCTGCCCGGGCGGCACGGCCCGGATGGCGCCGCGCACCACTTCCGCCCCATACGCGCCCGCATTCAGCGCCAGCACCACGATGCCGACCAGCATGGCCGGCAGCTGCACGCCAAAGAGCGGCAGCACGAAGTAGAACCAGAAGAGCTGCACCAGGGCCGACGTGCCGCGAAAGACCTCGACGTAGATCGACGCCGCCCAACGCACGGGCCGCAGGGACGACAGGCGGCCCAGCCCCGACAGCAGCGCAAGCGGCACCGCCAGGACCACGGCGCCCGCCATGATCTGCAGCGTGACGACCAGCCCCTCGAGCAGGGGCGGCACAAGCTGCGCGATATGTTCAGACATCAACTGCATCGGCGCCCCTTACTGTCCGCTGCAGAGCTTGTCCGCGGTCACCCCTTGGGGCAGTTCGTCGGCCGTGAAGCCGAACGGCTCGACGAGCTTCTTGTGTTCGTCGGTGCCAATAAACTTGGCGAGCTCGGCGTTGAAGGCGTCCGCGAAGGCCTTGTCGTCCGTGCGGAAGGCATAGGCGCCGTAACCGCGCACGCCCTTGCCGTCGATGACCGGGTCCGTGAACGGCTCGGCCTTTTGCAGGCCGCTGCCCGCCTGCGTCTTGCCCATCAGGTCGTTGATGGTAAGCGCGGTCGCGGCATAGGCATCGGCGCGGCCGGCCTGCACCCCGGACAGCGCGCTGACCGCATCCGGAAACACGACCACCTGCCCTGCCGGAATGTTGACCTTCTGCGCGTAATCGCCCTCGATGGCGCCCACCACCACGCCAAGCTTGGCATCGGGGTTCTTGGCCACGTCTTCGTAACTGTGCAGGTTCTTGGGATTGCCGTCCTTGACGAGGAACGCTTCGCCCACGCCATAGGTGGGGTTGGAGAACGCCACCTGCTGGCAGCGCTCGGGCGTGATGTACATGCCCGCCGCAATGATGTCGAAACGCTTGGCCGCAAGCCCCGGGATGAGCGAACCGAATTCGGTCAGGACCCCTTCCACCTCGTTGATGCCCATGCGCTTGAGCACCACGCGGGCGATTTCCACCGACTCGCCGGTAACCTTGGCCTCTTTGCTGTCCATGTAGGCAAACGGCGCCTCATTGGCGTAGCCGATACGGATCTTTCCGGCCGACTTGGCGGCTTCCAGCGTACTGACGCTGCTGGCTGGCGCGTCGCCTGTTGCCGCGGTCTTGTCGCCGCCCGAGTCCGAACACGCCGCGAGAACGCCCAGGCCAAGGGCCAACAGTAGTCGTCTGGATTGGATGAGGGTCATGAATCTTTCTCCCGAATTTATTTCTAGGTACATGGCTTCACTAAAAATAATACGCTAAGAAATGATTTCGACACGAATGATATAGACGTGAAAAAGCAGGCCTAAGCCTGCTTTTGACGTTCGTTGCCCTATGACGCGTTAGGACACGTTACGAACGGTAGATAGATATGGCACCGTTTATTGGGCGTAGGAAAAGCGTCCATTCTTGACCGTGCCCATCACCCGGGCGCGCTCATCGAATCCCTGATGGTTTTCCTTGGTGATGTTCAAGACGCCATTGGGAACGACCAGATCACGGGTGTTTTCCAGCGCGTCGCGCAGTGCCAGGCGGAACTCGGGCGTGCCGGGCTTGGCGCCCGTCTTGAGGGCCCGAGCCACCGCCGAATCCAGCAGCATCCAGGCGCCATAGGCGTCCCCGGCGAACTGGGTCAGCGTATGGGGGCCGTATTGCTGCTCGTACTTGTCCGCAAAGGCCACCGCCACCTTCTTGACCGGGTTGGAATCAGGCAACTCGCGCGCCACCACACCCGGGCCGGTGGGGAACAGGGTGCCCTCCACGTCCTTGCCGCCGACCTGCAGGAATTCAAGCGTGCCGATGCCGTGCGTCTGGTAGACGGCGCCGGTGTAGCCGCGTTCGAGCAGCGTTTTCTGGGGCAGCGCGGCCGGCGTGCCCGAACCGGCGATCAGCACCGCGTCCGGCTTGGCGGCAATGACCTTGAGCACCTGGCCGACCACCGACGCGTCGGTGCGCTGGAAGCGCTCTTGCGCGACGAGTTTCAGATCGGACCCGGCCGCGGCCGTGAACTCCTTCAGCCAGCTGTCGCCATACGAATCGGCAAAGCCGATGAAGGCCACGTTCTTCAGGCCTTTCTTCTTCATGTCTTCGACCAGCACCGTGGCCATCAGCGAGTCGTTCTGCGGCATCTTGAAGGCCCAGGTGCGCTTGGGATCCGACTGCGGTTCCACGATGACGCTGGACGCGGCCAGCGCGATCATCGGCGTCTTGGTTTCGGCCAGCACGTCCAGGGCGGCCAGCGCGGAAGCTGTGATGTTGGGGCCGACGATGGCGTCCACCTTGTCCTCGGAGGTCAGCTTGCGCATGTTCTTGACCGCCCGGCTGACGTCCGTGCCGTCGTCCAGCACCACGTAACGCGCGGGTTCGCCGCCCAGCGTGTTGGGCCACAGGCGGATCGCGTTGTTGGTCTGGATGCCGATGGCGGCGGCGGGGCCCGTGGTGGACACGTCCACGCCGATCACGATTTCAGCTTGGGCGGACAGGGCGGGGACGGCCAGCGCGACGGCGCAGGCGTAGCGGGCAAGGATGCGAGGCATGACTACGGCTCTTGGATGGGAGTGAAGGAGATGCCGCTATTTTGCCTGATGCGCCAGCGGCGGTTATTGACGTGGCCAACCCTTGTTGGAGGTGAATGCCCCGCCAGGCCATCGTTACATCGGCTTGCCGTTGCGTACCGGTGTCTTACGCGATGGGCGGGGTGGCGGGCCGTATCATCGACGGTGCCGCCTGAGGCAAGGCGCGCCGCCCCCACGGCGGCGCCTCTCCCCACCCCGGACGCGCCGCACGCGGCTGCGTTCCCACACAGGAGTCACGTATGAAGAAAACCGCAACCGCCGCCTGGTCGGGCGATCTGAAGACTGGCAAAGGCACGATTTCCACGCAGAGCGGCGCGCTCAAGAGCCAACCTTACGGCTTTAACACCCGCTTCGGCGACACGCCGGGCACCAACCCCGAAGAACTGCTGGGCGCGGCGCACGCCGGGTGCTTCACCATGGCGTTGTCCAACATCCTGGGCGAAGCGGGCATGGTCGCGCAAAGCCTGGACACCAAGGCCGAAGTCACGCTGGACAAGGTCGATGACGGCTTTTCCATCACCGCCGTGCATCTGACCGTGGAGGCCGTCATTCCCGGCGCTTCCGCCGAAGCGTTCGAGGAAGCCGCCCGCAAAGCCGAAAAGGGCTGCCCGGTTTCCAAGGTGCTGAACGCCAAGATCTCGATGGACGCCAAGCTGAAGTCCTGACCGGCGCGAGGATCATCCGGCTCCCGACGGGGCCGGATCATTGGCCCGCCCTATCCCAGGCGTGGCCAAAATCAATTTGACGGTGCAGGTGCGCTCCTGAACAATGAGAACCATTCTCAGGAGCAGCACATGACCGGATTCATCTACGCAATATCAGGCGGCAATGCCGCCCTGGCGCAGGACGCGCGGGTTTCCGCGAACCTGCGCCGCATGGTCGGGTCGGGCATCCTGGTCGCCGTCGGCTACATCGATCCGGGCAACTGGGCGACCGACATCGCCGGCGGCAGCGGCTTTGGCTACGGCCTGCTGATGGTCGTCATCACGTCAGCCTTTCTGGCGCTGGGTTTTCAGGTGCTGGTGTCGCGCCTGGCGCTTGCCACCGGTCAGGATCTGGCCACCCTCACTGCCCGCCACCTTTCCCCGCGTTTGGCCAAGGCAGCCTGGCTTGCCGGCGAGGCCGCCATTCTGGCGACCGCGCTGGCAGAACTGATCGGCGGCGCGATTGCGCTGCGGTTGCTGTTTGGCCTGCCGCTCATCGCGGGCGTCGCGGTCACGGGCATCGGCACCTTTGCCGTGCTGGCGATGACACGCGGCAATGCCGACCGGCATGAACGCGTGATCGCCCTGCTGTTGTCCGTGGTCGCGCTGTCTTTTGTGTTCCTGCTGTTCAAGGCCAATCCGGCCTGGAAGGAAGTGGCGCATGGCGTCACCGAGACCGGCCGCGCGCTGCGCGATCCGCAAGGCTTTTTGATCGCGCTGGGGATTCTGGGCGCGACCCTCATGCCGCACAACCTCTATCTGCATTCGGGCTCGCTTGCGCAGCGGGCGCGGGACCTGCCGCCGCAGGCGCTGGGGATGGCAATGCGCGTGGCGCGCAACGACACGATCGTGTCGCTGGGCGTGGCCATGCTCATCAATTCGGCCATCATGATCGTGGCCGCCGCCTCGCTGTCCGGATCCGGCATGACGGTGTCCAGTCTGGACGATGCGCATGCGGTGATCGGCCACACGCTGGGCATCGGGGCGGCAGTCGTGTTTGCCGTGGCGCTGTACGCCGCGGGCCAAAGCTCCACCATCACGGGCGTGTTGGCCGGACGCATCCTGTCCAAGGGATTCCAGGTCGGCAGCAACTGGTCCGACCGCCGCCGCGCATTGATGACGCGCTTGGTGGCGGGCGCTGCCGCCGTCGGCCTGCTGGCGTTCACGGGCGGCAACGATCCGGACGGGTTGCTGGTGCTGAGCCAGGTCATCCTGAGTCTTGCCCTGCCCTTCGCCCTGGGTCCGCTGGTCGTGCTGGCCTGCCGCAAGAGCCTGATGGGCCGCTACGTGCTGAAAGGCGCGTGGGCCTGGGCCGCTATCGGCGCCACCGTGGGCATCATCGTGCTGGACGCCTATCTGCTGCTGGATATCGTGTCCTGATGGGGCCAGCGCCGCCTGCCAGCGGCAGGCAAAAAAAACGCCAGCGATCAAAGCTGGCGTTTTTTCTGGCGGGGTGCTTCAGTGGTACGCGGACACGACCGGGTGTTGACGGCGGCCGGCGTCCATATTGTGCAGGACCTCGCCGACAGCGCCGCCCAGTGCAGCCATGCGCAGCTTCAGGCGCAACCAGCGCGAGCGTGCGGTGGGACCGGACAGGGTTTCCGCCTTGATGGCCTCGCGGATCAGGGACCGCTCCAGCGCATCCGACATACGGGCATTTTTCAACGCGGTATCGCTCATGATTCTCTCCTTGAGAAAGCGCGATGTGGAACAACGTGAATCCATCTTAGATCCGCGTATGCTGCGTTGCAATAAAAACCACAAACATTTTTTTCGGCGTTGCGCAATGGGTACAAACACCACCACAACGGTGCATGCCGCACACGGTTACGCACCGAGTTTGTGCGACGGCCTAGGCTGATCGGCCGGGCAGGTGCGCCTGAATCAGCTTGTCGGCCATCGAAGCCACCCGCCCGGCGGGCCCTCCCGCCCCGAAAAGCTGGCTCGATACGAACGCACCTTCGATCAATAGCAGCAGTCCATCGGCCAGGGCTTCGGGATCTTCCGCGCCCATCCCGGCGGCCATGGCGTTCAGCCGGCGGCGCAATTCGCGTTTGTGTTCAACGGCCACGGCCCGGGCCGGATGATTGGGTTCGGGGTATTCGACCGCGGCGTTCGTCAGCCCGCATCCCCGGTAGCCGTTCTGCACCGCACGTCCTGCCATGCCGGTCAGGTAGTCGAGCAATTGGGCGCGCGGATCGCCCGGATGGGCGGCGCACGCGGCGTCAAAGCGCGCCCAGAATTCGGCGTCGTAATCACGCAGGTACGCAGCCGCCAATTCGTCCTTCGAGGAAAAACTGCGGTACAGGCTGGGTTTCGTCACCCCAGCCTGGTTGACGATGGCGTCCACGCCCACGGCGCGGATGCCGTCGCGGTAGAACATCTCGCGCGCGGTCTTGCGGATGCGGTCGGCCGCCAGGAGCGGTTTGGATGGGGTGGCGCCGGGGGTGGCGGACGCGGGGAAACTCTTGCTGGCCATACGAGGCTCCTTTTCTGCGAAACAGCGCGAGCGGCCATCTGCGAAAACAGGGTCGCCAAAATTCGCTTGACGATGTTACTGACCGGTACGTACTATCCGCAAACCTTAATACGTACCGGTCAGTAACATGAGTATAGCCCAGCCTCCATTCCCCTTCCGCCGCGCCGGTCAGAAGTACGCGTTCGTGGTGGTTGCCGTGATTTTCCTGTCGCTGCTGGTCGCGGCTGGCCTGCGATCTTCGCCCAGTGTGCTGCTGGTGCCGCTGGAAGAAACGTTCGGATGGAGCCGAAGTTCGATCTCGTTTGCCGCCGCGCTGGGCATTTTTCTGTACGGACTGGTTGGCCCCTTCGCAGCCGCCGCGATGGAGCGCTTTGGATTGCGGCGCGTGCTGATCACGGCGCTGATCCTGATGTCGGCCTCCAGCGCCGTCAGCGCCTACATGACCGAACCCTGGCATCTGATCATGACCTGGGGCGTGTTCTCGGGCATCAGTTCGGGCGCCGTGGCGATCGTGATGGGCGCGACCGTGGTGAACCGCTGGTTCGTCAAGCACCGCGGACTGATGATGGGCCTTCTGACCGCCAGCGCCGCCACCGGCACGCTGGTGTTCCTGCCGGTGCTGGCCGCGCTGGCCTCGTCGGGCGACTGGACGCGCGTGGTCTGGACGGTGGCCGGCGCCGCGGCCGCGCTGGTGCCGCTGGCCTGGTGGCTGGTGCCCGACCGTCCGTCCAGCGTGGGTCTCGTGCCCTTTGGCAGCGATCCGCACGCAACGCCCGCCCCCGCCGCGCCGCGCACCGGCATGGTGGCCGCCACCTTCGGCACGCTGGCGCGCGCGGCCCGCACGCGCACGTTCTGGTATTTGTTCGCCACCTTTTTCGTGTGCGGGTTCACGACCAATGGCCTGGTGGGCACGCACCTGATCGCACTTTGCGGCGACCACGGCATGCCCGAAGTGCAGGCGGCCGGCTTGCTGGCCATGATGGGCATCTTCGACCTGCTCGGGACCACGGCCTCTGGATGGCTGACCGACCGCTACGACCCGCGCAAGCTGCTCTTCGTGTACTACGCGCTGCGCGGCCTGTCGCTGATGTACCTGCCCTATTCCGATTTCTCGTTCTACAGCCTGTCGATCTTCGCGATCTTTTTTGGCCTGGACTGGATCGCCACGGTGCCGCCCACGCTGCGCCTGACGACGGAAGCCTTCGGCGAACGCGACGCCTCGATCGTCTTCGGGTGGATCGTGGCGGGCCACCAGATGGGCGCGGCAAGCGCCGCCTGGATGGCGGGCGCCCTGCGCGAAGCCCAGGGCAGCTACCTGATGGCTTTTGTGATCTCGGGCTCGACCGGCATCATCGCCGCCGTGCTGGCGCTCATGATCCGCAGAAAGCGCGTGGTGGCGCAACCTGCCTGAACTCGCCCGTCCGCTTGCAGGCAGGCGCCTGCATGCGAACGGGCCGCGACGCGCCGCCATGCCCTCAGGCCGCGCCGCCGGTGCGCCCGCGCAGGTTGTAGGCCTTCTTGCCGCCCACGTGTTTGCGGATGAGGGCTTCGGCGCGTTCGCCGTCGCGCGCCATCAACGCCTGCACAAAGGCCTCGTGGTCGGCCACCGCCGTCGTCCATTCGTCCAGATCGAAATTGGACTTGTAGCGCAGCGCCTGCACCTGCAGGTTCAGCCGGTCGTAGGAGTGTGACAACGCCGGGTTGTGCGCGGCGCGATTGATCGCGATGTGCGTGCCCATGCTGGCCGCAAAATACGCGCGGATGTCCCGTTTTTCATAGTTTTCAAGCATCTGCGCATGCAGCCGCCCGATCTGCGCCAGCTCCGCGTCGGACGCGCGCTCGGCGGCGCTGCGCACCGCCAGCCCTTCCAGCACCGACAGCACATCGAAGATGTTCTCGATGTCCTCGGCGGACAGCTCGATCACCATTGCGCCGCGCTTGGGCTGCAGCGTCACCAGGCCATCCGAGGCCAGCATCCGGTACGCCTCGCGCAGCGGCGTGCGGGAGATCTTCAGTTGATCGCACAGATCCCGTTCGTTCAGCCACGTGCCGGGCTTTAGCGTGCCATCGATGATGAGCTGGCGCAGCCGTTCCGCCACGACAGCCGGCAGCGTGGGATGGTGAATGGCCAAATCGGGGACGGAGACATCGGCAATCAAGGGTTCAGGGTTAGCCATGGGTTGTTCATGCTCGCAACATCGACTATTTTTGTATCTGGTATACCAAACACCAACGGCATACCAACCTGACCCAATCATAGAGCAAGCAGCCCCTGGGCAGGACTCATCCACCAAAGGAGACCCTATGAACAAGCATGCTCGCGCCTGGACCGGCGTATTGATGCTGGCCGCCGGCCTTGCGGCGGCCACCCCCGCCGTGGCGCAGGATCCGGTGAAGTGGCCGGAACGTCCCATCCGGCTGGTCGTCGGCTTCGTGCCCGGCGGCGGCACCGACGTGTCGGCCCGCATCCTTTCGGCGCGCCTGTCCACCCTGCTGGGCCAGCAGGTCGTGGTCGAAAACAAGCCGGGGGCTTCCGGCCTGATTGCGGCCGACTATGTAGTCAAGGCGGATCCGGACGGCTACACGCTGCTGCTGGCCAATATGCAGTCCACCGTGGCGGCGCCTTACGTCGTGCAGTCCAACATCGATCCCAACAAGGATTTCACGGCGGTTCGGTACATCGGGTCGGTGCCGAACGTGCTGGTCGTCAATCCCGCCAAGCACGCGTATGCCACGGTGCAGAACCTGGTGGACGACGCCCGCGCCAAGCCCAAGCAACTCTTGTACGCGTCGTCCGGCATGGGCAGCCCGCAGCATCTGAGCGCCGCGCGCTTCTCGCAGATTGCCGGGGTGCAGATGGAGCACGTGCCGTACAAGGGCAGCGGCCAGGCCATGACCGACCTGCTGGGCGGCAGCGTGGACCTGAACTTCGACACGCTGCCGGGCGCGATCAACCAGATCCAGGCCGGCAAGCTGCGGCCGCTGGCCGTGACCAGTCCGCAGCGCAGCAAGCGGCTGCCCGATGTGCCGACGCTGGCCGAATCCGGCATCAAGGGCCTGGACGTCGTGCAGTGGTACGCGGTCCTTGCTCCGGCCAAGCTGCCCCACCCGATCATGGAAAAGCTCGACCGGGCGCTTGCCCAGACGCTGGCCGACCCCGAGGTCGCCGCCAAGCTCGCCGACCAGGGCATGGACCTGGGCGGCGGTCCGCAATCCCCCGCCGCCTTCGCCTCGTACGTGCGGGACGAATGGAGCAAGTACGGCAAGCTCACCGCAAGCCTGGGCCTGACGAAGCAGTAAGGCCCGCAGCAAGCCCCGCAGTAAGCCCCAACAACGGGCACGACTCACCTGGCGGGGGACGCTCCCCCCCGCGCATGCAAAAGGAATCCCATGACCGCTACTTCCACCCCGGGCTCCTCGCCCATCCTGCTGCACCGCGACGGCGACATCGCAACCGTGGTGCTGAACCGGCCGGAAAAGCTCAACGCCTTCACCATCGACGGCTGGCGCTTGCTGGGCGACACCTTTCTCGAACTGGACCGTGACGACGGCGTGCGCTGCGTGCTGCTGCGCGGCGCGGGCGAGAAGGCATTTTCGCCGGGCAACGACATCGGCGAGTTCGAGACGGCCCGCAGCAACAAGCGGCAGGCCGTGGAGTACGGCGCCGTCATGCGCCGCACGATCGAGGCGATCAGCGGGTGCCGCCACCCCGTGGTGGCGCAGATCCATGGCATCTGCGTGGGCGGCGGGCTGGAGATCGCCAGCCTGGCCGACGTGCGCATCTGCGGGGAAAGCTCACGGTTCGGCGTGCCCATCAAGAACCTGGGGCTGGTGATGTCGTATTCGGAACTGGCCCCGCTGGTTCGGCTGGTCGGCCCCACCGTGGCGCTGCAGGTGCTGCTGGAAGGCAACATCTTCGACGCCGCCGAGGCCTTGCGACTGGGCGTGGTCTCGCGCGTGGTGGCCGATGACCAGGTGGCGGCCGACGCGCAGGCAACGGCCCGCCGGATCGCGGACGGCGCGCCGCTGGTGGCCCGCTGGCACAAGAAGTTCGTGCGCAACCTGGTGCAAGGCAAGGCGCTGACCGATGCCGACCGCGACGAAGCTTTCGACTGCTTCGACACCGAGGATTTCCGCGCCGGCTACCGCGCCTTCCTGGCCAAGGCCAAACCGCAATTCAGCGGCCGCTGAACGAACGATCGAGGAACACGCATGCACAACGACAACCGCGGCTCCGGCCGCCCGCCCTTTTCCGCTTCCGATGCCCCCGCCGCCGGCGCGCTGGCCGGCATGCGCGTCATCGAGCTGTCGCAGATCATGGCAGGCCCCACCTGCGGCATGATGCTCGCGGACCTGGGCGCCGATGTCATCAAGGTCGAGAAGATCGACGGCGGCGACGATTCGCGCCAATACCGCGATCCGCAGATCAACGGCATCTCCGCGCCTTTCCTGATGCTCAACCGCAACAAGCGCGCCATCGCGCTGGACCTGAAGCATCCCGACGGCAAGAAGGTGCTCTTGCGCATGATCCGCGACGCCGACGTGGTGACCGAGAACTTCCGCAAGGGCACGATGGAGAAGCTGGGCCTGGGCTACGACACGCTGCGCAAGGAGAATCCGGGTCTCATCTATTGCGCCGTCTCGGGCTATGGCACGACGGGCCCCTACGCCGACAAGGGCGGATTCGACCTGGTGGCGCAAGGCTTCTCGGGGTTGATGGCCATCACCGGTGAACCCGGCGGGCCGCCGCTGCGCACCGGCAACTCGGTGGCCGACATCAACGCGGGCCTGCTCGCGGCGTTCGGCGTGCTGGCGGCGTACCAGCACAAGCAGCGCACCGGCGAAGGCCAGATCGTCGAGACGTCACTGCTGGAGGCCAGCCTGCAGCAGCTCTACTGGCATGCCGCCATCTACTTCGGCAGCGGCGTCTCGCCCGGTCCCACGGGGTCGGCGCACGTGCTGAGCGCGCCCTATCAGGCGTTTCCCACGCGCACCGACTGGATCATCATCGGCGGCGCCAACGAAAAGAACTGGCAGCGCATCGCGCAGGCGCTGGGCAAGCCCGAATGGGCAGACGATCCGCGCTTTGCGCGCAATCGCGACCGCATGCAGAACCGCGACGAACTGGTGGAGGAGATTTCCGCCATCCTGAAAACCCGCGACGCGCAGGAATGGCTGGACATCTTCGACGCGGCCGGCGTGCCCGCCGGTCCGGTGCACTCGATCGCGCAGGCGTTGTCGCACCCGCAGACGCTGGCGCGTGAAATGGTGGTGGAACAGGAGCATCCCGTGGCGGGCAAGGTCCGCACCGTGGGCATGCCCGTGAAACTGTCCGCCACGCCTGCCCGGTATCATCGCGCCGCGCCGCGGCTGGGCGAGGATTCCATCGCGATCTTGGGCGAATTCGGCTATGACAGGCAGGAGATCGACGCGCTGATCGACGCCGGCGTGGTCGCGGCCGTGGACCGCGAGCCGGTGCAGGCCTGAGGCTGAATAAACGCAAGGCGGGAGCCCGCCTTGCGTCAGGTTTTGCTTACTCCACTTCGCCCAGGTACGCCGCGCGCACCTTGGGATCGTGCAGCATGTCGCGCGCGGGTCCCGACAGGGTGATCTCGCCCGACTCCATCACGTAGCCGCGATGGCTGTTTTCCAGGGCGAGGCGCGCATTCTGCTCGATGAGCAGAATCGTCACGCCTTCGCTGGCGATGGTGCGCACCACGTCGAACACCTTTTCGACCATCAGCGGCGCAAGCCCCATCGACGGCTCGTCCAGCAGCAGCAGCTTCGGGCGCGCGATCATCGCGCGGCCCATCGCCACCATCTGCTGCTCGCCGCCCGACAGCGTGCCGGCGGCCTGCTTGCGGCGTTCGGCCAGGCGCGGGAACAAGGTGAAGACGCGGTCCGTGTCCTGGCGGATCTGCGCGGCGTCGCGGCGGATGTAACCGCCCATCGCCAGGTTTTCCTCGATGGTGAGCTGCCCGAAGATGCCGCGGCCCTCCGGCACCATCACCAAGCCCTTGCGGACCAGTTCGTGCGACTTCTGTCCGCCGATGGATTGCCCGGCATAGACGACCTCGCCGCCGGCCAGCGGCACCAGGCCGCAGATGGCGCGCAGCGTCGTGCTCTTGCCCGCGCCGTTGGCGCCGATCAGGCAAACCAGTTCGCCGTCGTCCACGCGCAGGTCGATGCCGCGCACCGCGCGGATGCCGCCGTAGGACACTTGCAGGCCCCGCAGCTCGAGCAGGGGTTGGGATGCGGTCATGTTGCCTGGCCCTCGTTGTGGATGAGCGGATCCTGCGCAGCTCCGGCGCCAAGATACGCTTCAATGACCTTGGGATCGCGCTGCACCTGGGCAGGCTTGCCCATCGCCAGCACCTTCCCGTATTCCAGCACCAGCACGCGATCGCACAGGCCCATGACGAGCTTCATGTCGTGTTCGATCAGCAGCACCGTGACCCCGTCGGCGCGGATCTTTTCCACCAGCTTGCGCAGCACGACCGTTTCCGAGGCATTCATGCCCGCGGCAGGTTCGTCCAGCGCCAGCAGCTTCGGATCCGTCGCGAGCGCGCGGGCGATCTCCAGACGCCGCTGGTCGCCATAAGGCAGCGACCGCGCGACGTCGTTGGCGCGATGGCCGATGCCCACGTAGTCCAGCAGCTCCTGCGCGCGCGCCTCGATGGCGGCTTCTTCGGCACGGGTCGCGCGGGTGCGCAGCACCGCACCCAGCACGCCCGCGCGGGTGCGCATGTGGCGGCCGATCATCACGTTCTCGATCGCGCTCAGGTTCGCGAAGAGGCGGATGTTCTGGAAGGTGCGCGCCAGGCCCGCGTACGCGACCTCGTGCGGCTTCTTGCCCGACATGGATTCGCCGTTGAACGTGCAGGTGCCTTCCTCGGGGATGTAAAGGCCGGTCAGCACGTTGAACAGCGTCGTCTTGCCCGCGCCGTTCGGGCCGATCAGCCCGTAGATCTCGCCTTGTTCGATGTCGAAACTGACGCCCGACAGGGCCTGCAGCCCGCCGAAGCGCTTGCCCAGTCCCTGGGCTTGCAACAGCTTGCTCATGCCGCGCCTCCTTGCGTCTTGGTGGCAAGTTCGCGCTTGCGCACCGCCGACGGCCACAGGCCGGCCGGACGGAACAGCATCACGCACACCATCGCCAAGCCGAACAGCAGCATGCGGATACCTTCCGGATCCAGCACCACGGCGCCGAACAGCATGTGCTGGACGGGTTCCACGACGGCGCGCAGGAATTCCGGCAACGCGGCCAGGATCAGGGCGCCCAGGATGACGCCCGGAATGTGGCCCATGCCGCCAAGCACCACCATGCACAGGATCGAAATGGACTCCATGAGCGAGAAGCTCTCGGGGCTGACAAAGCCCTGCATCGACGCGAAGAGCGCGCCCGCGACGCCCCCGAACGAAGCGCCCATCGCAAAGGCCAGCAGCTTGATGTTGCGGGTGTTGATGCCCATCGCCTTGGCGGCGATTTCGTCTTCGCGGATGGCTTCCCACGCGCGGCCGATGCGCGAATTCTGCAGGCGCACGCACACCAGGATGATGATCAGTGTCAGCGCCAGCAGCAGGTAGTAGTACTTTTCCGGCCCGGTGAACCGGATGCCCATCAGGTTCTGCGTTCGGCCAAAGACAAACTCGCCCACCTTGAAGGTGTCGATGCGGTTGATGCCTTGCGGCCCGTTGGTGATGTTGATCGGCGCATTCAGGTTGTTCAGGAAGATGCGGATGATCTCGCCAAACCCGAGCGTCACGATGGCCAGGTAGTCGCCTCGCAACTTCAATGTCGGCGCGCCCAGCAGCACCCCGAACAAGCACGCGACCGCCAGCGCGATCGGCAGGATCGCCCAGAACGGCAGGTGCAGCCCGAAATGCGGCGAGGCAAGCAGCGCCCACGTGTAGGCCCCCACCGCGTAGAACGCGATATAGCCCAGGTCCAGGAGACCCGCGAAGCCCACCACGATGTTCAGGCCCAGCGACAGCATCACGTACAGCAACGCGAAGTTCAGGATGCGGACCCAGCTCTGGCCGGCCATGCCGATGACGAACGGCAGCACGGCCAGGACGACGCCGATCAGCGCGATGCCGATCAGGTTGCGGGTGGAGAACCCGCTTTTCTTCAGATGGGCGTTCATGCGCGATCCCCCACCCGTTCACCCAGGAGACCCGAGGGACGGAAGATCAGCACCAGCACCAGCACGAAGAACGCAAACACGTCCTGATAATGGCTGCCCAAAAAGCCGCCGGTCAGGTCGCCGATGTAGCCCGCGCCCAGCGATTCGATGATGCCCAGCAGCAAGCCGCCGGCCATGGCGCCGACCAGGTTGCCGATCCCGCCCAGCACGGCGGCGGTGAACGCCTTCAGGCCCAGCATGAAACCCATCGTGTATTGCGACACGCCGTAATACGTGGCGACCATCATGCCCGCCACGGCAGCAAGCGCCGACCCGATCAGGAAGGCTGCCGAAATCACCGTATTGATGTTCACGCCCATCAGGCCCGCGACCTCGCGGTTCTGCGCGGTGGCGCGCATTGCGGTGCCCAGCCGGGTCTTGTGCACGACGGCCAGCAAGCCGCCCATGATGAGCGCCGCGATCACCACGATGGCGATCTGCAGCGTGCTCATGCGCGCGCCGGCAAACTCGAACACCTGCGGCGACAGCACTTGCGGGAAGTTCAGGTAGTTGCGGCCCCAGCCCATCATCGCCACGTTCTGCAGGATGATGGACACGCCGATGGCCGTGATAAGGGCCGCCAGGCGGGGCGCGCGGCGCAGCGGCCGATAGGCCACGCGTTCGGCCGTCCAGCCCACCGCCATGCACAGGGGCACCGAGACCAGCAGGCCCACGCCCAGGACCACAAAGGCCGAGACGCCGGGATCGCCGCCCACAAGCGAAATGGCGATCGTGGTGGCCGCCATCGCGCCGATCATGACGACGTCGCCATGCGCGAAGTTGATCAGCCCGATGATGCCGTACACCATGGTGTAGCCAAGGGCGACCAGGGCGTACACGCTGCCGAGCGTGACGCCGTTAATCAGTTGTTGAATGAAGATATCCATAGGGGCCGCTGAATAAGCCTGGAAGAATCGCGCGGGGCGGCCAGGGCGCAAAGGCCTGGCCGCGCGCCGCGCGCCGCTGCGCCGGACGGCGCGTGCGGAAAAAAGCGGGCGGATCGTGGCGCGTGGCCTGCGCCGCCCTGGTTTCGAGCCGGCTTAGTTGGCCTGGCTGACCATCGTTTCAACCATCTCCCATTTGCCGTTCTTGACTTCGTAGATGGTGACCGAGATTTCCTTCAGATCGCCCTTGTCGTCGTAGGAAATGTGCTCGCTCGTCGCGCCCTTGCGGTTCAGCTTGGCCAGCTTGGGCAGATACTTTTCGGGTTCGGCGGAACCGGCCTGTTCGATGGCCGTGATCATGTTCCACGCGCCGTCGTAGGCGTACGGCGCGTACACGCCGGGGGCCTTCTTGAAGCGGGCCTGGTAACGCTGCTCGAAGTCCTTGCCCGCGGCCATCTTGTCCAGCGGCACGCCGGCCAGCGAGGCATAGGTGCCGTCGGCGGCGTCGCCCGCCAGCTTGATGAACGTGTCGCTGCGCGTCATTTCGCCGGACACCAGCGGCGCCTTCAGGCCCAGCGTGGCGAGCTGGCGCTTCATGGGGCCGGACTGCGCGTCCAGGCCGCCGTAGAAGATGGCGTCAGGCGCGGAGCCCTTGATGTTGGTCAGGATGGCCGTGAAGTCGTTGGCCTTGTCGGTGGTGTACTCGCGGCGCACGACCTGGCCGCCGGCGGCCTTGACGGCCTTCTCGACCTCGTCGGCCAGACCTTGGCCGTAGGCGGTGCGGTCGTCGATGATCGCGACCTTCTTGGCCTTCAGGTTTTGCACGATGAACTTGCCGACCGCGGCGCCCTGCTGGGTGTCGCTGGTCATCATGCGGAACGTGGTTTCGTAGCCCTGCTTGGTGTATTCGGGCGAGGTCGCCATGGCGATCTGCGGCAGGCCGGCCTCGTGGTAGACGCGCGATGCCGGGATGGTGGTTCCCGAGTTGAAGTGTCCCAGGATGCCCACGACGTCCTGGTCGACGAGCTGCTGGGCCACCTGCACGCCCACGCGCGGGTCAGCCTGGTCATCGCGCGAAACCAGCACGAACTTGGCCGTCTCGCCGTCAACCTTGATGCCCTTCTTGTTGGCTTCTTCGAGCGCCAGGTTCAGACCGTTCTGCATGTCCTCGCCGTAGTGCGATTGCGGACCGGTCAGCGGGGCGGCAAAGCCGAACTTGATGTCGGCGGCCTGCGCGGCGGCGGTCATGCCGGCAGCGGCGATGCTGGCGGCGAGGAGCTTCAAAGTGGTGCGCAACTTCATGGGGAATCCTCCGAGGTATCGGACTAAGGCCTTGTTATACCTGAGCTTTTAGCCAGGCTTTTGGTTTTTTACTACCGCGGGCCCAGTGATCTCCGGGTCCCGCGCATGCATTTTCTGCAGAGTCTGAAAGCCGGATTGCGGCAGCCAGACCAGAGGTGCGACCGGATTTTCGTTCCAGTGCAACCTAGCCCGATATTGGAGATAACCCTTGGATGCCCAAGGGTTACCCCTGGTGACGATTAACCGATCGTCATGAGGCTGGCGTTGCCGCCCGCCGCCGCGGTGTTGACGCTGACGGAACGCTCGGTCAAGAGGCGCTCCGGCACGTAGCTGGCGCCGGCCGCCAGCGCGTCGGACGTCAGGCCATGCACCGCCAGAATGGCGCCCGGGCGCCGCGCGATGCGCTGATTCAGCGCCTTGAGCGCATCGCCATCGCCTTCGAACAGCACCGCCTGGTAGTCGGCGTCGTCGACGTCGGTATCAGCCAGAATGCCCGCCTGGCCCTGCTGTTCGGCGTCCAGCGTCGCCAGCAGCGCCTGCGCGGCCGGCGTGTCGGCAAACCAGGCGTGGTTGCCAGTCAGGCGCGCCACGGACCACTGCGCACGCGCGCCCGCCTCGGTGGCGGCCACGCAGTACACGGCGCCGCGCGGCTCGACCATGTAGGTATTGGTCTCGCCGGTAGGGCCCGGCAAGGCGATGCGCTGCGGCAGCGGCGCCGCGGCGTCCAGCGCCGGCGGCAGGCCTGCGGGGCGCGTGCCGAGCAGGCGGTACATGTACAGCGGACCGCCCGCCTTCGGGCCCGTGCCCGACAGGGCTTCCCCGCCGAACGGCTGCACGCCCACCACGGCGCCCACGATGTTGCGGTTGACGTAGACGTTGCCGGCGTGAACCTGGCCCGTCACGTGCGCGATGGTTTCATCGATGCGGGTGTGCACGCCGAACGTCAGCCCGTACCCCGTGCCGTTGATCGCATCGAGCAGCGCGTCCAGTTCGTCGCGCTTGTAGCGGACCACGTGCAGGACCGGCCCGAAGACCTCGCGGGTCAGCTCGCTGACGTTGTCGATTTCGATGATGGTCGGCGGCACGAACGTGCCATGGCGGCATTCGCCGTTCAGCTCGACCTGGTCGATACGATGACCGGCCGTGCGCATGGCTTCGATGTGACGCTGGATGCCGTTGCGCGCCTCGGTATCGATGACGGGACCGACATCGACGGACAGGCGGTCGGGGTTGCCGACGGCGAGTTCGCGCATTGCGCCGCGCAGCATGGTCAGCACGTGGTCCGCGTTGTCTTCCTGCACACACAACACGCGCAGCGCCGAGCAGCGCTGGCCCGCCGAATCGAACGCGGAACTGAGCACATCGAACACCACCTGCTCGGACAGCGCCGACGAATCCACCACCATGGCGTTCTGGCCGCCGGTTTCAGCGATGAGGGGGATGGTGTGTCCGTTATCGTCCAGGCGATCGGCCAGCGTGCGGGCAATGATGCGCGCCACGTCGGTGGAACCGGTGAACATCACGCCGCGCACGCCAGGGTTGGCCACCAGTTGCGCGCCCACGGTCTCGCCGCGGCCCGGCAACAACTGCACGGCGCCGGCGGGAACGCCGGCCGCGCGCAGGATGGCGACGGCTTGCGCGGCGATCAGCGGCGTCTGCTCGGCCGGCTTGGCCAGCACGGTATTGCCCGCCGCAAGCGCTGCCGCTACCTGGCCGGTAAAGATTGCCAACGGGAAATTCCACGGGCTGATGCACAGCACGGTGCCCAGCGGACGGTGCGTGTCGTTGCTGAATTCCTGCTCGGCCTGATCGGCGTAGTAGCGCAGGAAATCAACGGCCTCGCGAACTTCCGCGATGGCGTTGGGCAGCGACTTGCCGGCTTCACGCACGATGAGGCCCAACAGGGTCTGCATCTGCTCTTCCAGCAATTGCGCGGCGCGGCGCAGGCACTGGGCGCGCTCGGCCACGGGCGTGGACTGCCAGATCGGCGCGGCGTTGGCGGCGGCGCGCAGGGCGACTTCAGCATCGGCGGAATCGGCTTCGATGACATGCCCCACCACGTCGCGCAGGTTGGCGGGGTTGCGCACCTCGATGGCCTTGGCGGCATCCCAGTGTTCGCCGCCTTCGCCCAGCATGGGACCGGCGCGCCACGGCGTGCCGGCGCTGGCCAAGAGCGCCGCCGACAGCGAGCCCAGGCGGTGTTCGTTGCTCAGATCCAGACCCGCCGAATTGGCGCGGGCGCCGTCTTGGGGATTGCCGTAGAGCTCGCGCGGCAGCGGGATCTTCTCGTGCGGCGCGCCCAGCGGCGTGATGCGCGAAGCGGCTTCCACCGGATCGGCAACCAGCGTCTCGACGGCAATGGAATCATCGCCAATCAGGTTCACGAACGACGTGTTGGCGCCGTTCTCCAGCAGGCGCCGCACCAGGTACGCCAGCAGCGTTTCGTGCGTGCCGACCGGCGCGTAGATCCGGCAGGGACGATTGAGCTTGCCCTGCGCCAGTGGGCCGACGACTTCTTCGTACAGCGGTTCGCCCATGCCGTGCAGGCACTGGAACTCGTACTGGCCGGGGTAGTAGTTCTGGCCGGCAAGCTGATAGATCGCCGCCAGCGTGTACGCATTGTGCGTGGCGAACTGCGGGTACACGGCTTCGGGCGCGGCCAGCAGCTTGCGGGCGCAGGCAATGTAGGCCACGTCCGTGTACAGCTTGCGGGTGTAGACCGGATAGCCTTCCAGGCCATCGACCTGCGCGCGCTTGATTTCGCTATCCCAATAGGCGCCCTTCACCAGGCGCACCATCACGCGGTGACGGCTGCGGCGGG
Source organism: Achromobacter sp. GbtcB20 (assembly GCF_019091095.1). Taxonomy (NCBI): domain Bacteria; kingdom Pseudomonadati; phylum Pseudomonadota; class Betaproteobacteria; order Burkholderiales; family Alcaligenaceae; genus Achromobacter; species Achromobacter sp. GbtcB20. The sequence goes on along the minus strand of NZ_JAGXJZ010000001.1, from coordinate 184,932 downwards.
CCAGGTCGATCACGTAATCGATGACGAACGGCGCACGCTTCTGGTAGGCCTGGATGACGAAGCCGATGCCGCTCCAGCCTTCGAGTTCGGGCGTGAAGCAAAGCGCTTCCAGCAGATCCAGCGAGATTTCCAGGCGGTCGGCTTCTTCGGCGTCGATGTTCAGGCCGATGTCGTAGCTGCGCGCCAGGATGGTCAGCGCCTTCACGCGCGGCAGCAGCTCGGCCATGACGCGCTCGCGCTGGGCGCGCGAATAACGCGGGTGCAGCGCGGACAGCTTGATGGAGATGCCGGGGCCTTCGTAGATGCCGCGTCCCGCGGCGGCCTTGCCGATGGCGTGAATGGCCTGCTCATACGACGCGTAGTAGCGCTCGGCGTCTTCGGCCGTGGTGGCCGCTTCGCCCAGCATGTCGTACGAATAGCGGAAGCCGCGCGATTCCATCTTGCGGTTGTTGGCCAGCGCCTCGGAGATCGTCTGGCCCGACACGAACTGTTCGCCCATCATGCGCATGGCCATGTTCACACCCTTGCGCACCAGCGGCTCGCCGCCCTTGCCGATCAGACGCGTCAGCGCCTTGGACAGCGACTGCTCGCTGCTCACGGCCACCAGCTTGCCGGTGATCATCAGGCCCCACGTGGCGGCATTGACGAACAGCGACTGCGAGCCGCCCATGTGCGACTTCCAGTCGCCGCGGGCCACCTTGTCGCGAATCAGCGCATCGCGCGTGGCGCGGTCGGGAATGCGCAGCAGCGCTTCGGCCAGGCACATCAGCGCCACGCCTTCCTGGCTGGACAGCGAGAATTCCTGGATCAGGCCTTCCACCCCGCCGCCGGTGCGCTTGCCGCGCAACTTCTTGACCAGGCCGGCTGCCATCGCATGCACCTTTTCCAGGTTGGGCACGCGGGCCTGGCCCAGCAGCAGCGGCACGCACTCGGGCTCGGGCCGGCGGTAGGCCGCCGTGATGGCGGCGCGCAGCACGGATTGCGGTTGCACGTCCTGGCCGAATTCGTAGAACGGCGGCGTGGGCGCGGAATGGGTGTCGGCCGCGTCGTCCTCGCCAGCGGCGTCGGCGCTCAGGTGCGACATCTCGGCGGGCAGATGGCCGCGCTCGATCTTGTCCAGATAGGAAAGGATCGCCTGCTTGTGCAGCCAGTGAGGCGTGCAGTTGAGCTTGTGGGCGGCGGCTTTCAGGCGGTCGCGGAGTGCGTCATCGACTTTGACGCCGAGGGTCGTGCTGGCCATAAGAGATTGCTTCCTGTCGCATGGCAAAGGTGTAACTGGGCCCGATCGGAACCCAGTAGGGGTAGGACCGTATGCTAGACAGGTTGCAACCGCGTTTGTATTAAGGTTAACCCTAGGTTAAACCCTAGTTAACCGATTGAGATCGCGGAGGTTATCCGGATCGTCGGGTCGGATCATTCCTTGAGCGCGGAACATCCCATCATCTGAACCGAGCCCGATCCCGCGGGCGTCTGGCCGCGGATGGCCGCCGCCATCACGCCGGCCAGGCTCACCACCGCGCGCTGCTGCGCGGCGATCAGGCTGGGGATCGCGTCGTCAGGCACGTCTTCGGTGACGACGCTGCGGCACAACAGGCCCGTGCCCTTGGCATCCACGGGGCGCACGCGCCAGGTGGCATCCAGCTGTGCCATGCGCCCGGACACCATCTCAAAGCGTTGAACGTCGGTCTGAATGCGCCAGATCGGCGCGCCCGGCCCGGGCTTGACCATCTGCACGTCCAGCGCGCCCAGCTCGCGCTTGAGCGCGTCGGACAAGGCATTGCGCAACTCGTCGCCCAGCGGCGAACTCCAGCGCTCGGAATACAGGGCGGAAATGCTGCCGTCGCCGGTGCGGACCATGAGTTGCGGCTGGTCGGCCTGCGTGGCAAGCGTGACGGGCTGCACCTCGATCAGGAACGAGGCGGAACCGGGCGCCGCGCCCGGCGCCCCTGCCCGTTCGGGCGTCTGCAGGGTGTAGTAGTGCACGGGCGGTGACGAGCCGCAGGCCGCCAGCGCGCCGGACAGCGCCAGAACGGCCAGCGCGGCGCGGCTGCGTCCGCGGGCAAACGGGGTTGCGAGGCAAGAGAGTCGGCTTTTCATGAGCGTCTAGTTCCTGACTGGGCCGGCGCCCGGGATGGGGTCGTCGCCTCTGCCGCGCAGCAGGGCTTCAGGGTTGGATTGCAGGAAGTCGGCCAGCGCCCGCAGCGAACGGGCGGCCCGGCTCAGTTCCTGCATGGCCCGTTCCGCGTTGACCGGCAGCGAAGCGTCGGTGGCCAGCAGCGAGTTGATGTTCGCCATCGAGTCCTTGGCCGCCTTGAGCGCCTTCTGCGCTTCGGGCGCCACCTGCTTGTCCAGGCGGTTCATCAGCTTGGACGTGCTGGCCAGCGTGGCGCGCAGGTCCTCGCCGATCTTGTCGAATGGAATCTTCTCGATCTTGGTGACGATGTTGGTGACCTGTTGCTGGAGCTGATCCAGATTGCCGGGCACCGTTGGAATGATCGCCGGTTCAGACATCTGGAACTCGACCGGCTTGGCGTTCGGGACGTTGTCCAGCACCACGTAAAGCTGGCCGGTCAGCAGGTTGGACGTGCGCAGTTGCGCTCGCAGGCCATGCCTGACCATCACCCCCAGCAAGCGGCCACCGGCCACGTCGCCTTCCTTGATCGCACGCTCGCGCACCTCTTCGTAGACGCGACCAAGGCGTTCGGGATACAGCGTGGCGTCCACCAGCGAATAGAAGCGCTTGGTCTCGGGGTCGAAGTCAAGCGTGATCTGCGTGACGTCGCCCAGCGTGATGCCGTTGAAGTCGATCGGCGCCCCCACGGCCAGCCCGCGGATCGACTGGTCAAAGCGCATGCGGATGGGGAAGGCTTCGCCGTCCGGGTTGGCCTTGGCGGCGGCCTCGGTGGCGTACAGGTCGAACTCGGAGTCCGCCTGGGCCGGCGTGTCGCCGTCGCGCGCGGTCTGCACGGTTGCAAAGGCCACACCGCCCACCGCCATCGACACGAGCGACTGGGTGCGCACCTTCAGGCCGTCAGCATTGACGCTGAAGTCCACGCCGCTGGCGTTCCAGAAGCGGGTGCCGCTGGTCACAAATTTGTCGTTGGGCGCATCGACGAATACTTCGACGTTCACGGCGCGGCCGTTCTCGTCCAACGCATAACCGATCACGCGGCCCACGTTGATGCGGCGGAAATAGACGGGCGATCCGATATCCAGTGAGCCCAGGTCCGATGCCTTGAGCATGAAGCGCTTGCCCGCGCGGTCGTGGGTCACGGCGGGCGGAGTTTCCAGGCCTTCGAAAGACAGCTTGGTGGCCCGTTCGGTGCCGTCCTTGCCCTCTTCCGCGTCCACGCCGATATAGGCGCCCGACAGCAGCGTGCCCAGGCCCGATACGCCGCTGACGTCCAGCCGCGGCCGCACCACCCAGAAGTTGGTGCCTTCGCGCGCCAGATCGGAAACGTCCTTGGCCAGCTCGGCCTTCACGACGACCTTGCTGCGGTCCGAATTGAAGCCGATGGATTTGACCGTGCCGATGTTCACGTCCTTGTAGCGAAGCTGGGTCTTGCCCACCTCCAGCCCTTCGGCGGTATTGAACGAAATCGAAATGTCGGGGCCTGCCTGCATCCAGGTCCGCACGACCAGCGACAGGCCCATCAATGCGGCCACTACAGGCACCAGCCAGATCCAGGAGATCCGGCTCTTCTTCTTGCGCGAGATCGCGGGTGACGCGAACTTCTCTTCACCGGATCCGGGTGCTTGCTCGGACATCTACTTTTTCCTTGTTCTGAGCGGAAAACAACGGCGCGAGGCCTTTCCTAGCCCGCTTGCTTGCCGGCGGCAGACGCCGGCGCATGCCGGCCCTCCACCGGCGCTGATTCGATTTCGGTCTGACCTTCCAGGTCCCAGCTACGGCGCAGGTCAAAGCTCATGGCCGCGAGCATGGTCAGGATGACGACCACGCCAAACGCGGCGGCGCCCGCGCCAGCGCTGATTTCCATCAGACCTTTGAAGTCTGCCAGAGCCGCCAGCAATATAACGACAAAAACATCCAGCATTGACCACTGGCCAATGAATTCAACCATCTGATACAACCGCGTACGCGCCCCCAGATTGGTTGTGCTACGCCACTGTTCGGTCAGTAACAGCAGGATCAGCGCCATCAGCTTGGTCAGCGGCACGGCCACGCTGGCAATGAAGACGATAAGCGCGATGTCCCAGGAACCCATTTGCCACAGCTCGACGACGCCGCCCAGGATGGTGTGCGCGCTGTCGCCAAGCAGCGAGTTGACGTTCATCACCGGCAGCACGTTCGCCGGTATGTAAAACACCACGGCCGCCAAAAGCAGCGCCCACGTGCGCGCCAGATGATCGGGCTTGCGGTAATGCACCACGGCGTCGCAACGCACGCAGTGATGGTGCGCTTCGGGATCGGCATCGCGCGGCAGGGCCTGCACCTGGCCACAGACGTGGCAACCGGTCAGGACGACGTCCGGCCCGGCCTCGGGCACATGCACGGGCACCACGTCGACGGATTCGGCATACCGCCACAGCACGTGCGGCGACAGCCTGCCGAGCATCGTGAGCAGCACGGTCAGGATGCCGAACGCGGCCAGCCCAATGCCCGGCGACACCGCAGCCATCCCGGCCAGCTTGACCACCGCGACCAGCACGCCCAGCAGAAACACCGGGACCATGCACCACGGCCGCAGCAGGCCCAACAGGCGCATCGCGCCGTGAAACCCGGCGGGCTCGCGGTGCTGCGACAGCGGCCCCAGCACCCACAGCAGCACGGTCAGCTGCAGCAGCGGCAGCGCAAAACCGGCCAGGCCGGTCATGATGGAGACCACCCAATGACCTTGGCGCCAGGTGATGGAAATGGCGTCCAGCAGCGAGGCCTGCTGGACCATGCCTTGCACGGACATCGACGCGACCGGGTAGGCGTTGGCCACCCCGAAGACGATCAGGGCAGTGATGGCGAGCGCCAGCCAATTGGACAAAGTAAGCCCGCTGTAGCGCCAGAGCACGGCGCCGCAGCGGGCACAATTGGCGGTCTCGCCAGGTTCAAGCTGATGTCGGCGATAAATGCTTGCGCAGTGTTCGCACTCGATCAGCGGCTGGCGGTCCGCGGTCATCAGTCGACGAGTTCGACTTCCTGCTTGTCCGGCGCGTCCGACGAAGGCGGCTTGCCGCTTTCGTCAAAATCCAGCGTGACCTTGCCCGACTCGTCCAGATCCACCGTGACCGAACCGCCGTCGACGAGCTTGCCGAACAGCAGCTCGTCGGCCAGCGCGCGCCGGATGGTGTCCTGAATGAGGCGTTGCATGGGACGCGCGCCCATGAGCGGATCGAACCCCTCCTTGGCAAGGTGTTCACGCAGGCGCGTGGTAAAGACTGCTTCCACGCGGCGCTCGTGCAGCTGGTCTTCCAGCTGCATGAGGAACTTGTCGACCACGCGCATGATGACCTCGTGGTCCAGCGCGGCAAACGGGATGATCGCGTCCAGGCGGTTGCGGAATTCAGGCGTGAACATGCGGCGGATTTCCGCCATTTCGTCGCCCACCATCCGCGAATTCGCAAAACCGATCGACGGACGGTTCAAGGTCTCGGCGCCCGCATTGGTCGTCATGATGAGGATGACGTTGCGGAAGTCTGCCTTGCGGCCGTTGTTGTCGGTCAGCGTGCCGTGGTCCATGACCTGCAGCAGGATGTTGAACACATCCGGGTGCGCCTTTTCGATTTCGTCGAGCAGCAGCACGCAATGCGGCTGCTTGGTGATCGCTTCGGTCAGCAGGCCGCCCTGGTCAAAACCCACGTACCCCGGCGGCGCGCCGATCAGGCGCGACACCGCGTGACGCTCCATGTACTCGGACATATCGAAGCGCAGCAATTCCACGCCCAGCGTGAAGGCCAGTTGGCGCGCCACTTCGGTCTTGCCTACCCCGGTGGGGCCGGACAACAGGAAGGCGCCGATCGGCTTTTCAGGCTTGCCCAGGCCCGAGCGCGCCATCTTGATGGCGGCGGACAGCGCGTCGATGGCGCCGTCCTGGCCGAACACCACCGTCTTCAGGTCGCGGTCCAGCGTGGCGAGCTTGCTGCGGTCGTCGTTGGAGACGGACTGCGGCGGAATGCGCGCGATCTTGGAAACGATGTTTTCGATGTCGACCTTGCCGATCACCTTCTTCTGGCGCGAACGCGGCAGCAGGCGCTGGGCGGCACCGGCCTCGTCGATCACGTCGATGGCCTTGTCGGGCAGATGACGGTCGTTGATGAAGCGGGCCGACAATTCAGCGGCAGCCGACAGCGCCGCGGCCGAATAGCGCACGCTGTGGTGCTCTTCGAAGCGGCTCTTCAGGCCACGCAGGATCTGCACGGTCTGCTCGATGCTGGGTTCGGCCACGTCGATCTTCTGGAACCGGCGCGACAGCGCGTGGTCCTTTTCGAAGACGCCGCGGTATTCGGTATAGGTGGTGGCGCCGATGCACTTCAACTGCCCGGACGACAGGGCCGGCTTGAGCAGGTTGGAGGCATCCAGCGTGCCGCCCGATGCGGAACCCGCGCCGATCAGCGTGTGAATTTCGTCAATGAACAGAATGGCGTCGGGGTTGCCGCGGATCTGCTTGAGCACGCCCTTCAGGCGCTGCTCGAAATCGCCGCGGTACTTGGTGCCAGCCAGCAGCGCGCCCATGTCCAGCGAATAGACCTGAGCGGCCTGCAGAACTTCGGGCACTTCGCCGCGCGTGATGCGCCAGGCCAGGCCTTCGGCGATGGCGGTCTTGCCAACGCCGGCCTCGCCCACCAGCAGCGGGTTGTTCTTGCGGCGGCGGCACAGCACCTGGATGACGCGCTCGACTTCGTGCTCGCGGCCGATCAGGGGATCGATCCGGCCCGCAAGCGCGGCGGCGTTCAGGTCGGTGGCGTACTGATCCAGCGGCGACTGACGCGAATCGCCCTGCTCTTCACCATTGGGCTGTTGCTCTTTCTGCACGGCGGCGGACTCCACCTGCGGCTGTTTGGTAATGCCATGAGACAGGAAATTGACCACGTCCAGACGCGTGACGCCCTGCTGTTGCAGGTAGTACACGGCATGCGAGTCCTTTTCGCCAAAAATGGCCACCAGCACGTTCGCGCCCGTGACGGGCTTCTTGCCCGTGCCGCCGGCCGAAACATGCATGATCGCGCGCTGAATGACGCGCTGGAAACCTAGCGTGGGTTGCGTGTCGACTTCGGCGCCGCTGGGGATCACCGGGGTGTTTTCCGAGACGAACTGGCGCAGGTTGCGGCGCAGGTCATCCAGGTTGGCCGCGCACGCGCGCAGGACCTCGACCGCCGAAGCGTTGTCGAGCAAGGCGAGCAGCAGGTGCTCGACGGTAATAAATTCGTGCCGGGCCGAACGGGCCTCGACGAAAGCCATATGCAGGCTGACTTCAAGCTCTTGAGAAATCACGCTTCCTCCGTAACGCATCGAAGCGGGCTAATACACGATTCATATTCTATGCCGATCATGGCGTAACGCCAGCGATTTCAAAAACCACGCTGTCGTGCCGGCCATGTGTATCCATGACGGTTAGCGTATACCGGCCGTCGTGCGCCAGCACCAAATTAAACGGATGACCCGCGGCGCCATGACTTGCGACACGACCATCGAGCATCCACCATACATCGCCTTCAGCGCCCTGGACGTCGACGTCCAGCGCGACTTGCCGCATGCCGGGCACGGGCCGCAGCACCGAACCGTTGGCCACGCCGCCGAGCCGCAGCGGTCCCTGGGTGGCATCGGCATAGCCCGCAAACGAGGGCGGCGCCGTTTCATTGAGCATCCAGGCGGCCCGCTGCTCGGGACACGCGCCCGAGGGCTCGCTGCCCAGTCTGTAACCCAGGGGCCAGCATGTCACCACCGCCTGCACCGTTTCGGGCCTGACGCGGACCTGCTGGGCGCCTTCCGGCAACGCCGCCACAATGTCTTGCAGTAGCGGCGCCGCCACATTCGCCCCGAAAAATCCCGGGTTCGGCGTACCGTCGGGTCTGCCGACCCATACGCCGATCGTCCATCTGTCGGTCACTCCGACCGCCCAGGCGTCCCGGAAGCCAAAACTGGTCCCGGTTTTCCAGGCCAGTTGCCGTCCGGGGCTGCCCGACTGGTAGAACGGCCGGTCCGGGTGTCCACCGCCTTCGAGGATGTCCCGGACGATCCAGGCCGCGCCAGGACTCATCATACGGGACTCGACAAGGGGTTGCTCCGCCGTCAGGCGGGGCCGCCCCGAGACGCCGCCCCGGGCCAACGCGCGATAAGCGCCGACCAGTTCTTCCAATGTGGTGCCGCCCCCGCCCAAAATCAAGCTCAGATTCGGCTCCGCCCCTGCGGGCATACGTAACTTCACGCCTCCCGCCAGCATAACCGAGGCAAAACTGACCGGTCCGACGCGGTCCAGCAGGTCCACCGCAGGCACGTTGAGCGACCGCTGCAAGGCCTGCGCCGCGCTCACCGGCCCCGCGAACGCCGCCTGGAAATTGCCGGGCGCGTACCCGCCAAACGACATGGGCGCGTCCATCAGCATGCTTTCCGAGTGGATCAGCCCCTCGTCCAACGCCTGCGCATACAGGAACGGTTTCAGCGTGGAGCCCGGCGAACGCACGCCGCGCACCATGTCCACATGCGAGTAACGGGAATCGTCGGAAAAATCTGCCGATCCGGCGTAAGCCTTGACCTCCAGCGAGTCGTTGTCCATGACCAGCACCGCCATCGATACCTTGGGCGGAAGGTTATCGACCCGATCCAGCAACATTTGTTCCACCGACGCCTGCATGTCGGCATCGAGCGTGGACGTGACGAGTGGCGGCCGTCCGCCGGCGCGGCGCGGGCCGCCCGCCTCCAGCAGCAGGCGCTGCGCGGCCAGGGGCGCCAGCCAGCGCGCCCTGAGCGGCGGCGCAATCACGGTCTCGATCTTGGCGTCGGCCACCTCGGCCGGCGTCCAGCGGCCCAGTTCGGCCATGCGGTCCAGCACCTTGTCGCGCGCGGCTTGAGCGGCTTCGGGGTGGCGGTCGGGGCGCAGCCGCGACGGCGCCTGCGGCAAGGCAGTCAGCATGGCGGCTTCGGCGGGCCCCAGGTCGCGGGCGGGCTTGCCCAGCCACAGCCGCGAACCCATTTCGACGCCCTCGACGATGCCGCCCATGGGCGCATGCGTCAGGTACAGGGACAGGATCTCGTCCTTGCTGTAGTGCATTTCAAGCTGCACGGCGCGCCAGGCCTGCCGCAGCTTGGCCGACATCGTGCGCGACGGCTTGCCGGCAAGCTGCGGATCGATCAGCCGCGCCACCTGCATGGTCAGCGTCGATCCGCCCGACACGATGCGGCGGTTGGTGGCCCACTGCCACCCGGCACGCGCGAGGGCCACGGGGTTCACCCCCGGATGCCAGTAGAACCAGCGGTCCTCATAGGTGAGCAAGGTTTCCAGGTAGCGGGGCGAGACCTGGCCGGGCTGGACCGGATAACGCCAGATGCCGTCGCGGCTGGGATAATTGCGCAGCGGCGTGCCATCGGCCGCGACGACGACCGCCGCCCCGCCCGAGTCGATGGGGGGCAGCGGATACAGGCGGTCCAGCGCGAATAACAACGCGGCCAGCGCTGACAACGCGCTGGCCGCGAAGATGCCGCGCCGCCGCCAGCGGCGGGCGCGCGATGCGCCCGCCCCGGGTGCGGCGGCGGCGTTCAAGGACGCTTGGCGCCGCGATCGCGGATTTCCACCGTGCTCCATTGCTCACCCACGCCGCGGATTTCGGGGCGGTACATATCCTCGGCCACCGTCGACGGCACCGCATAGCGGCCCGGCGTCACGACGCGCACCAGATAGAACACGTCCACCTTGCCACGGCCCAGCGATACCGCCGCCACATAGCGGTCGTCGCGGAACTCGCGATGCTTGATGTTGGAATCCGACATGGCGTCGGCCACGCGGCGTCCGCCGATCTTCCAGTCCTGCATCTCGGGGCTTTGCGACAGGTTCAGGTTTTCGACCTCGAAGCCCGCCGGCACGCGATCAACCAGCAGCCCGTCCGGGATGTTCTGGTTGGCGCTGGCCTGGACCCACACCACCAACATGTCGCCGGTCTGCAGCGTGCCGCCATCCCACGGGCGGCCATCCGGACGGTACCAGCCGCGCTTGAGCTGGATGATGTCGTTGCGCGGCGCGGGGGTCGCGGTCGGGCTGCCCTGGATGTCGTACTCGACAAACAGAGACTGGCTGCCGGTGTTCTGGATCTGCGTGCCCGCCAGATCCGCCGCGGCCAGCGACACCGTCTGGTCGCTCTTGCCGCCGGACAGCGGCTTGCGCTCGCCGTTGACGGTCAGTACGGCTTCCCACGGCGTGTTCTTGCTGCCGCCCGCGGCGCGCGCGGCCAACAGAAGCGCCATCTGTTCCTGGGTGGACAGGTACGAACGATTGCCCAGGCGGCTGGAGAGCTGGTTCAGCAGGTTCTCGCTGCGCTCGTGACGCAACTCGTACTGCGAAACCAGCGCATAGGACAGCGCGTAGTCGCGCACGCTGCTGCCGTAATCGCCCATCCATTCGTCGTAGTAGGCGCTGCTGCGGTTGTTGATGTTGATGCCATAGGCGCGCGTCATGGCCAGGTCGAGCGCCTGCTTCATGCGCCCTTCGTCGCCCATCAGCTTGAAGGCGGCAGCCAGTTGCACCAGCGGCAGCGGCGAACGCGCGCGTTCCTGGTAGTTGTCAAAGAGCTGACGCACCGTCGACAGCGGCGCCTTCTTGTCGCGCGCCAGCACGAGCGCGGCGGTGGCCAGGCCGGCGAAGCGGCGATGGTCTTCGCGCAGCACGTTGGCATCGCTGCTGTCGATGCGGTTGGCCTCGACGTTGCGGCGCAGGTTGGCCGACCACGTGCCGAACGCGCCCGTGCTCTGCTGCACCTGTTCCAGCAGCCAGGTGCGGGAACGGTCCAGCGACGATTCGGGCACGTCGAAACCGCGGTCCCGTGCGTCCTGCATGAAGCCGACCGCATAGGCCGTCAGCCACACATCGCGCGAGGACGAGCCGCTCCAGAGGTTGTACGAACCCACCGAGTTGCGCATGCCGGACAGGCGGCCAATGGCGCCCGCCACCTTGGCGGCGCGCTCGGCCTGGGTGCGCGGCTTCAGGCCGAACTGCTTGGCCGACTCCTCATCGAGCATCACCCACGGCATGGTTGCGCTGATGGTCTGCTCGGTGCATCCGTACGGATAGTTGAGCAGGTCCTCGACCAGGCGGGTGACGTTGAACGGCGGACGGTTGGACACCGTGAGGCTGACGGTGGTGGAGTCCGGGTAGTAGGACGCGACCCACGATGCCTGCGCCGGCTGCGATTCGCCCGGATTCAGGCGCAGACGCCGGACCTGGCGTTCGGGCGCGTGCGCCGGCTGCACCTGCAGCACGGACTCGCGCACGATGTGCACAGGCTTGGCGCCGCCCTGCCCGTCCACCGTCAGGCGCATCAGGCCAAGGCCGTACGAACCGGTGGTGGTGGCGGTGAAGCGCAGGGTCGTGCGCTGCTTGTCCTTCAGCGTGACGGTGCGCACGCCATCGACGATGGCCAGCGGATCCAGCGCCTCGAGCTTGACCGAGATCTTCTGCTCGGCGCCGCTCAGGTTGGTGACGTCCAGCGCAATGGCGGCCTGGTCGCCCGGCGTGATGAAACGCGGGGTGTTCAGTTCGGCCACGATCGGCGCGGCCACCACCATTTCGGCGTCGGTGCTGCCGTAGTTGTCGGGCGTGAACGCAACGGCCATCAGGCGCAGGGTGCCGTTGAAGTCGGGCAGGTCCAGCGGGATGTCGGCCTCGCCCTGCGCGTTCAGCGCAACGGGCCCCGAGAACAGGTCCACCAGCTTGACCTTCTTGGGCAGGCTCTTGCTGTCACCGCGCATCGCGGCGTCGCCGCCCCACTTCAGCTTGCCCTTGGTGCCGTCCATCTTTTCGATGAGCTTGCCGTACATGTCCAGCAACTCGGGCGCGTAGCGGTGCTTGCCGAAGAAGTAATCCAGCGGATCGGGCGTGGCGTACTGGTTGATGTTGAGGATGCCCACGTCGACCGCGGACAGCGTCACCATCGCCTGCTTGCCCTGCGCGCCGTCGACCTTCACGCGCACGGTCGTCTTCGTCTCCGGCACGACCTTGGGCGCGGCGGTGAGCTTGACGTCCAGCTTGCGGTCGGCGCTGGCGATCGGCAGGAATGCCAGGCCCAGCGCACGGGCCGGCGTGACGCGGTCGCCTTCGCTGCCCGGGCGGAATACCGCGGCCGCCACGTACAGGTCGTGACGCTTCCATTCCTTGTCGACCGGAATCTCGACCTCGGTGCCGGTCGCCTTCACCGCCACCCACTTGGACCACAACATGCGGTCGCCTTCGACGGTGATGAGCGCCTGGCCGTCATGCGGCGGCGTGAGCGTCAGCTTGACGGTGTCGCCCGGCTTGGCCGGCACGCCTTCCAGCTTCATCTGCACGCGGTCGGGACGGTTGCCCATCGCGTCGGCGTCCTGCGCATTCCAACCGGCATAGAAGCGATAACGCATCGTTTCGCCGGTTTCCGGATCCGTGATTTCCAGGCGGTAACGGCCCCACTTGACCGGCACCGTCAGCTGGGTGCGATCCTTCAGCGCAATTTCGCGCGAATCGACCAGTTCCTCGGTTTCGGTATAGCCGCTGTTCCAGCCGCGCTGGTCGTCGAAGCGCCAATAGTATTGGCGCTCTTCGCGGAACAGGCGCATTTGCGCCTGCGCAAGCGGTTCGACCTTGCCCTGCGCGTTGGCGCGGATCACTTCAAAGCCTGCCGGCGCGTTCTCGCGGGCCACGTCGCTGTCGAACTGCGGACGCACGGCGATCAGCTTGTCGGCGGGCCAGACGGTGCGTTCGATGGAGCGCACCACCGGGCGGCCGCCGGATTCCAGCAAGCTGGCCGACACGCGTACCTTCATCGGCGAATGCGTGCCGGAGGCGTTCGGGTTCACGTCCAGTTGCGCGCGGCCTTTGTCGTCCAGCGCGGTTTCCGGCAGTTCGCCAAAGCTGCGCCGCGTATCGTCGGCCACGTCGCCGAAAATAAAGCCGGGCCATTGCTGGGCCAGCGCGAAACGGTCACGCTTGACCTGGAAGGTTGCCAGCAGGCGGTTGCCCGCCGCGGGCGCGCCATACAGGTAATCGCCCTGCACATCGACGGTCAGTTCCTCGTCGGGGGACAACACGTCCTGGCCCGAGGTCAGCGCCATCTTCATGCGTTCGGGCAGAAATTCTTCGACCTGGAATTTCCAGGAGGCATCCGGCGCGCGCGAGGCCGGATCGACGCGCAATTCCAGCATCCACGTGCCGGTCTGCGCATCCAGCGGCAGATCGATTGCGCGCTCGACGTAGCCGGGCAGGTCTTTCTGCGGCTGCCACAGTGCGGTCTGCACCGTGCGGCCATCGGGGCGCTTGATGGTGGCGGTCAGCGGCGACGGCGTCAGCACGCGGCCGTCCAGGTCGCGCGGCAGCACCGACACATGGAACGTTTCGCCAGGGCGGTACAGGTTGCGGCCCGCATAGACGAACAGATTGTTGGCGCGCGAAGCGTGGCCGCCCGTGTCGAACTCGGACAGGTCCAGCGCCGGTTCGCCCAGCGCCAGCACGGTCATTTCCTTGTCGCGCGAGGCGCGGATGACGCGCGCGTTGGCAAAGCTGCCGTCAAAGCGGACATGGCCTTGCGCATCGGCAGCCGCCTTGGCCAGCGGCTTGCCGGCGCCGTCCACCAGTTCGAACACCGCGCCCGAGATGGCCTGACCGGACTTCAGCGACACCGAATACGCTTCGATGCGATCGCTGTAACGGCGGGCGTGCAGCCCGATATCGCTGACATAGAAGTAAGTAACCTGGTACTCGTAACGGAACCGGCCCGGCTGGCTCATGACCGCGACATAGATGCCCGGCTCCTGCAGTTCCTTGATGCCTTCGACCGGCAGGAACGTGACGTGGCGGCGGTTGGGCTTGTCGTCGGTGACGAAGCGGCCCTGATAGACGCTGGTCGTCAGCGAATTCAGCCGGTCCAGGTCCCAGTTGCTGACCGAGCCCTTCAGGCTGCGGTTGCCGGCATAACGCCAGTCGTTCTCGTCGTAGCCGTGGTCGTCCTCGTCGTCCGAGGCGGCCGGCGTGCGGCCCACGCCCAACACGGTGTCGAAGAGTTCGGGCACACGTTCGGGCGATACGCGCAGGAATTGCACGTCGACCTCGGGCACGTTGACCGTGGCCACGGGCAGGCCGCCGTTCTGGCCGGCGGGCAGTACCACGCCGCGGCTGGCGAAGTAGAACGAAGGCGGCATGGCCTGCGTGCTGACTTCGCAATGCGAGGCCTCGGCCAGCGCGACCTTCTCGCCCGCGCCCGGCAGGCCCGAGCGGACCGTGATGGCGTACGAGCGCTGCGGCTGCACGTAGGGGAAGTACACGACACGCGGATTGTCGCCGACGACCCAGTTGCCCTTGACGATCTTGCCCTTGGGCGCGGAATCGCCAGGACGCACGGAGGCCGGCTGCTGGCCGGTTGCGGCCGCCGATTCGCTGTCCTCGTCAGCCTTGCCGGCCGTCGAACCCGTGTCGGTGACCTGAAGGAAGGCGTCCAGATTGCTCTTGGCATCCACCGGCTGCGTGAAGGTCACGGCCAGCGACAAGGCATCGTTGTATTGGCGAGGCTGGCAGTTCAACGCGGCGAAGGGATCCGCGGCGCCCACCGTTGCGGTGGCCGGTAACGCTGGCGCCCCGCCGTTCGCCGCCTGCGGGGCAGCGGCAGTTGCCGTCTGCGCCGCCGGAACCGCTGCCGGCGTCGCCGGTTGCTGTCCCTTGCCCATCCACCAGCCCACGCCAAGGGCGCCGGCCAAGACCGCGACCCCGGCTACTGCCAGCCAGGTCTTGTTGAACTTTCCACTCACGGCGAAACCCTCCCCGCCCACTAGAATGCAACGCTCCTTAGCGGCGGAGCTGCCGACCCGCATGCGCCGCGCGCTTCCCGTTACGCGGCGAAACCGTTCATCCCGTCATCCGGGATGCAACCGGCAGCACAACGCCGCCATGGCTGGCGGCGCTGTCTTTTTTCGTTTTCAAACCGGTTCCATCACGCACTGCAACGGGTGCTGGCGCGCCCGAGCATATTGACCGACCTGCGCGATGCGCGTGGCCGCGAGGTCGCGCGGGTAAACCCCGCAGACACCTCGACCTTCGTGATGGACCTGCAGCATGATCCGCGTCGCCTCTTCCTGATTCTTATTGAAGAATTTCTGCAGCACTTTCACGACGAACTCCATCGGGGTGTAGTCGTCATTGAGCAGCAGCACCTGGTACATCGGTGGCGGCGCAGCGCGAGCCGGCGCCTTTTCGACGACCAAGTCATGCTGGGAATCCAAGGTAGAACTCATAGGGCGGGTATTCTATTTAAACTGGGGACGGCAACCACTCAACTTACTGAAAATTACACGCGGAAATACGTAGTATCCATACTTGACTAGGTCAAGAAAAGCGGCGCATTATCCACGCATTCTGGGGTTTTCAATTCACCGAAAATCTGCCAGGAAGCCGGAGGGGGGACAGGGGTCTAGACCACAATGCCCTTCTGTCAACATACGATTCAATGAGGCAGGCCGCATGTCTGATACGACCGCAACCGCCGTCCAAGGGGACAATCCCAAATCGACGGGCACCGTCAAATGGTTCAACGATGCAAAGGGGTTTGGCTTCATTACGCCCGACGATGGCGGTGAAGATCTGTTCGCCCACTTCTCGTCCATCCAGATGAATGGTTTTAAAACCCTGAAAGAAGGCCAGAAAGTGGCCTTCGAGATTATTCAGGGGCCTAAAGGCAAACAGGCGCTTAATATTACGGCAGCCTGAGTTACCCTTTAAAGCGCAACGGTAAGGTTGCGCCATTATCCAGGCGGGGCTTTCGGGCCCCGCCTTGTTATTTTCTAAATACTCCGCCGGACCATGCTGAAGATTGCAGTTTTGTTTCCCATTGTGCGCACACTGTTCAAAACAACGTTCACCAAAGCATCGTCAGCGGGAACTTCGGCGGGCCGCAAGGGTTCGGTGATTGCCGCCGCAGCCATCGCGTTCGCGACCGCCGCCCTGCCCTTGCCAGCCAGCGCCCAGCAACAGACCGGTCCGCAACCCAAGCTGCCGACCACACAGCTGTCGGCCGGCATCCATATTATCCGCGCGGAAGTCGCAGACACGGACGCCACGCGGCGCGACGGCCTGATGTTCCGCAGGGAACTGCCCGGCAACGACGGCATGCTGTTCGTCTTTGACCGCCCGGACGTGCAGTGCTTCTGGATGCGCAACACGCTGCTGCCCCTGTCGATTGCCTTTATCGCCGACGACGGCACGATCGTCAACATCGAGGACATGGCGCCGCAGACCGAGGATCCGCATTGCGCGAAAAAGCCGGTGCGCTACGCGCTGGAAATGGCGCAGGGGTGGTTCGACGCGCACGGCATCGCCGCGGGCAAGAAGCTGGACGGGCTGCCGTAACGCATCATGGCAAGCGCCAGAACCGATGAATGACAAAGGGAGCCCGAGGGCTCCCTTGTCGTTGGGGCGGCGGGTACTGTCCGCCCGGGGTCACTGCCTTACACGCGCTCGACGATCAGCGCGATGCCTTGGCCGACACCGATGCACATCGTGCACAGGGCATAGCGGCCACCGGTGCGATGAAGCTGGTTGATGGCCGTGGTGGCCAGACGCGCGCCGCTGGCGCCCAGGGGGTGGCCCAGGGCGATGGCGCCGCCGTTGGGGTTCACGCGCGGGTCGTTGTCGGCGATGCCAAGCTGACGCAGCACGGCCAGGCCTTGCGCCGCAAACGCTTCGTTCAGTTCGATCACGTCCATCTGGTCCAGCGTCAGGCCGGTCTGGGCCAGCACCTTTTGCGTGGCGGGCGCCGGGCCGATACCCATGATGCGCGGCGCGACGCCGACGGTCGCCATGCCGACCACGCGGGCGCGCGGGGTCAGGCCATGACGGGCGGCGGCCTTTTCGTCGGCCAGCAGCAGCGCGGCGGCGCCGTCGTTCACGCCCGACGCATTGCCGGCGGTGACGCTGCCGCCTTCGCGGACCACACCCTTGAGCTTGGCCAGCGACTCCAGCGAGGTTTCACGCGGGTGTTCGTCCTTGGACACGACGATGGGATCGCCCTTCTTCTGGGCGATCGACACGGGCACGATCTCGGCGTCGAAGACGCCTTCCTTCTGAGCGCGAGCCGTCTTTTCCTGGCTGGCCAGCGCGAACAGATCCTGGTCGGCGCGGCTGATGTTGAAGTCGTCGGCGACGTTTTCGGCGGTCTCGGGCATCGAGTCGACGCCGTACTGCGCCTTCATCAGCTTGTTGATGAAGCGCCAGCCGATGGTGGTGTCGTAGATGGCGGCGCTGCGCGAGAACGCGCTGTCGGCCTTGCCCATGACGAACGGGGCGCGGCTCATGCTTTCCACGCCACCGGCCAGCATCAGGCCGGCTTCACCGGCGCGGATGGCCCGCGCCGCGGTGCCGATGGCGTCCAGGCCCGAACCGCACAGGCGGTTGACCGTGGCGCCGGGCACTTCGATCGGCAGGCCGGCCAGCAGCGTGGCCATGCGGGCCACGTTGCGGTTGTCTTCGCCTGCCTGATTGGCGCAGCCCATGATGGCGTCGTCGAGTTCTTCCCAGCGCACGCCGGGGTTGCGCGCCACGAGGGCCTTGATGGCTACGGCAGCCAGATCGTCGGGCCGCACGGAAGCCAGCGCACCGCCATAGCGGCCGAAGGGGGTACGGATCGCATCACAGATAAAGGCATTCACGGTCATGGGAAGCTCGGAGTGAAGTGAAAGAACTCGGGATCGGACGATCTTAACGCAGCGGTTTCGCGCCAAGTTGGTGCGTTGCACGGATGTCCGCTGCACGGACAGTGTCCAATGGACGTTCACATTAGCCGGCCTTGCCGCGCCCGAAAACGGGCGCCTGTGCACGCGTTCAGGGCGTCCCGGCCTTGGCCGCGCGGCCCGCCTCGACGATGGCTTGCCGGCGGAAACGGCCGGCGGCCAGATGGTAGAAAGGTTGCGGGCAGAATTGGCGCGACACGCCGGACGCCAGCAGCGACGCCACCAGCAGCCAGAACAGCATGGGCTGGCTGCCCGTCATTTCCATCACCACCACGCTGGCCGTCAACGGCGCCTGCGTGGCGGCCGCCAGAAAGGCGGCCATCGACACCAAAACCAGCACGCGCTGGTCGACGCCGTTGCCCGCGAGCTCCCAGATGTGGTGGCCGATGCCCGCGCCCGTGGTCAGCGCCGGCGTGAAGATGCCGCCGGGAATGCCCGCCCAGTACGACGCCACGGTCGCGAACAGCTTGGCGATGCCAAACCCGTCCGGCACCGAGTCCTTCGCGTTGAGCAGATCGGCGGCGGCGGCGTAGCCGGTGCCGTACACGCTGCCCGCGGTGCACAGGCCGATGACCGCCAGGGCCAGGCCCATGATGAACGCCGTCCAGATCGGATGCGCCCGGATCCAGCCGCGCCACGATTGCGGCGCCGCCAGGACGGGGCCCTTGCCCAGCAACCGCGCGAAGATGCCGCCCAGCGCGCCGTTGAGCGCGCCGCAGATGACGATCCACAGCAGCATGTTCTGGGACAGCGGCGCGCCGCCGAACACGCCGAAATAGGGATTGTTGCCTTCAACGGCCACGACCAGAAAGCCGGCGGCCAATACGCCGATCAGCACCAGCCGCTGCCAGCGCAGCACCGTGCCGCGGCCCAGTTCCTCGATCGCGAAGATGACCCCGGCCAGCGGCGCGTTGAACGCCGCCGCCAGGCCGCCCGCGGCGCCCGCGGCGATCAGCTCGTTGGCGTGAAAACCGCGCAACTGCAAGCCGCGGCGCTTCCAGAAGTCGCCCCATGCCAGCATCAGCGCCGCGCCGACCTGCACCGAAGGCCCCTCGCGGCCAATCGACGCGCCCGCCAGCATGCCAAAGAACGCCAACGGGATTTTCCAAAGGCTTTGCGCCAAGGACACCAGGCTGCTTTGGCTGGGCCCCGGCGGCAGCGACAACGCGCCGATGACTTGAGGAATGCCGCTGCCCGAGGCGTTGGGCGCGAAGCGCAACGTGAGCCAGCGCAAGGCGGCAAGGCCGAACGGCATCACCAGCAGCGCGAGCCATCCGTTGTAGGCCACCCACTGCCGGTTCCACGCCAGCGCCTTGTCGGCAAGGTAGGCAAAACCCAGCGACATGAGCGCCACCAGCGCGGCGCCGCCCAGCAGCAGCCCCAGTTGCACGCTTTTGCGTGACAGCCGGTTGACCTGACGCACCTTGCGGCGCGTGAGCCGGCGTGTTCGGGCAATGACGCGGCGGACGGGGTCGGGCAGGGGCATGGACGAGAAAGGGGTGGTTTGGCGGGTTGCCAACCATACCATCCCCGCCTGACCCGTAACCGAACGGCCGCCGCCCATCGCGGGGCCGGCCGCCTTAGAAGGACGACCAGTCGTCGTCCTGCGAGGCGTTGGCCAGCGCGGGCCGGGCCTGCACCGGGCGCGCGGCCTGCGCGGCAACGGCGGGCTTGCGCGCGGCGGTGCGTTCCGACGGCAGCAACCGGGCTTGCGCCTGAACCGCCGTCGCGCCGCCCGCATCGACCTTGAAGCGGCGCACTTCCTGCGCCAGGCGGGTGGCCTGCTCCTGCATGCTGGCTGCGGCTGCTGCCGCTTCCTCGACCAGGGCGGCGTTCTGCTGGGTCACGGCGTCCATCTGCGACACGGCCTGATTCACCTGGCCGATGCCGGCCGATTGCTCTTCCGAGGCGCCCGAGATCTCGCGCACCAGGGTTGCAACCTGGCGCACGCTGTCGACCACTTCGCGCATCGTGCGTCCGGCTTCGTCGACCTGACGCGTGCCGCCTTCGACGCGAGTCACGGATTCATCGATCAAGGCCTTGATTTCCTTGGCGGCCACGGCGGAACGCTGGGCCAGCGTGCGCACCTCGCCCGCCACGACGGCAAAGCCGCGGCCCTGCTCGCCCGCACGCGCGGCTTCCACCGCGGCGTTGAGCGCCAGGATGTTGGTCTGGAATGCAATGCCGTCGATCACGCCCGTGATGTCGGCGATGCGGCGCGAGCTGTCGGAAATTGCGCTCATGGTCTGCACCACGCCTTCGACCACTTCGCCGCCGCGCACGGCAACGCTGGACGCCTGGCTGACCAGACGGTCGGCTTCCCCGGCGTTGTTGGCGTTTTGCTGCACCGTGCTGGTCAGTTGCTCCATCGACGCCGCGGTCTCTTCCAGCGAGGACGCCTGCTCTTCCGTGCGCTGCGACAGGTCGGAGTTGCCCTGCGCGATCTGGGACGACGCCGAAGCGATGTTCTCGCAGCCGTCGCGCACGTCCTTGACGATGCGAGCCAGGCTTTCGTTCATGGCCTTGAGCGCCGCCATCAGGTCGCCGGTTTCGTCGCGCGTGGCGACGCGGATATCGGCAGTCAGGTCGCCCGCGGCCACCTGGCGCGCCGCCGACACGGCCTCGCTCAGCGGACGCACGATGCCTCGCGTCACCAGCCACCCCAGCAGCATGCCGATGGCCACGCCGGCGATCGCAAGCGCGATCATGACAGTGCGGACCGTTTTGTAAAGATCCGTCCCGTCCTGCACGGAAAGCTCGGCGGACTTTTCCTTGTTGACCGCCAGGTCGGTCATCAGGTCATCGAGCTTTTGCGACGTCGCGATGACGCGCTTTTCCGTTTCGGCCACGCGCGCGTCGGTCTGCGTCAACGGCTGCGACTTGGCCGCCTCGAAGAACGCCATGGCCTCGCGCTTCCATGCCTGCTCGGTTTCATTGAACTGCGCCAGCAGGCGCTTGGCCGGTTCGCCGTAGAAATTCTCGGCCGCCTTGTCCCGCAGGCCGTCCATGGTCTTGACCGCATCGTCGAACTGCTTGCGCAGCGCCAGCCGCGCGTCCTCGGAGGAGGCGGCCAGGTAGGCGTTACGCGCACGCCCCGCGTAGATGAGGTTGAGGTTGGCTTCCTTCAGATCCGAAATGCCGCGCAGTTCGGTGTTGTAAAGCCTGTCATTCATTTCATTGATTCGCGACAGCCCCCATACGCCGAACGCCCCGATCGCACCGCCTATCACCGCCACCAGCAAAAACGCGCCCGTCAGGCGTGACCCGATGCGCATTCCCGAAAATAACCGCAACATGCTTCCCTTCCCTGTGAGTGCCCCGGCTTATGGCGGCGCTGCCGCAGCCCTGCGCTCCGGGGTGCAGGCGCAGGCCGGAGGAAACGATAGCGACGTTTGGCTTAGGGCTTACCCTGAAGAGAATCCAGTTCCCGCGTCAGTTTCGTGTAATGACTCGACAATCGACAGGGGTTTTTGAAACTGAATTTTTCCTGAACAAAAGAAAACCCCTCGCCGGGGCGAGGGGTCATTTTCACGGGGTACGGCGGGGGGGGGCCGCAAGGCGCCCGGAACGGGAAATCAGGCGAAGTTCTTCGCCGCGAAATCCCAGTTTGCCAGTGCCCAGAAATTCTCCAGATACTTGGGACGCGCGTTGCGGTAGTCGATGTAGTACGCGTGTTCCCAGACATCACAGGTGAGCAGCGGCTTGTCGGCCGTCGTGAGCGGGGTGGCGGCGTTGCTGGTGTTGACGATGTCGACCGAGCCGTCGGCCTTCTTGACCAGCCAGGTCCAGCCCGAACCGAAGTTGCCGGCAGCCGACTTGTTGAAGGCTTCCTTGAAGGCGTCGAAGCTGCCCCACTTGGCGTTGATGGCGTCAGCCAGCGCGCCGGTGGGAGCGCCGCCGGCCTTGGGAGCCAGGCTGTTCCAGTAGAAGGTGTGGTTCCAGACCTGAGCGGCGTTGTTGAAAATGCCACCCGAGGACTTCTTCACGATGTCTTCCAGCGACAGCGTTTCGAATTCCGTGCCCGGGATCAGGTTGTTCAGATTCGTGACGTACGTCTGGTGATGCTTGCCGTAGTGGAACTCCAGCGTTTCCTTGGAGATGTGCGGCGCCAGGGCGTCGAGTTCGTAAGGCAGGGGGGGAAGAGTATGTGCCATGTGATGGTTCCTTCTGTTGAGAGCACGATCAAGCCGGTCAATTGTATCGGCAACTCCTGAGGATACCGTGTTAACCCCGCGCTGGCGCGGGGTTAACGGGCACATGCTTATTACCGGGCCGTCCAGGCGCCCGCGCGCGACCGCGGGCATCGCGTCACTTCGTGTAGCGCAGTTCCCTGCCGCCAACCGTTTCCACCAAGGCGCCGTCGTCGGCCACGGCCAGGACTTTGTGCAGCGGCGCGCTGGCCGCGCCGTCCGGCACGTCGATATCGATGCGAATGGACCGCGTGGCCGGATCGATGCGGCTCACATCCACCTCATGCCAGCGTTCGCCAGCCGGCAACGGCACGAACACGGCCAGGGACTTCAGCGCGCCCTCGGAGATGGGCACGCTGACGCCGTCCGCGCCTTCCGATCGGCGCGGCCCGCCGCCGTAATCGGCATCCGCCGACGACGCCGCCACATCGATGCTGACCGGCCTGCCCCGGTGATACACCCGCACCGTCAGCATGCCGGGCTCGGCGGGCAGGCTGTCGGCGCGCACGCTGGCGATGGTTGAAAACGGCCGCAGCGGCGGCGTGTCCAGGAAAACCTGCTTGCCGTCGGCGCGCCAGGCTCCATGCGCGTTGATGTCGACGGCGCCATAGCTCAGGAAGTATTCGAAGCTGCCGTCCTCGCGCAGCAGCAATTCGCTGCCGACCTCCCGAACACCGACGAGGAAATAGTGCCCTGGAACACGGATGGCTTCGGTGGATTTGTTCGCGGCCTTCGCGCCCAGGCGCCGGCCTTGCGCGGCCGGCGGCGCGCAGTCTGCCTGCAGCGTGACGCCCGCGTGCTGCAGCGTCTTCGCGAAGACCGGATCGGACTGGCAGACGAGCGTCATGCGAAACGACTGCCCGGGCGGCGCGACAGCCGCGTCGAACCGCGCGCGATGCCGCGCCAGCAAGGCCAGCATCCCGGGCTGGCCGGTTTCTAGCGCAACCCATGCAGGCCCACGGCCCGAGGCGGCGCCGGCGTCAGGGCTCGCGCCCGCCTCCAGCAGCGCATCCGCCAGGTCTTGGCGGCCCAGTTGTATCGCAGCCGTCAGCGGCGTGTCGTCGCCGGCCACCGGCGCATCCAGGTCGGTTCCCGCGTCCTTGAACTGGCGCAGCACCTGGACCACGGTGTCGTGCCGCGCGGTGATCAGTTGCCGGCTTTGCAACAGCGTCGACACGACGCGCTCGGGCAAGCGGCGTCCATCACGCGCGCATGCCGATTCGTGGCCGGTGAACCCGGCCGCATGCAGTTGCGCAAAGTAGCCGGGCTTGTCGACCAGCACGAACTCGGCGTTGTCCGGCAGGCAGGCCTGCGCGATCGCCTGGCCATTCGCGGCACTCACGCGGCGCACCGTGTCGATGTCGCCTGACACCACGGCGGCGTTGAGCAGCGCGTACGGGCTGGGCGCTGCCGGTAGGCGCGGGTCGTCGAAGCGGGCGCCGGCGCGCAGCAGCCGATCCAGCATGGCGGCGTCCTGACGGCCGATCAGCCAATACAAGGCGCTCTCGCCGTCCGGTGCGATGGCGGCCGGGTCCGCGCCCTTGGCGAGCAGCGCGTCGACGACGGCGACGTGGCCGGACGTGGCCGCCAGCAACAGGGGCGGCGTGCCGCCCGCATCCCCCGGCCCCGCTGGCGCGGCATTCCGCCCGGCCGCCGGCGCCGGCGGATTCACCGGCACGCCAGCGTTGATCAGCATCAGGGCGAGCGCCGTATCGCTGTTTTCCAGCGCCTGGTGGATGGCGCCCGCGTCCAGGGTTTTCATGTCGAACCCCGCGTCCGCGAACATGCGCAGGACCGCCGCGCCCTGCCCGCCCGGTTGCCGCAACAGCTGCGCCACCGGCGAGTTGCCGGGATCCTGCAACGCCGCGCGCAAGGCGTCGGGCGTCATCGCGGACAAGAGGGTGCGCAGCAGCGTCGTGTCCCCGGCCCGCACCGCGGCATCCAGCGCCGACTGGCGGTCGTAGCCGTCGCGCCGCAAGCCGGGATCGGCGCCCCCGGCGAGCAGCGTCTTGACGACATCAGGCTTGCCGGCTTGCACGGCATCGGCCAGCGGCGTGTTGCCATGCGGCTCCGCGGGGTCGCCATCGACCGGCGCCCCCAGGGCCAGCAGGCGCCGCACCGTCTGCGCGTCGCCGCGCTGTGCGGCCAGGTTCATGATGGGCCGGTTGCCCATCTCGGGTTTGGCGAAGAGCAGACCGCCTGAGCCCACCTGCGGGCCGCGTTGCGCAAAGGGCATGTCCGCGCGCAACAGCAACCCGGCGGCCTCGGGGTGCCCGCCCTCGACCGCCGCCTGCGCCGCGTCCAGCCACACATCGCGTTCCCCGCTCTCGCCCCACCCCGTGGCGGGGATCGTGCGCGGACCCTGCTCCATCAAGAACGACACTGCCTGCGCATCCCCCTGGTAGGCGGCGAACGCCAGCGCGGTCAGCTCCTCTTCATAAGCGGGGCGGCTGCCCGAGGCGGCCAACGCGCGCAGCGCTTCTGCCCCTTCGGTCAATTCCACCAACGGGAGCCAGCACAGGAAGTCGGCCGCCGGCCGCACCCGGCCTTGTCCGTCCGTCATCGCGCTAGACGCGGCGGCCTTGTCCGCGGCGTCCAGCGCCGCATAGGGACGGCTGGCGCCGGCGCCGAACAAGGCCACCACCATCCGCGTCATGTTCTTGCGATCGACAAGGCGCGGCAGATAGGTCATGCGCACCGCATATTCGAAGTCGCGATTCAGCAGGAATTCCAGGGGCGTGTCGTTGGCGTCGCCGCGCTGGTCCGGGTTGGCGCCCGCGGCCAGCAGCGCCTCGATCGTCCCTGGCGAGCCGTACAGCAGGGCCAGGTGCAGCGGCGGGCGCCGCGACTCGTACGTGATGTCATCCAGCGCGGGCTTGGTGGCCAGCAATGCCGCCAGCATCCGCGCGCGGGCCGGCAGGCCGGCCTCGTGAGCCTGGCGCAGCCGCGCGGAATCTTCCGGCGTCAGGTCCCAATACACGTACTGCGATCGCAGGCCGCGAGGCGGCATCAGCAGAGCGTGCAGCAACGGCACGCCGTTCAAGGCATAGTTGCCAGGGCGTTCCACCTGCGCCAGCGCGGCCAGAAACGCCGCCTCATCGTTGCGGCCGACCGCCGCGAACAGCGCCTCGGTCTGCGGGGTATCGGCGTTTTTGTACTCGCGGTACGGCGACGCACAGTTGCAATCGGCGGCTGCGGCTGCGGTCGGCGTGACCGAGGGCGCGGTGGCTGCGGGCGCTGCCGCCGCCGACACGGAGCCAACCCCCGTTGCCCATATCGCCGCGGCCAGACCGGTAGCCGCCCATTTCAGGTTTCTGTTTTGGAACATCCTGCCGCCATGGTTTGGGGGGAAAGGATTTGCGGCGCGGAAAGATCAGCTTGGGTCGCGCGTGGAACGCGTGGATTGCACCTGGACCTGCGCGCCGCCCTGCGCGAAGCTCAGGTCCAGCGGCTGGCCCGCCGATAGCGCGGCCGCGTCGCGAACAATGCGGCCCTGCTCGTCTCGGGCAATCGCGTATCCGCGCGCCAGCGTGTTCCCCGGATCCAACGCGCGCAACTGCGCGGATGCGGCGGCAAGCCGGTTGCGACGCTCGACGAGCAATCGCGCCTGGGCCTGGCCCAGATGGCGCACGGCGCCGGCCAGGCGTTCCGCGGCCCGGCCCGTGTCGGGTACGCGATGACTGAGGCGCTGGGCCAGCAGATTGACCCGCGCGGTGCGCCGTCCTTGCGGCGCCGACCAGGCCGAGGCCAGGCGGTACTGCAGGCTGTTCAAGCGTTCGCGCTGGTGCTGCAAGCGCTGCGCCGGGGAAACGAGCTGCGCGGTGGCGCGATCCAGGCGCTGCGCCGCCCGCTCCAGCCGCCGTTGCTGGCCCCGCACCATCGTTTGCAGGGTCTGCATGACGCGGCCGAGCAATTCGGCGCGCGGCGCGCATGCCAATTCGGCCGCGGCAGTGGGCGTGGGCGCCCGCAGGTCGGATACGAAGTCCACGATGGTGAAGTCGGTTTCGTGGCCCACGCCGCTGATGACGGGGATCTCGCTGACCGCCACCTGGCGCGCCAGGTCCTCGTCGTTGAAGCTCCAGAGGTCTTCGATGCTGCCGCCGCCTCGCACGAGCAGCAGCGTGTCCACTTCGGCTCGTTCATTGGCCAGACGCAATTGGGCGGCCAGCTTGCTCGCGGCGTCCGCACCCTGAACCGGGGCCGGATAGATGATGACCGGAACCTGCGGCGCCCGCCGGGCCAGCGCCGACAACACGTCGCGCAGCGCCGCCGCATGCAGCGAGGTGATCACGCCGATCGCGCGGGGCAGCCGGACCGGCTCGCGCTTGCGGGCCGGATCGAACAGCCCCTCGGAAGCAAGCTGCTCTTTCAGTCGCAAAAAGGCCTCGTACAGATTGCCTAATCCTGCCCGTCGCATGGCGTCAGCCTGCAGCTGATAGTCGCCCCGCGGCTCGTACAGGGAAACCCGGGCGCGGATCTCGACCTGGTCGCCCGCCCGGGGCACGAAACCCACGGCGCTGGCGCGGCTGCGGAACATGACCGCCCGCACGGCGGCCCGGCTGTCCTTGAGCGTGAAGTACCAATGCCCGGATGCCGCCTGCGTGAAGTTGGAAATCTCTCCACGCACCCACAGCGCCGGGATGCTGCGCTCCAACAACTGCCCCACCGCTTGGTTCAACTGGGCAACTGTAAGGATTTCCCGCGCAAATGCGTTGTTTGTGACTGGGAGTTCAATTGTCATGAGGCTTTCCGATGCGAACCTGTCCACAGGGCAGGCGGAGCGGGCCGCAATGATACCGCGTCCCCAGGAATTTGCAGCAACGGCCCAGAAACGCAGCAAATTCGGTGTAAGTACATGATTTATATATTCTTTTATGCGATAAGGCGCTGCGCTCAATTGAAGCAAACAAGCGCAAGCCCTGTGCCCATAAGCCTTCTGGCTGAGTTCTACACAGAATTATCCACAGATTCTGTGGATAGTTTGGGATCGCCCCGCCTTGCCACATGCGCGCCGCGCCGTTACAGTTTCGGCTTGTTCAGACGCCACGATGCGCCCCCTCCGGCGCCTTCGGCTTCTCAGGAGTTGACGCTTTGCTTTCCATTCTGCGCGAGGCCGGCTGGCCCATCTGGCCCCTGCTGGCGACATCCGTGCTGGGCTTGGCGCTGATCTTCGAGCGCTTCCTGTCCCTGCGCCGAAGCCTGGTGATGCCGCGCGGCCTGAACGATCAGGTCGCCGATATGCTGCGCAACCACCAGGACACACCCGAATCGATCCACCGGCTGGAACGCAATTCGCCGCTGGGCCGCGTGCTGGCCGAAGTGATGCGTCACCGTCACCTGCCCCGCGAAGAGCTGCGCTACGTGGTCGAAGACACGGGCCGCGCCGTCGCGCATGATCTTTCCCGCTACATTTCCGCCATCGGCACCATCGCCGTGGTCGCGCCGCTGATGGGCCTGTTCGGTACCGTCGTCGGCATGATCGAAATCTTCGGCTCCTACACCCCCGGCGGCGGCGATCCGGCCCAATTGGCGCGCGGCATCTCGATCGCCCTGTACAACACCGGTTTCGGCATTCTCATCGCCATTCCCGCCATGATCGCGCACCGCTACCTGCGCGGCCGCGTCGACAACTACCTCAATGCGATGGAACAGGCCGCCTCGCGCCTGATCCGCGCCCTCGCGCCGGCGCGCGCCCCCCGCGAGGCCCGTCCATGAATTTCCGCGGATCCCGGGGCGATCGCGATGAGCTGGACATCAACCTGATCCCGCTCATCGACGTCCTGCTGGTCATCCTGATCTTCCTGGCGGCCACCACCTCATTCACACGCTTCACGCAGTTGAAGGTAACGCTGCCGCAGGCGTCCTCCGAACAGGACACGCCGCCCGCGCTGGAAGTCGCGGTCAGCCAGGATGGCCGCTACGCCCTGAATGGCACCCTGATCGACGTCTCGACCCCGCCCGAAATCGCCGAGGCCCTGCGCCAGGCCGCGGCCGGCAAGACCGAGCCGCTCATCATCATCAACGCCGACGCCCAGGCCACGCACCAGTCCGTGATCAACATCATGGAAGCCGCCCGCCTCGCTGGCATCGGCCGCGTCAATTTCGCTGCCCAGACCAACCGTTGAAAACCAGACGCGCATCACTGCTGGCCCGCCAATGGCAGCGCGGCGGCTGGCTGTCCACCGCCCTGCGCCCCCTGTCCGCGCTGACCGCCTGGGCGGTGGCGCGCAAGCGCGAACGCTACACCAGCGGCGCCAAGGTGGCGTACCGCGCCCCCGTGCCGGTGGTCGTGATCGGCAACATCTACGTCGGCGGCACGGGCAAGACGCCGATGGTGATCGCCACGGTCGAGAATCTGCGGGCGCGCGGCTACACGCCGGGCGTGGTCAGCCGGGGCTACGGGGTCAAGGTCGGCCCACACCCCCGCGTCGGACTGGGCGACCTGGAAGCCGCCCGCTTCGGCGACGAACCGGCGTTGATCGCCCGCGCCACGGGCGCGCCGGTGTCCATCCACCCCAGGCGCGCCCTTGCCGCCCAGGCCTTGCTCGACGCCCATCCCCGGGTGGACGTCATCGTCTCGGACGACGGCCTGCAACACCTGGCGCTGGCGCGCGACATCGAAATCGTGGTGCAGGACCAGCGCGGGGTGGGCAACCGGCGCCTGCTGCCCGCCGGCCCGCTGCGCGAGCCCGCCAGCCGGCTGGCCGACGTGGACGCCGTGGTGACCAATATCGGCACGCCCGGCGCCGGTCCTGCGGTGTCAGACACCCCTCTGTCGGTGTCTGACACCCTTGAGGCACGTTCGCAGCCTGACGGCCGTCTCCCCAGGGTGTCAGACACCGCCAGCACCCTCCCCCGCCAGGTCCAGATGTGGCTCGAACCCGGTCTGGCGCGCCATATCGGGGGACGCGACACGCAGCCGCTCTCCGCCTTTGCCGGCCAGACCCGCATCGCGGCCGCGGCCGGTATCGGCAATCCGGAGCGCTTTTTCACCACGCTGCGGGCAGCCGGCATCACGCTGTCCGCGACGCTCCCGCTACCCGACCACCACGACTTCGCCACGTCGCCGTTCCAGGCGCTGGACGCCGACGTCATCCTCGTCACCGCCAAGGACGCCATCAAGTGCGGCGCCCTGAACGATCCCCGGCTGTGGGAAGTGCCCGTGCAAGCCGCGTTCTCCGACCCGGCGCTCTTTGACTGGCTGGCCGACGCGCTGCGCGCCCGAAAAGCGCGCCCGGGCGGCGGCCAGAACAGCGGCGCCAAAAGCCGGGGCCGCAACCCAACGGCGTAACCGGCGGCTTGCCGCAAGCCCGACGAGCCGCGCGCTGTCCGGCGGCAAAACTGTTTTAGAATCCCGGTCATGGAATCCCGCCTTCTCGACATCCTCGTTTGCCCCTTGTGCAAGGGCCGCCTCGAACACGACCGCCAGCAGGCCGAGCTGATCTGCCGTGCGGATCGCCTGGCCTTCCCGATCCGCGACGGCATTCCGGTCATGCTGGAGTCCGAAGCGCGCGCGCTGGACGACGCCGCAGCCCCCCGCTGACCGCCGCATCGTGAGCTTCATCGCCATCATTCCGGCGCGCACCGCCTCGACCCGCCTGCCCGACAAGCCGCTTGCCGACATCGCCGGCAAACCCATGGTCGTGCGCACCGCGGATCGCGCCGCGCTGTCGGGCGCCTCGCAGATCTTCATCGCGACCGATGACCTGCGCGTGCAGCAGGCGGTGCAGGCGCACGGGCTGCGCGCCCTGATGACCCGCGGCGACCACCCCACCGGCACGGACCGATTGGCCGAGGCGGTCGAGCAACTGGGCCTGCCCGACGACGCGATCGTCGTGAACGTGCAAGGCGACGAGCCCCTCATCGAGCCCGAACTCATCGACGCAGTCGCCGCCAAGCTGCAGGCCTATCCGCAGGCGGACATCGCCACCTGCGCGTGCCCGCTGGCCGACGCCGAGGCGCTGTTCAATCCCAATGTCGTCAAGCTCGTCTGCGCCGCGGACGATCGCGCGCTGTACTTTTCGCGCGCCCCCATTCCGTGGGCGCGCGACGCGCTGGCCGGCGGCGCACGCGTGCTGGCCGACGGCCTGCCCGCCTGGCATCACATCGGCCTGTACGCCTACCGCGCCTCGTTCCTGCGCCGGTTCCCCACGCTGCCGCAAGGCACGCTGGAACGCTTCGAATCGCTGGAACAACTGCGCGCCATGGAGCATGGCCACACGATCGTCGTCCATCGGGCGTCGACGCCTCCTGCAGGCGGGGTAGATACCCCGGCCGACCTGGAGCGCGTCCGCTTGATCTACAGCAAACCGATATAAGGGTTATTTCGCATGGCGCAGCCCCGCATTGGCTGCTGCGTTGCGGCATAATCCCCCGGATCACAAAAAATAAACCCCTTCAGGAGCACTCATGCGTCTCATCTTGCTCGGACCCCCCGGCGCCGGCAAAGGCACCCAGGCTGCGTTTCTAACGCAGCACTTCGGCATTCCCCAAATCTCCACCGGCGACATGCTGCGCGCCGCCGTGAAAGCGGGCACCCCGCTGGGTATTGAAGCCAAGAAGGTCATGGACGCCGGCGGCCTGGTTTCCGACGAGATCATCATCGGCCTGGTGCAAGACCGCCTGACGCAGCCCGACTGCGCCAACGGTTACCTGTTCGACGGTTTCCCCCGCACGATCCCGCAGGCCGACGCGCTCAAGAGCGCCGGCGTCAAGCTGGACTACGTCGTGGAAATCGCCGTTCCCGAAGAAGACATCATCGAACGCATGAGCGGCCGCCGCGTGCACCAGCCCAGCGGCCGCAGCTACCACGTGCGCTTCAACCCGCCCAAGACCGAAGGCAAGGACGACGTGACCGGGGAAGACCTGGTCCAGCGCGACGACGACCGCGAGGAAACCGTGCGCCACCGCCTGTCCGTCTATCGCGAACAGACCCGTCCCCTGGTCGACTACTACTCGGCCTGGGCGCAGCAGGATCCCGCCGCCGCCCCCAAGTACCGCAAGATCTCCGGCGTGGGCGCGGTCGACGAAATCAAGTCGCGCCTGTTCGAAGCCGTTCAAAGCTGATCGGCGCCTCGACGGCCCAAAGGCCTTCGGCGCCGGCCGGACGCACCGCGTTCCGGCCCTGGCCCGAAGGCCTTGTCGCATCCGGCGCCCGGCGCGCCGCCTTCCTTCCCTTGAACTGATCTGGTGGTACACACATGGAAATCGCGAACAAGGTATTCATCGTTACCGGCGGCGCATCCGGCCTGGGCGCCGGCACCGCCCGCATGCTGGTTGAAAACGGCGCCAAGGTCGTCATTGCAGACCTGCAGGACGAGCCCGGCGAAGCCCTCGCCAAGGAACTCGGCCAGCGCTACGTGCACTGCGACGTGACGCAGGAAGCCGACGGCAAGAAGGTCGTGGCCGCCGCGCTGGAACTGGGCTCGCTGTTCGGTCTGGTGAACTGCGCGGGCGTTGCCCCCGCCGCCAAGATCGTCGGCAAGAACGGCGCGCATCCGCTGGACCTGTTCCAGAAGGTCGTGTCGATCAACCTGATCGGCAGCTTCAACATGATGCGCCTGGCCGCCGAGGCCATGAGCGCCAATACGCCCGAGCCCACCGGCGAGCGCGGCGTGATGATCAACACGGCGTCGGTCGCCGCGTTTGACGGCCAGATCGGTCAGGCAGCCTATGCCGCCTCCAAGGCGGGCGTGGCCGGCATGACGCTGCCCATCGCGCGCGACCTGGCCAAGACCGGCATCCGCTGCATGACCATCGCCCCGGGCATTTTCGGCACCCCGATGATCTTTGGCATGCCGCAGGAAGTGCAGGATTCGCTGGCCGCCAGCATCCCCTTCCCCGCACGCCTGGGCCGGCCGGAAGACTACGCCAAGCTGGTCCACAGCATCATCACCAACGACATGCTCAACGGCGAAACGATCCGTCTGGACGGCGCCATCCGCATGCCGCCGAAGTAATCCAGCGCAATGGCCGGCCCGCCTGGGCCGGCCGTGCTGGCGGCCGGCATTCCGTCCCCATCCTCCGCGGCGATCCGGCCCGCATTCTCTTCAGTAGTCATCCATGAGCCTGTTCCGTTCGGCCGCCACGGTCAGCAGTTTCACGTTGCTGTCCCGCATTTCCGGCCTGGTCCGCGACATCCTGGTGGCCCGCGCCTTTGGCGCCGGCCCCATTACCGACGCGTTCTGGGTTGCCTTCCGCATTCCCAACCTGCTGCGCCGCCTGTTCGCCGAAGGCGCCTTCGCCCAGGCTTTCGTGCCCATCCTGGGCGCCGCGCGCAACAACCGCTCCGAGGACGAAGTCCGCACGCTGCTGGACCGCGTCGCCCTGCTGCTGACCGCCGCATTGATGCTGGTCACGCTGATCGGCATCATCGCGGCGCCCTGGGTGGTGTCGGCGATGGCCAGCGGCCTGCGCGGCGCGGCGCGCGACACCGAATTCGGCGCGGCGGTCTGGATGACGCGGATGATGTTCCCCTACATCCTCTGCATGTCCCTGATCGCCTTCGCGTCCGGCGTGCTCAACACGTGGCGCCGCTTCGCGGTTCCGGCCTTCACGCCCGTGCTGCTGAACCTGTCCATGATCGGCGCCTGCATCTGGCTTGCGCCGCGCATGGACGTGCCGGTGTATGCGTTGGCGGTCGGCGTCATGATCGGCGGCGTGGCGCAACTGGCCGTTCAGTGGGTCGCGCTGGCGCGCCTGGGCCTCACGCCGCGGTTTTCGCTGCGCTTTGGCCAGGCCTGGGCAGATCCCACCGTGCAGCGCATCCTCAAGCAGATGGCGCCCGCCACGCTGGGCGTATCCGTCGCGCAGATCTCGCTGCTCATCAACACCAATATCGCGACGTGGCTGACGCCCGGCAGCGTGACGTGGCTGTCGTTCGCCGACCGCCTGATGGAATTTCCCACGGCGCTTCTGGGCGTGGCATTGGGTACCGTCCTGCTGCCGAGCCTGTCCGCCGCGCACGCCCGCGACGACCACGGCGGCTACAGCGCACTGCTCGACTGGGGACTGCGCCTGGTACTGCTCTTGGGCCTGCCCGCCGCGGTCGGCATGGCGCTGCTGTCCGACGGGCTGGTCGCGACGCTGTTCCATTACGGCGCCTTCGACGCGCAGGACGTGTTGCAGACGCGCTTGGCGGTGATCTCTTACTCGGCGGGATTGATCGGCCTGCTTGCGGTCAAGATCCTGGCCCCCGGGTTTTACGCCAAACAGGACATCCGCACGCCCGTGAAGATCGCCATCGCCGTGCTGGTGGTGACGCAGCTGCTGAACGTGGCGCTGGTCCCCACGCTGGCGCATGCCGGACTTGCCCTGGCGATCGGCCTGGGCGCGTGCCTGAATGCCCTGGCGCTGTTGATCGGCCTTCGCCGCCGCGGCGTCTACCAGCCGGGCGCCGGCTGGACGGCGTTTGCCTTGCGCCTGGTGCCCGCCCTGGCCGGACTGGCCGCGCTGCTCTGGTATGCGGACACCCGCATCGATTGGATCGCCCTGCAGGCGCATGCCGGCCAGCGCGCGCTCCTTTTGGCCGGCGTTCTGGCCGCCAGCGGCGTGGTGTATTTCGGCATGTTGTTACTGTTTGGATTCCGTCCCAAGGACTTCGGACGACGCCCGAAGCCGTAATTCCCCCTGTTTGGGCTACATTGCCATCCAAAAGCCGGCCAAACGCCGGCTTTTCGCACTAAATTCGTCAAGAATTGACAAGCGGGCCGTAATCTTTGGTAAAAAACCTTTATGATTTAAAAATCGCGACTGAGAGGATCCCCTGCTGGCCCCGGCTGGCGGGAATATGAAGTGAAGTACGCCCAAGGACAACCCATGGCGGACCAGGTGATCAATTGGCTGTTATTGCTGCGCTCCGGCAAAGCAACGGCCCAGGACTACAACGACTTCCTGGCGTGGCGAGCGGCCGACCCTGTCCATGAGAACGCCTGGCAGCAATTGACGGGCACCCTGGCGGGATCGTCGTTCGGCCGGCTTGGCGATGTTTACGCCACCGGCAGCGGCGGCGGCGCCTCGGGCGCTGCCCCCTCGCTGATCCCTCCCCCGCCCGCGGCCATCATGCCGCCCCGCCGCCGATTCCTGACTGGTGCGCTTGCGCTCGCCGGTACGGGCGCGGCCGCCGCTTACGTCGGCAACGCCTTCTACCCGCTGAACAACGTCGCCGCCGACGCAGCCACGGCAACCGGCGAACGCCGCCGCTACCTGCTGTCCGACGGCAGCCAGCTTCTGCTCGACGCCCGCAGCCGCGTCGACCTGGATTTCACAGCCGCGTACCGCCAGGTCCGGCTTCTGGATGGCGCGGTCACCGTGTCCGTCGCGCCGGACGCCCGCCGTCCGTTCCTCGTCCAGACGGCGCAGGGCACGGTCCGCGCACTGGGCACCCGCTACATGGTGCGCCAGCAGGCGCAGCGCACGGTCGTGGTCGTGCACGAGCACGAAGTCGAAGTCGAGACCATGTCGGGCGCTCACGGCACCATCCGCGCCGGCACCGGCGCCCGCTTCGACAATGCCCGCATGGACACCCCCCGCGCCGAACTGATGGCCGAAGCCGCCTGGGAGTCCGGGTGGGTCGAAGCCCGCGGCCGCCCGCTGGCGGAAGTCATCGCCGCGCTGCGCCCCTACCGCAGCGGCACCCTGCGCGTGTCGATGGCCGCCGGGGGCCTGCCCGTGTCGGGCCACTTCCCCCTGGACGACACCGACGCCGCGCTGGACAGCCTGCAGGACCTGATGCCGATCCAGGTGCGCCGGTTCACGCCCTGGTTCGTGTCCATCAGCGTCGCGGCCTGACAACGACGGCCACGAAGGTCTGCCGGGCGCGGCGCTTTCCGTTGTATACTACGCACCGTGTTTTTATCCAGTAGGCGCCGCGAATTTTCCTCGCGTTTTCAAGAGGATCACTCGCAAGGGTTCTCCAACCCGGGAATTCTTCCCAGCAGCGCCCTCCCGCCCGGTTGACGGGCGCTCCATCGGTTAAAGCGACATTAAAAGCTTGCATTCCCCACGGGGCTTGCTACAATGTTCGACTTTGCCGAATTCAACTTACAAAGCAACATGGCCAATACCGCCCAAGCCCGCAAGCGCGCTCGCCAATCCGTTGAGCGCAACAAGCACAATTCCAGCCTGCGCTCGATGCTGCGCACCGCCATCAAGCGCGTTCGCCAATCCATCGCCGCTGGCGACAAGGCTGCGGCTGGCGAAGTGTTCCAGAAGGCCACCAGCGTGATCGATCGCGTGGCTGACAAGAACATCATCCACAAGAACAAGGCCGCTCGCCACAAGAGCCGCCTGGCTGCCGCCATCAAGGCGCTGGCCTAAGCCATTCTGCCGCCCCCGGTTTTCGGGGCGTCACGAATACGGCAAATGAAGAAGGATGCCCGCGGGCATCCTTTTTTGTTGGCTGCCGGTTTTCGCGGCGGCAAGACGCCGCAGGCCACCGTCCCTGTTACGCGCCCTGCGCGGCTGCCAGCTTGGCCTCGATGGCGGCCGCGGCGTCGCGCAGCGATTCCATGAAGGCGCCGACCAGCGGGTTGCCGGGACGATGCTCCGGAAACACCACGTTGACGCGGAACGGAAACGACCGCGTCAGCGGCCGGATGTGCAGCCCCCGCCCCACGAAGTCCAGCGCCGTCAATGGATTGACGATGGCCACGCCCAGCCCCTGACGCACGAACGTGCAAACCGACACCGCCGTGGGCGTTTCCACGATGGACCGGGGCAGCACGCCCGCCTGGGCGAATGCGTCGTCGATCTGGACGCGGTAGGGATCGTTGGCGGACAGGCTGACGAACGCCTGCCCTTCGAAATCGGCCAGGCCGATGGCGGCGTGGGCCAGCAGCGGATGGCCGTCAGGCAGCACGCAGACCTCATCAACCTGCGTCAGCAATTCCAGCCGCGTGCCGGCGGGAGCCGAATCCTGCTCGGTCAGGCCCAGATCGTAGCGCTGCGCGGTCAGCCATTCTTCGAGCAGCGGCGACTCCTGCGTTTCGACTGATAGGCTCACCCCGGGGTGGCGGCCGTGAAAGCGCAGAAACGCATCGGGCAGGATCGAATGCGAGAACGCCGGCAGCGAGATCACCGAGAGCTGCCCTTCCCGGAATGCCCGCAGACGCGCCGCGGCGGACGCCACGCGCTCCAGGCCGGCGTAGGACTGCCGCACCTCTTCAAAGAGCGCCAGCGCGGGCCGCGTGGCCCGCAGACGCCCCGCGACGCGTTCAAACAGCGCGAAGCCGATGGTCTGTTCCATGCGCGCCAGCTCGCGGCTGACGGTTGGCTGCGACGTGTTCAGAAATTCCGCCGCGCGGGTCACGCTGCCGGCGATCATCACGGCACGAAAGACTTCGATGTGGCGATGCGTCAGCATCCCAACTCCATATCAGGAATGAATCGATCCCGAAAATCAAAGCATTTTACTGGATGACGTAGGGCAGGCATCATGCCGCCTTCGATTCACTTTCCTCACGGTTCCGCTTCCATCATGACCTTCGATCCGCGCCAGCTCACCCAACTTGCCGCCGAACACGGCACGCCGCTCTGGGTGTACGACGCCGCCGTCATCCGCGAACGCATTGCGCAATTGCGCCGCTTCGACACGATCCGCTACGCCCAGAAGGCGTGCTCCAACCTGCACATCCTGCGCCTGATGCGCGAGCAAGGCGTGGTGGTGGACGCGGTGTCCCTGGGCGAGATCGAGCGCAGCCTGGCGGCCGGCTTTGATCCGCGCAGCGAACCCGAAGGCATCGTCTTCACGGCGGACCTCATCGACCACGCCACGCTGGCTACCGCGCTCAAGCACGGCATCACGGTCAACGCCGGGTCGCTGGACATGCTGGACCGCGTGGGCAAGGCATCGCCGGGCCATCGCGTCTGGCTGCGCATCAACCCCGGCTTTGGCCACGGCCATAGCAACAAAACCAATACCGGCGGCCCGCAAAGCAAGCACGGCATCTGGATCGGCGACGTGGCCGAGGCTATTTCCATCGTGCGCCGCCACGGCCTGAAGCTGGTGGGCGTGCACATGCACATCGGCTCGGGCGTCGACTACGGCCACCTGTCCAGCGTGTGCGATGCCATGGTGGACGTGGTGAAGTCGCTGGATCACGACATCGAGGCCATCTCGGCGGGCGGCGGGCTGTCGATCCCCTACCGCGATGGCGAGCCGCGCATCGACTGCGATCACTACTTCTCGCAATGGGATGCGGCGCGCCAGCGCATCGCGGCGTATCTGGGCCACGAGATTCGCCTGGAGATCGAACCCGGACGCTTCCTGGTCGCCGAATCCGGCGTGCTGGTCGCCGAGGTGCATGCCATCAACCGCCGTCCCGAGCGCGATTTCGCGCTGGTCGACGCGGGCTTCAACGACCTGATGCGCCCCGCCATGTACGGCAGCTATCACCGGATCTCGGTGCATGCGCCGGATGGCTCACATCCGCAGGACGCGCCCGAAACGCGCATCGCGGTGGCCGGTCCGCTGTGCGAATCGGGCGATGTGTTCACGCAGAACGAAGGCGGCGTCATGTCCGACCAGTTGCTGCCGCGTCCGCGCATCGGCGACTTCATGGTCTTTCACAACGCCGGCGCGTACGGCTCGTCGATGTCCTCGAACTACAACAGCCGCCCGCTGGCGCCCGAAGTCCTGCTGGACAAGGGCGAGGCGCGCCTGATCCGTCGGCGCCAGACCGTCGCGGAGTTGCTGGCGCTGGAGGCTTGAGCGAACCTGGGCCTCAGGTGGGGAACGCCTCGCGCAACGCGAAGGTCGCCTGCTTGAACACGCCCAGGTCGGTGCCCACGGCCACGAAGTGCATGCCCATGTCCAGGTAGCGCCGCGCGTCGGCATGCACGGGGGCCAGAATGCCCACGGCCTTGCCCTGCGCGGTCACCCGCTGGTACAGATGGCGGATCGCTTCCTGCACTTCGGGGTGGCCGGGATTGCCCAGATGGCCAAGCGCCGCCGCCAGATCCGACGGGCCGATGAACACGCCGTCCACGCCCTCGACGGCGGCGATCTCATCCACGGCCTCGATGCCGGGACGGCTTTCGATCTGCAACAGCACGCAGATGTTGTCGTTGATCGTGTGCAGATAGTCGGGCACCGTGCCATATCGGTTGCTGCGCTGCGCACCCGCCACGCCACGGATGCCTTGCGGCGGATATCGCGTGGCGGCCACCGCGCGGCGCGCATCCTCTTCGGATTCTATGAAGGGAATCAGCAGGTTGTAGAAGCCGATATCCAAGAGGCGCTTGATCTCGACCGGATCGTTCCAGGACGGACGGCCGATTGCCGCGCTGGCGCTGCCCTGCAGGGCCTGCAACTGCTGCAGGAACATCGGCACCTCGTTGGGCGAATGCTCGCCATCCAGAAGCAGCCAGTCGAAATCGGCCAGGCCGACGAGCTCGGCGGTGATGTGGCTGGACATGCACATCCAGAATCCGATAAGCCGTTCGCGGGCCAGGATGCGCTGCCGGAAACGATTGGGAAGAGGTGAGTTCATTGCCGCCTTCATGTCAGAAAAAAATGCCGTGTCGCCGGGACGATCGGCATCAATGGATCTCGGGTTCGCCCGCGGGCGCGGCGCGCTCCTCGGACTGCAGAAAATCGAAGTCGCACCCGGTGTCGGCCTGGCCGATGTGCTTGAGATACAGCACGCCGTAGCCGCGCTCGAAGCGGGGCGGCGGCGCTTGCCAGGCCGCACGTCGCTCGGTCAGTTCCGCGTCCGGAATCAGCAGGTCCAGCCGGCGGTTCGGCACGTCCAGCGTGATGCGGTCGCCATCTTTCACCAGCGCGAGCGGTCCGCCCACATACGATTCGGGTGCGACGTGCAACACACAGGCGCCATAGCTGGTGCCGCTCATGCGCGCATCGGAAATGCGCACCATGTCGCGCACGCCTTGCTTGAGCAGCTTTTGCGGGATGGGAAGCTGCCCCCATTCCGGCATGCCCGGCGCGCCTTGCGGTCCGGCGTTCTGCAGCACGATGACGCTATCGGCATCCACATCCAGATCCGGATCGTCGATGCGCGCGGCCATGTCGTTGTAATCCTTGAAGACGACGGCGCGGCCGGTGTGCACCTGCAGGCGCGCCTCCATCGCGGGCGGCTTGATCACCGCGCCATCGGGCGCAAGATTGCCGCGCAGCACTGCCAGGCCATCGCGTTCGATGAGCGCCTGCGCCCGCGGACGGATCACGTCTTCATTGAAGATGCGCGCCCCCGCGATGTTCTCGCCCAGCGTGCGCCCATCCACCGTGCGCTGCGCGGTGTCCAGCAGGTCGCCCAGCTGCACCAGCATCGCGCGCAGGCCCCCGGCGTAGTAGAAGTCTTCCATCAGGTACTTGCCCGCCGGCCGCAGATTGGCCAGGACGGGCGTGGTGCGCGCCAGGTGATCGAAGCGGTCCAGGTCCAGCCCGAAGCCGCTGCGGCGCGCCATGGCGATCAGGTGCACCACGGCATTGGTCGAGCCCGACAAGGCCAGCACGGTGCGCACGGCGTTGTCATAAGAGGCCGCGGTCAGCAGGTCCGAGGGCTTCAGGTCTTCCCAGACCATGTCGACGATGCGCTTGCCCGTCAGGCTGGCCATCTGCGCATGGCGTGAATCCGGCGCGGGGATCGACGATGCGCCCGACAGGCACAAGCCCAGGGCCTCGACCGCGCCCGTCATGGTGGACGCCGTGCCCATCGTCATGCAATGGCCGGGCGAGCGCGCGATGCCGTCTTCCACGCCCTGCCAGTCTTCCTCGGTGATGTTGCCCGCGCGCAGTTCCGCCCAATACTTCCAGGTGTCGGACCCCGAGCCCAGCGTGTTGCCATTCCAGTTGCCGCGCAGCATCGGCCCGGCCGGCACGAAGATGGTGGGCAGGTCCATCGACACCGCGCCCATGATGAGCGCCGGCGTGGTCTTGTCGCAGCCGCCCATCAGCACGCAGCCATCGGCGGGATACGAGCGCAGCAGCTCCTCGGTCTCCATCGCCAGCAGGTTGCGGTAGAGCATCGTCGTGGGCTTCTGGAAGGGCTCGGACAGGCTCATCGCCGGCATCTCCACCGGAAATCCGCCGGCCTGCCAGATGCCGCGCTTGACCTCTTCGACGCGCTGCTTGAAGTGGCTGTGACAGGGGTTGATGTCGCTCCAGGTGTTGATGATGGCAATCACCGGCTTGCCGGCGTAATCGGAGCGGTGATAGCCCATCTGCGCGGTCCGCGACCGGTGCCCGAAGGACCGCAGGTCCTTCACGCCGTACCAGCGGTGGCTGCGCAGGTCTTCGGGTTTCTTGCGATTGTTGGAATGGCTCATGTCTCGCTTCCTCTGCTCTGTGGCGGGGTCAATGCGTGTTCATACCATAAGACGCCCCGTCGGGGCGCGATCGCCAAGACGGACTCAGGCGGGATCCAGCAGGTACGGCGTGCCGGCGCGCTCGCAGATGCCGCGCAGGCGTTCGGCCAGCGCCGCAGGAATCGGAATGCCTTCGCGCAACCGGCGCACGCGCTCGGCCGCTTCGGGCTCGCCGGCCACCAGCACCGGTTCGGACGGGTCGGCCGGCGGCGTGTCGTGCATGGCGTCGATCATGTCGTCCATGTCCGACTCGAACGACCCCGCCGCGCGGAAGGCGTCGGGATTGAGCGCGAGAAAGAAGTGCCCGACGTCGTCGGGTTCGCCGGGACGGCGCGTGGCGGCGCGACGGGCCGCGAACGCGCTGCCGCTGAGCGTGCCGCCCAGGATCTGCGCCATCATCGCCAGGCCATAGCCTTTGTGACTGCTCATGGCGGTGGTGCCGCCGAGCGGCGTGAGGCCGCCTTCGGGACGCTTGAAGATGAACTGCATCGCGGCGTCCGCGTCCGTGACCGGCGCGCCCTGCCCGTCCACCGCCCAGCCCGGCGGCAAGGGCTTGTCCAGGAAGTCGTAGACCTTGACCTTGTTGGCCGCCACGGTGGTCGTGGCCATGTCGAGCACGAAGGGCTCGTTATAGGCCGCGGGCGCGCCGAACGCGATGGGATTGGTGCCCAGCATCGGCATCGCGCCGCGCGTGGGGACCATGATGACGCCGTTGGCGCTGCTGGTGACCAGCCCGACCACGCCGCGTTCGACCGCGATGCGCGCGTAGACGCCCGCCGCGCCGAAGTGATGCGAGTTGCAGACCGAGACCGCGCCCACGCCATGCTCCAGCGCCTTGTCCACGGCCAGGTTCATGGCCTGCGCCGCAACCGGATAGCCCAGCCCGCCCATGCCGTCGATCAGCGCGCTGGCGCCGCTGTCGCGCACGACGCGCGCGCGAGCGTCCAGCCGCAGCGTGCCGGCGCGCCATTTTTCCTCGTAGGCGGGCAGCATGGAGATGCCGTGCGAATCGATGCCGAAGAGGTCCGTGCGCGCCATCAGGCCCGCCGTGGTGTGGGCCAGATCCTCGGCCATGCCCCACGCCATCAGCACCTGCAAGATCTGCTCACGCACTTCTTCCACCGGCACGGCCGTGGCGTTTGCTCCGTTCCCTGACACTGTCTGTCTCCTGTTGTCTTGTGGTGTGGCGGGCGGCGCTGGCGGCGTCAGTCCCGGTCCCGGTCGACCAACCGGTGACGGGCCTGGCCCAGATGGAACTGCATCGCGACGCGCGCGCGTTCGCCGTCCTGTTCGCGGATCGCTTCCAGGATGGTCGCGTGCTCGTCCACGACGCGCTGCGCGCGCTGGCGCGAACCCGTGCGCGTCAGATTGAGCGTCAGGCGCATGAAGCCGCTGATGGATTCATGGATGCTTTCCAGCACGCCCAGATAGAAGTCGTTGCCGCTGGCCTCGGCGATGCTGGCGTGAAACGCCAGGTCCGCTTCCGCCGACACCTGGCCCTTGGCAAGCGTATCGGCAAATGCCGCATGCGCGTCGGCGATCTTGCCCAACTGCTCGTCGGTGCGCCGCAAGGCCGCCAGGCGCGCGGCGTCGCCTTCAAGCGCCACGCGCACCTCTTGCGCGCGCAGATAGGCGCCGACATTCTGCACATCGTTGAACGCCTTCAGGCGCGGCGCGGGCTGGTGGCTCACGAAGGTGCCCAAGCCCTGGTGCGCGGTAATGAGGCCGTCGGCGCGCAGCCGCAGCAACGCTTCGCGCACGACCGGCCGCGACACGCCGTAGCGTTCGGAAATTTCGTTTTCGGAGGGCAGTTTGTCGCCGACGTTCAGTCCGCCAGAGACGATCTGTTCGAAGATCTGGCCGTAAAGCTGGTCCGCCAGCCGTACCCGGTGCCCGCGTTCCAGCACCGGCGCGGCGGACGCCTCCGGATCGCCGGACGCAGTCGGCGCGGGTTGGGGGGATGCTTTGGGTCGAGCCACGTAACCTCCTGGTAGTAGGGCCTGTCCACGCGCGGGGAACAGGCCCTGACAGACTGCTGCGACACGCGGACGGCGCTCATCGTACCCGCAATGCGGGTCCGGCGCGCCGCGGCCGTCACGCCGTGGCGGTCTCGCGGTCCCAGGCGGCCAGCGCGCGGGCCACGGGCGCCACGCGCTCGCGCTCGGCGCTGGAGATGCCGGTCAAGAGCGGCAGCATGGGACCCATGTCCGCCACGCC
Source organism: Achromobacter sp. GbtcB20 (assembly GCF_019091095.1). NCBI lineage: Bacteria > Pseudomonadati > Pseudomonadota > Betaproteobacteria > Burkholderiales > Alcaligenaceae > Achromobacter > Achromobacter sp. GbtcB20. The sequence continues at coordinate 142,299 of NZ_JAGXJZ010000001.1, read as the reverse complement.
CGACAACGTCACGGCGTCGTGCAGCACGCGGATGGGACTGATGCTGTCGCGGCAGTCTTCCAGCCCGAGGTACTGTTCGCGCACGGCTTCGGCCTCGTCGTAGCGGCCTTCCTGCAGCAGATGCAGCAGGCGCATCGACCCGCGCGGCGCCACGCAGACCGATCCGGACGTAAAGCTCTTGAGGCCGAATTCGCGGTAGTGGACGATGGCCGGGCGCTCGCCGATGCCGCTGACGACCCAGCGCGAATCCACGGCCTGCAGCAGCGCCGACAGGTAGGCGTCTTCGGACGGATCATCGCGCACGACGGCGTACTTGAAGGCGACCAGGCGGCCTTCCTCGATCAGGCGCGCCGCGGTTTCCGGCGCCAGGTAGTCCGCCGACTTGATGTAGACCACCGCCGGCTTGCCCAGCGCATCCGTGAAACGGCGCACGCCGTCGGCAAGCCCCGCGTCGGTGTAAGGAAAGGACATGGGCAGCAGCATCGCCGTCGGGAAGGCGCGCGAACGCAGGATGGCGGCCTGGTCCATCATCTTGCCGTAGTCGGGGCCCACCGACGGCAGGATCCAGGTGTCAGGGCCCGCCAAGCTTGCCAGCATGTCCACGATGCGGGCATATTCGCTCACACCCACGTTGTAGAAGTTGGCATTGCCGCCATACATGACGTTGCGCACGCCGCCCGCTTCCAGGTGGCCGAGCAACGCCTTGTTGGCCGATTCGTTGAGCGACAGGTCGGCATTGCGGGCCAGCGGCGGCACGGCGATGACCGAGCGCTGCAGATCCTGGGCGGTGACCGGGGTGGTTTTCATGGAAGGGCTCCTGGCGGGTGCAGTTGTCAGGGAAGTAGGGTCGAAAAAGTATACTTGGTTGACAAGCTATAGCTCAATACCTATATTTGTTTTACAAGTTGATCGGCAGCACGCAAGGCGCATGAGGCGCGGGCTGCATGCGTCTTCGAGTTCTCGGCTTGCCGGGAGCGGAATACCCCCAGAAACGATGCGCGGCCACGCGCACACCGAGGAGACGAATTCCATGTATGCAGCCCCTGCGCGAGGCCGGCTTCTTGCCGCCGCCCTCCTGACGGCCACCGCCTTTGCCCTGCCGGCCTCGCCGGCCTTCGCCGACTACCCCGAGCGGGAAGTCAAGATCATCGTCCCCTTCCCTGCCGGCGGCACCGCCGACATCGCCGCGCGCGTGGTGGCGGCCGAATTGGGCAAAAGCTGGAACAAGCCCGTGGTGGTGGATAACAAGGCGGGCGCCGGCGGCAACGTCGGCTCGGCCGAAGCCGCGCGCGCCACGCCCGACGGCTACACCTTTTTGATGGGCACCGTCAGCACGCACGCCATCAACCAGTCCGTGTACGCCAAGCTGCCGTATGACCCGGTCAAGGACTTCGTGCCCGTCACGCTGGTGATTCCGGTGCCCAACATCCTTGAGCTCAATCCCAAGTTTGCCGACAAGCACGGCATCCGCACCGTGGCCGATCTGATCAAGTACCTGAAGGCCAATCCCGACAGCGTCAACATGGCGTCCACGGGCAACGGCACTTCCACGCACCTTTCAGGCGAACTCTTCCAGAGCATGACCGGCACGCGCATGACGCACGTGCCCTACAAGGGCAGCAGCCCCGCGCTGACGGACGTGATGGCCGGATCGGCGGACCTGATCTTCGACAACCTGCCCTCGTCCATGGGATTTCTGAAGGCCGGCAAGCTTCGCCCCCTGGCCGTTACGACGGCCAATCGCTCGCCTGCCCTGCCCGACGTGCCCACGATGGCCGAAGCCGGCGTGAAGGGGTATGAGGCATCGAGCTGGTTCGGGCTGCTGGCGCCGGCCGGCACACCGCCCGAGATCGTCGAGAAGGTCCAGCGCGACGTGGCCGCCGCCTTGCAGCAGGAGCCCGTGCGCGCGCAGCTTCAGGCGCAAGGCGCGACGCCGTCCGGCAACACGCCCGCCCAGTTCAAGCAGTTCATGGCCCAGGAAACCGTCAAGTGGGCCGACGTTGTGAAGAAATCCGGCGCCAAGGTCGACTGACCCTGCACCGATCCGGGGCCTGCCCGCAACGCGTGAGCGGCGGGCTCTTCATCATCACGCGAACCAGGAGACACCATGAACAAACTGATCAGCGCCGTATTCGCGGCGGGCGCCGTTGTGCTTGGGTCGCCGGCGGCCCATGCCGCCGGTTACCCCGAAAAGCCCGTCACCATGATCGTGCCCTTCGTGCCCGGCGGGTCCTCCGACATCACCGCGCGTTCGGTCACGCCGGCGCTGTCCAAGATCCTGGGACAGACCTTCGTCGTCGAGAACAAGCCGGGCGCGAACAGCGCTATCGGCGCCCAGGCGTTGGCCCGCTCCACGCCGGACGGCTACACCATGATGGTCGGCTCCATCGGCACCTTCGCCATCAACGAAGCCCTGTACAAGAACCTGTCGTACAACCCCAGCAAGGATTTCGCCTACCTGACGCAGGCAGTGCGCAATCCCAACGTGCTGGTCGCGGCGCCTTCGTTCCCGGCCAGCACCGTCGCCGAGCTGGTCGACTACGCGAAGAAGAATCCGAATCGCGTGTCGTACGCCTCGTCGGGCACGGGCTCGTCGGATCACCTGTCGGCCGTACTGTTCCGCCAGCGCACGCAAAGCACCGGCGTGGACGTGCCTTACAAGGGCGGCGGCGCGGCCATCGCGGACCTCATCGGCGGGCAGGTCAACGTGTCCTTCCAGAACCTGGGCGCGGTGCAGAACCACATCAAGGCAGGCAAGCTCAAGGCGCTGGCCATCACGGGCGACGCCCGCACGCCGGACCTGCCCGATGTGCCGACGCTGACGGAGGCCGGCATCAAGGACATGGTGGTGTATTCCTGGCAGGGCTTTGCCGTGCCCAAGGGCACGCCGCAGCCGGTCGTCGACAAGCTGGCCGAGGCGCTGCGCACCGCACTGCGAGAGCCCCAGACCCAGAAAACGCTGCAAGGCATGGGCTTCGAGGTCGTCGCCAACACGCCGCAGCAGTTCGCCGATTTCCAGCAGGCTGAAGTCAAGCGCTGGAAGGACGTGATCCAGAAGGCCAACATTCAGCTGGAGTAACGCTTCGCCGGATGCCTGCATGCGGGCATCCCGCAGCGGGTGCGCAGCCGCCTTGGCTGCGCGCCCGGCCCGCAAGGTCCCCGCTTGAATCAAGTAGCATGAAACCTTCGCCACCCAACCGTACGACAACATGACCACCAAGCAACGCATCATCCAGGTCGGCTCGCTGGCCGGCTCCCCTTCCGCCAACCAGCGCCTGGCCGATGGCTATGACGTCATCGAATTGTGGAAGTACCCGGACCGCAAGGCTGCGCTGGCCGAGCACGGCAAGGGCATCACCGCCGTCGTCACGTCCGCCAATTTCGGCGCCAACGCCGAGCTCATCAACGCGCTGCCGGACCTGAAGGCCATCTGCAGCTGGGGCGTGGGCTACGAGACGATCGACGTCGAGGCCGCGCGCAAGCGTGGCGTGCTGGTCAGCAATACGCCCGACGTGCTGACCGATTGCGTGGCGGACCTGGCCTGGGGCCTGCTCATCGCCGGCGCGCGCCGCATGGGTCAGGGCGAACGCTTCGTCCGGGCCGGCCAATGGGGCCAGGTGCATGGCAGCATCCCGCTGGGCCTGCGCGTCAGCGGCAAAAAACTGGGCATCGTCGGCCTGGGCCGCATCGGCGAAGCGATCGCCAAACGCGGCACGGGCTTTGACATGGACGTGCGGTATCACAACCGCAGAAAGCGCGACGACGTGGCCTACGGCTACGAAGCGTCGCTGACGGACCTGGCCAAGTGGGCCGATTTCCTGATCGTGGCCACGGTGGGCGGTCCCAGCACGCGCCACCTTGTGAATCGCGACGTGCTGGAAGCCTTGGGCCCGAAGGGCATCATTGTCAACATCGCGCGCGGTCCGGTCATCGACGAAACCGCGCTGGTCGCGGCCCTGGAAGATGGCAAGCTGGGCTGCGCGGCGCTGGACGTCTTCGAGCACGAACCCAAGGTGCCCGAAGCGCTGATGAAGAGCGACAAGGCCGTGCTGCTGCCGCACATCGGCAGCGCCACCGAGGAAACGCGCCTGGCCATGGAAAACATGATGCTGGAAAACCTGCAGTCGTTCTTCGAGACCGGCCGCGTGATCACGCCGGTGGAATAACCGGCTTTGTTCGTCCGGGCCTCAGACACAAAAAAGCCTCTCGGCGCCCATACCGAGAGGCTTTCGACTTTCCGGCCCCCGCGTGTCCGGTCAGTCTTTGTCGCGCAAAGGAACGTGGGCGTTGCCGCCCGGCGCGGTTATTTCGTCGGCGTCGTGGCGCCAGACTTGTGCGTGTTTGCTGCGCCTGCCGAATGCTTGGCGGACGACTTGTCAGCCTTGTGATGCTTGTGATGCGCCTGGGTCTTGGTGTCGCCGGTCTTGCTGGCGCCGGCCGCAAACGCCGACGGTGCGGCGGCGAGGCCCAGGCACAGGGCCGAGGTGGAAAGAAACGCAGCAATGCGGGAGTGAGTCGTCATTTGTGGTACTCCTGGTTGGTGAAGGCCGAAGGCCTTTTGCCGTTACGGGGCGGCACGATGCCGCAAGTCCCGTATGCGGTTTGAAGCCTGCCCCTTCAGAAGGTTCAACGAAGAACCACAATTTTTCCGTCACTCAAGAATTGTTGCTATCCCTCGAACGCCAGCAACGCCACGGTGGCGAACAGCATCAGCGCGAAGCAGGCTCTCAGCTTGCGTTCAGGAAGCCGGTAGGCTAGCCGCACGCCAATGGGCACGAAGATCAGGCTGCCGATGGCTAGCGGCGCGCCGACCATCCAGTTCGCCTGTCCCGCCCACGTGTAGGTGATGAGCGCGATCGTGGAACCCGGGATCACCATGCTGAGCGCAAGCGCCTGTGCGGTGGTCTGCGGCAGGCGAAAGACCGTGGTGATGATGGGCACGGCCAGCACGGCGCCGCCGACGCCAAAGAATCCGCCCAGCGTTCCGCACAGGATGCCCAGCACACTTGCGCGGCGCGGCGTGAAGACCGGCGCGGGGCGCTTTGGCGGTGGCGCGCGGCGCGCCGCCGGACGCGAGGCGCGCCAGGTCTGCCAGACGTAGAACAGTGCGATGAAGAACAGGAACACCGCGAAGCTCTGGCGCAGCAAGGTCGAGTCGATGCCCAGCGCCATCCGCGCGCCCACCCACGTGAACACCACGGCGCCCGCCGCGCCCGCCAGCGCGACGCGCTTGTCGATGCGGGTCTGCTGGTTGTACTTGCGCACTGCCATCATGATGGTCGGCAACACCATGATGAGCGCCGTGCCCTGCGCAAGCTGTTGGGACATTCCCATCAGGAGGACGAGGGCAGGAATGGCGATCAGTCCGCCCCCGATGCCCAGCACGCCGCCCATGAAACCGATCAGGCCGCCGGCTGCCAGGCAGGCGGCGATGACGAACAGACTCACGTGTTGCTCCAACAGACGTCGCGACGCATCAACGCAGCTTTTCCAGTGCCGCGTCCAGGCGATCGACCGCCCAGATCTCCAGGCCCTCGATGGGCTGGCGCGGCGCGTTGGCCTTGGGAATGAGCGCCACCGAGAAACCGAGTTTGGCGGCTTCGCGCAGACGTTCCTGGCCGCGCGGGGCGGGCCGGATCTCGCCGGCCAGGCCCACCTCGCCGAATGCGATCAACCCGCGCGGCAGCGGCCGGTCGCGCAGCGACGACATGATGGCCAGCAGCACCGGCAGGTCAGCCGCGGGTTCGGTGATGCGCACGCCGCCAACCGCATTGACGAAGACGTCCTGGTCGAAGGTCGACACGCCCGCGTGCCGGTGCAGCACGGCCAGCAGCATGGCGAGACGGTTGCCTTCCAGGCCGACCGTCAGCCGGCGCGGATTGGGCGCATGGGAACTGTCGACCAGCGCCTGGATTTCAACGAGGAGCGGACGCGTGCCTTCCTGCGTGGCCATGACGCACGAACCGGCGACCTGCTGCTCGTGCTGCGACAGGAACAGTGCGGACGGATTGGCCACGCCGCGCAGGCCGCGGTCGGTCATGGCGAACACGCCAAGCTCGTTGACGGCGCCGAAGCGGTTCTTGAAGGCGCGCACCAGGCGGAACGACGAATGCGTGTCGCCCTCGAAGTACAGCACGGTATCCACGATGTGCTCGAGAACGCGCGGTCCGGCCAGCGCGCCGTCCTTGGTGACGTGGCCGATCATGACAATGGCGATGCCGGTCTGCTTGGCCAGCCGCGTGAGCTGCGCCGCGCATTCGCGCACCTGCGACACCGATCCCGGCGCCGCCGTGAGTTCGCCGCTGTAGAGCGTCTGGATGGAGTCGATGACGGCGACGGTGGGCTTTTGTTCCGACACCGCGGCCTGGATGGCTTCGAGGCGGATTTCGGCCAGCAGGTTGACGTTGCCGGTTTGCAGGCCCAGCCGGCGCGCGCGCAACGCGACCTGTTCGGCGGACTCTTCGCCCGTCACGTACAGCACGTTGGTGGTTTCGGACAGCGAGGCCAGCGCCTGCAAGAGCAGCGTCGACTTGCCGATGCCGGGATCGCCGCCGATCAGCACCACGGCGCCGGCCACCAGGCCGCCCCCGAGCACGCGATCGAATTCGTCCAGGCCGGTGGGCTGGCGCGGCGTTTCGCGGGCCTCGATTTCGGACAGGCTGCGCACCGGGCTGGACGAGGCCAGCGGCGCATAGCGGTGCGCGGCGGCCGCGGGCGCGGACGACTCCACCGTTTCTTCAAGCGTGTTCCAGGCGTTGCAATGCGGGCATTTGCCCTGCCACTTCGGGGTGGTGCCGCCACAGTCGGCGCACACATAAACGGTACGGGTTTTTGCCATGCGCGAAAGTGTACCCGGCAACGCGCCCGCGCCGCGCGGGAACAATGACCGGAATGTCACGCCCCGAGACGTGGCCCGAAGGCCATTTCTTTCAGACAGCTTTCACAAAAAGGGACGTACAGCAGTTACATGATGCAAACACAAGAAATTTACTGCCCGATCCGTTTCAAATCGCGCATAATCGCCAAGTGCAGCGCATATTGTCGAACCGTCCAGATCGGACGGCATACGGCACGACGGACGTCCTTTGCGACGCACTTCGTGGCGAATCGCGGCGCAATCACCCGCAGCCTCCCCGGAGGCCGCTCAAACCGGAACAGGACCCCAGCACGACTAGACGCCGGATCACCGGCGCGGCGCACGCAAAGGTCAAACGCGGATACGTCGTGCCACCCGGCGTATATGCGAGGAGTACGCGCATGAGCATTACCTATCGCCCCCCTTTTGACGAAGACGATGAACGGGATCTGCGCGCCCTGTACCGCAAGCCGGGTCCCGGCGCCAATCCGGAACTGGATGCAGCGGTGCGCCGCAGATGGCACCCTGGCCATAGCTGGCACCCCGGTTGGGGCGCAGCCGCTTGCGCCGTGATGGTGGCAGGGCTTTTCGCCTGGACCGACATGCGCGAAGCCATCGACGACACCGAACCCCAAATGCAACTGGTTGCCGTGCAGGCAAACGAGGCAACCCCGGAGGCCGCCTCGACGCCGGCCACACCAGCCAGCGACGCGCCGCCCCTGCGCCGCGTCGTCGCCTTGCAGCAAGAACCGGCGGTTCCCGCCCAACCGGCCACGGCGCAGCCTGCTGTGGCCGTCGTTGCGGCGGCTCCAGCCCCAGCAGCGGCTGAAACGGCGGCAACCGTGACGGCGGCCCAGGAAGCGGTGCCGGCCGCCGCCCAGGAAGCGCCCGCGGAATCGCAACAGGTGGCCGCCTTCACCGAGCAGGACATCGAGGCCCGGGTGGCCCAGATTCGGGGCCTGATCGTGGACGACCGCGAAGAAGACGCCGTTCACGCATTGCGCGAATTGCAGCGCGGCGCGCCGGATTTCACCCTGCCGGACGACCTGCAAGAGCTGTCCCGCCAGAACCCGGCGTGACGCCCGGGGCCGGCCCCTGCGCCGGCCCGCCGCCGCGCCCGCGCGGGCCGCACCCAGGCCCGAAGAATTGAGCATTTTTTGGGCGGCTTCTTGCTAACATAGCCGCCATGAGTCCGAGCTTCCACCACCGCAATCTTCCCCATTTGCTGCTCTATGCGCGCGAAACGCTAATGGCGCATTTCCGTCCCGTGCTGCACGCGGCGGGCGTCACCGAACAGCAATGGCGAGTGTTGCGCACGCTGAGCGAAGTGGGCTCGCTGGAACCCAACCAGATCGCGCGCGCCTGTCAGATTTTGAGCCCCAGCCTGACGCGCATGCTGGCCGGCATGGAAGAGCAAGGACTCATCAAGCGCACGCGCTCCAGCGCCGACCAGCGCCGTCAGGAAATCTCCCTGACCGTCAAAAGCAACAAGCTCATCGACCGCATGCGTCCCATGGTCGACGCGAAGTACCAGGAAATCGAAGAAAGGATCGGCAAGGAATTGCTGGATCGCCTGTACCGCGACGTGGACGCCATGGTCGATCTCATCAAGCGCGACGGCCCCACGCGCGATGCCGGCACGCCCTGAGCGCGTAGTCTCCCCCTCCTTCCCTTCCCACTCGATCCCACGTCCATGGACCTCCTGACGAATTCGTTCAAGCAAGCCCTGCGCGACCGCAAACCTCAGATCGGCCTGTGGGCCGGCCTGGCCAGCGCGTACACCTCGGAAATTCTTGCGGGCGCCGGCTTCGACTGGCTGCTGATCGACGGCGAACACGCGCCCAACACGCTGGACTCCACCTTGGCCCAACTGCAATCCGTGGCGGCCTACCCGGTGGCGCCCGTGGTGCGCCCGGCCTGGAACGACCCGGTCCAGATCAAGCAGATCCTGGACACCGGCGCGCAGACGGTGCTGGTCCCCATGATCCAGTCGGCCGAGGAAGCCGCCGACGCGGTGGCCGCCGTGCGCTATCCGCCGCAAGGCATTCGCGGCGTGGGCAGCGCGCTGGCGCGCGCGTCGCGCTGGAACCGCATCCCGAACTACCTTGAACGCGCCAACGACGAAATGTGCGTGCTGGTGCAGATCGAAACGCCCGCCGGCATCGAGGCCCTGGATGCGATCCTTGCCGTGGACGGCGTGGATGGCGTCTTCATCGGACCTGCCGATCTGTCGGCCAGCATGGGATATCTGGGCCAGCCGGAGCATCCGGTGGTCGAAAAGACCATCGATGACGCGATTGCGCGCATCGTGCAGTCCGGCAAGGCCGCGGGCATCCTGCACAGCGGGGTGGCGCAGGCCAAGCATTATCTGTCCTTGGGCGCCACCTTCGTGGCGGTGGGCGTGGACGCAGTGCTGCTGGCACGCGCGGCCGAAGCGCTGGCGGGCGAGTTCAAGGAAGCGGCGGCAGTGGCCGCGGGCAAGGGTCCGTACTGACGCGCGCGGCGGCGCGTCCACCACAACCAGACGCCGGTCACGCTCAGCACCAAGGTAACGACGCCGACCAGCGCGACCGCCAACTGCAAGGGCCAGCCCCAAAGCGCCGCCATGTGCAGGCTGGTCAACCAATGCTTGACCGTGTCGCCCGCTGCCCGACCCGTTGGCAGATGGCTGCCCGCCAGCTGTCCGTCCGCGGCACTGAACACCACTGACGTGGCCCCGCTGCGGGTGCGCAGATCGCGGCTGCTGCGCACACTGTAGCGATAGAGATTGCGGCGCGCATCCAGCGCCAACCAATGTTCGCCAAGCACGGCAAACCCCTCTCGGGCGACCAGCTGCGCCATCAGTTGCCGGCCGGCATCGCGCGCCTGCACGGGCGGCATCGGATCGCCGGCCGTGCCGGATGCGCCGCGCCGCGGATCGGGCTGATAGCTCAAACCGGCGCGCATCACCGGATCGTAGACCGCCGGCAGGTTGAGCGCGACGCTGCTCCACGCCATCACCGTCAAGGCCGCCCACAGCCACAACCCGCCGGCGCGGTGCAGATCGAAATTGCGTTTGTGCGGACCGCCCTGCCAACGGATGCGCCAGGCCGGCGCCCAACGCTGCCACAGGGACGAGGACATGGCCGGCTTGCGCGAGCGGTTTCGAGGCGGCAGCGTGAGCCAGGCGCCGACAAATCCATCGAGCGTCCAGGCCAATGCGACGATGCCGAGCAACAGTTCGCCGATGCCCTCGAACAGCAACGCCGTATGGATGCGATGCAAGAACGGCATCAGATTGCGCAGCCCTTCGCGCAGATCGCCCCAGCGGCGCTGGCCCAGAATGGCGCCATCGTACGGGTCGACAAATACCTCGTGCAACACGGGTCCTGCGGCGCCGTCCTCATGCAGCCAGACCGGGAACGCCACGCTGCGTCCGGCCTGTCCGCCAAGCGGCGTGGCGGGCATCGCCGCCCCCGGCACAAAGCGGGCCACGCGCTCGCGCAGCGTCAGGGCGTCAAGCCGCGCGTCGTCGGCCGTTGGCGGCGACACGCGGTGCAGCGCGGGGGCCGCGGCGGCGTCCAGCGCTTCATACCACGCGAGCGGAATGCCAGTCAGGGCCACCAGGCCGAGAAAGCCCGCCAGCACCAGGCCGGTCCAGCGATGCAGACGCAGCAGCGCCGCGCGCACGGTCACCAGCGGTAGCTCACCGTGCCGATGATGCGGCGCGGCTCGCCGTAGTTGCAGAGGCCGTTGTAGCAAATGGACGGGATGTAGGTCTTGTCCATCAGGTTGGTGACGTTCAGCGCATACAGCCACGGACCGCTTTCATAACTGACGCGCGCATCAATCAGGGTGTAGCCCGCGCCCCCGAGCGAACCGCTGGACGGCCGGTCTGGGCGCGCCGACACATAGCGCACGCCCGCGCCGGCCTTCAAACCCATCAACACCCATTCCGACAGGTTCACGTCGGTCCACACGGACGCGGCATGCCGGGGCGTGTTGAAGCGCTCGCCCTCCTCGCCCGGCAGGTTGCTCTGGACCACGCGGGCGTCGGTGTAGGTGTAGGCGGCAATCACATCGACCTGCGGCGTGACGCGGGCTCGCGCCTCGAGCTCCAGGCCGCGAGAGCGCACCTTGCCGGTCTGCACCAGAAAGGTCGGATCGACCGGATCCGGCGTGAGCACGTTCTTGCGCTCCAGGTTGAAGAGCGCGGCGCTCAGCATCACGTCTTCACCCGCGGGCTGGTATCGGATGCCGACTTCGTACTGCGTCCCGCGGCTGGGCTCGAAGCTGCCGTCGTTGCGATCGCGGCCGCTGGTGGGTTCGAACGACTGGCTGAAACTGGCATACGGCGCCAGGCCGTTGTCGGCCAGGTACACGACACCCGCGCGGCCCGTGAATGCCGAGTCCTTGTCGTTCGAATTGGTGGACGGCGCATGCAGGGCGCGATTCTCCGCGCGCACGTTGTCATGCCGCCCGCCCAGCAGCACCACGACCTTGTCCGCAATCTTGATCTGATCTTGCAGGTAGATGCCAAGGCGATGCTCGGTGTTGCGGCGCTGCTGCCAAGGCAAGGCCACGACGTCGCCGGGCAGGTACACCGGATCGAAAACATCGATGGGCGGCAGATTGCCGCGCAGGCGGTCGCTGTTGTAGGTCGAACGCGTGTAGTCGAAGCCTGCAAGAAACGTCTGCGTGACGGGGCCGGTCTCGAAGCGCTTCTCGATGTTGGTGTCGATCGTCTGCACCGTGGTGCGGTCGTTAAAGCCGCGTGCGGAGCGGGCCACCCGGCGCTGCGTCGCCGCATCCACGTCGCCCTGCAACAGGACATAGCGCATGTTGAGGTCTGCGTCGTAATAGCGCATCGACTGGCGGAACTTCAACGTGTCGTCGAACGCGTGCTCGATCAGCACGGCCAGCGAGGTCGATTCGATATCGAATCGATTGTGGTTGGGCTCGCCCAGAAAGCGCGACCGCGGGATCTGGCCGTTCGGGTTGGTCCAGAGCGAACCGGTGACCGGCACTTCCGGCGGATTGAACGTCTTGCTGCGCTGATAGTTGGCCAGGAGCGTGACCGAAGTGGCCGCCGTCGGACGCCACGTCAGGGCGGGCGCGAAGTAGGTGCGATCATCGGAGCCGTAATCGACGAACTGCTTGCTTTCGCGGAACAGGCCGGTCAGACGATAGGACCACACGCCAGCCTCATCGATGGGGCCGCCGATGTCCGCGGAAATCTGCCGGCGGTCGAAGCTGCCGCCGTCCACATTGATTTCACCCATCGATTCGCCGGGCGGGCGCTTGGTCACGGTGTTGACGATGCCGCCCGGCGCCGCGGCGCCGTACAGCACCGATGACGGGCCCCGCAACACCTCCACGCGTTCCAGGCCGTACGGCTCCTGCTTGCCGTTGTACTGATTGATCATGTAGCGCATGCCGTCGCGGTAGTAGCTGCCGGTCTGCGGGTTGGCCTCGAAGCCGCGGATGAACATCGTGTCTTCGAAGACCGAGCTCTTGGCGACGAGGCCGGGCATGATGCCGGGGGTGTAGCCCAGCGCCTCTTGCAGGCTCTGCGCCTTTTGATCACTGATCTGCGCTGCGCTCACCACGGAAATCGATTGCGGCGTTTCGATGATCGGCGTGTCGGTCTTGGTGGCCGTCGCGCTGCGCGTGGCCGCGATGCCCAGCACCGGGCCGTCCGGGCGTTCGATCTGGGCGGTGACCGCAATGGGTTCCAGCAAGGTCACGTCCTGGCGCCCCTGCCGCAGCACAAAACCGCCGTCGGGCAGGCGTTCGGCCACGAGACCCGTGCCGGTCAGCAGCGCCGCCATGCCGGCTTCGGGCGAATAGCGGCCGCGCACGCCGGGGCTATGGCGGCCGGCGCTCAGGTCGCCGTGGCCGCTGACGAACAGACCGGCTTCGGCCGAGTACAGATTGAGCACCTGGCTCAATGGGCCGGGTGGAATGTCGAACTGGCGGACCTGGGTTTCGGCCGCCTGCGCGTGGACAGCGCTGACGGGCGCCGCGACGCCCAGCGCCACGCCGATCGCCAGCGCCAGCGGAAGGATGCGCGCACGGCGGATCGGACGGAGGGGAAAAACAATCAGGGGGTTGGTCATGCCACGAATCCGCGATATGGGTGTTGAATTGCCCATAGGCCGGATGAGCGCGGCAAAAGCGGCAAACTAATTTGTAACGGCGGGATCTCAGCGTGGCTGCAGGGTCGTCCACCACGGCATCGGCTGACTGATCCGCAGCGGCAAGGCCTCGCTCAGCAGGCGCAGCGCGCGATCGCTGTCATGCAGAGGGAACGTGCCCGTCACGCGCAGCGCGGCCACGTCGTCGGCGCAGCCCAGATGCCCGCGGCGGTATCGCGCCAGTTCCGCCACGACCTGCGCCAGCGGTGCCTCCTCGAATTGCACGATGCCGCGCGTCCAGTTGTGGTCGGCGGCTCGCAGCGCCGCGGGCGCCTCGATGCCTTGCGCGCCGCCACGCATGCGCATGCCGGCGTCGACCCGATAGCCCGCCGGCGGCGCGCCCGTGAAATGCGCCTGCACCGCGCCCTCCAGCACCGCCAGCGTGGTTTCTCCATCGAGGCTGCGCACGTTGAACCGCGTGCCCAGCGCCTGCATCCGGCCTTCAGGTGTGTCCACCACGAAGGTGCGCCCCGGGTCGGCCGCGGTGGCGATCATGATCTCGCCGCGCAGCAGCACCAGGCGGCGCTGGTCGCGGGTGTAGTCCACCTTCACCGCGGTATCGGTATTGAGCCGGACTCGGGTGCCATCGGCAAGCTGGGCCTCGTGCGAGCCACCCACCGGCGTGACCAGGTCCGCTTGCCAGGCCGCCCAGGTGCGGCGCCCCACCGGCGACTGCGCGGCGCCCAGGCCCAGCAGTCCTGCCGCGCCCGCGATCAGCGCAACCGTCAGCAGCCGGCGGCGCTCACGCCGGCCCTGCGCCGCGGCGTTCAGGCTGGCGACGCTGGCCTCCCGGCCCATCGGCTGCGCGATCAACGCATCGAATTGCGCGCCCACGTCCTCAACGCGCTGCCACGCCCGGCGATGCGCCGTATCGGCGTCCAGCCAGGCCTGCCAGCGCGCGCGATCCGCCGCGCTGGCCGCGCCCGAGGTGAGCAGCGCGTACCAACGCGCGGCCGCTTCCAGGATGCGTGAGTCGACGGCGGCGGCGCTCATCGGCTACTCGCCGTGCCGCGGCACAAGCCGTCCGGCTGCAGGTCGGTGTCGAGCAGAAAGCACAGCATGGCCTGTGCAATGTCGTTGCGGACGGTCCGTTCGGACACCCGCAATTGCGCCGCGATCGCCTCGTGCGTCATGCCGTGGATGCGATGCATCAGGAAGGCTGCGCGCGCGCGCACGCCCAGGCGATGAAGCTTGCGATCGATCTCGACCAGCGCCTGGAGCGCCTGGACCTGCACTTCGGGGGATGGGTGGGTGACTTCAGGACGCGCCGCCAGGGTCTCGGCCCATGCGTGCTCGATGTCGCGGCGGCGCCAGAAATCGACCAGCAGGCCACGCGCGATGGTGGTCAGGAATGCGCGCGGCTCGCGCACGTCGGCCAGCGCATGGCGTCGCACCAGCAAGGTCACGAAGGTGTCTTGCGTGAGGTCGGCGGCCTGATGATTGTCCTGAAGACGGCGATTCAGCCATTTCTGCAACCAGCCGCAATGCGCGGTGTACAGGGCAGAAAGCGATGCGGCAACTGCGTGCTCTCGGTCCGACACGGCGAGCATCCAAAATGGAAATGATAGTTATTATTATACAAACAATGGCGGGTCCGGTTGGACAGGTTCCCCTGCCCGGCGGGACGCGCGCGCGAAACGTTCGCAAGCACCGCCGGCCAAAAAAAACGCACCCGAAGGTGCGTTGTTCATGCGGGCAGCGCCGGGATTCATGAACGCCCGGCCAGGCTGCCGCCGCCGTCCACGCCCAGGACCTGGCCGGTAATGAAGCCGGCGTCGTCCGACAGCAGGAAGGCAATTGCTGCCGCCACTTCGGCCGGCGTGCCCAGCCGCTTCATGGGCACCGATGCCAGCGCCCGCTTTTCGTTGTCGCTGCCGGCGGGCCGGGTGGCGCGGAACATTTCGGTTTCGATGGGGCCCGGCGCCACGGCATTGGCGGTGATGCCGTATTCGGCCAGTTCCAGCGCCCAGGTGCGCGTGCAGCCCACCAGCGCGCTCTTGGCGGCGGAATAGGCGGTGCGGTCCAGTGCGCCGTGGATGGAACGGCTGACCACGTTGACGATGCGCCCGGCGCGGCGGGCCTTCATGGATTCGATGAACGCCTGCGTCACCTGCACCGCCACGCGCACGTTCAAGTCCAGCACGTTGTACAGCGTGGCCAGGTCGATTTCGCCCAGGGGCTGCGGCGACACGATGCCCACATTGTTGACGACGGCGTCGACCGGGAATTTTTCGCGGATTTCGCGCAGGACTTCTTCGGTACGGCCGGCGTCGGCCAGATCACAGGCGTACAGGTACCCCGGAAAATCGACGTCGGCCGTGTTGCGCGCGATGCCCACCACATGACAGCCCATGTCGGACAACCGCTGAGTAAGCGCCCAGCCTATGCCTTTGGTGGCGCCCGTAATGAGCACACATTTGTCCTTCATGGGATGAAACCTCGCAGTCTGTTTTCTTGGTCAAAAACGGGCGCCTGAGCGCCCGGTTTTCAAAGTAGACACCATCCGGCGTCGTGTGTCTTGTAATTTGCGTAGCAATTCTTGCCCACCGGACGCGTCAGGCATCCCGGGTGACCGGGACCCGCGGGGCCAGGGCGCAGAGCAATTCGTAGCCGATGGTGCCGGCCGCGCTGGCGACCTCATCCACCGAGGGGCCGTCTTCGCCCCATAGGCAAACCGGCGAGCCAACGCCTGCGGACGGCACGGGCCCCAGGTCCACGACCAGCATGTCCATCGACACCCGGCCCAGCAATTGGGTACGGATGCCGGCGACCACGACCGGCGTGCCGGTGGAGGCGTGACGGGGGTAGCCGTCAGCGTAGCCGCAGGCCACGATGCCAATGCGCATGGCGCGTTCCGCGCGGAACAAGGCGCCATAGCCCACCGAGTCCCCGGCCTTGATTTCCTGGACGGCGATGATTTCCGAATTGAGCGACATGGCGGGCTTGAGCCCGAACGACGCGGCTTCGGCGTCCGCAAACGGCGACGCGCCGTAGAGGCAGATGCCCGGGCGCACCCAGTGCGACTGGCTCTCGGAGCCGACGGCGATGTCGGCAAAGCGCAAGGCGGCGGCCGAGTTGCAGACGCTGATCGCGCCCGGCAGCTTATGTGTCACCGAATTGAAGACGCTGAGTTGTTCGTTCACGCCCTGCGGCCCGTCCGCGCAAGCGAAATGGGTCATCTTGCCGACCGAGCCCAGCGTGCCCTGCTGTTGAAGCAGCATGGCGCGCTCGAAGGCGGCGGGAAAGGCCGCCGGGGTGAAACCGAGGCGGTTCATGCCGCTGTTGAGCTTGAGCATGATGTCCACGCGGCGCGACAGGCGGGCGCGGGCCAGCATGTCGAGCTGATCGCGTTGATGGACGGTGGTGCTGAGGTGGTAGCGGTCGACGATGTCCAGGTCGGAGGGGTTGAAGAACCCTTCGAGCAGCAGGATCGGCCCGCCCCAGCCGGCCTCGCGGCAGCGCACGGCCTCTTCGAGGTCGAGCATGGCCAGGCCCTGCGCCTTGGAAAAGCCGGCCACCGCCTGTTCGATGCCGTGTCCGTAGGCGTTGGCCTTGATGACGGCCCAGATCGATGGCGGCACCCCGCCGGCAGCGGCGGCGGTCTGGTCCAGGTGGCGGCGCACGGCGTCAAGGTTGTGCGCAAGGGCAGAAACGGAAACGGTAGCGGAGATTGGGCGCGGCATGGTGTGAGATCCTGTGGCGTCCAAGTCTAACTGATCCGGCGCCCCCGTCGGCAGGCGGTCAGATCAAGCGCGGGCGACTACTCTAAAATGAGACCGTTTTCCGCTTTGCGCCGTCTTTGCAGACCTGGTCTGTTCACAGGCTACTTTCCATGTCCATCGATCACTACGAGAATTTTCCCGTTGCCTCGCTGCTGCTGCCGCGCAGGCTTCGCGGCGCCGTGACCGATATCTACCGGTTCGCCCGCGCCGCGGACGACATTGCCGACGAAGGCAGCGCGACCGACGAGGAGCGCCTGGCCCAACTGGCCGCGTTCCGCACCGAGTTGCACCGCATCGGCGCCGAACCCGGCACGCCCCCGGCGCCCGGCCTGCCGCCCCTGTCCGACATCTTCGCGCCGCTGGCGCAGACGATCGCCCGGCACCAGTTGCCGATCACGCCCTTCTACGACCTGCTGTCCGCCTTCGAGCAGGACCTCACCGTCAAGCGCTACGAAGACTACCCTGCCCTCATGGACTACTGCAGCCGCTCGGCCAATCCGGTCGGGCGCCTGATGCTGCACCTTTTTGAAGCCAGCACGCCGCAGAACATCACCGAGTCCGACGCCATCTGCACGGGCCTGCAGCAGGTGAACTTCTGGCAGGACGTGCGGGTGGACTGGCACAAGCACCGCGTCTATCTGCCACAGGAAGACCTGCGCCGCCACGGCGTCTCGGACGAAGACCTGGCCGCCTGCCGCCTTACGCCCGCCTGGCGCGAGCTGATGGCCTTCCAGGTCGAACGCACGCGGGCGCTGCTACACTTCGGCGCTCCGCTGGCGCGCCGCCTGCCCGGCCGCATCGGCCTGGAGCTGCGCCTGGTGGTGCAAGGCGGGCTGCGCGTCCTGGAGCGGATCGAGGCGAGCGGCTACGATGTTTTCATGAATCGCCCCGAATTGGGCGCCAAAGACTGGGCCATCATGTTGTGGCGCTCCATCAAGTAACAGGCCGTGCCTAATGACCCCTGACGAGTATTGCCAGGAAAAAGCCGCCAAAAGCGGTTCCAGCTTCTACTATTCCTTCCTGTTCCTGCCTCCCGAGCGCCGGCGCGCCATCACGGCCCTGTACGCGTACTGCCGCGAAGTGGACGACGTGGTCGACGAATGCACCGATCCGTCGCTGGCGCGCATCAAGCTCGCGTGGTGGCGCACGCAGGTCGACCAGATGTTCGACGGCAAGCCCGATCACCCCGTGACGCGCGCACTTCAGCCGCATCTGGAGACCTGTTCGATCACCCGCGCCCGCCTGCTGGCCGTGATCGACGGCATGGAAATGGACCTGGACCAGACCCGCTACCTGGACTGGCCCGGCCTGCGCAAGTATTGCTGGCATGCCGCCGGCGTGGTGGGCGAGCTGTCCGCCGGCGTGTTCGGCTATTCCGATCCCAAGACGCTGGTGTACGCCGAAAAGCTGGGCCTGGCGTTCCAGATGACCAACATCATCCGCGACGTGGGCGACGACGCGCGCCGCGGCCGCATCTATATCCCGGTCAACGACATGCAGCAGTTCGAGGTCAAGGCCTCGGACATCCTGAATGGCGAGTATTCCGACCGCTTCAGCGCGCTGATGAAGTTCCAGGCCGACCGCGCCCGCGAGCTGTACCGCGAGGCGATGAGCAACCTGCCCGAGGCGGACCGCCGCGCGCAGCGGCCCGGACTCATGATGGCCGCCATCTACCACGCGCTGCTCGACGAGATCGAGCGTGACAACTGGCAGGTGCTGCACCAGCGCATTTCGCTCACGCCCCTGCGCAAACTCTGGCTTGCCTGGAAAACCTGGGTGGGCGGCGGACGCGGCCTGGTCCGCCGGTTGGCGCGGTGAAGGCGGCAGTCATTGGCGCGGGCTGGGCCGGGCTGGCGGCCAGCGTCGCCCTGCGTGAAGCTGGCGCGAAAGTCACGGTGTTCGAGGCCGGGCACACCCCGGGCGGACGCGCGCGACGCGTCTTTCACGACGAATTCGATGCACCGCTGGACAACGGCCAGCACCTCTTGTGCGGCGCCTACAAGGAAACCCTGGCGCTGATGCGCCGCGTGGGCCGCAACCCGGACGCCCTGCTGATGCGGCGCCCCTTGCGGCTTGCCAGCCTGGATGGGCGCTTTAACCTGTCCGCACCTCGCATTCCGGCGCCGCTGAACATGGCCCTGGCCGTGCTGCGTGCGCGCGGCCTTTCGTGGGGCGACCGGTTTGCGATGCTGCGCCTGATGCGCGGCTTGAAGACCATGTCCTGGACGCCGCCGCGCGACTGGACGGTGCTGCACCTCTTGCACTATCACGCGCAGTCCGACGTGCTGATCCGGCAGGTATGGGAACCGCTATGCCTGGCCGCGCTGAACACACCGATCGCCAAGGCCAGCGCCGTGCTGTTCGCCCGGGTGCTGCGCGACAGCCTGGCCGGCGCGCGCGAGGACAGCGATCTGCTTCTGCCCTGCACCGACCTGTCGGCGCTGTGGCCGGACGCCGCCGCCCGCCAGGTCACCATGCGGTATGGCAGCACGGTGCGCCAGCTGCATCCGTCAGCCGATGGCATCGACATCAACCAGGAACGCTTTGACGCCGCCGTGCTGGCCGTGCCGCCCAGCTTCGCCGCGCGGCTGCTGGACGGCCCGCTACGCAAGGCCGGCGCCCCCGGGCTGCTCGATGCGCTCAAGGCCTTCGACTACCTGCCCATCGCGACGCTGAACATCCGCCTGGCAAGCCCGTGGCGCTTGCCCGAGCCGATGATGATGCTGCGTGAGGACGCGGCCCGCGGTCATGCCGGCCAGTGGGTGTTCGACCGCGCCCAGCTTGCCGGCGATACCAAGGCCGGCGAACTGGCGCTCGTAGCCAGCGCCGCGGTCGGCATGGGCGAACGCAACCGGCGGCAGGTGATCGAAGCCCTGATCGACCAGGTGGCCGAACAGGCCGCCGCGCATCCGCTCAGGCTGCCGCCGATGCCGGACGTGTCGGCCGCCGAACTCTTCATTGAAAAGCGCGCGACGTTCGCCGCGGTGCCAGGACTTATCCGCCCGCTGAACTCCACGCCGTGGCCCACGCTGGCGCTGGCCGGCGACTGGACCGACACGGGCTACCCCGGGGTGCTGGAAGGCGCCGTGCGCAGCGGCTTGCTGGCTGCCCGCGTGCTCAACCCCCGCGCGGACTGAAAAGGCCGGACGAATCGCGCGTCGCCCTCGCCTTGAAAAGGCCGGTCAGCCGGCCTGCTAGTCGAACAGGTCGGCTTGGCGCGGGTCCGCCGGGGCCAATTCATGGCCGATCTGCGCGGCGACATCGCGCAGGATGTTCTGCGCAAGATTGAAGGCGGTATTGGCCGCCGGCACGCCTGCATAGATGGCGTTCTGCAGCAGCACTTCCTTGAGTTCGTCGGGTGTCAGGCGCGAGGCATCCTGCACCGTCAGCGCGGCGCGCACGTGCAGCTCGAATTCTTCCCATCGGCCCAGCGACAACGTCACCGCCAGCACCATCATGCGCCGCGCCTTGTGCGGCAGGCCGGGGCGGCTCCAGATGTCGTGCCACGCGTAGCGCGTGATCATGTTCTGGTAGTCGGCAGTGAACGTAGTGGCGCGATCGAGCGATCGCTGCACCCATTCATCGCCCAGCACGGCGCGGCGGTTCGCCAGGCCGCGTTCGAAATCGTCTTGCCGGCTCATCAGGTCAATCTCCATTCGGATCGGGGGCTGGCGCGTGCAAACGATGCCGCGCCCGCCCCCGGAGGATCAATTCACCTGGATGTTATTGGTTTTCACGACCTCGGCCCAGCGGGACTGTTCCGCATCGACAAACTTGGCGAAATCGGCGGCGCTGCTGCCGACCGGCGTCAGGCCCAGCTTGGCGAGCTTCTCGCGGGTATCGGGACGCGTCAGCGCCTTTTGCACGAGTTCCTGCAGCTTGGCCACCACTTCCGGGCTGGTGCCAGCCGGCAGGAAGAAGCCGTTCCACTCGACCACGTTGAAGTTCTTGATGCCGGCTTCGCCCACCGTCGCCACATTGGGCAGTTCGGGCATGCGCTTGTCCGACGAGACCGCCAGCGCCTTCAACTTGCCGCCGCTGACGTAGTTCAGGCTGGACGCGGCGTTGGCGAAGTAGACGTCGACCTGACCGCCCATGACGTCCACGATGGCCGGTGCGCCGCCCTTGTAGGGCACGTGCACCATATCCAGGCCCGCATCCTTCTTGAGCAGCTCGGCGGCCATCTGCGCAAGGCTGCCCGGTCCATAGGACGCAAACGTCAGACGGCCGGGCTTGGCGCGCGCGGCATCAATGAAGTCCTGCAGGTTGTTGAAGCTGGAGCCCGGCGCGGCCACCAGGATGTTGGGCACGCTGATGGCCTGCGAAACCGGGATGAAGTCTTTCTTGGCGTCGTAGGGCAGCTTGCGCAGCACCGGATTGATCGCGAAGGACGACGCGTCGAACAGCACCGTGTAGCCGTCGGGTTTGGCCCGCGCCACAAACGCCGCGCCGATGGAACCGCTGGCGCCGCCCTTGTTCTCGATCACCACGCTCTGGCCGGCGACCTCGCCCATGCCTTGCGCGATGATGCGCGCGGCGTTGTCCGCGCCGCCACCGGCGGAATACGGCACCACCACGGTGATGGGCTGCTCCGGATAACCGGCGGCGTTCGCGGTGCCAAACGTGGCGCCAAATGCGGTGGCCAGGCCGATGGCGGCTGCCAGCGGGCGAATGGCGGCCAGGGCCGTGCGACGGGTTTTCTTCATGTGTGCTCCTCGGATCTCCCCTGCGGGGATGTTCAATCGTTCAAGGGTCGTGGCGCGATCCGTCGTCAGACGGTCGCGATGGGGTTGACCGGCGCGCCCACCAGACCGGGCACGTACATGGGCGCCGCGGTCAGGAAGAAGGCATGCCGGCCGTGCTGGCGCAACCATTGCGCCAGCGGGGTCAGGTGCCAGAGCTCGCCCAAGGGCAGGCCCAGCTTGAAAAGACATTGCTCGTGCAAGGGCAGCAGCGCGCCCTTGCCCGCGTCCAGGTGATGGTTGCGCAGCTCGACCGCATGGTTGTCGGCGGCAATGGCCGCGATGCGGCTGTCCTTGATCCACGCCAGCAGGTCCGCATCCGCGCCGTCCAGCACGCAGCAGCTGGTCTTCAGCCGCTCCTGCGCGTCATCGCCCAGCGTCAACGCCAGGTCGGCCAGGCCGGTATGCAGGCACAGCACATCGCCGGGCCGGACCTCGACGCCATCGGCCCGCATCACGTCCATCAGATCGCGGTGGGATACCTTGCGCTGCGCATCGCCAAAATGCGCGCGCAGGTCCACCATGACGCCGCGTCCCTGGATGCCGTGGCGCGCCATCGGCGCAATCGACAGGTCGCGCGTGCCGGTAAAGCCTTCGGCTGCGGGCTCGCTGACCGTGAAGCCGTTGTAGCCGGTGGGCTGCGGCTGGCCCGTGCCGTGCGCGTCATACATGGAACCCACGTGGCCCAGCGCGTCCCATTGCGTGGAATATTGCGGCGACAGCGTGACGCGGTCATCGCTGATGACGTCGGTGGCGCCCGGCACGTCGCGGTCCAGCGGATAGCGGTAGACCGGCACGCCGTTCTTTTCGGCCGGCTGGATCACCGGCCCCTTGCGGCGCGGATTGAGCACTGGCGCGCGCGGCACGGTCAGCGGCAGGCTCAGCGAGAACGACATCCCCGTGCGGATCTCGGCGACGGCGGCCAGGCGCGCCTGGCTGTCCAGATGGTTCAGCGTGCCCAGCTGGTCTTCCGGGCCGAAATCGCCCCAGTTCGATCCATCCGGACGGCGCAGATACCGTTGCGCTGCATTCATGATTTGTGTCTCCTCGCCCTTTTTGCCGGACGATGCTTTTGATGTTTGTTACGGCTTATTGCACCACGGAGGCGTGCAGCAAGTGGTCGATTTCGTCCGCGGTGTATCCCAGGGCGGACAGAATTGTGCGGCTGTGTTCGCCCAATCCCGGCGCGGCGCGTCCGGCGGCATCTTGTCCGGCTTCATGGGCGGCTGCTTGCGCGCCATCCTGCACGGCGCCGCCGAAGTGCGCCCATTGCGCCAGCCCGAGATAGTTACCCGCCTGCTCGCTGCGATAGGGGCGCATGAATCCCATCGCCTCCACCTGCGGGTGGTCGAACATGTCTTCAACAGGCCGGACCTCCGCGCACGGCACGCTCTGGCCGAAGCGCTCAGCCCATTCGCGGGCCGAGGCCCGCGCCAAGGCCTGGCGCACCAGCGGCACCAGCACTGCCGCCTGCGCGGCGCGCTTTTTCACCGTGTCGTAATCGGGGTGGTCGGCCAGATCGGGCAGGTCCAGATGGCCGCACAGCGCGCGCCAGAAATGCGGCGTATTGGCCGAGATGTAGAGATGGCCTTCGCGCGTGGGATGGATGCCCGTGATCCCACCCGAGCGCATGTCGCGTTCGATGCTGCGCGGTTCGCCCTCGGCCCACACCAGACGGGCCGATTGCATCGCCAGCGCGCTGCCCAGCAGCGACACTTCGATGGCCTGCCCCCGCCCGGTTTTCTCGCGCTGATAGAGCGCGGCGGACACACTATTGGAGATCAGCGCGGCGCCGTAGTAGTCGACCACCGATCCGTACAGCACTTCGGGCGGGCCGTCGGGCTTGGCTTGCGCCGCGCACATCCCGGTCATGGACTGCAGCACCTGGTCATAGCCGGCGTGGCGCGCCATCGGACCGGCCGCGCCATAGCCCGTCATCGCGCAGTAGATCAGGCGCGGGTTGATGGCGGCCAGCGTCGCGAAGTCGATGCGCAGGCGTTCGGGAACGCCCGGCCGGAAGTTGTGGACCAGCACATCGGCCTCGCGCACCAGCCGGACCAGCACCTCGTAGCCTGCCGGGTCCTTCAGGTTCAGGCACAGGCCGCGCTTGTTGCGGTTGATGCCCAGAAACGCGCGGCTCTCGGCCGGCAGCGTCGACGGGTACTTGCGCAGGTTGTCGCCTTCGGGTGGTTCGACCTTGATGACGTCCGCGCCCATGTCGCCCAGCAGCGCGCAACCGTAGGGGCCCGCGATGTAGGCGCTCAGATCCAGGACCTTGACGCCGGCCAGCGGCAGTTGACCCGGGGTTTCAAATTCCATCATGCAATTCATCCGATAAATGGCTCGGCCGCGCGTCGCGCAGACCGGTTCAGGCGGCCCGCCCGGCCGCCAGCAATACGTCGCGGGCGCGGCGCACGAAAGGCGCATCGATCATCTTGCCGTCAAGCAAAAAGGCGCCCACGCCCGCCTGGGCCTCGCTCGCCGCAACGATCCGTTCGGCCGCGCCGATCTCTTCGGCGCTGAACCCGAACACCTCGTTGGCGATGGCGACCTGGCTGGGATGCACGCAGGATTTGCCCAGGAAACCGAGGGATCGCGCCAGCTGCGCTTCAGCGCGAAAGCCTTCGCCGTCGCGCACCCGGGCATAGGCGGCGTCCATGGCGTACTTGCCCGCGCAGCCGGCGCCAAGGCGCAACGCCAGCATCACCGCGCGCAGCGTTTCGGGCTGGTAGCGGTCGATGCCCAGCGGTTCAAACAAGTCGGCCAGACCCAGTTGCAGGCCGGCAACGCGCGGATGCGCCGCCGCCAGCTCGGCCGCGCGCGCCAGCGCCTGCGGCGTTTCCACGGTGACCAGCAGTTCGCCCTCGAAGCCGGCCTGCGCGGCGCGCGCCGCGGCCTCGCGGAGCGCATCGGCGGACTCGACCTTGGGCAGATTCACCATGTCGATCGGCAAGCCGCCCAGCGCATCCACGTCTTCGGGGAAATACGACGTGTCCGCCGCATTGACGCGGACGATAATTTTCTTGGGATGTTCCGATTGCGCCGCCCGGAAAGCCGGCGAGGCCAGCCAGTCGGCCAGCGCTTGGCGCGCCGCTGGCTTGCGCGCGGGCGCGACGGCGTCTTCCAGATCGAAAGACAGCGCATCTGCTTCGCTGGCCAGGGCTTTGTCGAATAGTTCCGGGCGCGACGCCGGCACAAAAAGCTTGCTTCTCATTGTGGTCTCCTGGGCGCATTGTGATCGCGCGGGCGCTTGCCAGGGGAAAGCGGGC
Organism: Achromobacter sp. GbtcB20; assembly: GCF_019091095.1. Taxonomy (NCBI): domain Bacteria; kingdom Pseudomonadati; phylum Pseudomonadota; class Betaproteobacteria; order Burkholderiales; family Alcaligenaceae; genus Achromobacter; species Achromobacter sp. GbtcB20. The sequence goes on along the minus strand of NZ_JAGXJZ010000001.1, from coordinate 117,534 downwards.
ATACGATAAAAAGATAGAATTCCTATCATCATGAATACCGACTTCCTGCACACGCTATCCGCCGTCGCCCAGCACGGCTCCATGGCCGAGGCCGCGCGCCGGCTTGGCTTGACGCACGGCGCCGTGGCGCAGCAGGTGCGCAAGCTGGAACAGGAGCTGGGGGTGCCGCTGGTCGCGCGCGCCGGTCGCACCGTGCACCTGACGGCCAAGGCGATCGAGCTGATCGAACCGATGCGCGAGGTCCTGGAACGCATCGAAAAGATCCGGTACCTGGCGCGCTCCGGCGAGATGATGGGCGAGCTTCGGCTGGGCGCCGGCAACACGGCGCTGAACTCGATGGTGCCGGCCATTCTGGAACACCTGGTCGGACGCCATCCGCTCATCAGCGTGGAGATCCAGCCCGGGCATTCCGCCCGCTTCTATCCGGCCATCGAAAGTGGCGAGCTGGACGCCGCCATCGCGCTGGAGGCGCCCTACCCCCTGTCCAAGAGCCTGGGCTGGCAGTTGCTGCGCGAAGAACCCTATGTGCTGGCGGCCGCCCCGCGCCATGCGGGCCGGCACCCGCATAGCCTGCTGACCGCGGAGCCGTTCATCCGCTATCAGCGCAGCGACTGGAGCGGACGCCATGTCGACGACTACCTGCGCCGCGTCGGCATCACGCCGCGCGACCGGTTCGAATTGAACGCGATCGAATCGATCGCGGTCATGGTGAGCCGGGACCTTGGCGTGGCGATCCTGCCCCAGTCCACCAACGGCACGATCGAACGGCTGGGCCTGTTGGCCCTGCCGCTGCCCGAGCACTGCGAGCCGCGCCGCTTCGGGCTGATCTGGTCGCGCGTGTCGCCGCGCCTGGCGCTGATCCAGGCTTTCCGGGACATTGCCATCATGGAGTACGCCAAGGCGCCAGGAACGGGCAACGCGCCGCCGCAGTGACCGCAGGTAGGGCAAACGCGCTGGCGCGCCCCGTGCAGTCTTCCTATACTTGTATTGTCCTCAATACAACATATCAGGAGACAACTCATGCCGGGACTGCATCGAATCGCCGCGGGCTGCGCGCTATTGGCCGCATGCGCCATGCCGCTGGCCCCCGCCCTTGCCCAGAACGACGCCATCAGGCTGGTGGTGGGCGCGCCGCCGGGCGGCACGACCGACACCGTGGCGCGCAGCATCGCGCAGCACATGGCGCTGGACCTGAAACGCCCCGTGGTGGTCGAAAACAAACCGGGCGCGGGCGGCAACATTGCCGCGGACTACGTGGCCAAGAGCAATCCCGACGGGAACACCTTGCTGGTCACGTTCACCAGCTTCTCCATCAACGCGACGCTCTACCGGAACCTGCCCTTCGACCCCGTGGCCGATTTCACGCCCATCAGCATGCTGGCCAACGTGCCCAGCGTGCTGGTCGTGCGCAAGGATTTCCCGGCGCGCACCATGCCAGAGTTCGTCACGCTGGTGAAGGGCAGCCCCGGCAAGTACACGATGGCGCTGGGGGCGATCGGATCCTCTCTGCACATGGCCGGCGAGCGCATGAAGATGATGGCGGGCCTGGACATCCTGAACGTGCCGTACAAGGGCACGGCGCCCGCCATCACCGACCTCTTGGGCGGCCAGGTGGACATGATGTTCGCCAGTTCGCTCAATGCGCTGCCGCACATCAAGAGCGGCGCATTGCGCGCGCTGGGGGTGTCCAGTCCGAAGCCGCTGCCGCAGTTTCCCGGCGTGCCGCCCATCGGCGATACCATCACGGGTTTCGAATCGAACGCGTGGTTCGCGCTCTTCGGTCCCGCGAAGCTCCCGGCCGACAAGCTGGCGGCGCTGAACGCGGCCGCGCGCAAGGCCGTCGATACGCCGTCGTTCCGCAAACTGCTTGAGGGCGAGGCCGCCACCGCCGTGAGCAGCAGCCCGCAGGAACTGGACGAGTTCGTGCGCCAGGACATCGCGCGCTACGCCGAGATCGTCAAGTTCACCGGCGCGACCGTCGACTGAACCCCAACCAGGAGCTCCCATCGTGCCCGCCAGCCCGCTGCCGCTTTATCACAAGGTCTATCTGCTGCTGAAGCAACGGCTGGAAGCGGGCGGATTCGCCACGGACAGCGCCATGCCGGGCGAAAACGCGCTGGCCGCCGAATACGGGGTGTCGCGCCTGACGATCCGGCGCTCGCTCGACGCGCTGGCGTCCGATGGCCTCATCGAGCGGCGTCAGGGGCGCGGGACCTTTGCCCTCGCGCCCGCCACGTTCGGGGCGCCGCAGCACGGCGCGGGCATCGACGCGCTGATGGCGCACCTGGCCCGCATGGGCATGCACACCCAGGTGCGCCTCCTGGAACTGGATACCGCGCCGGCCACGCCGCTGGTGGCCGCGCGCCTGGAACTACCGCCGGGCGCGCTTGTGCAGCGCGCCGTGCGCGTGCGCAGCCACGAAGGACAGCCGTTCTCGTACCTGACCACGTTCGTGCCGGACGACATCGGCCGGCGCATCCGCCGCAAGGACCTGGACGCCAAACCCCTGCTCGCCATCTTCCGAGATCTGGGCGTGCACGTGGCGCGGGCCGAGCAATCGATTTCGGCCGTGCTGGCCGAGCCCGGCGTTGCCGAGCTTCTGGACGTGCCGGTGGGGTCGGCTTTGCTCAGCCTGCATCGCGTGGTGCGCGATGCGTCCGGCCGGCCGGTGGAATGGCTGCATGCCCGCTATCGGCCGGACCGCTACGAATACCGCATGGACATGCAGGCGCACGACATGCCCGGCCAGCCCACGTGGCTGCCCGCGCCCGTCACCACGCCCCCGGATGGCGCCTGAACGCGGCAGACGGTGGCGGCTAGCGCAGCAGGCTGACCGTGGCCAGGCCCGCCGCCGTCAACGCCAGCGACCCGGCCAGGCTGAATCCGGCGTAGCCCAGCGCGCTGACGTAGGCCCCGCGTTCCAGCATCGCCACGGTTTCCGCCGAAAAGGTCGAGAACGTGGTCAGTCCACCCATGAAACCCGTGATGGCCCCCAGCCGCACCCAGGCCGGCCATTCCGGGTGCCCGGCCACCAGCGCCAGCGCCACACCCACCAGGTAGCCGCCCGCAAGATTCACCGCCAGCGTGCCCCACGGCCAGGAGCCGGCATTGAGCCACAGGCCCATCAGCCAGCGGGCCCAGGCGCCCAACATGGCGCCCAGGCCCACGGCCAGGAAATTCAGGGGAACCAGCGTTTGATAAGCGGACATGGAGCTCAGGCGTTGCCGTGTTGTTTGAGACGCAGGGAAAAGACCAGCAGCAGTATGCCGAAAAACACGGCGTAGATGCCGATGACCCACACCAGCGCCAGCGCGCCGGCGCCCGGCTGCATGATCAGCATGGCGCCGAAGATCACCGATACCAGCCCGGCCAGCCCCAGCAGCCATTCGTTGCGGATGGCCTTGCGAAAACGCACGGCGGCGATGATCTGAAACACGCCCGCCACGATCGCCCAGATGGCGATGATGTAGAGCAGGATCAGCGCGGTAAGGCCCGGCCACAGAAAGGTGACGATGCCGGCCGCCACGCCCAGCAGGCCCACGACGATCAGCGCCCACAGAGGCTTGCCGTTATCCCGGATGCGGAACCCGGCAATCAGCGCCAGCACGCCGTCCACCAGCGCGAAGGCGCCCCACACCAGCACCAGCGCCGACAAGGTGATGGCCGGCATGAACATGGCCATGAACCCAAACAGGATGGCGACGACGCCGCGAAGCGCCACCCACCCCCAATGACGACCGATTTGATCCACGACTTGCTGTTGCAGCATGACGACCTCCGGTGTTTGCAAAGGGTGGCCTATCTTATCCCCGCCGGGCAGCGCGCGCACCGGGCGGCACGCGTTCAGCTGTTGTTCAGGCTCGGCGCGGCAGCCATTTCGGCCCGAAATCGATTGAAATTTTCGCGTGCGCGGGGGCCGGTCTTTTTTAAGAGTAATTCTCATTAAATGTTAGAATCCGCCCCGCTTCCCGCCTCATATTCCATGGACACCCAACCCGTTCCCCGACGCCGCGCCTACTGGCTCAAGACCCTGCATCAGTGGCACTGGATCAGCGCTGCGCTCTGCATGGTGGCGATGCTGCTCTTCGCCGTGACGGGGCTGACCCTGAACAACGCGTCGCACATCGAATCGAAGGCCGTGGTGACCAGCCGCGAGGTCCGCCTGCCCGACGCCGCGCTCCAGCAGCTTGCCGCCACGCCCACGCAAAAGAAGGCGCCCCTGCCCGCCGCCGTCGCCGCCTGGCTGGACGACGCGCTGGACGCCTCGACGGCCGGCAGGCCCGCCGAATGGTCCGCCGGCGAGGTCTATCTGTCGCTGCCCCGCGCGGGCGGCGATGCCTGGCTGTCCATCGACCGCGCGAGCGGCGACGTGGAATACGAGCGCACCGACCGCGGCTGGATCTCGTACCTGAACGACCTGCACAAGGGCCGCAACACGGGCCTTGCCTGGAGCTGGTTCCTGGACATCTTTGCCGTCGCCTGTCTGGTGTTTTCGCTCACCGGCCTGGTGCTGCTCAAGATGCACGCCGGCAACCGCAGCGCGACCTGGCCGATGGTGGGCCTGGGTCTCGTGATTCCGCTGGTGCTGGCGCTGCTTTTCATCCATTGATTCCATCGATACGCCCTGGAGATTTCCATGCGCAAGTTGCTGTTGCCGGCGCTGCTCGCCGGCCTGATCGCCCGAACCGCCCACGCGGCAGACATCGGCCTGTCCATCGAGGTGCCGCGTCTGGACGTGGCCGAATACCACCGCCCTTACGTGGCGATCTGGATCGAGAACCCCGACCAGAGCGTGGCGGCCGACCTGGCGGTCTGGTACGACGTGGCCAAGAAAAACAACGAAGGCACCGAATGGCTCAAGGACATGCGCCAGTGGTGGCGCCGCAGCGGCCGCAACCAGCAGTTCCCGGTGGACGGGGTCAGCGGCGCGACCAAGCCCGTGGGCAAGCACGCGCTGTCCTTTGACGCGGCCAGCAAGCCCCTGGCGCAGCTAAAGCCCGGGCAGTACGCCGTGGTGGTCGAAGCCGCGCGCGAAGTGGGCGGCCGCGAACTGGTGCGCATCCCCTTCCAGTGGCCGCCGCAAAAGGCCGAGCAACTGGCCGCGCGCGGCGAACACGAACTGGGCGCCATCGCGCTCGACCTCAAACCCTGACCCTGTCCTAAAGGAACGCAACGATGAAAACCGCCGCCAAACTGGCCGCCGCGCTGGCGCTGTGCCTGCCCTTTGCCGCCCACGCGCATGACGTCTGGATCGTGCCGTCCTCCACCGTGCTGTCGGGCACCGATAGCTGGATCACCGTGGACGCCGCCGTCGGCAACGACAAGTTCTACTTCAACCACGCGCCGCTGCGCCTGGACGGCCTGACCGTGACCGCGCCGGACGGCAATGCCGCCGAAGCCGAGAACATCAATCGAGGCAAGCTGCGCAGCACCTTCGATCTGCAGCTCAAGCAGGCCGGCACCTACCGCGTGGCCGTGGTCAACGACGGCGTGTTCGCACGCTGGAAGGAAGACGGCAAGAACAAGCGCTATTTCGGCAAGGCCGACGGACTGGCGCAGGCCGTCCCGGCCAAGGCCGATGAGCTTGAAGTGTCGCAAAGCCTGGGCCGCGTCGAAACCTTCGTGACCGCGGGCAAGCCGTCGGCAGTCAAGCCCGTGGGCCGCGGCCTGGAGCTGGCGCCGGTGACGCACCCGAACGACCTCTTCACGGACGAAGCCGCCACGTTCCAGATGCTGCTCGACGGCCAGCCCGCCGCGGACCTGGACGTGACCGTCGTGCCCGGCGGCAGCCGCTATCGCGACAAGGTCGGCGAGATCGCGGTCAAGACCGGCAAGGACGGCAAGTTCTCGGTCAAGTGGCCGCAGCCCGGCCTGTACTGGATCGAAGCCGGCATGGAAGACGCCAAGGTCACCGTGCCGCAGGCCAAGAAGCGCCGCCTGTCGTACGCGGGCACCGTCGAAGTCCTGCAACCGTAAGGCAGCGGCGCGCGTGGCCAATGCCCCTTCCTATGCGCCGCGCGGCGCGGCGGCGCCCGCCGTTCGCATCGCCTATGGCGCGATGCCCGCGCACCCGGCCGCATTGGCCGGCGCCACCATGGGCACCACGTGGTCCGCGCGCATGGCGTTGCCCGCAGGCGTGGCCGACGCGGCGGCGCGGCAAGCCATCCAGGCCGCGCTGGACGAAGTGGTCGCGCAGATGAGCACATGGGAGGCGGACGCCGACATCAGCCGCTACAACCGCGCCGCGCCTGGCTGGCAGACGCTGCCGGCCGAATTCTTCCATGTGCTGCGCCATGCGCTGATGCTGGCCCAAGACAGCGGCGGCGCCTACGACCCCACCGTGGGACCGCTGGTCAATGCGTGGGGCTTCGGTCCGCACCAGCGCGCCTTCGAACCGCCCTCGCCCGCCGCCATCCAGGCGGCGCGCGAGCGCTGCGGCTGGCAACGTGTGCCGCTGGACGAAGACCGCGGCGCGGCGTGGCAGCCCGGCGGCGTGTATCTGGACCTGTCGTCCATCGCCAAGGGCTTCGGCGTGGACCGCGCGGCGATGGCGCTCGATGCCCTGGGCATCACCGATTACCTGGTCGAAGTCGGCGGCGAATTGCGCGCGCGAGGCAAACGCCCCGACGGACAGCCGTGGCGCGTGGCCATCGAGGTGCCGGACGCCAGCGACGACCATGCGCTGGCCTTGCCGCTGGAGAACTGCAGCATCGCCACGTCCGGCGACTACCGGCGCCACGCGGGCGACGGCGATGCGCGCTACGCCCATACCATCGACCCGCGCACCGGCCGGCCGGTGCGCCATGCGGTGGCGTCCGTGACGGTGCTGCATCCTGTCTGCATGCAGGCCGACGCGCTGGCCACCGTGCTGACGGTGCTGGGCGACACCGATGGACTGGCCTACGCGCGCCGCCATGGCCTCGCGGCGCTTTTCATTCTGCGCGGGGAAGACGCCTGGCGCGTCGTGGCCACGCCCCAGTTCGAGGCGCTGGCCCTTGCGCCCTGAATGCTGATGCCTCATACCCGGTTGATTGCAGCGGCGTGCGTGGTGCTGGCCTGGCTGCTGCTGTGCCTGTGGGCCTGGCGGCGCGCCCGTCGCCAAGACGCGCAACATGCAATGGCGCTGCAGGCCCTTGGCGCCCCCGCGCCCGAAGACGCCCTGCTGGTCGCCTATGCCAGCCAGACCGGCTATGCCGAATCCCTGGCCACGCAGACCGCGGAATCGCTGCGCGCCGGCGGCCTGACCGTGCGCGTCGCCTCGCTGGACCAATTGGATATTGCACGGCTGGCGGCGTACCGGCGCATGCTGTTCGTCGTCAGCACCTACGGCGAAGGCGATCCGCCCGACGCGGCGGCCGCCTTTGCCGGCATGATGCAAGCCACGCCGCACGGCGCCGCGCTGGCGGGCGCGCATTACGCCGTGCTGGCGCTGGGCGATAGTGAATACGCGCAGTTCTGCGGCTTCGGCCACCGGCTGGACGACTGGTTGCACGCGCACGGCGCGGCGCCGCTCTTCGACCTGGTCGAGGTGGACAACGACGACGCCGCCGCGCTGCGTCATTGGCAGCATCACCTGGGCTTGCTGGCGGGCCGCAGCGACCTGCCCGACTGGGAAGCGCCGGCATACGACACCTGGCGCCTGGCCGGCCGGACGTTGCTCAATCCCGATAGCCAGGGCGGCCCCTGCTACCTGCTGACGCTGACGCCGCCTGCCGGCAGCCCCGCGGCATGGCAGGCGGGGGACATCGCCGAGATCGGCCCCCGGCGCGAACGCGGCGGCGAATTGCAGGCGCATCGCGAATACTCCATCGCTTCATTGCCCGCTGACGGCGCCATCGAACTGCTGGTGCGCCAGATGCGCGGCGCGGACGGCGCGCTGGGGCTGGGCAGCGGTTGGCTCACGCACATTGCGCAGCCCGGCGACGACATCGCGCTGCGCGTGCGCGCCAACCGCAATTTCCATCCGCCCGAGGACGGCCGCCCGCTGATCCTGATCGGCAATGGCACGGGCTTGGCCGGCCTGCGCGCGCTCATCAAGGCGCGCCGCGCGGCCGGCCACCTTCGCAATTGGCTGGTTTTTGGCGAGCGCAATGGTGCTCACGACCGGTTCTGCGGCGACGAGATCGACGCGTGGTTGCAAGACGGCACGTTGGCGCGCGTGGATTGGGTGTTTTCGCGCGACCAGGCCGAACGCCGCTACGTGCAGCATTGCCTGCGCGAACAGGCCGGCGCCCTGCGCGACTGGGTGGACGCAGGGGCCGCCGTGTATGTCTGCGGCAGCCTGCAAGGCATGGCGGGCGGCGTGGATGCCGCGCTGCGCGAGATCGTGGGCGAGGACCGCCTGCAGGCGCTGCAGCATGCCGGGGGCTACCGGCGCGACGTGTACTGAACGCGCGCCGGATTGCCCGGACCGGTTACTGCAGCTTGATCTGCGCGCGGTCGATCACCGTCTTCCAGCGATCGCGTTCGGTGCTGATCTGCTCGCCAAACTGCGCCGGCGTGTTGCCCAACGGAAACGCGCCCGTCTCTTCCATCTTTGCGGCGGTCGCCGGGTCGCGCACCGCACGGGCAAAGGCATCGGCCAGCTTGTCGCGCACGTCGGCCGGCATGTTGGCCGGACCCACCACGCCGTACCAGGCCGTCACGTCGTAATCCTTGTAGCCTTGCTCGGCAAAGGTCGGCACGTCCGGCAGGCGCGGGTTGCGCGCCGTGCCGGTGATCGCCAGCGCCTTTAGATGATTGCTCTTGACGTAGGGCAGCGACGACGGGAAATTGTCGAAGATCACCGGCACCACGCCGCCCACCGTGTCGGTCAGCGCAGGCGCCGAACCGCGGTACGAAATGCTGTTCATCTTGCCGCCGATGATCTGCAGGAACCAGATCATGCCCAGGTCGTTCACGCCGCCCGCCCCCGCATTGGCGTAGCCGTCCTTGCCGGGATTGGCGCGCACGTGAGTCACGAATTCGGCCAGCGTCTTGGCCGGAAAATTCGGATTCACGCTGAGGATGTTGGGGCTGGTCACCAGGTTGCTGATGGGCGTGAAGTCCTTGACCGGGTCATAAGCCAGGTTGGGAAACAGGTGCGGCGCCGTGCCGTGCGTGCTGACGGTGGCCAGCCCCACGGTGTAGCCGTCCGGCTTGGCGCGCGCCGTGGCGGTCATGCCGATGGTGCCCGACGCGCCGGTGCGGTTTTCGACCACGATCTGCTGGCCCAGGATCTCGCCCGCCTTGGCGGCCGCCACGCGGCCGACGATATCCGTGGGGCCGCCGGCCGGGAACGGCACGATCAGAGTGATCGGACGATCGGGAAAAGCAGCATGGGCGGCCGGCATCGCGGCGGCCAGCGCCAGGACGGCGCAAGTCTTGCGGAACATGATGGTGGATCTCCTGGAACGGCTGTTGTTATGAAAGGGGTTGCGCCGCGGCCGGATCGCGGCGAAGGATGCGGCCGGGCCGCGGCATGTTCGGCGCGGTGGGATATACCGGTGTGCCATTGACCAGCACATGCGCCACGCCATCGGACGCCAGCGTCGGCGCCTCCCACGTGGCGCGGTCGATCACCGTCTCGGCATCGAACACCACGATGTCGGCCCACGCGCCCACGGCGATCCGGCCGCGGTCCGTCAGGCCGAAAACGCGTGCGGGCAATGCGGTCATCTTGGCCACGGCCGCCTCCAGCGTCACCAGACGGGCCTCGCGCACATATCTGCCCAGGACCCGCGTGAAGCTGCCCCACAGCCGGGGATGCGGATGCGCGTCGTTCGGCAGGCCGTCGGAGCCCACCATGCAGCACTCGTGCTGGAAGATGCGGCGCACTTCGTTCTCGTCCATCGCGAAGTAGATCGCGCCCGCCGGGCACAACCGTTCGGCCGCCGTCGTCTTGTCGCACCCCCAACGCGCGGCGATATCGCTCAGGTATTCGCCGTTGCACTCGGGATGCGGGACCGACCACGTGATGCGAATGTCGTCGATGGTGTCGGCGCGCTCGGGGATCAGGATGGTCGAGCTGCCGGGATACGGATAGATGTCCAGCGCCACGTCCACGCCCTCGGCACGGGCGCGGTCGATGTTGGCAAGCGTGGCGGCGCTTTTGCCCCAATTGCGCGGCATCATGCACTTGTGATGCGACAGCACGGTGGCGCAACCGGTGTTGCGGCCGATGCTCAGCACCTCGTCCACGGCGGCCTCGACCGCGTCGCCCTCGTTGCGGATATGGCTGGTGTGCATCGCGCCCCGTGCCGCCGCCACGCGGGCCAGGCCTTCCAGTTCGGGCGGTTGCGCCACGCCCCCTGGCTGATAGGCCAGGCCGGTGCTAAAGCCCACCGCGCCGGCGTCCAGCGCGTCGGCCAGCATGCGCTGCATGGATTCCTGTTCGGCAGGGGTCGGTTGCGCCGCAGGGTCGCGCATCGCGGCAAGGCGCAGGTTCGCGTGCCCCACCAGCGCGGCCACATTGATCACCGGCTGGCGCTCGCGCAATTCGTCGAAGTAGGCCTGCATGCTGGCGAATAACGGCGTCTCGCCCAGCAGCGCCAGCGCGGCCGCGGTATTGCCGGGCAGCGGTGCGGGCGCGCCGCTTACCCCACAGTTGCCCACCACCACCGACGTGACGCCCTGGCTGGTTTTCCAGGCAAGGTCCGGCTTTTCCACGAACATCAGATCGTCATGGCCATGCACGTCGATGAAGCCAGGCGCCACGATCTTGCCGGCAGCGTCCACGCGCCGGGCGGCCTTGACTGCCGACAGGTCGCCGATAGCCACGATGCGTTCACCCGCCACGCCCACGTCGGCGCGCTGGCGCGGACCGCCCAGCCCGTCGATGAGCCAGCCGCCTTCGATGATCAGATCCAGAGTGCCCTGCATGGTGTTCCTGCCTTGATGAAGGCCCTAGTATCGTCGGCGCGATCAATCTGGAAAAATTGTTTTTATTGATCCATCTATCGCGTTTTGAAATGCATCGTCTACCCAAGCACGTCACGTTGAAGCACCTGACCGCGTTCGTCGCGGTGGCGCAGGAATCCAGTTTCACGCACGCCGCCAAACGCCTGTTCCAGACGCAGTCGTCGGTTACCAGCCTGGTGCGCCAGCTTGAAGACGCGCTCGGCACGCAGCTCTTCGCGCGCACCAGCCGGCGCGTGCTGCTGACCCCGGCTGGTGAGGAATTCCTGCCGCGCGTCATGCGGCTGCTGGCCGATTTTGACGGCGTGATCGAGGACGTGGTGCGTTTTGGCGCGCTGGAACGCGGGCGGGTGGGCGTGGCCGCCGCGCCGTCCGCCATCACGCAGCTCATCGCGCCAGCGGCCGCCGTGTTCGCGGCGCAGTATCCTGCGGTGCGCGTGTATCTCAGCGACGACAACTCCGGCCGCATCCAGCGCAAGGTGGCCGCGCGCGAGGTCGATTTTGGCCTGACCAGCCGCTGGGCCGACGCGCCCGGACTGCAGTTCGACGCCTTGCTGGAGGACCGCTTTGGCGTGCTATACCGGCAGGACGACGCCAGCCTGCGCCCGGGCCGCGACGGCGCGATGCGCTGGTCCGATCTGGCCGGCCGCAAGCTGGTGGGTGTGGTGGATGAAACAGGGATCATGGCGCTGTTGCGCGCCCGCGCGGACCTGCCGATCGAGGCCGCGGCGCCGTTCTACGAAGCGTCCAGCACCACGTCGCAGGCGGCGCTGGTCAAGGCGGGAATGGGGGTGGCGCTGCTGCCGGCATTGGCTGCGCAGCGCGTCATGGAACCGGGCCTGGCCTACGCGTTGCTGGCGCGCCCGACCGTGGTGCGCACGCTGTGCATCATCCGCAACAAGGAATACCCGTTGAGTCCGGCGGCACAGGCATTGATCGCGGCCATCCACGACTACCTGCGAACGGCCCCACTCCCCCCGGGCTGCCGCCGACTATCTGCGGGGCGGCAGAAGCACTAATCGCGCCAATAGGTGTCTGACACCCTCACTTCGCGCGCAGCTTTTCCTCCAGCGCAGCCAATCCCGCCGCGAACACGTTCTGTCCCACGGCCTCGGCCACATCGCTGAGCCGCGCGCCTTCCACGCGGAAGTCGGCCCACCACTGCACCAGCGTGCCGCCGCCCTCGGTGATGGGGTGCAGCGATACGCCCGCGACGTAGTCGCGCATGGGCAGGTCGGTTTCGATGATCGAGTACCGCAGTGCGGTGTTGGGATCGTCCAGCATCAGCAGCTGCTCACGCACGAAGCCGGACGGCTTGAGCGTCAGGTGCCGCACCGAGCCCACGGCGTCGTGGCGGCCGCCCTCTTCCAGGCGGCTTTGCGCCACGCCGGGATGCCAGCCCCCAAGACCATTGAAGTCGCGGAACAACGGCCAGACCTTGTCCAGCGGCGCGTTGACGATGGCGGTGATGTGTACGGTGTGCGGCATACGGGCTCCGGCGGACGCGATGCGCGTCGAATCAGGGGGAAACTGCGGCAATGCGGATCAGAAGGTCAGGTTCTTGAATTCACGCGTGGCGGCCGTCAGGGCCTGTTCGGTCGGCAGGCGCTCCATCGAGCTGGCGCCGTAGAAGCCGTGGCAATGCTTGCAGGCGCGCAGCACGTACGCGGCATCCTCGGGCATTGCAATCGGACCGCCATGGCAAAGCACGATGATATCCGGGCGCACGGCCAGCGCGGCCTCGGCAATACGGTCGATGGCGCCCACGCAATCGTCCAAGGTCAGGGCAGTTTCGGCGCCGATGGACCCGCCGGTGGTCAGGCCCATGTGCGCCACGATGATGTCCGCGCCCGCGCGGGCCATCGCCACCGCATCGTCCTCGTTAAAGACATACGGCGTCGTCAGCATTCCCTTCTGGTGCGCCAGGCGGATCATGTCCACTTCCAGCGCGTACCCCATCCCCGTCTCTTCAAGATTGGCGCGGAAGTTGCCGTCGATGAGGCCGACGGTGGGAAAGTTCTGCACGCCGGCGAAGCCCTGGCGTTTCAGATCGTCCAGGAAGACATCGAAATCGCAGAAGGGGTCTGTGCCGTTCACGCCGGCCAGCACCGGCGTCTTCTTGACCACCGGCAGCACTTCGCGGCCCATGTCCACGACGATCTCGTTGGCGTTGCCGTAGGCCAGGAGGCCCGCGAGCGAGCCGCGGCCGGCCATGCGGTAGCGGCCCGAGTTGTAGATCACGATAAGGTCGATGCCGCCTGCTTCCTCGCACTTGGCCGACAGCCCGGTGCCCGCGCCCCCGCCCACGATGGGCGTGCGGGCGCGCACCATGGCGCGAAACTTGTCCAGCAGTTCGTGACGGTCAAAACGCGGCATGGCGGCAATCCTCAATGTGCGGCAATTTCAAGAAAGTGGTCGACCGCCGTTTTCGCGAACAGCGGATCGTTGATGTGGCAAGGCACGCGGATCAGCCGGCGGTCTGCCGTCTGCCGCAGGTTGGCTTCAAGCGCGGCAAACAGCGCGGCATCGGCCTCGGGGTCCCAAAACGCCTGGCCCGGCGCGTCCAGCGCGGACACGCCACCCTCGGGGATCAGGAAACGCACCGGCCCGTCGCAGCGGTTCAGCCGGTCGGCAATCCATTCGCCCTGCCGGGTGTTTTCCTCGGCGGTCGTGCGCATCAGCGTGACCTGCGGGTTGTGCGGGTAGAACAGCCGGCTGCGGTAGCGCTCGGGCACCGTGTCCATCGCGCCGAAATTGACCATGTCCAGCGCACCGCACGAGCCAACATACGGCGCGCCCGTGCGCGCCACCGCGCCGAAGCGGTCTTCAGTGCACGCCAGCACGCCGCCGAACAGCAGATCGCAGACCTCGGTGGTGGTCAGGTCCAGCACGCCCGCCAGCAGGCGGCTGTCCAGCAGCTTTTCCATCGACTGGCCGCCCGTGCCCGTGGCATGAAACACCAGGCAGTCGAACTGCGATTCCAGCAGTGGCGTGACCTGTTGCACGCAGGCGGTGGTGACGCCGAACATGGTGATGCCCACGGCGGGCCGGCCGTCGCCGGCGGCCGCATTCGCCGCCTGGCGGAACGCGCCGCCGATCGCCCCTGCCGCATTGGCCAGCACGCGGCGCGAAATTCGGTTCAGGCCCGCCACGTCGGTCACGGAATACATCATCGCGATGTCGGACGGTCCCACATAGGGTGCGACATTGCCCGAGGCCATCGTGGACACCATCACTTTGGGCGTGCCGATGGGCAGCGCGCGCATCGCGGGCGTGATGAGCGCGGTGCCGCCCGATCCGCCAAGGCCCAGCAGCGCGCCGATCTCGGCGTTGCCGGCGGCATAACGCTCGAACGCCAACGCCATGGCCGCGATGGCCGAGCCCCGGTCGCCGGTGAAGACCGCGCCAGCGCCCTCCGGATGGCTGCGCGCGATCTCCTGCGCCGAGACGTTGGCGGCGCTGGGCGCGCCCGAGGTCGACACGTCCACCGACACCACGTCCAGCCCGTCGCGCCGGAGCACTTCCACCACGTATTCGGCCTCGTGGCCCTTGGTGTCGTAGGTCGCGGCCACAAACACCCGCTGCTTGGTATGCGTCATGACTCCTCCGCGGGCGGCTACACTCCGTGCGCGCCTCGATATGTGAGGCCAAAGGCCTGTAGAATCCAGAAATGAGACGAAAGAATCATAATGAGACATCTGTCTCACGTCAATCCGACTCCCCTGTCCGCAAGGGGCACGCGTCCGCAGGCGGCGCCAAGCTGATCGCCCCGGCCAGCCCGCAGGCGGCCGCCAGCGGCGAACCGCCCCACGGGCCGCGCGCCCGGATGCGCAAGACGCTGCTCGAGGCCGCCCAGCAATTGATGGCGCAAGGCGTCACGCCGTCCGTCGCCGAACTGGCCGAGCACGCCCGCGTCTCGCGCGCCACCGCCTACCGCTATTTCCCCAGCCAGAGCGCGCTGATCGCGGCCGTGGTGGACGAAAGCCTGGGTCCCATCCTCGCCTGGAATTCCGATGCGCCCGACGCCGCGGCCCGTGTCGACGAGCTGCTGCGATTCGCCTATCCGCGGCTGGAGGCCCACGAAGCACCCTTGCGCGCCGCCATCCTGGTGTCGCTGCAACAGCACGCGCAAGCCAGCGCCGGCAAGGCCGACGCCGAGCCCCGGCTGGTGCGCGGCCATCGGGTCGACATCCTGAAACGCGCCATCGCCCCGCTTGCCGCCGACCTGACGCCGGCACAACAGGAGCGCGTCGCGCAGGCGCTGTCGCTGGTATACGGCACCGAGGTGTTCCTGGTGCTCAAGGACATCTGGAAACTGGACCTGCCCGGCGTCACCGACGTCGTGCGCTGGACCGCCAACGCCATCATCACCCAAGCCTTGGCCGAAGCCAAAGCCGGCAAAAAATAGGCCGGCCCGGACAGCGCACCAGATCCGCGTCCGCGCCCGCCGCTGTCATTCCCACGTCATTCCCCGCCCGCATAGTGGCGCGCTTCGCGGCAGTGCGTGTTGCACGCCGCCATGACGTTGGAGTGTTGTAGATGCAGTTCGAAGTATCCCGCCTGCGGCGAGCCCTCATGCCTTTGTCGCTGGCTTGCGTGACCCTGTTGAGCGCTTGCGGCGGCAGCGATGACGATGACGAAGTCGCCCCCGAACCGGCGCCTCCCGTCGTGACCGATCCCACGCCGCCCGCCGAGCAGCCCAAGCCGGTCGAGACGGGCGCGTGGTCCACGGGCGACCTGCACGTGCATACGTTCCAGTCGGACGACGCCCAGGTCAGCCTGGAAAGCGCGCTGGACCAGGCGTTCGACCGCTACAAGCTGGATTGGGCCGCGATCTCGAATCACCTGCGCCTGTCCGCGCGCGACCATACGGGCGTGAACCTGGCGGGCGGCTCGATCCCGTTTTCGCAAGGCATGGCGCAATACGAGGTGCCCTTCATCAAGCAGGCGCAGGCCGCGGGCCGCTACGCCGGCAAGATCATCTTCTCGTCGTTCGAATGGGACATGCCCACGCACGACCACGTCAACATCGGCATCGGCTACAACGATCCGCAGTCGGCCAAGTCGCTGGAGGCGGTTGCCGAGTTCGAATACCTGTTCACCAACCGCGATCCCAACCTGTTCGACCCGCTGCTGGTTTCGCGACTGTCCGGCGAGACGCGCGCCTACACCACGCACGCCGACGCGCTGGCCGCGCTGAAGTGGTTGCGCGACAAGCACCCCGACAGCTACATGCTGCTGAACCATCCCTCGCGTTACGCGGGCAAATACACCATCGCCCAACTGCGCGAGATGAACGACCTGGCGCCCACCGTCTTCTTCGCCATCGAAGGCATGGTCGGCAACCAGATGGAACCGGACCGCGGCGGTTACGCCACCGCGTACACCACGGCCTTCCTGCCCAACCGCACTTATGGCGGCACGGACTACCTGGTCGCGCACCTGGGCGGCACGTGGGACGCGCTGCTGGGCGAAGGCCGGCGCATCTGGAACGTGGCGGATTCGGACTATCACTTCCGCACGGCCTCGGGCCTGTACAGCAGCGGCTACGCGCCCGGCGAATACAGCAAGACGCACGTCTGGAAAGACGGTGACGACATGGCGGCGGTGGTGGCCGGCCTGAAGAGCGGCCGCATGTTCGGCGTCTTCGGAGACCTGATCGACGCGCTGGAGTTCCAGGCCAAGGGCTTGGCTGGCGCCGCGCACATGGGCGGCGAGCTGAAGGTGGCCAAGGGTGAAAAAGTGGAAGTCACCATCCGCTTTCGCAGCCCCGACAGCAACAACTACGAGTACCCGATCGAAAGCGGCAATCCGACCTACGTGAAGCCCACCGTGCATCACGTGGACCTCATCGTGGGCGACGTGACCGAACGCGCCCAGGCAGGCACGCCGGAATACGATGCCGACACCAATCCCACGACGCGCGTGCTGGCCCGCTTCACCAAGGCGGACTGGAAGGTGGACGACGAAGGCTACAACGTCATCACCACCACGATCACCGCCGACAAGAGCCAGTACCTGCGCCTGCGCGGCACCAATCTTGGCGTGGACGTGGCCGGCGAAACCGCAGCAGGCGAACCGCTGCCGGACGCCAAGATCGACCTGGCCGACAACGCGGCGCGCTTTAACGCGATCAACGCGCGCAACTACAACGACCTGTGGTTCTATTCGAACCCGGTGTTCGTGACCGTCGAAAACTGATCTGATCGACTCGCCTACGCCACCCTATTCGGCGGCGCGGCGCAGGCAAAAAAATGCCCGGCTCGCGCCGGGCATTCTGTTTGATGCAGCAGGCTTACTGCAAGGTGCGGGTGAAGACGAACTTGCCGTCCTGCCAGTCGACCGGCACCACGTCGCGCGGGCCGAACCTGCCTTCCAGGATCAGGCGCGCCACCGGGTTCTCGATCTGCTGCTGGATCGCGCGCTTCAAGGGGCGCGCGCCAAACACCGGATCGAAGCCGGAGCGGGCCAGTTCCGCCAGCGCCGGTTCGGTCACTTCCAGCCGCATTTCCTGCTTTTCCAGGCGTTCGCCAAGGCGGCGAAGCTGGATGCGGGCAATGGACTCGATGTGCTGCGCTTCCAGGCCATGGAACACCACCACTTCGTCGATGCGGTTCAGGAATTCCGGCCGCAGCGTCTGCTTCAGCTCGTCCCACACCACTTCCTTGACCACGTCGTACGGCTGGCCGGCCAGCGTCTGGATATGCTGCGAACCCAGGTTGGACGTCATCACGATGACGGTGTTGCGGAAGTCCACGGTGCGGCCCTGCCCGTCGGTCAGGCGGCCGTCGTCCAGCACTTGCAGCAGCACGTTGAACACATCCGGATGCGCCTTTTCGACTTCGTCCAGCAGCACCACGCTATAGGGCTTGCGCCGCACGGCCTCGGTCAGGTAGCCGCCCTCTTCGTAACCCACGTATCCCGGCGGCGCGCCGATCAGCCGCGCCACCGAATGCTTCTCCATGAACTCGCTCATGTCGATGCGGATCATGTGCTCTTCGGAGTCGAACAGGAACTCGGCCAGCGCACGGGTCAGTTCGGTCTTGCCGACGCCGGTCGGCCCCAGGAAGAGGAACGACCCATACGGACGCGCCGGATCGGCCAGCCCGGCACGGGAGCGGCGGATGGCATCGGACACCAGCCGCACGGCCTCGTCCTGGCCCACCACGCGCTTGTGCAGGAATTCTTCCATGTGCAGCAGCTTTTCGCGTTCGCCCTGCATCATCTTGGACACGGGAATGCCGGTGGCGCGCGAGACGACTTCGGCGATTTCCTCGGCGCCGACGCGGGTGCGCAAGAGGCGCGGACGGGTTTCGTCGCCTTCCGCGTTTTCAGCGGCCTCGGCGGCGCCTACCTCGGCGGCCTTCAGGCGCGCCTCAAGGTCCGGCAGCTTGCCATACTGCAGCTCAGCCAGCTTGTCGAACTGGCCCTTGCGCTGCAATTCCGCCATCTCGGCGCGGACGTTGTCGATCTCTTCCTTGATGGCCTGCGTGCCCTGCACGGCGGCCTTCTCGGCCTTCCAGATTTCCTCGAAGTCGTTGTATTCGCGCTGCAGCTTTTGCAGCTCGTCCTCGATGACGCCCAGGCGGCGCTTGGACGCGTCGTCCGTTTCCTTCTTGACGGCCTCGCGCTCGATCTTGAGCTGGATGATGCGGCGGTCCAGCTTGTCCATCACTTCCGGCTTGGAGTCGATCTCCATGCGGATGCGCGCGCCGGCCTCGTCGATGAGGTCGATGGCCTTGTCGGGCAGGAAGCGGTCGGTGATGTAGCGATGCGACAGCTCGGCGGCCGCCACGATCGCGGGGTCGGTGATCTCGACGCCGTGGTGGATTTCATAGCGTTCCTGCAGACCGCGCAGGATGGCGATGGTGGACTCCAAGTCGGGCTCGTCGACCAGCACCTTCTGGAAGCGCCGCTCCAGCGCCGCATCCTTTTCGATGTACTTGCGGTATTCGTCGAGCGTGGTCGCGCCAATGCAGTGCAGTTCGCCCCGCGCCAGCGCCGGCTTGAGCATGTTGCCCGCGTCCATCGCGCCTTCGGCCTTGCCCGCGCCCACCATGGTGTGCAGTTCGTCGATGAAGACGATGTTGCGGCCGTCGTCCTGGCCCAGCTCTTTCAGCACGGCCTTCAGGCGTTCTTCGAACTCGCCGCGGAACTTGGCGCCCGCCAGCAGCGCAGCCAGGTCCAGCGACAACACGCGCTTGCCGCGCAGGGTCTCGGGCACCTCGTCGTTGACGATGCGCTGCGCCAGGCCTTCGACGATGGCGGTCTTGCCGACGCCGGGTTCGCCGATCAGCACGGGGTTGTTCTTGGTGCGGCGCTGCAGGATCTGGATGGTGCGGCGGATTTCGTCGTCGCGGCCGATGACCGGGTCGAGCTTGCCCTGGCGGGCGCGCTCGGTCAGATCAAGCGTGTATTTGGACAGGGCTTCGCGGTTGGCCTCGCCTTCCGCGCCGGAGACGTTTTCGCCGCCGCGCACGGCGTCGATCGCGGCCTCCAGGGCCTTTTTCTGCAGGCCCGCCTCGCGCAGGATGCGGCCGGCCTCACCCTTGTCGTCGGCCAGCGCAAGCAGGAACAGTTCGCTGGCGATGTAGGTGTCGCCGCGGCGGGCGGCTTCCTTGTCGGTGCGCGTCAGCACGCCTTGCAGGTCGCGGCCCACCTGGACGTTGTCATCGCCCTGCACTTGCGGCAGGGACTTGAGCGCCGTCTCCAGGGCGGGGCCCAGACGGTTTACCGCAACGCCCGCCCGCGCCAGCAGGCTGCCGGCGCCGCTGTCGGAATCCGACAACAGGGCGGACAGCACGTGGACGGGTTCGATATAGGGGTGATCGTTGCGGGAGGCCAGACTTTGCGCGTCGGCCAGCGCTTGTTGGAACTTGGTCGTAAGTTTGTCGAATCGCATAATGGTCGTATTGGCTTGTGGGGAGCCTGACCGATACGTGCCGGCTGGCTCGATAACCTGAATATGTGGCCGGATGAGACAATTTCAACACCCGGCGCCCCTCATGGTCGTTTTCGACGTGCAGCAGCAAACTTATCGATGAGCATATACGTTTTTGTGTACGGAACCCTACGGGCAGGCGAAATCAACGACCTCGCCCGGGCCGCCGCACGGCGCGGCCTGCCCCCGGCCAGCCATGTCGGCGCCGCCAGCGTGCCCGGCATGCTGGTCGATTTTGGCGACTGGCCCGGACTCATCCCCGTGGACGACGGCAGGCGGGTCCGCGGCGACGTCTTCCGCGTCGGCACGGCGCTGCTCGCCCTGATGGACGAGATCGAGGAATACGAGCCCGGCAAGCCTTGCTGCTTCGTGCGCAGGACGGTCTGCGCCCGCCTTGAAGGCCCCGGCGAACCCCTATTGCTGCACTGCGAGTACTACCCGATCGATCCCGCGTGGCGGGCCACGGCGATCGATATCGCCGGGGACGACTGGATCGTCCACCGTGTTTCCCGGACAACGCCGGACGACCGGAAGGGCCCCTCGTAAGACGTCCGTAGTAACAACGGACTACAATAGACGCCTGTCTCGTGCTTCACACCCGTTCCGGCGCCCGCCGCGCAATGGGCACTCTAAAGGTCATCGTATGCAAAAACGGGTCCCCATTGCCCCTGATGCCGCCCACTGTTCCACGTGCATGCTGGGCCATGTCTGCGTCCCCGTGGGCATGGCAGCGGCTGAAGTCGAAAAGCTGGACGAGCTGGTGAAAGAACGCGTCCGCGTCGAAAAAGGCAAGACGCTCTACTCGCTGGATCATCCGCTGGACGCCGTATATGGCGTGCGCTTCGGCAGCCTCAAGACGCAACTTGAAGACGCCACCGGCCAGATCCAGATCACGGGCTTTCACCTGCCCGGCGAGATCGTCGGCATGGACGGCATGCTGGACGGCAAGCACGTGTCGGCCGCCGTGGCGCTCGAAGACTCCGAGGTCTGCGTCATCCGCCTGAACGAAGTCGATCGCGTGGCCTCGCACCTGCCCTCGCTGCAGCAGCAGTTCCGCCGCCTCATGAGCCGCGAAATCATGCGTTCGCACCAGATGCTCGCGTCGCTGGGCTCCATGCGTTCGGAACAGCGCCTGGCCGCTTTCCTCCTGAACCTGTCGCAGCGTTATGCCTCGCTGGGCTATTCCTCGACCGAGTTCGTGCTGCGCATGAGCCGCGAAGAAATCGGCAATTACCTGGGCCTGACGCTGGAAACGGTGAGCCGTCTGTTCTCGCGTTTTGCGCGCGACGGTCTCATCAAGATCAACCAGCGCGAAGTCCGCATCCTGGACCTGCCGGCGCTCAAGCAACTGCTGGGACACGAGAGCTGCTGAGCATTCGCCGCGCCATGCGCCGCGCGCCTGCCCTCCTGCCTGCCGCGCTGGCGGTGGCTGCCGTGCTGGCATTTGCCAGCGCGCATGCCCAGACGCCGCTGCCGGACCCTTACGATTACGACGAAGCCACGCCCGCGCCCAAGCGCGCGGCGCCGCTGCGCTGGCAAACCGTTGAACTGGGCCGGCCCGGCCACCGGTACAAAATGCCGGTCTACGCCAACCGCGACCTGACCAAGGACGACCTGCGCGGCATCAAGCAGGTGCTCATCGTCATCCACGGCGTCAAGCGCGACGCCGATCAATACTTTGAGACCGCCGCGGCGCTGGTCGCCGCCGACCCGGCGCGCGCCGGCGACACGCTGGTGCTCGCTCCCCGGTTTTCCGGCTCCATCGACTCCGGGTTTGCCGGCATGGCCGCCTGGCGCAAGGCCAGCTGGGAAGACGGCCAGGAAAGTGTCCAGGCCGCAGGCCGCCCCGCCCCCGTCGCCTCGTTCCAGGTCCTGGATGATTTGCTGCGCAGCCTGAACGACCGCAAACGGCTGCCGTCGCTGACCGGGCTGGTGCTGGCCGGCCATTCCGCCGGCGCGCAACTGGTGCACCGGTACGCGGTGCTGAACAATCTGGATGGCGCACTGCGCCGCGACGGCCTCACGCTGCGCTACGTGATTGCCAATCCGTCGTCCTACCTGTACCTGACCAACGAACGGCCCCGCGCCGACGGCAAAGGCTATGCGCCGTACGAGCGCGGCATCTGCCCGACCTACAACCAGTACAAGTACGGCACCGACAAGCTGCCCGCCTACGCCCGCGAAACCGACGACGCTACGCTCTTCGTGCGCTACGCCGCGCGCGATGTTGTGTACCTGCTGGGCGGCGCCGACAACAACCCCGAACACCGCCTGCTGGACAAGGCCTGCGGCGCCGAAGCCCAGGGCGCCACCCGGCTGGCGCGCGGCACGGGCTACGTCCAGTACGAACACGTGCTGGCCGCGCGCGGCGGCAAGCCCGTCACCCTGCGCCACACCGCCTTTGAAGTTGGCGGCGTCGGCCACGACGGCAAGCGCATGTTCGGGTCGATCTGTGGCGTTCGGGCGCTGCTGGGCAGCGACGCCCAGGCTAGCCGCACCGCCGCGGCCTGCGACATCATCCAGCCTCGCGCCAAATAACCGCTCCCCCCTAGGGAAATTCCGCAGCCTCCCGGCTTGACAGGCGTTCGTGGCCGGCCTAAACGTTAACCTTATGGTTAAGTTAAATGATGACGCCCTCGATGCCATCTTTTCCGCGCTGGCCGATGGCACGCGGCGCCGGGTGCTGGCCGACCTGGAAAACGGCACGGCCTCGGTCAGCACGCTGGCCCAGCCGCATGCCATGTCCCTGCCCGCTTTCATGAAACACCTGCGGGTGCTGGAAGACGCCGGACTCATCGCGCGTGCCAAGGACGGCCGGGTCGTGAGCTGCACGCTGTCGGCCAAACCCCTGGGCGACGCCGCCAACTGGCTGGCGCGCTACGAGAAGTTCTGGACGGGCCAACTGGATTCGCTGGCGCGATACCTGTATCACGAAGAGGAAATCCATCCATGGAAAACCGACTCTCCCCCATCGAGTTGCGGCTCCAGCGACGCTTTGACGCCCCCGTCGAACGTGTCTGGCGCGCCTGGACGGACCCGCAAGCGCTGATGCGCTGGTTTGGCCCGGCAGGCACGCAGCGCGTGCTGCTGGCCGAAACCGACGTGCGGGCGGGCGGCGCCTATCAAGTGGGCTTCGTCACCGCCGACGGCGCGGAGCACCACGCCAGCGGCCGCTATCAGGAAGTCGCGCCGCATCGCCGCCTGGTGTTCACCTGGGCGTGGCGCGACACCCCGCAGGAAGTCTCGTTGATCACCCTGGAATTCACGGCGGCGGGCGCCGGCACCGACCTTGCCTTCCTGCAGACGCCCTTCGTCGACGAAGCCACGCGCGACGGCCACGAAGACGGCTGGTCGGGCGCCCTGGACCGGCTGGCCAATCACCTGGCCGGCGCGGCCTGACGCTGAACCCGAGCCCGGGCCAACGCGCCCGGCACGAGGAGGAGACGTACGATGCAAACCGATCATCCCGTCGTATCCCGCAACGAATGGCATATAGCGCGCGAGGCGCTCTTGCGGCGCGAAAAGGAACTGACCCGCGCCACCGACGCCCTGGCGCGCGACCGCATGGCGTTGCCATGGGTGCAGGTCGACAAGTCCTACACATTTGAAGGCGCGCAGGGGCCGCAGCGCCTGCAGGACCTCTTTCACGGCAAGCGCCAGCTCATCGTCTATCACTTCATGTTCGGTCCGGACTGGGAGGAAGGCTGCGTGGGTTGCTCGTTCCTGGCCGACCACCTGGACAGCGCAATCATGCACTTGCGGCACCACGATGTCTGCGTTGTAGCCGTCTCTCGCGCGCCCCATGACCGGCTGGCCGCCTTCAAGGCGCGCATGGGCTGGGACTTTGACTGGTATTCGTCCGCGGGCGCCGACTTCAATTTCGACTTTGGGGCGTCGGTGCCACTGGCGGACGGCGCGGTCGAGGAACGGTCCGGCGCCAGCGCCTTCTTTCGCGACCCCGACGGCGAGATCTTCCACACCTACTCGGCCTTCGAACGCGGCGTGGAGCGGCTGGCGGGCGCTTACAACTACCTGGACATCGCGCCGCTGGGCCGCAATGAACAGGGACCGCATTTCAACCTGGGCGACTGGGTGCGCCACCATGACCGGTACGGCGATGCCGCGCGCCCTGGCTGCCACGGCCAGCGCTAAGCGCCCCTTGGCCGCCGGCATGGCTGGCTTGTGGCTGGCCTGCATGGCAGGCATGGCAGGCATGGGCATCGGGCTGGTGGTGGACACGTGGCGCACGCCCGCCGCCCTGCTTGCCAGCGAATGCGGTGCACCGGGCACACTGGCGCAACTGGCCTGGCGGCACGCGGCGCTGATGCCCGCCAGCCTGGCCGCGATGACACTGGCGGCCCTGCTGCCCTGGCCACGGCCTTCGCCGCTTGCCGAACGCCTGTTCTGCATGGCGCTCATGGTCTGCGGAATGGTGCTGGGCGCGCGCCTGGGCGTTCAAACGGCGCAGGCGCTGCAGATGGGGCCCTTCGCGGGAATGGTGTTGGGCATGACCGCCGGCATGGCCGCTGCGCTGCTGCCGGTGGCCGCGCTCAGCGCCTGGCGCCGGTAAGCGGACGGACCGCGGGCGGTTGCGCCTCGATTGGCGCCGCGCCTGGCGCCTGGATCTCCAGCGCGGACGTCGCCTGCGCCACGCACGGCAGGATCCAGCCCTCTTCTTTTTCGTCCCGCGACAGACCGGGCCATTCGATGCCATACACGACGGATCCCTCGACCAGCAGGCACATGCAGGCACGGCACGTGCCATTGCGGCACGAACTGGGCAGCTTGATGCCCGCCGCCTGCGCGGCCAGCAGCACGGACGTGCCGGCGGGCGCCTCAAAGCGCAGGCCTGCCGGCTGGACAAGAACGGGGTACGAGGACATGGGCGTTGGGACGGCAGCCGCCGTTCAGGCGGCGTTGTCCTGCCAGTCCAGCTTCCAGGCACCGGACAGCACGTTCTGCATCCACAGCACGCAGGTCAGGGTCTTGGCGTCCGTGACCTCGCCCTGGCTGCAGGCCGCGATCAGGTCTTCGGGGCGAGTGCTGATCACGTCCAGGAATTCATCCTGGTCGAGCTGGCGTTCCCCCGCCTGCAGGCCGCGCGCAAAGAAGATGTGAATGATCTCGGTGGAATAGGCGATCGCCAGATGCAAGGCGCCCGCATGGGCCCATTGGGCGGCCGTATAACCGGTTTCCTCTAGCAGTTCGCGCTTGGCGCACACCAGCGGATCCTCGCCCGGATCGAGCTTGCCCGCCGGAAACTCCGTCATCACGCGCCCGATGGGATAACGGAACTGGCGCTCCAGCAGCACCCGGCCGTCGTCCAGCAGCGGAATCACCACCACCGCACCCGGGTGCACCACGTACTCGCGGATGCCGGTGTGGCCGTTGGGCAGGCTGACGGTGTCGCGGCGGATCTTCAGGAAGCTGCCGTCGTATGGCGCCTCGCTCGCGAGCAGCGTTTCGACGAGATGGGTATCGGCGGGTCGGGTCATGAGGACGTCTGGATCATGGACAGGAAGGGGCGGATGGCCGTGCGAGGCACGCCTGGCAGCTTACCATCGCCCCGCCGGCCGCCGGTCAGCCGAACTTGCGCGCCGCGTCCAGCGCGAGGCCCGCCCCGATGCTGCCAAACAAATCGCCTTCCACGCTGCGCGCCTCGGGCACCAGCCGGGACACGCTTTCGCGCAGGCGCGGCACGCGGCTGGAGCCCCCGGTGAAGAACACGGTGTCCACGTCCGCCGTGGACACGCCCGCATCGCGCAGCAGCTGGCCCACGGTGGTCTCGACCTTGTCGATCAATCGCCCCACGCACGCGTCGAACGACGGGCGCGTCACCTCGACGCCCAGGTCCGGCGAGACACGCGACAGGTCGATACGCGTGGCGGGCGCATCCGACAGCGCGATCTTGGCTTCCTCGACCTGCACCGCCACCCAGTGGCCCGCACGCTCCTTGACCAGGTTCAGCAGCAGGTCGATCTTCTGGCGGTCGCCGGCCTCGGCGCGGATGTAGGCAAAGTGCTCGGCCGCCTTGCGCGTGTAGGCCTGGTTGATGGTGTGCCAGCAGGCCAGATTGCCGTACTGCGTCGACGGCACGTCCTTGCCGCTGCGCAGCTGGCTGCCCAGGCCCAGCAGCGGCATCACATGCGCCAGGCTCAATTGCTTGTCGAAATCGACCCCGCCGATATGCACACCGCCATAGGCCAGGATATCGTCGCGGCGGTCGGGCTTGGGTGCGCGGTCCGGTCCCAGCCGGATCAGCGAAAAGTCCGACGTACCGCCGCCAATGTCGATCACCAGCACCAGCTCTTCACGGCTGATCTGCGACTCGTAGTCAAACGCGGCCGCCAGCGGCTCGAACTGAAACTCGATGTCGGTAAAGCCCACGCTGCGCGCGATCTCTTCCAGCGTGTCCTGCGCCGTCTGGTCGGCGGCGGGATGGTCGTCCACGAAGAACACGGGACGGCCCAGCACGGCGCGGGTAAAGCCGCGCCCGGCGGCCGTTTCGGCGCGCGCCTTCAATTCGGCGATAAAGCGCGTCAACAGCACACGGAACGGAATGGAGCGGCCCTGCACTTCGGTCGAGCCGTCGATGAGCGAGCTGCCCAGCAGGCTCTTCATCGAGCGCATCAGGCGCCCGTCGTAGCCGGCCAGGTAGTCGGAGATGGCCGCCCGGCCATAGCTGACCTCGGCGTCCTCGTCATGAAAGAAGATGGCCGACGGCAAGGTGGTCTTGCCGTCTTCCAGCGACAGGAGCGCATGTTGGTCGGGACGGCTCCAGCCGACGGTGGAATTGGAGGTGCCGAAGTCGACGCCGCAGGCGGTGGAAATCATGGGAATTCAGGCGCTTAGAGCAAAACGGCGCACAAGTGTACCCGCTCTGGCTCCGGCCCTGGATTCCCACCCGCTTCTATTGCTGCTGGCGGCGCTGCTCCAGTTCGCGCAGGCACTGCTCCAGGCCGGCCTGCATCTGCGTGCGCGACGTGGCGGCACGGTCAGACACCGTACGGCAGCGCTGGAATTCGGCCTGGCTTTGCGGCGTATCGCGGATCACCACCGGCGGCGTCTCGGGCGTGACCGTCATGCGCAGCGTCGATGGCGGCGACAAGCTGCCCTGGCTGGACGGAAACTGCATTTCCTGCGTCGTGCCGGGCACGGCGTTCTGGGCTTGGGCGGCGCCCGCCGCGCACAGGGCAGCAAGCAGGAAGGCAGAGACGTGGTGTTTGTTCATGGAAACCTCTTCGATAAGTCAGCGCCCGGTCCGATGGCCGGCTGCGACCCTATCGTATTACGCGGCGTGGCGCCCGCGTCGTGCCAAGACGCTACACGGAAGCCGCCAGTTGTTTCCTCGCATTTCCGGTCAGCCCCGCTTGCCGGATTGCCCTCAAGATGGGCGCCGCGATTGGCGCAACGGATCCAGCAGCGACGACAGCCCGTTATGGTCCAGTTCGTGCATCAGCGCCAACAGGCGCCCCAGCTCTCCAGGCGGAAAACCCTTGCGCGCGAACCACGCCAGATAAGGCCCCGGCAGATCGGCAATCAGCCGCCCCTTGTATTTGCCGAAGGGCATGTCGCGCGTGACCAGCAGCGACAGCAGTGCCGGATCCATCACGTTCATCGCGGCCCGCCGCCGGCAAAGAGTTCGGCGGACGGCACCGCGGCGATCTTCACGCCAAAGCTCGAAATGTCCGGCAGCGTCGCGTTGTGGTGCGCCCGGATCTGCGCGCCATCCGCGTGCGGCTTGTCGTGCGTGGTGTGCGCATCGGCCGCCAGCGTCACGGGCAAGCCCAGCCCCGCCGCGCGCCGCACGGTGGTGTCCACGCAGAACTCCGTGGCGTAGCCGCACACGACCAGTTGCGTCACGCCCCGGTCCGCCAGCACCTGCGCCAGATCCGTGCGCAGAAACGAATCCGGCGTCGTCTTGCGGATGCGGATGTCTTGCGCGGAAGTCGCCAGGCGCGTGTCCAGATCCCATCCCGGCGCGCCATGCGCAAGGTCCGAGCCGGGGCTTTCATGCTGAACATAGATGACCGGCACGCCGACCGCGCGGGCGCGCTCGGCCAGCGCGTTGATGCGCGACAGCACCTGCGCGGCCTCGAAAGGCGGCGGCGAGGTTTCGAACAACGCGCGCTGCACGTCGATCACGATAAGGGCGGTATTCATGGAATGTCGTCAGGAGGCGGACTGAATCACGATGCGCGGCTCGCACCGTACCGGAAAATTCACGGAATTGGCAATGAAGCAGAAATGGTGCGCGCGCTCGTGCAGCGCTTGCGCCAACGCGGCGTCGCCGCCCGCCGCGATCGTGACCTGGGGTTTGAGCGTGACCGAGGCAAACGCGCCGCCGCGCCTCGGGTCTTCCACCATGACGCCTTCGGCCTCGTCCCGGTAGGCCTGCACGGTCACACCTTCGACCGCGCAAAAGTGCAGATACCAGAGCTTGTGGCAAGCCGACAACGAGGCCACCAGCATGTCCTCGGGATTCCAGCGCGCGGGGTCGCCGCGAAAGGCCGGGTCCGACGATCCCGGCACGTCGGGCTTGCCCTCGGCCTGGATCAGGTGGTCACGCGAATAAGCTGCGTAGCCGGCCGTGCCGACGCCGGTGTTGCCGGTCCATTCGACGGAAACTTTGTAATGGTGTTCGCCTTTCATGCCTGTCGCCCTATCGCTGCGCCGACAGCCCGATGCCGCCTCCCGCGCAAGGAACGCCGAGCTTAGCGCACGCCTGCTTGTCCCAGTTGGCCAAATTGGCGGCGTTGCGGTCTTACATCCCGTTTCAGCATCGGACAGTTACTGTCCGTATCGTGAAAACGCGTCTGGCCGTCCGTCAGGCCGTCACACAGGAGCTCGCCATGATGAAAACCACCCTGACCTGCACCCTGAGTCTTGCGCTGCTTGCGGGCTGCGCCCCGTCCAAGCCGATCACCGCCCGCTCCGTGCCGGTGGACAACCACACCGCCCGCAATTCCCTGGATTGGCCGGGCAGCTATGAGGGCGTCCTGCCCTGCGCCGATTGCCCCGGCATCCGCACGCGCCTGACGCTGATGAAGGACGGCCGCTACGAAAAGCTGACCCAGTACCTGGACCGCCAGCCCCAGCCCGAAGTCGTGTCGGGCACCTTCAGCTGGGAGTCCGACGGCAGCACGATCCGTCTGGACGCCGCGGGCGACAGCCAGCGTTACTTCGTCGGCGAGAACCAGGTAACGATGCTGTACCGCGACGGCACGCGTCCCACCGGCCCGCTCGCGGGTCATTACGTGCTGCGCCGCGCGCAATAAGGCATCGCGCCGCTGCGGGCTTTGGGGCTATCCTCTGGCATCGACCGCGCCCGGCGGCGCGTCCCCTCCCGCAAGGAAGCCATGAAGACCGATCACGAACTGCTGTCTGCCTTCGCCCCCACGGGCGTGCTGCGCGCGTCCATCAACCTGGGCAATCCCATTCTCGCCAACGCCGATCCCGCCACTGGCCAACCCGGCGGCGTGTCGGTGGACCTGGCGACCGAACTTGCGCGCCGGTTGGGCGTGACGCTGGAACTCGTCGTCTTCAAATCGGCGGGCGAATCCGTCAGTGCGGTGGCCGCCGAACAGGCCGACGTCGGCTTTTTCGCGATCGACCCGCTGCGCGGCGAGCAGATCGCCTTCACGGCGCCGTATGTCGTCATCGAAGGCGCGTACCTCGTCCGCCAGGACTCGCCGATTGCCGCCATGGAAGAAGTTGACCGTCCGGGCCAGCGCGTCGTCGTCGGCAAGGGCAGCGCCTACGACCTGTACCTGACGCGCGAACTCAAGCAGGCCGAGATCTTTCGCGCCCCCACCTCGCCCGCCGTCGTCGACACCTTCTTGAAGGAAAACATGGAAGTTGCCGCAGGCGTCAAACAGCAGCTCGAAGCCGACGCGCAACGCCTGGGCGGCTTGCGCCTTCTGGACGGCCATTTCATGCTGATCCGCCAGGCGATGGGCGTGCCCAAGCGCCGCGGCGACAAGGCCAGCGCCTACCTGTCGGCGTTCGTCGAAGCCATGAAGAAATCCGGCTTCGTCGCCGAGGCGCTGGCGCGCCACAAGATCCAGGGCGCCGCCGTGGCGCCGCTGGAACCGGCCGCGTAGCCCTGGACGTAGTCGTAGGCGCGGGAACGCCGCACGGCCGGGTGTCTTCAAACAGCGGCCCGACCGGCAGCGATCGAGCTAGTGGCTGATCATCCAGGGCCTTGCGCCCGCGAATGACTTGGCGCCATCGCCTGACGTGCGCGTCCGGCCCCGCGAACGCCCGCTGCTGCAGCACCCGCAGTTCATGCCGTGCCCCGCCCGCGTGCTGCGCGGCTCGTTGGCGCTGCGTTCATTGGCCGCGTGCGCCCGGTTCATCGCCGAGGACAGCGCAGACACCGCCGGTGCACCCGCCACGATGCGGCCTGACAGCACTCCGCACTGCGGGCATGCGGCCGGATCCCGCCACTGCGCCAAGGGCCGCAACACCGCAAACTCGCCGCAATCCGCGCAGGCATAGTCATACATCGGCATCGTCGTCTCCTACAGATCGCGCGACAGCGGCATGTCGACGTCGCCCTTGATGTGCTTGACCGGTCCGCTGGCCGACGGCTGGATGTCGAAATCGAAAATCTCCGTCGGCAACCAGAGCGTCGCGCACGAATTGGGAATGTCGACCACGCCGCTGATATGCCCCTGCACCGGCGCGCAACCCAGCAGCGAATAGGCCTGCGCCCCCGAATAGCCGAACTTCTGCAGGTATTCGATGGCGTTCAGGCACGCCTGCCGGTAGGCCACGTTCACGTCCAGGTAATGCTGCTTGCCGCCCTCGTCGACCGAAATGCCTTCAAAAATCAGAAAGTCCTTGTAGGCCGGCGTTATCGGGCTGGGCTTGAAGATCGGATTGCGGATCGCATACTTGTCCATGCCGCCCTTGATCAACGACACGCGCATGTGCACCCAGCCCGCCATTTCGATCGCGCCGCAGAACGTGATCTCGCCGTCGCCCTGCGAAAAATGCAGATCGCCCACCGACAAGCCGCCGCCCTTCACATACACAGGAAAAAACACCCGCGCCCCGCGCGACAGGTCCTTGATGTCGCAATTGCCGCCATGCTCGCGCGGTGGAACCGTGCGCGCCCCCTCGCCCGCCGCCCGATCTCGGTCCGGGCCCTGCAACGCGCCCATGTGCGCGGTCTTGGGCGCAGGCGGATTGGCCAACGGCGGCACGCGATTCGGATTGGTATCGATCAACGCCTGCTCACGCCGGTTCCATTCGTCCAGCAGCTTGCGGTCCGGCAGGCACCCGATCAGTCCCGGATGAATCAGACCCGCGAAGCTCACGCCCGGAATATGCCGCGACGACGTGAACATGCCGTGAAAATCCCAAATGGATTTCTGCGCATGCGGAAAATGATCCGTCAGAAACCCGCCGCCATTGTTGCGGCTGAAAAACCCATTGAACCCCCACAGGCTGTCGGGCTTGGCGCCGATATCCAGCAGGTCGACCACCAGCAGGTCCCCCGGCTCCGCGCCCTCCACGCCCACGGGCCCGGACAGAAAGTGCACGGTGGACAGATCCACATCCCGCACATCGTCGGCGCTGTCGTCGTTCTTGATCGCGCCGCCCGTCCAGTCGTAGGTTTCCAAAATGAAATCGTCCCCGGGCTTGACCCACACCGCCATCGGAATATCCGGATGCCAGCGGTTATGGATCTGCTTGTTGTCGTAGGGGGACTGTTCCAGATCGACACTGATAAGCGTGTTGGTCATTCTCTTTCATCTCCGTTGTAGAGCGTTGATAAAACAGAAGATTTGACCGCTGGCTGTCTAAAATGAAGCGGCAACTTAGGCTTCGTAAGCCATTGATCTGTAAAGGACGGTAGGACAGTTTTAGACAGCGGTAAACTGGCTTTTTGAACAGTTGCCGTATCCCACGGCAGGCTATTGGAAGCGCATAATCATGACGCCGAAGTACGCGGTTGATACCCAGGTATTCAATTGGATTCGGGATTTCGGGTTTGAGCTTTCCGCTTACCTACCCGCACAATTCTTCATTTCGGCCGTGCAAGCGGCGGAAGTGCAAGCGGCCAAAGACGCCGCACTCCTCAATCTCGTCGAGGTTTGGGTTGACGACACTCATCCCGCCGAAAGCTTCGTTTTTGGCGCGAAGGGACTGGGGTTTGGGCAGTGGAAGTGGTCAGACGGTGTGACATACGAACGAATACTGGAGGCATTGAACTCGGCCAATCGAAAGGCGAATAACGTCGAAGATGCCTTAATTGGAGAGCACGCGATCAAGAATGGGTTGATCCTTCTCACCGGGGACAAAATCCTAGCGGAGACGATGAGTAGCTTAGGTGCACAGGTCCGCTTTATTGAGCATCCATCCAAGAGTGAACGCGGAGCGACTCCATGTGCAGCCACTACCAGACCCTGAAAGACGCCGAGCTGCTGCTGAAGAAGTTCGGAGTGACCCGGCCGGGCATCCTGGGCAGGTAGGACATTTGGCCGCGCTACCAGGGCATCTTCGTCCGCCGCCCGCCCGAGCATGACGCCGGCGACGAGGCCGTGCCCAGCATCGAAGCCGTGACGGGCCGCTGGGGCATGATCTCAGAATCCACCCGAACGGACGCGCTGGCCGTCGCGGAAAAGCTGTCAACCTTCAACGCTCGCGACGACCGCGTCGCCAACGCCTTCACCTTCCGCAATGCCTGGCGTCGGGCTCAGCACTGCGTCATCCCGGCCGATGCGATCTTCCAACCAGACTGGCGTTCCGGCAAAGCAGTGGCCACCCGGTTCACCCGGGCAGACGGCGCGCCGCTGGGCATCGCCGGGCTTTGGGATCGCTACCGGGACGCCACCGGTCAGTGGCACAAGAGCTTCACGATGCTCAGCGGCTTTGCCACCTTGCCCAGACCCTGCAGCACCTTGAACCCACCGGACAGCGCCTGGAACGTGTCAACGATGTCCTGCGTGTTCTGCCGGATCGTCTCGATTGACGACGTGTTCCGAGCCGTGGCCTCCGCGCTGCTCGCCATGTCCTGCTCCATCTGCACGACTCGCGCGTGCAGCGACTTTATGAAGGCGTCCGACAGATGTTCCTCAGCCATGGAATTTCCTTTGAAGCGACATCATCCCGTCCCCTATAGACGTAAAAAAACCCGCCTGGGCGGGTAAAATTCGAGGTTATGCACTGGCGCGGCCCTGAAGCGCCGCGCTCGACCGCTCAGGCGGCAGTGAGGCTTCCCGATCAATTATTAGACGCACCAAAGCGTGCGGCGACACATCGTCCCAGAAAGAGAAATGATTAAAACCGAGCGCTTCCCAGGAGCTGACGGAATACGCGGGTTGGCTTGCGTCGTCGTTTTGCTCACGCATGCGTTCGCTATGTTCTTCATGACCACCGCGGGCCTTTACCTCGCTGGTACGGGAAAAATTGGCGTTTGGCTGTTCTTCGTCCTCAGCGCGTTCCTCCTGACTCACAAGTTTCAGACTTCCGGTTTTTCAGCTTCCGTACTGGCCTCGTATGCTCTCGGCCGGGTGCTGCGAATTCTGCCGCTGTTCGCCATCGCTGTTGGCGTGTACTTCGTGCTGGGCACGGCCGGCATAGATTCCGCGCGAGACGTGTGGCTCGCTCTGACGTTTCAGAAAGGCTACGCGCATCTCTGGACCATCCCCGTCGAGTTCACCTTCTACGCATGGCTCCCCCTTGTTGCAGCCCTGCTCATAGCGGCGCGCAAGCACAGCATCCGAACCGTGACGGGTGCCGCCGTCGCTCTGATAGCGATCCAGCAAGCGCTGTGGCCCCACTGGCGCACAGAAATCAACGCCATCGGGACACAGTGGTATCTGTCGAGCTTCACGATCGGCTGCTACCTTGCCACCATCATCAACGACGTGCGCGGCCGCATTTCCGATCGGACCTCGAATGTCATCTGCGCTCTGGTCACTGCAGGGTTGGTGATGGGAAGCCCCGGCGCACGCCACGCACTTTTCGGCGTTCCCTACGACACGGCGCTGGCTGACAAATTCGTATATATCAGCGCCGCCTGGGGATTGTTCATTGTCGCGACGATCGACCTTAAGGGCGTCTTCGGCCGCTTGGTCGATTCGGCGTTCATGCGCAAGATGGGCGCCTGGAGCTATTCCGTCTACCTGTTCCACTGGCTGGTGTTCATGCACCTGCAGACGAGATTCCAGGGCAGCCCGCTCGCCATGATCGCTGCCGTGGTCATCTCAATCTTCGTTGGTGCGGCTGCCTATCGTTACTTGGAAATGCCGCTTGAACGCTTCCGCCACCGACTGCAAGCGCGGTTCCTCGCCCGCGGCGAACAGCCCCAGGGAATCGGTGCCCTAAAGCGCACGCCGCGCGCGTAGCCCCTCGTGTAGCCGCCTGGAGTCAGGCAAGAATCTCCGCACCAGCCCGGAACAAGTCGTCGAGCTGCTCGCTCGTCCAACCCAACGCCTCGGCACCCGCATTCAACGCCGGGCTGGTGCGGGAAAACTCGGCAGCTGTTTCAAATGCGAGCCGATGCAGAGGATGGGTGTTCGGGTCAGCGGCCCACGCTTGCACGTCGTGCAGCAAACCCGCTTGCATTAACGCTGCCAATGCTTGGAAGCGAGAAATGATTCGCGGTGCGGTCGAAGCCGAAGGTGGATCAATCAAGACGGGTTGCCCATTCTCGTCCGCGGTTATCAACTTCCCGGACTCTTGTCCGGACAGAAGTTCGATGTACCTTTCTTCGCTGATCCCAACCGCATTTGCCGGGATGTCGGCGCCGTGGATGTCTTCTCGGTAGAACCCAACGGGACTCGCAGAAAAATAAATCATGTTCAATACCCCAAAGCAATCCAGCGAACCGTGCCGTTCTGTCCGACGCCGGAAGGGTTATGCAAGTAAATTTCGCACTGTGACTTGCTCACCGATCGGTAAGCAGTGCACATCGCGGCTGCATCCGTGTCCGTAACACCGGTAAAGTTCGCAGTGGGAAACGCGATGGGAAATGTCACGATCACAGATCCGTTGACCGCGTTGGCGTTGCCCCATTGCATAATCAAAGCGTTGATAAAACAGAAGGGTTGACCGCTGGCTGCTTACATGGAAGCGATAAGCGCACACCCGGGCTTCGTGAGCCAATGATCTGGAAACGACGGTAGGACAGTTTGAGACATCGGCAAGCTGACTTTTTGCACAGTCCACGACGCATGTGCCGCAAGTGGCTGGGGCAGCGGACCAGGAATGCCGATCAAGCAACAGTTATGATGCAAGCCAATCATCGCGCTACATCAAGGTTTTCCAGCATGGCCGTACCGCATCACCCGTTCCTCGCCACCGTTCTACTCATCACCGCGTGCGCCAGCGCACCCGCCTTTGCCGACGACGGCTGCATCGCGCGTGTCGACGCCGAACTGGCCCGCATCAAACAGGCGCAAGACGTGCAACGCACGCGCGAGGCCGCCAATAATCTGGAATTGAATCGGGAGCTTTGCCAAGGCCGGTTGGACCTCTTGGACGCGCGCTTTGCGCTCAGCGACGACTTTGAAGCATGCCGCCGCGACGGCGTGCAGTTTTCGGATCAGGTCACGCGCACGCTGACGGGCGCGTCCGACGATCTCACGGACATGAAGGCGTCGTGGATCCGGACCTGCGGCCTGCACATGAAGAATTGAACGCGGGCCTGCGGTTGCGGTCGTTCAAGCGCCGCAACCGCAGTCATCCGCTAGCGCACGTCAAGCCGCCTTCTTTTGGACGTCATGCGGAAAGAAAATGGCGCGGCTGGGATCAAAGCCATAAAGGTGCGCGTATTCCGTGGCGTCGGCCGCCAGCGCCAACACCGATTCCAGAATGAAATCCGCCTTCGCGTCCGACAGCAACGCACTGAAGTTCAAGCGCACAAAGCCGGGTTTTTCGATTTCCCGGCCATCCAGAATGGCCTGACGCATCTGCAAAGACTGCGCGTCATCGATTTCCAGCAGCCGATGCACATACGGACCCGCGCACGCACATCCGCCACGAGCCTGAATGCCAAAACGGTCGCTCAGCATCCGCGTCACCAACTGCTGATGCACGAACCCGCCCTTACCGTCGCGCACCCGGAAAGAAAAAATCGGCAGGCGATGCGCCGTCAGCGACCCCAGCAGTTCCAGGCGCTCGGCGCCCTTCCACGCCGCCAGCGCGCGCTGCACGAAATGCGCGTGGCGCTGCTGCATGAAATCCGCGCCCAATGCTTCCTTGACCAGCACCGCCAACGCGGCGCGGATGTCCCCCACCACGTTCGGCGTACCTGCTTCCTCACGCGACTCCAGGCTGCCGCTGTAGTCATGGCCCACGGGCGACACGAACTTCACTGTGCCGCCACCCGGCCACGTCGGCGTCGTATCCAGCACCGCATCGCGGCGCACGATCAGGACGCCCGAGGCACCCGGACCACCAATGAACTTGTGCGGCGAAAACACGATGGCGTCGATCTGCGCATCAGGCGCCGGCGACATGCGGATCGGCAGGTACGGCGCGCCGCCTGCATAGTCCCACAACATCTTCGCGCCGGCTGCCTTCACCCGCCGCGTGATGCCTTCGACGTCCGCGACGATACCCGTCACATTCGACGCCGCCGACAGCGCGCACACGACCAGCGCGCCCGCCGGCGCGTCCAGCGCTTGCGCCAGTTGCGCCAGATCCGGCCCGCCTTCGGGGCTTTCTTCCAGTTCGACGATGTCAGCGCCGCATTCGCGCCATGGCAGGATGTTTGAGTGATGCTCGTAGGGTCCGATAATGACCCGGGCCTTCCGGCCAGCCGCCACCGCCGCCTTCACGCCAAACAGATTCACCAGCCGGTTGATGCCCGCCGTTGCGCCCGAGCCCGAGAAAATCACCGCGTGTTCGTCGCCCGCCCCGCAACCGCGCCCAATAGCCGCACGCGCCTCGCGCCGCAGCCGCGTAATGAAGCCGCCGCAGAACGAGGCTTCTGTGTGCGAATTGGCGTAATACGGAAGCACCTGTTCCAGCACAAAGCGCTCGACCTGCATCAGCGCCCGGCCCGACGCCACGTAATCTGCATAGACAAGCGGCTTGGAGCCAAACGGTCCGTCAATGCAGGCGTCCTTTCCGATAAGCCCATCGGCGAGCGCGGCCGCAATATCGGAAGTCTTCAAGCTGTCTTGGAACTGCTGCAAAGGCGAAGCCGGGGCGCCTGCGGGCGCACCGGCGAGGGTCGTGTTCATGAGGCGATAGATCCGAAAAGTTCGGAAATATCATACGATGGATACCCAGATGAAACATCACCGTTTTTTTGCTGTTTTTTCGCACAAACGGGTCATATGATCGAATCCATGGAAAAAATAGACAAGCTTGATCTAAGCATCATCAACTGCCTGCAAAAAGACGGTTCCTTGTCGCAGCGCGAGCTAGCCGATCGGGTCGGCCTCTCCCAGAACGCGTGCTGGCGCAGGCTTCAACGCTTGAACGCCTGCGGCATCATTCGCGGCACGCGCGCAGAGGTCAGCCTGGTCGCCCTGGGCCTGGATCTGACCGTCTTCGTCATGATCCGCACCAGCCACCATGCCAAGGCCTGGGCTGACGGATTCCGCCAGCACGTCGAACGGCTGCCCGAAGTCACGGAGTTCTATCGCATCGGCGGCGATTGGGACTACCTGATCAAAGTCGTCTGCCGCGGCATGGCAGGATACGACCGGTTCT
The DNA here is from genome assembly GCF_019091095.1 of Achromobacter sp. GbtcB20. Classification (NCBI taxonomy): domain Bacteria; kingdom Pseudomonadati; phylum Pseudomonadota; class Betaproteobacteria; order Burkholderiales; family Alcaligenaceae; genus Achromobacter; species Achromobacter sp. GbtcB20. The sequence goes on along the minus strand of NZ_JAGXJZ010000001.1, from coordinate 80,018 downwards.
ATCAGAAGCTGATCACGGATTTTGAGCTGTCCACGGTGACGGGGTTCTTCAGCATGGAAGCCATTATCGAAAACCGACCGCCTGATTTGCGGCTGCTGGAGGATTGAGGGGAATCGGGCGGCGTCGCTGACGACCGCATGTTTTTTTTACCGGCTGCTTGAGCCTTAACGGTCATGTGTTTCAATAACGGCCGCATATGCCCTACCGTTCACAGGTTTAAATGGCAGCCGCCCTTTCAAAACGGCCCAGCGTTTCGCTTGCCCGTTGCCGGTGCAAAAACGGCAATGCGTCTACGGTGCCGCCAGCCCGTTAAAATGCTTCGCAGCGTGCAGCCCGGAACTTTCCCGCGGCACACTGCTCGAATTTCACTTATTCCCCCATCGCGGAGACTCGTCCGGCCATGACCCTCTAAGCCCTCCCCCAGATCACCGCTTGCGCTATGCGCAACGCGCCTTGTCGATTCCGGAGAGCTTTCCATGGCCCAGTCTTCTCACGCGCCCGCGCCGGCGCATCCTCAGCCGCCCGCGTCGGCGCCTTTCCTCAGCCTGCGTCACATCAGCCATGCGCTGCCAGACGGCCGTGTCCTGCTTCGCGACGTCAGCCACGACTTCGCCCCCATCCGCCACGGCCTCATCGGCCGCAACGGCGCGGGCAAGTCCGGGCTGCTGCAATTGGCGCAAGGCGTTATCGCCACACAAAGCGGCCGCATCGTGCGTCACGGCCGAATCGCCTACGTCCCGCAGGAACAACCACGATCGGACCTCGCCACCTTGGCCCAAGTCGCCGGCATCGCGCCGATTCTTGACGCCTTGTCCAACATCGAATCCGGCAGCACCCGCCAAGCGGATTACGACCTCGCCGAGGGCAATTGGCGCATCCGAGATGAATGGACCCGCATGCTTGCCGACGCGGGCTTACCTGCGTGGCAGACCAAACATCCCGCATCGGCCGCCAGTGGAGGCGAACTGACCCGCGTCGCGCTAGCCGGCGTCCTGATGCAAACCCCCGACGCCTTGCTGCTGGACGAACCCAGCAACCACCTGGACGCAGGCGCCCGCCGCTGGCTCATGGATCAGATCGCCGCCTGGCGCGGCGGCTTGATTGTCGTCAGCCATGACAGGACGCTGCTCGATGCCATGTCCTCCATCGTCGAATTGGATCGCGGCAACCTCAATGCCCATTCCGGCAACTATTCCGCCTACCGCGACCACCGCGACCGCTTGACCGCCGCGAACGAAGCGTCCCTAGCACACGCCCGCAACGAACGGGCCTCCACCCTGCGCACGCTGCGCCAGCAACACGATGCCCAACAACAACGCACCGCCCGCGACGCCCGCAAGGCCCGGGATGCGAACCAGGCGCCGATTCTGCTGGGAATGAAGAAGGCGAATGCCCAAGCCCATGCGGGCAGAGAGAACGTGCGGCGGCAGGATGCGGTTGCCGCGCTGGATGACGCGGTTAGGCAGGCAGCCGCACAGATTGATCAATCGGCCAACGTCGCACTGGCTTTGCCCGAAACAGCGGTGCCGCAGGGCCGCCGCGTACTGCATCTGGAGCATGCGAGACCGCCCTATCCAGCGGACGCTTGCGCGCTGACGATGACCCTGTCCGGGCCTTTCCGTTTGGCAATTCGCGGGCCGAATGGCTGCGGGAAGAGCGCGTTGCTATCGATGTTGGCGGGGGAGTTGATTCCGCACGAAGGCCTCTGCGACGTCCGCGTGCCGACCGCCATGCTGGACCAGCGGGCGTCCGTCATTCCGAAAGATAAGTCCCTGCTGGAGACGCTTCATGCGCTGGGCGCCACGTTATCGGAAGGTGAACTTCGCAGTCGGTTGGCGTTGCTGGGCCTGGGATCTGAGCAGGTCAATGCGCCCGCCGGGACCTTGAGCGGCGGGGAACGCCTCAAGGCTGCGCTGGCATGTGCATTGTGGCGGAAAGCGCCCGCGCAGTTGCTACTGCTGGATGAGCCGACGAATCACTTGGATATTGAGTCGATGGAGGCATTGGAGAAGGCGCTGCGAACGTATCCCGGGGCGATGGTGGTGGTGTCGCATGATGAGGCGTTTTTGGGGAGGATTGCGCCTACGCATGAATTGGTGCGGGGAGTTCGAGGCTGGCGGCTGACTGCGGTATGAAGGGTCGGCCGATGAGGGATCAATTAGCACCGTCGGCGCAGATATGACTGTGGGGAAGTTGCACAAACCTTTCACGCCTGCCGTCCTGAGAACGGCCCGGGAGTGTCAGTATTTTTGTGTTTGAGGCGTTAGAAGTCTGATAGTTGTTTCTATCAGGCTTATGGATGCTATCTCAGCGATACGGGTTGGTGAAGCGTTCTGCATAAATCACGGCGAACTGGTTCATAGCGGCCTTCCAGTCGTGCGTGGCGCTGCCCCAGGCTCCGGTGATGTTGCGCAAGACCAGCCACAGTAGCTTGGTGGCCGCTTCGTCGCTTGGGAAGTGACCTCGCGTTTTCACCGCGCGGCGCAGTTGGGCATTAATGCTCTCGATCGCATTGGTGGTGTAAATCACCTTGCGGATCGCCGGTGGGAACGTAAAGAACGGGATCACACGGTCCCAGGCCCGGCGCCATGCATCAGCGATCGGCGCGTAGCGTTGGCCCCAAGGGCCTTGCTCGAACTGCACGAGCGCGGCCAGCGCTGCCTCCACGGTCGCTGCCGTGTAGATCGGCCTTAGCGCCGCAGCCACCGTCCGGCGCTCTTTCCAGCTGGCGTATTCCAGGCTGGAGCGGATCAGGTGCACGATGCAAGTCTGCAGCGTCGTGGCCGGGAACACCGCGTTCAGCGCCTGCTCCATGCCTTTCAGACCGTCAGTGACAGCGATCAGGATGTCCTGCGTGCCGCGGGTCTTGAGCTCGTTGAACACCTTCATCCAAAACTTGGCGCCTTCGGTCTGCTCGATCCACAGGCCCAGGATGTCGCGCGTGCCGTCTGGCAACACCGCCGGCGCCAAGTAAACGGCCTTGTTGCGCACCACGCCGTCCTCGCGGATCTTGACCCGCAGCGCGTCGAAGAACACCACCGGATACATCGTCTCCAGAGGCCGCGTCTGCCAGGCCGTGACCTCCTCCATCACCGCGTCGGTCACCGAGCTGACGAACTCCAGCGAGACTTCCGTGCCGTACTGCTCGAGCAGAAACCCTTGGATCTCGCGCACCGTCATGCCGCGGGCGTACATGGCGATGATCTTGTCGTCGAACCCGGTAAAGCGGCGCTCGTGCTTGGGGATCAGGATCGGGGCGAAGCTGCCATCGCGGTCGCGTGGGATCTCCACCCGCAGCGGCCCGTCATCGGTCAGGACTGTCTTGGAACTCTTGCCGTTGCGTTGATTGGTGGCCTGCTCGGGGCGCTCGCCGCCGGCCGGATACCCCAGGTGGTGGCCCAATTCTGCTCCCAGGGCCCGTTCGATCAGCGCCTTCTTGAACGCCATCGACAGGTCCTGCACCGCCTCGGCGGTCATAGGGCCTTTGACGAATTGATCAACCAACTCTGCGGGAATCGCCGGCAGTTCCCTCAGCGGTGTCTTTTTCTTGGTAGCCATACATGCTCCTTGAGCAACATGTTAGGCCCCAAACACAAAATTTATGACACTCCCAACGGCCCCCCCAATTAGAGTTGGAAAGGTTCATGCTCAGCGAGAGGTACGAAAAGAATTGCTCAAACGACGAAAGCGCATGGAACGGGTTTTACCTGTGGAACATCCTCCACAGTACGTTCGACTACAGATCTGGCCTTTCGGGATCACTCTCACCTACGTCTTTGGCTGCCCTACGTTTCTTTAACCATCCGTCTGGATAGGGAGACGGGTCGAACGGCTTGATACCCAGCGAATGCGCCCTCGCGGAATACCCCCCTATCCCTCCCATCACAAACCCGAGGATTTTCAACCAGCCTGTGCGCCAAACATTCAAATCCAGAAAAATGACAGCGACACCGACAATCACAAAGAAGAATCGAAAAAACGGCTTGAAATTGCCGTCTCTGATCAATACAGACTTGAACGTTTCGGGCCATGTCTCTGACGAGTGATTTTTCATATTTCAGCAATTAAATGGAGTCGAAGCTAAAGCTGCGTACGCACTGGCCTGACTTCGCTTTGGCGCTGTAGCGGCCCCTATCCCGCCCAACACAAACCCACACAATTAAATCCCGCCTGTGCGCCAAACATTTAGTCGAAAGAAACATCGACCCCGGCAATCACAAAGACCAGTCGATAAAAAAAACTTGTGACTGGTCGACGCTCAAGAAACCTCCAGCTCCCCTTGCAGGTACGAAAGTCTTAACGCGGCAAGAGCCAAGCTTTACGCACCTTGTGAACTCTCAAAAACTTCCCGATGCGACGACCCACACACTTCGGTCATTCAACGAGACAGTTTTTTCTCCACTCAGGAAATTGAAAAGTTAGCATCTTGTAGACGTGATCTGCAGAATTACCAGATTTAAAGAATATATTGTCATTCAAATGATTCTTTACACGGTCTCGCACAGCATCAACCTCAACGCTATGCATACCCCCTCGCTTGCATAAGCAGCCGGATAGGCTGTCGTAGCACCCAAAATACCAACACCATCGATTTTCTTTTTGAAATCAAATCGGATGTATAAATCAGGACCGGGCTGATTTTCTCTTCTGGTGCAGGATTTACAGTCAACGCTGACGGAGGCGATCCATAATGAACGAGCAACCAGAAAGAGCAAGTAGCGTAAGTACCGCGCCAATCTTGTACGAATCGACCATATAATATTCATTATTATCATCGAAGAACAATTGCCAGGACTGAAACTTATGCTAGCCCATGGATATGCGCTTCCCGCAAAACCAACATAAATATTTCAATTTCCTTTGTTGACCTCCTCTTTTTGATCATTAATCCAATTCGGCGGATATGGCGGATCCTCAAAGGGGCGAATTCTAAGCATATAGGCCTGGGCAGAAAAACCACCAAAGGCCGCAATTCCCAACCCAACAATATACACCCACCCTGTATCCCAACGATATAGATCAGATATAACCAGCCCCCCCTCCGCAGAGAACAAGAATAATAATGTACCCATAACGCAAGTGCCCATCACGGACGGCAAGATTTTTTAGAAATCTCGACAATGTTTTGATCATTTCCAACACCTGCAATTTAGACACCCTCCCAGCACATTGAGCAGCAAAACTCCACTTGTAGCGGCGTTTCCTGCCGTTTTTCCGCCGATATCTATGAGTACTGAAACTCCGCATGCATGCGGATTCGGCATCAATAATTTCTTCATTATTTTGGACGCTCGCTTAGCGAAATGACCTAAGAAATGCGCTCCGGTTTCCGACAGCGCCAATTGCTGTACTAACCACGGCATCTCCAGCCCTCAAGGATCCGAGTACCTCGCTGCGGTGCCTTCGAACGTTACCAACCTCTCCCAGAGCGTGCGGAGAAACGGGACTATCTCCGTTTCTCGCACGCCGCGAGATTGGGCCGACTCGATTGATCTTCGATCTAATGACATTAATTAGAAGATCGAGTACACACCGGGACCCAATGTCGAGCGCTTGACTGACCATTTAAAGTCGCGGCGACTTATCCTTAAACGGCTTAACACCGACGCTTCCGGCCAAACCCGAGTATCCCCCAATCGCGGCAATGCAGAGACCGATAATCCCAAGACAAAAAGAAATTTCAGATCCGAAATATGCGCCCCCCCCAACCAACCCCTACAAGGAGCAACTGAATTGACGAACGAATATTTCCGTCCTTGATGATAATTCTCTTGATCGGTTTACTTGAAGGGGACCCCAAGATTCATTCCTTTAAGGAGATCACCAATTTCAGTAAATACCGGGGTGAGATTTTGGTATCGATACTGGCGCCAATAGAAGCGCTGCCAGTCATGGAGCCGAAGCTAAAGCTGCATCCGCACTGGCCTGACTTCGCTTTGGCGCTGTAGCGCCCCGTGTTTTGCTGGCTTGCTAAGGTCACGGGCGGCCGAAGTCGGCTCGGGTGTCCGGCAAGCACTACGACAGAACGAGCATTGGGCAGTCGCCGGATCATTCTCTTGCGCATGGTTTAGTTTAGCTTGCCTAACGATTATCGCCTCGGCCGAAGGGCTTTATCCGCACTGCGGCCGCTTTAGACGCATACATTCCGACGGCGCCGACCAGCATCCCTACTAATGCGATCAAATAGATATCAAGCCACAAACCAATCCCACACATCACTATTCCAAAAATCGAGAGCAACATACGATTCGGCCGCGTGAAATTGCCGTCCTTTATCAACGATTCTTTCACCCTGAACTTCCCTGCAAATTTATCTGCACACACACCTATCTTCAGCAGACTTTCCCAGTCGATTAAATACTAGACGAAAGACTGGAAACCTATCAGATTCCAGGCCGCTCAGCATTTTTTGAAAAAGGCTAGCCTGCATCAGGACACTTTTTTCAACACTGCGAAGGTGCGGGCGTCCGTTTGGTGTCACAGTCGAGGTTCATTAATTCACTTTGGAAACTCTAGGGAATATTCAAGGCTTCAGACCAGGCCCGGCATGCCTTTTCCGGCAGACTTTCGAGTTTCTAATTCCAGCAATTCAAACAATCTCTTCAAGCTGCTGGACATCCCCCACACCTTAACCGAAATACCATGAACGGAAAGCCGCAGTAACGGCGAACCGATCTGGTAAGGATGCACTTTTATATATTTAAACTCAAACTCATTTAGTGTAAAAAAACACCACACAAGCCGGTCATTATATACAGTCAATCTTGTAAGGATCTCGGTGGAATAAAGCACCCCTTTCCTGCACACAGTCGTAACGCGGACACTCAAGCGTTCAGAACGCCCTTTTTCCACCTTCCTCCTGCGACCAGGCACAAACCACAAAATCGAAAGCGCCAGAACCAGTAGCCCGAAACCTATCAAAATTGCATATTCTTGACCGACCTCGAAACGATATGCCTTCACTTTTCTCCTCCGCCAGATCTATAGGTCGGATCAACCGTCACATTTATCGGTAACACTTTTCCCACACCGACTCCACTCCCACTCCATTCACATATCTAGAAGGTAAGTACCACAACTTTTCGTCCCATGCTATGGGGTTACTTGGTGTCGTAAGGACCCCTGTCAAGTAGACATTGGCTGTTAGACGATCGGAGCAAGGGTTAACCGAAGCACGGGAAAGCCTTACCTGTCAAATCATAAAACAAATAACATTCATCCTCTCTTAAACTTCAAGTTACTCACTCACAAGCCCGAACGCCCCAGGGTCGAAATCAACTGGCCATATCGTTCCCGCATCATAAACCGCGCCATCCCAATCAGCACCTGTCGCATTAACGACGTCCATATTGGCGCGCTTTATGATAGCCCCTTTAAAACTGCAGAATCGAACATCCGCGTTTGAGAGATTTGCTCCTGTCAAATCAGCGGATGTCAAATCGGCCCCCACAAGCACAGCGCCTTGTAGATCGCAGTCTTTTAATATGGCGGACCTAAAGTACGCATTAATTAACTTAGCGAATCGAAATTTTGCACGAGAAAGGTCGGCACCTATAAATGCAGCATTTCTTAATAATGAATTGGAAAAATTACAGTCGTGAAGCACCTTGCCATCGAAAACTATTCGGTGCAGATTCTCTCCTTCAAAATTTGCGCCTACCAAGGTATCTAAATCCAATGTCAACGTTTCACCGGTCTGATAAATAAGAACAATCATTCATCCCCCCAATCCGTATAATCTACCTTTATCCCAGAAACCGACCTCACACTCCCTTTCATCGAGCTCGGCAGAACGCCTGGGGTCACTTCTATATCCCGCCCTAACAGACGGGACGCGATATATCTGTGATTGCCATCAATAATTACACCGCCGTCCATCTTAATGGGAGGCGGAGTTTCTCCCGCCAGCAGCCGATCAACATAACGCTGAATCGCTGGTAAGGAAACCGCTCCCTGCGCTCCCAATGCTGGGTCCCCACGCAGCGCTTCTTCTATTATTTCAGGTGTCACTTCCGCACCAGACCTAACGTGCGGCTTATCCGGCCTTTGTCCATCCCCATAATTAAATATTATGGTAGCGGAGCCAGGGGTTGAGATCGGCGAGGTTGTCGTAGTCCCGCCGATCGGCCCATTATTCTCCTGCCCCGGCACACCGGCCACGTTCGGCGCTTGGCCCGGCTGACCAGGCAACTGTGTCTCCGGAATCTTGCCGATGCCGTCACTTGGCGGAAGCCCGACCGGTGGAATTGCTTCGCCCGGCCGTCCCGGCAAACCCTCCGGCACATCACCCGCGATGAATTTCGTCACCGCAAGCAATAGCGCTTGGTTGTCCTGCAGCCCCGGCGCCTTGGCCATTAGTTCGGCCGCCAGAAGGTTGATCGTCAAATATTGTGCTGGACTGAGCACCGTTTCACGGCAAGTTGGCGAACGGAAACAAGCACTCACGCCCGCCATCCCTCCCCGCTTTAACAGAGTCCCCACACCGTTGTTCTCTGTCTCCAACCTTGCACTGCTAACCACCGTGGCAACGTCCGCCCCCAATCCGACAGACACTCCCGCCAACAGCACGGAAACCAAGTTGTTACGAGCCTCTTTGTCCTCACGAGACAACGCTGACCCGGCTTTTCCGCTGGCTGCGTCCAGAAGCGCGTTCAACACCGATGCCGCACCAGCCCCCAAGGCGGACGCCCCACAGCCATCAGCGTGTGCGGCACCGGCCGCGCAGCCCACCACCGTATGCAGTGCCGCGCGAGCGGCCTGCGCCTCAGCGCCATCTCCCAACATATCGGCGTAGAGTTTTACCTGCTGAGTCGTTAGTCCCTGCAGGTAATTCACAGCGCTGGCTCGAGCGAATTCGGAAGCGCCGCCTGTAACGTTGCCTGCCGCACCACCCAGGATCGCTGTGGCAATCAATCGATATTCGCCAGTTGGTCCCCACTTCGCTGCGTCTTCCAGCGCATCGGCTAGTCCGGCGATGCGTACAGGATCACCGCCGCCCACTTTCTTTAGCTCGTTGGCCAGTTCGCTTTCCAACGCATCCGCTTCCTTCGCCCGATTCGTCAAAAACTGCCCCATCTGCCGCTGGGCTTCCGACGCAATTTCAAACCCCGCTTCGATCTTCTCCTTGTCAAAGATCGGCTTGAGCGCATTCAGCGTGTCTGACGTGTCCCGGTTCAACGCCGAGATTGTTTCGGCAGCCGTATTACCGGTCAGCGCCAGTTGCCCCGCTTCATCACGAATGACGATCGTCCCGCCGCTGATGCCGCTTTGCGTCGTGGAACTGCTGTTGCCGCTTGCCGCGACCACGATCGGGGTGCCCATTCCAAAGCCGCTACTGCCCGTGGAAACGGACGTGCCCGCATCTTTGGACGCGCCCCCTGCGACTTGGCCGCCCTTGGTGGTGCCCAAGCCCGAGTCGCCTGACTTCCCACCAAACCCGAACCCGCCGCCGATGGACACCTGACTGCCGCTGTAGCGCGCCGTGTTCTTAAGATCTTCAGTGACCAGTGTTCCCGAGGTCAGCTTGTTCAGGCCGTCGGCTACCGCCTTATCGCTGCTGGCAATGACGCTGCCGATGAGTGTGGTGTTGTTCTTGACGTCAATCAGGAAACCGCCATCGCCAGCCCACAAGCCGGTTTGCTCAGTCACGGTATTGAAGTTGCTGTTTATCTTGCCGACGCCGGCGTTCGCCCAAGCATTGCTTGAGCCGTAGCAGTACGGCGGAATGCACAGACTTATGCCAAAACCCGCACTCTTGTTCTTCGAATCGTACTTACTGCTGTCTTGCAAGCTTTCCAGCAAGAGATTGCCGCCAACCGACGCGATGATCTGATCCGCCTTCGCGGCCGCACCCTTTAGCGTGGTGTCGCCGCCGGACTGGATCGCCAAGACATTGCCGGCGGTCACGTTGGTGTTGGTCCAGCTTTCGTCCTTGCCGTTGGCGTTGCCTCGACCCACCGAAGCGCCAAGTTCAAGCGTGAAGCCGTTTTGCTGCCCGCCGGAGGAGTAGCCGATACCGATACTGGCGCTGCTGCTCTTGCTGGTGGTCTTTTGCTCGAAGACGTTTCGCGCGGCCTCCAGCACGATGTCGCCTTCGGCTTTGAGCACCGCGTTGTTGCCAGCCGACAGCGTGGAGCCGGTGACCGTGATGTTCGAGTCCTTGCCCGCGCCTTGCGCAAGGACGGTCAGATCCTTGCCCGCGGCAACGGTCGACCCAAAGGCGCTTGAGGCGTTGCGGTCGGTTGTGCTGCTGCTCTTGCTGCTGCCTAGGCTGAGCTTGATGCTGACGCCGCCAGCTTGCTGGACCGCATTGGCGTCCTTCACATTGGCCGCTTGCTGGACGGCATCGTACGCGTTGACGGCTGCCAATGCAGTCGTCGCGCCCGCCAGCCCCTTCATCACGGAGTTGTCCGTTTTACCCGCAGCGTCAGCCATGCGCACGCCCGTCTGCACGGCATCGGCGATTGGAGTGCTGGCAGTAAGGGTCAGCCCAGACTGCTTGACCTCGTGAAATTCCCTTTCCTGTGTGGTGTCGAATGCCGCTCCGATGTTCACCTCTTTTCCGATCAAGGTGATATCGCCCTGGCGTGCAATGACGTTGCTGCCCGTGATGTTGAGCGACTTGCCGGCGTTGATCAGAACATCGCCTTCAACACTGCCAACGGTGCTGGCGTTGTGGAATACCTTTTTGCTGTCGAGCGAGTCCGTCTGTTTTCTGGAACCGTAGCTAAGACCCCCCATGGCGCCAAAGCCGGACTTCTTGACCATCTTGTAGTCGTAGCTGTCCTGGGCGTTCTGACCCGCTAGGATGTTGACGTCGCGCTCGGCGGACAGCACCAAGTCCATTTGCGCGCCGACGTTCGAGCCCGATACGTTCAGGTCGCGCCCTGCCATCAGGACAGCGGTGTCGCCGGTGAAGGTAGTGGCCAGGGACTGCTCCCAGTCAACTGCCTTTTTGATGTGCGTCGTCTTCGACGACATGAACCCTTTTTTCGTGTAGTGACTTTCGTCATACGCCGAGCCGGTCTGCACGCCCGCCATCAGGTTGATATCTCGTCCGGCACCCACGGCCAGCTGTTCGCCCGCCGTCACGTCCGCGCCACGCGCATTGACGTCCTGCCCGGCAATCAGCGTAAGGTTGCCATCCGCCGCAATGGACGAACCGACTTCCGAGCTGGTGCTCAGGTCGTGACGGTTCTTCTTGTTGCGGACCAGCGATTCACCGTGGCTTTCCTGCAGTGTGGCCAGGTTGATGTCGCGACCCGCCTGCAGGCGTGCGTCTTCCGTGGCGGTGACTTGCGCGGCCGTCAGGTTGATGTCGCGGCCTGCTTGCATGCTGAGGTTGCCGGCGTCGACGCGGGACACGCCCGAGATGTACGAACCCCAGGTGGCGCCGTTGTTCTCCGAGGCGGAGGTGGACGTAAGCGCGATGTCTCGGCCTGCGGACAGGGCGACGTTGTCGCCCTTGATGAGCGAGACCAGGTTGATCAGGTCTTCGCGTGCGGCGAGGTCGACGATGGCGCCCTGGATCAGGCCGCCGGCCTGGTTGACGATGTTGGCGGCGGTCATGACGGTGGCGTCGCGCGCGCCGATGGTGCCGCTGTTGGTGATGTCGCCGTCGGCGGCGAGTTTGACGTCGCGGCCGGCCATGAGCGTGCCGTCGCCCTTCAGGTCGCCTTCGCGCACCAAGAGGTAAACCTGCGGGACCAGCACAGTTTCGGTGGTGCCGTCGGGCAGCGTGATGGTCTGCTCGACCAGCCAGACCAGGTCGGTGGTGAGCTGGCGCTGCTGGGCGTCGGTGAGCGCGGCCCCGAGTTTGATGCCGTTGTTCAGGGCGAACTGTGCACCATCGGCGAGCAGTTGCTTGTACTGGCTGTCGTTGTCGCCAAAGCCGTCCAGGAAGCGCTGGCCGGTGGTGGCCAGGATTTGGTCGGAGACGAGTTTCTGTTCGTAGAAGCCGTCGCCCAGGCGACGGGATTCGCCGGACGGCGTGAGGAATTTTGCGCCGGCGGGAATCAGGGCGTTAAGACCTCCGGGGGTGTTGCCCAAGCCCGTCTTGATGGCGCCGGATGCGCCCGCGTTGCCGACGGGAGCGTCGGGCTGTTGCAGGAGGCCGAACAGGTAGTCTCTGGAGACGGACTCGCGGTTGCGACTCCAAAATAAATTCAACGCCGGACATTGGCTGCGGGATCGTATTCTTTTGGCAAGTACGGACTTTTCGGAGCACAACCAGCCACAAAACCGACTAGAACAATCATCGCCAACTTTGTTTTCACCGCGGACTGGCTCTTCATTCGCTGCCTTTCATCGTAAAAATTAATAATCGCGGTTTGCAAAAGACCTTTCGCTCTTGCAGTTTGCCTCATTTGCCGTACGCATCCCTCGGCTCTGCAAAGCGCATACCCCCAATATTTTCGCACTGATACGGGCACTTTTTTGTACACCGCTCTAGCATGGTTTGCGCCAACTTGTTCGCAATGCTCTCTGCAATGTTCTGCGCTGCCTGGGAAGGACCTCGACTGGAAAATTCGCGCAGCGATATCGGGAATGTGTCTTCGGCAAGGCCCCGATATTCCCCGGTCTCTGCGTCGTACAGTCGAATGTTGACGCCAACGCTGGGCTGGTACTGTTGATATCCGGCAAATCCGTTGGGCTCCCCAACTGCCACAACATACTTTGCACCGATGGTCGCAGCGTCTTCTTTCAGTGTGCTCGGCCTGGCCGATTTCGGGTCTGGCTTGCGGGTCCTAATTGTCGCTGCAATTCCCGCCGCATCCATTGCGATTGAAAGTTCGTTGTTCAACGCTATGCATACCGCTTCGCCTGCATAAGCAGCTGGATAGGCTGTTCTCGCACCCCAAATACCAAAACTATCTATTATCCTCTTGAAATTGCAATCAGATGCATAAATCAGAACCGGGCTGATTTTATCTTTGGGCGACGGGTTAGAATTTAAAGCTGCAGGTGGCGTACCCATAATGAATGAGCAACCGAAAAGGGCGAATGAAGAAATCTTTGCAAATGACTTCTAAATATCAACCATTGCAATCCCAGCATCCTCAACACCACATTTCAATCAGGACACCCCATCATTATCTGTACGTGCTCCCCACCATATTTCGGCAAATTTTTCATTAAAAAATCTGAAGATGAATTTCACTTCGGAAGCTGTCGGGAGGTTCATTCATTTCTTCGAATCAAAACGCGGCGTGCCTTTTCGGGCAGACTTCCGGTTTTCTAATTCCAACAATTCAAACAATCTCTTCAAACTGCTAGGCATCCCCCACACCTGAACCGAAATGCCATGAACGGAAAGCAGCAATAACGGCGAACCGATGCCGTAAGGATGCACTTTATATAATTAAAGTCGAACTCATTAAGCGTCAAAGAACACCACACAAGTCGTATTCGACTGACCGGTGGTTTGCTCCACCCTCCTTGCGACCGAAACAGTCAATTTCAAATTTTTCGGCCGATAGGCTCAATAATTTGTAACTTATTCACTTCAGCAGTACTTCTGAGCAGACGACACGGCTCATTTTCCTATATCGCTCGCGACAACCCAGGAGGAACACCAAGAGTTCCCCTATCCGAATCACTGAAGTCATCACCAACATTTTTTACCAACTGACTTCTTATGAAATTTACACTATTGGAAATGCTATTAACCTTGAAAAATCGGTTTTCCACACGTCCATTTCGAACAGATCACCATAGTTGTCTAGACTCAGCGTTACTAAAACGAGAATGCCGTCCTTATCGAAAAACTCTGTTTTAGCGATATCCTCGCCAAGCGCTCGACAACTTTTTTCAGAAACAAACGATAAGCTTCCCATATCACCATCATCCATTTCTTCCACAAGCAAATCCTCGAGCGGCCAAGAAATTTTTCTTTCACAGCCCGAGCATTCAATCATTTTTTTTAAGAAACCTATCTCAGCCGCCCGTAGCTTTCTCATCATCTAATCCTCGGGGGAGTTATCCGTCCCACATTAATTGTGCCGTCTGGCAATTTAAATGCGCTATATTCCAGCTTTGTGCCATTCACAGTCACGGAACCGGAATACTGACCTAGCCGCATTCCCGCACCGACCGTCGATATATCTGCCTGAATAGCAAGACGAACAACTTCGCGATCGAGTCCCGCCCGTTCCACGTGTCGAAAAGCGTGAAACGCTTGATTTTCTACCCTACCAAATGTGATGACAATATCATCCGCCACACCAGTGCGGATGGGTGCCAGGACCTTACCGGGAGCGCTCGGTATCAGTCCCCCAATTGGCGAGGGCGCAATCGCTCCGGTTTGGATCGCAACTGCCGTTTCAGTAGATATGACTCCTATGCTTACGGCATCGGCGGGATTAGCGATTGTCCAGCTTACTAGAGAGGGAGGAAGTCCCGCCAGCGCCGCAAAAGCAGCCACTCCTCCAGCGGCTACTGTCATATTGGCCATCAGATTTGCTACTTGAGCATTCCTTGTGGCCGCATCCGTTATCTTGGCGTCCTCCGGAAACTGAAGTCCATTTTTTGCGTAGAAATCAGCTACTAGAGGCAGATCTGCCTCGTACATTGCTGAATCGTTCCGCTGAAATGGGGGGGCGTAGAACATGTACCCACCGTCCGGGAGCATGCCGTGCGCCTGTTTCAAAAATGCCTGAGCTTCTGCATCCCAGTCTCCCGCTGCGCCCGTTTGCACCTGTCGGTAGGCTTGGGCGGCCAATTGCTGTATCGCATCCTCCTCAGATATCCCCTTCCTTGATGCATACAACTTGGCGTTCTTTTCAATCCATTCAGTCTCATCGGGATGGAGTTGGCGGTTGAACATGTTCGACGCAGCAGCTCCTCCTGCTCCGCTCAGGCCGCCCGTCCATCCCCCTGCCGCACTTGCGACCACATTCGTAATGACTTTCGAGACTTGGCTGCGGAGTTCGACAGGCAAGTCGGCCACCGCGAGAGCAATATGTTCCTGCACGAGATTGCTTGCTAGATCACCTGCAATAGTGCCGGCGATCGCCCCAGCGACGCTTCCTCCGCCTAACGCCGCTCCAATACCCGCAATGGCCGCGTGCAGAGCTATGGCACCAGGCTTACCTTCGCCCCAGAGCTCCTCATCCTTGCCCTTCAAATCCTTCAGCACATCCCCAGCAATCTGCATCCCCAACTGACTAAACGCCTGCTGGAACTCCAGTTGCTCGCGGACCTTGTCCTTGTCGAAGATCTGTCCGATGCTGCCATTCGCGCCCGCGGTATCGCGGCTCAGGCCCGCCGTGCTATCGCGGCCCGTCTCCTTATCTGAACGAACGTCAATCGTGCCCGGCGCAACGGCGGCGTAGGTGGTGCCCGAATCGCTGCCGCCCGTTTGGCCAAAGCTCAACCCCGACGGACCGAATCCATTGGCACCGCCTTTGTTTGCGATGTCGAAAGCGCCGGACATTCCCAGGTTCACGCCAGCCGTCGTGGACTTGTATGTCGCCTTGTTCTCAATGTTGGTAAAGCCGAACGTCTCGGTGGACAGCTTGTTCTTGGCTGCTTCCGCATCGCTGGCGATTACCGCCCCGTCCAGTTGCGTGTGCTTGCCGACGTAAATATCAAAGCCGCCGCTGCCCGCGTACAGGCCTGACTGCTCGATAACGCTGTCGTAGTTGGACTTGGTCTTGCCGATACTGGCGCCAATGTATGCGCTACCCGTCATGGAGCCGAAGCTGAAGCTGCCCCCCGCATTGACCTGGCTTTGCTTGGCGTTGTAGCGGTCTGTGTCCTGCTGGCTTACTATCGTCAGGTTGCGGCCAATGTCCGCGCGGATGCTGTCTGCGCGGGCTTGGGCACCCATCAGGGTGGTGTCCCGACCTGAGATCAGGGTCAAATTGTCGCGAGCGCTGATCTGCGACTCTTGGTACGTCGTGCCGTTACCGTTGGCGTTACCCTTTCCGGCGTAGCCGCTGGCGAAGATGTTAATACCACCGCCGCTGCCGCTGTCCGACACGCCGATACCGATGCCGACTTTCCAGCCGCTGTTCTTGTTGGTTGAGGTTTCTGTGGAAGTTTGCGATTGGCTAAGAAGGTGCAGGTCGTTGGTCGCCGCCAGCAGAACGTTCTTGCCGGTGACATCGCTTCCAATGATCGACAGATTGCCGGAGCCGGTGACACCCGTCTCGCCCAACGCAACGATGGAGACATTGCCGCCTGCCATGATGGACGACCCAAATGCGGTTTCCTGGCTGCGTTTCGTTTCGCTGACGGATTTGCTGGAGCCCACGCTGATTTGGATCTGCGCGCTTGCGGCTTCCTTCTGCGCTGCTTTGGCGTTGGGTGCATCGGCCGCGTCCATCATCCTGTCGGCTTGCACGGCCTGGTACGCTGCCTGCCCCACCTTGACCGCTGCAAGACGTCCGCTCTTGGCTTCTCCAGCCTGTTGTAGCGTGCCATGGATCTGTTGGGCTGCACCCAGCATGCCACCGGCCACGCCGATGGTGATTCCCGATTGCTTGAACTCGTGATACTCGTGCTGGCGAGCTTCGCCTACGCCTGCGACGATGGCCACGTTCCGGCCGGCGATTGAGATATCGCCATCCTGCGCCAGCACGCTGCTGGCGAACACACCGACGTCGCGTCCCGCATCGATGGTCACGTTGCCGCCGACGCTTCCTACCGTACTCGCGGAAAAGCCGCCGCTCTCTCCCTTCATCCAATCGGTCCTGGCCTGCTTGCTGTAGCCGATGTTGAAGCCACCGCCACCGCCAAGGCCCGATTTCGTGACCTTTTCGTATTGATAGTCCTTGTATGATTCTGCGGCCGCGGCGATCGAGATGTCCCGATTTGCCGCGAGCAACACGTCGTTATCTCCGACGACGTTGGAGCCTTGGACGCTCAGGTCCCGGTCGGCCATCAGCGCAACCGTGTCGCCCATGAAATTGGAGGCCTGAGCGAGCTCAAATTCACTGGCCGTTTTGGTATGCGTCGTCTTCGACGACATGAACCCTTTGGTCTTGTAGTGGGTCTCGTCGTACGCCGAGCCGGTCTGCACGCCCGCCATCAGGTTGATATCTCGTCCGGCACCCACGGCCAGCTGTTCGCCCGCCGTCACGTCCGCGGCACGCGCATTGACGTCCTGCCCGGCAATCAGCGTAAGGTTGCCATCCGCCGCAATGGACGAACCGACTTCCGAGCTGGTGCTCAGGTCGTGACGGTTCTTCTTGTTGCGGACCAGCGATTCACCGTGGCTTTCCTGCAGTGTGGCCAGGTTGATGTCGCGACCCGCCTGCAGGCGCGCGTCTTCCGTGGCGGTGACTTGCGAAGCCGTCAGGTTGATGTCGCGGCCGGCTTGCATGCTGAGGTTGCCGGCGTCGACGCGGGACACGCCCGAGACGTACGAACCCCAGGTGGCGCCGTTGTTCTCCGAGGCGGAGGTGGACGTAAGCGCGATGTCGCGGCCTGCCGACAGGGCGACGTTGTCGCCCTTGATGAGCGAGACCAGGTTGATCAGGTCTTCGCGCGCGGCGAGGTCGACGATGGCGCCCTGGATCAGGCCGCCGGCCTGGTTGACGATGTTGGCAGCGGTCATGACAGTGGCGTCGCGCGCGCC
The DNA here is from genome assembly GCF_019091095.1 of Achromobacter sp. GbtcB20. Classification (NCBI taxonomy): domain Bacteria; kingdom Pseudomonadati; phylum Pseudomonadota; class Betaproteobacteria; order Burkholderiales; family Alcaligenaceae; genus Achromobacter; species Achromobacter sp. GbtcB20. The sequence continues at coordinate 62,437 of NZ_JAGXJZ010000001.1, read as the reverse complement.
GATGGTGCCGCTGTTGGTGATGTCGCCGTCGGCGGCGAGTTTGACGTCGCGGCCGGCCATGAGCGTGCCGTCGCCCTTCAGGTCGCCTTCGCGCACTAGCAGGTAGACCTGCGGGACCAGCACAGTCTCGGTGGTGCCGTCGGGCAGCGTGATGGTCTGCTCGACCAGCCAGACCAGGTCGGTGGTGAGCTGGCGTTGCTGGGCGTCGGTGAGCGCGGCGCCGAGTTTGATGCCGTTGGTCAGGGCGAATTGCGCGCCGTTGGCGAGCAGTTGCTTGTACTGGCTGTCGTTGTCGCCAAAGCCGTCCAGGAAGCGCCGGCCGGTGGTGGCGAGGATCTGGTCGGAGACGAGTTTCTGTTCGTAGAAGCCGTCGCCCAGGCGGCGGGGTTCGCCGGACGGCGTGAGGAATTTTGCGCCGGCAGGAATCAGGGCGTTCAGGCCACCGGGGGTGTTGCCCAAGCCCGTCTTGATGGCGCCGGATGCGCCCGCGTTGCCGACCGGTGCGCCGGGCTGTTGCAGGAGGCCAAACAGGTAGTCGCTGGAAACGGACTCGCGGTTGCCGATGAAACGCGGGTCGGTGGCGACGACGTACGGGGCATCGGGTGTGCCGTTGACGGCGAAGAGTTGGCTGTCGGGAATCGTGGCCGGGTTGGAGACCGTGCGCACGACGTTGCCGCCGGGCAAGCCGAGGCTGGCAACCAGGACGGGGCCGGTCGCGGTGGCGGCGCTTGCGCCGGGCGCCGTGCCGCTGAGCGAGACCGACACGTTTCCGCCGGAAGTGCCAACGGGCAGCTCGATGGATTCGGCGGCGAGGGTGCGGTTGTAGGCTTCGGAGTATTCCTTGCGGTCGCTGTCGCGAGGCTGGGTGACGGTGGCCGTGCCGAGGCGTGTGATGACCCGCTGGCCGCCAGCGCCGATGTTGTTGATGGCCGGACCACTGACCGACAGGGTGCCGCCGGCCGCAATCTGGCTCTTGTCATTCGTAACGGTTCCAACCAGCGTCATCGAGCCGCCAGACAGAATCTGGCCAGGATCGGAAGAAAGGGTGCGGGTCTCGGTGATGGTCTCTTCGACGACGTAATACGTAAACGTGCCGACCAAGCGCGTACGGAAATCGGCATTGAACTCGCGAATGCGCTGATCCAGTTCCAAATACGCGGCCTTGTATGCAGCGTACGCATTCTCGTATGCGAGGCGCTGCTCCGCCTCTTGAACACACCGGGGTTGATTGCCGTAGCAAGGATTTGCGGGCTCTCTCCAGTAGGGAAGTGGCGCCGGAGGTGTCACGCCGAAAACAGACCACACTCGCGCGTCCAGGCTGTAGAGGAAATCCTCTGGAACGTCATAGCACTCACCGGCATCACCACCATTGCACGTATAGACGGCCGGTTTGTAGGCCAAGGAAATGGGCGTATTGACACCGGACTGGCCCCTGCCGCCGCGCGTGTAGTCGAACGGCGGACCGTAACGTTCGTAGGGATACCTTGTGGATGGAAGCAGAAACCTGCGCTCAGGATCGTCGTCCAGCCAATCTGGCGTTTTGCCGCAAAGCGCGGTGACCTTGTCGCACAACCAATGCGTTTCCATGTCGTACATGTCGGTCGTGCCAGCCGGGGTCACGTAGATTTTGGGGGCCTTCTGAACCGGCACAACTTCGCTGGCGTAATTTGTATTGATGTTCTGCAGCGACACCGCGGAAATCACCGCGTTGCCCGCAGCCTCAATCGTCGCCGACGCATTGACGAGCGACGCAGCCTGCCCGATCGCCTTGCGATTCGCGTCCAGCGCGCTCCCAATGCGCATATCCCCGGCCGCGTAGATCAGCGCATGTTCGCGATTCACGAGCGAACCCACGCCGATATCCAGATCGCCGCGGGACGCAATGACCGCGCCGCCGCCGGGCCCTGCTCCGTTGACGATTTCTCCCGCACGGATAGCGATGGTGTTGCCGTAGATGCGGCCGAAGTTGTCGACGCGGCCTGCGTTGATGTGGGTCGCGCCGCCGTCGATGAGGCCCGAGTTCGTGAGGCCGTTGGTGACGTTGATGGTGTTGTTGCGTCCGGCCAGCAGCTCACCGCTGGCCTGGTTGTTGAGCGCGTTGGCCGTGATGGTCAGGTCACGGCCAGCGCTGACGGTGGCGCTGTTGTCCATGTTGCCGCCGACCGACATCGTCAGGTCGCGGCCGGCGGCGAGGTCGCCGGTCTGGTTGAGCGATCCGGTGTAGGTGAAGGACAGGTCTTGCGCGGATTGCAGCAGGCCCAGGCCTTGCAGCGCCTGAATCGTGACCGCGAGGCGTTCGCCGGCCAGCAACTCGCCCTGGTGGTTCTTCAGCATTGCGGCCTTGATGGTCGCGTAGCGCTCAGCGGCGATGTTGCCGCCGGTGTTGTCCAGCTCGCCGGTATCCAGCGTCAGGTCCTGGCCCGCACTGATGGCGCCGGACTGGTTGTTGATGCCGCCGGCGACGATGGTGGCCGTTTTGGCCAGCACGCCTTTGGGCGGCGATCCGGATGCGGTCAGCGTGGCGCGGTTGTCCAGGCTGGCGGCGTTCAGGGTCAGGGTGTCGTCGGCCTGAATCAGGCCGCCCTGGTTGTCGACGGCGCCGGTCGCAACCAAGGTGAGATTCGCGCCGGCCAGCGTGCCGCCGGCATTGCCGATACGCGAGGCATCGATGCGTGCGTCGTTCGCGGCGGCGATCAGGCCGGCGGTGTTGTCCAGTTCGCCACCCAGTTTGACGATGGCCTCACTGGCAGACGTGATCTTGCCGTCTTGATTGCGCAAGTTGGAGGCGGCGATGTCGACGCTGCCGCCGTGCAGGACGGCGTTGCGCGTGGTGATGTCGCCGGAGGTTGTGAGCCCGAGCTTGCCGACGGCCGAGACGTTGCCGCCGGACAGATCCATACCGCCTGCCACCAGGGTCATGTCCCTTCCGGCCGCGCTGATGCCCGGGTGCGTGATGAAGGCTGCGGTCAAGTTGACGCTGCCGGGCAGGCTGAGCGTGCCGTCCTCGCCGACACCGGCGATGAAGCGGCCGCTGTTGTTCAGCGCGTTTTTTGCCGTGGCGATGACGTCGCCACCCGCGAGCACCGAGCCGGTGTTGGTCAGGCCGGTATCTGACAACAGCGAGGCTGCGCCTGCCGCGGACACAATGCCTGCGTTCTTCAAGAGGCCGCCGGACTGGAGGTCGATGTCCGCGGCGGATTGGATGCGGCCGTCGGCCGTGGTTGAGAGCGCGCCCTGGGCAACGATGGTGACGTTGCCGGCCTGGGTGGCCGCGACGCCGCCCAGCGTGGCGTCGCCGCCCGCGCGCAGCGTCATGGCTTGTCCGGCGGCAGCCGAACCCATGAGGTTCAGCGCGCCGCCCGCGGTGGCGGTCAGCGCTGCGCCCGCTTGCAGGCTGGACGCAGAACCCGTGTCGAGATTGCCGTTTTGCGTCTCCAGCTTCAGGTCGCCTTCCAACGCGGCCACGGTGCCGTTGAGGGTCATGCCACTGCCCGCGCTGAGGGTTTGCGTGATGCCTGCCAGCATGCTGCCGGCGGCAAGCAATGTGCCTTGCGCGGTGGACGTGAGCGTGCCGGCGGCTTGCGCCAGACCTGCCGCACCGACCGCGACGTTGCGGCCGGTCAGGGTCAGGTTCGCATCGCTGGCGGCGGTGCCGTCCACGCGCGCATCGCGCGCAGCCGACAGCATCATGTCGCCCACGGACGCCAACGCTCCGGCGGCGCTGACGTCGCGTTGGGCTTGCGCCGTGAGGGTGCCCGCCGCCTGCAACTGCGCGCCCTGCTTGGCGATCACATCGCGCCCGGTAACCAGCAAATTGCCCGCGCCCGCCTCGCCCAGCGCAGCAGCCGTGCCGCCCAGACGCGCATCGCCGGTCGCCGCCAGCGTCAGGCCGCCGCCCGCGACGATGACGCCGTCGGACGCCAGGTCGGCGCCCGATTGCGCGATGAGGTTCTGCGCGGCCTGCATGCGGCCGGTGGCGCCGACGCGCAATTGCCCGCCCGCGTCGGCGGTCAGGTTGCCGGCAAGCGCCGCCACGGTGCCGTCGACGCCCAGATTGCGCTGGGCCGTCAGGCTCGCGGGCGTGCCCGCCGTGACGAGGCCAGTCACAAAGAGATCCCGGGTGGCCTGGGCTTGCAGCAGCCCTGCCTGACCCGCGGCAGGCTCCGCGGTGCCTGCGGTGCCAGCGACGCGCAGGTCCTGGCCTGCACCGAGGAAGAGATTGGCGTTGCCTTGCGCCAGCCCGCCCTGGCCCACCGTCAGGTCCGTGCCCGCTTCGGCGCGCAGGGTGCCGTTGGCGACCGTCTTGCCGTTCAGTTCGGCGCGGGAATCTGCGGAAAGATGAATGTCGGCTTCACCGGAGACGGCGCCATTTGCGAGCAGGTTGCCGCCTGCCAGGGCCGTCAATTGCTGCGCGGCCTGCAGGGTGCTGGCCGACCCGAGCGTCATGTCGCCGCCGCTGGCGGCTTGAAGCGTGCCAGCGTCGGCCAGTAGCGTGCCGTCCACCCGGAGACTGCCTTGCGTAGTGACCTGCGCGGATTGGCCCGCGATGAAGGCGCCCGCCAGCGACGCGTCGCCTGCCATGGCGATCACCGAGCCGTCCGCTTGCTGGCGTGAGGCGGAAGATGTCGCTAGAGTTTCGCCCGCCTGCACCTGCAGATCGCCAGTCGCGAGCGTTGCGCCATCAAGCGTCATGTCGCGCGCCGCCTGCATCGACAGGTCTTTCAGCGACGTGACCTTGCCCAGGCTTTGCAGGCTGCCGCCAGCCGTCAGGCCAACGGGACCGGCCGCCGCCAACTGTGCATTCGCGCCGAGAACGACGTCGCCGTCGGTCAAGACGGTCATGCTGCCGGACGCGGCGGTGATCGTGCCGTCGACCGCCAGCGTCTGGCCCGCCGTCAGCGCAGTGTTGCCGTTGGCGCGGAGCGTGCCAGCCAGCGTCATGCCGGCGCCCGCCTTGGCGGCAATCTCGCCTTCGGCGTCCCATTGCGCGGGTGCGTCCATGCGCAGATCGCGCGCCGCGTCGATGCCGATGCGGCCGGTGGCGGACCCCTTGCCCGTCACCCGTGCGTCGCGCCCGGCCATCAGCGACAAGTCGCCGCGCGCGCCGACAAGTCCGCCCAGGTTCAGGTCCGCGCTCGCACGTATCTGGGCGGGTCCCCCTGATTGAATCTGAGCGGTCGCCCCCGTCGTCAGGTCGCCGCCAGCCTGCGCATGCAACGCGCCCGCGGCGGTGACTTGGCCTGGCAGCACCATGTCGCGGCCCGCCTTGAGCGCTACCGCGCCTGCTGCTGTGACCAGACCGCTGGAATTCGTGCCGACTTGCGCCGCGCCGGTGGCGGTGCCCGCCGCGCCGCCGTTGCCCGCGTTCGAACCGCCCGCCGCCGACCCGGAGCCAGACCCCGAACCGGAACTCGAACCACCGGAGCCCGCGTTCCCCGTGCCTGCGCCACCGCCCGGCGGCGTCCCTCCCGGCGCGATGTCGCCGCCGATCCGCACATTCCGCGCGGATTCAACCCGCACGTCTTGCCCGCCCATCAGCAGCGAGCCGCCCAACGACAGATCCTGCCCGGCCGCGACCCGCAGCGCTCCCTGCGTCTGCACCGCGGCTTGCGCGGCGATGCTTACGTTGCCTGCCGCGTTCACATCGATCGAACCGCCCGCGCCCACCGCCCCCGAAATCGCGGCATTGCCGCCGGCGGCCAGCGCCACGTTGCCCGCGGCTTGCGCGGCGCCGTCCACCGACACGTCACGCCCGGATGCCAGCCGCAGATCCCGCGCCGCCTGCACGGCGGCGCTGGGCGCGATACGGACGTCGCCCGATGCGCTGACTTCCAGGTTGCCGGTCAGTGCAACCAGGTTGCCGCCCACGTTCACGCCGACGCCGGCCTCGGTGCCGATCAGCCGGATGCTGTTGGCGTACATTCCGCCCAGCGCCGCGGTGTCCAGCGCCACGACGGGCGCCGAACCCTCGCCTGGGCCAGCGGTCGCGTTGCCGGTGGCGTAGTCCACGCGCGCCGCACCCGCCGTGACGTTGAGCCGGTCGGCCCAGACGCCGGCGTTGATTTCCAGCGTCCGCGCGATGAGGTCGACCTGGCTGGCGGCGGTGCCGTTCAGCCCCTGGCCCTCGACGCGCAGCTTGCCGCCAGCCACTTCCAGCGCGATGTTGCCGTCAGGCCCCACCTGCGGACGGCCCGTGGTCAGCGTGGCGCGATCGGCGTTCAGAAAGCCGCAACCGTTGCAGGTGATACCTGCCGGATTGGCGACGACGACGTTGGCGCGGTTGCCCGCGACTTCAAGCGTGCCCATCAGTTGCGACGGGTTGGGCGCGGTGACCTGGTTCAGGATGGTGGTGGCGCGCTGGTTGCCCAACATGACATTGCCGGCCACCTGGCCGGCCAGTTGCGTCTGGCTGGCGCCGCCGCTGTTGTTCAGCACCACGCCGGACGGTCCCACGTTGAACTGCGTGTAGCGGTTGTTGGACACGCCGCCCGCCGACGGCGGCGCGATGTTGACGACCGGCACGCCGTTGGTGACGCCCACGGTCGGCTTTTGCCCAGCCACGTTCTTGTCGACGGAGATCGGCAGCGTCTGCGCCAGCACGGGCGTCCAGACCTGCGTGAAGACGATGGACCAGACAATCAACGAACGAAGCTTGGACATCATGCGCACCTGACGGGGAACAGCGGATTTAGAACTCGAGCATCACGGCCATCGCGAAGACGGTGGACGCGGTTTTGAGCGATTCGGGTTTCTTGAGCGGCCAGCCGGCCGAAAGGTCGTAGCTGGCGCTGACATGGGGAATGGACAGACGGCCGCGCAGGCCTGCGACCGCGCCGACCAGCGTCCGGCCGGACAGGTACTCGGCGGACGGGCCGCCCACCCGCCCGACGTCCAAGCCGGTATAGAGCTGCTGGCCGGCAAGGCCGGTCAGATCGTCCAGGTTGAACGACAGATCGTTGCGCAGTGTCCAGCCGTCTTCGGCGGCGAGCGTCATCTGGCCATCGAAGCCGCGCACGGCGTAGCGGTTGCCGATCGTGAAGTAGTCAGCCGGCACAATGGCCGTCTTGGCGTGCTGGATCTGCCAGTTGGCCTGATAGGCAAGCGTTTGCCCGGCAACCTGGAACGGCAGATAAGCGCCCGCGCTCGCGGTAAGAATCGTGCTGCGCCCGTTCCAGTCCGGGTCGCCGTAGATGTAGCCGGGCTCGTCGGAGAACTGAGGCAGCGTGCCGCGCACGCCGCCGCCGATGTCCAGCACGGCCCGGCCGACGTAATGGCGATGCCAGTAGCCGATCTCGTAGCCCGTGACGTCGCGGCGCTGGACGTCGATGGCCACGTCGTTCAGGGTGCTGTCGGTGCGCTTGCGCAGCACGGTGAGCGACAGGTTGCCCTTGTAGGAGGTGCCCCGGTACGGCACGACCGATACGCCTGCCTGGATCTGTTTGGTGGTGCCGCCGTAGACGATGGGTTCTTCGAAGCCGGCGACCGTCTGGCGGTATGTGGATTTGCTGGCACCCGCGAAGACGGTCCAGTAGCCGAACGGCACGTTGTAGTTGATGGAAGCGGCGCGCGTGTGGGAGTCGGCGTCGCGCCAGTGCGCATTGCTGTTCCACGAGACCGACAACTGGTCGTAAAGGAACAGCGGGGAATCCAGGGTCAGGCCGGCATTGAGTTGGTACTTGCCCACCGTATCCATGCCGCCGTTGTCGCCACCCAGGTAGCCATGCCAGCGCTTGCCGGTGCCGGGCTTGATGAGAATGTCCGAGTCGCCCAGTTCGGGGCCCGGCGCGATATCGATGGCCGCGTCGGCCTGGCTGCCAAGACGGCGGATGTTTTCAAGCGCCTGGTCCAGATCACGCTGATTCAGTTCGCCGCCCGGGCCGGTCGGCAACGCCGTGCGCCACCAACCGATGCCGTCCTGGCTTTGAACAGCGGAAATGCGGCCTGGCAGATAACGCAGCGTCAGCGACCCCTCCGCAAGCGACTGCTCGGGCACCACGACGCGCGCGGTGACCAGGCCGTCGTCGATCAGCAAGCCGATCAGGTGTTCTTGAAGCGCCCGCAATCCGCGGCCGCCCACGCATTCGCCCAGCACGATGGCCGTGGCGCGCGCCAGGAGATCCGGCGGTTCGGCGCCTTCCCAGATGACTTCCCGCAAGACGAAGCACGGGGTTTCGGGGGGAAGGGTCAGCCCGCCCGGCTGGGCCACAGAGGGCGCTGACAGCACGTCGGGACGCTCTGCCGCCCGGGCGCGTTGAGCATCGATTTCCTGCTCCTGCCGGCGCTGGATTTCTGTGGCGCGCTGTGCTGCCTCAGGAGCGGGTTGCGCCCACGCCGAACCGATGCCCGCGCCGGCGCAAAGCGCCACCCAGATCAACCATGCTCCGTGAAAGTGCTGCGATCCGCTCATACGTCTGGACGCTTTCGGCCAAGCGCCGAGCGTCGTCTCCTGTTGATCGATGGGAGTGAATTTGTAAAACGCTCGCCAAGCCGCAGAAATCAGAGAACTCTGAAATATCGGGCCGGGTTAACCCGAATGCCGGCATATCTACAAATCGTCAATAATTCGCCAACGTTTTGTCATTGATCCGTCCCTTTGCCTGCCTTGCCCATGTCTGTATCCGTTCGGGATGCCATCGTTTCGTCTTCCCACCTCGCGTCTTCCGCGCCTGAGCTGTCCGAGGTCGAATTCGGCCTGATCATTGCGTCGCATGCGTTCAACCGCTGGATGGTGCGTTGCATGGCCTGTGCGGGGCTGCCCGAACTGACGTCGCTGGATATCCTGGTGCTCAACCACGTATTCCATCGGGGCCGGGGCAAGAAACTGGCCGACATCTGCTTCACGCTCAATGTCGAAGACACCCACCTGGTGAATTACTCGCTCAAGAAGCTGGAGCGCCTGGGCGTCGTCCAAAGCGCCAAGACGGGCAAGGAAGTGATCTACACCACCACCGACGCTGGCGCGGCCGCCATCCAGCGCTACGCCGAAGTGCGCGAGCAGTGCCTCGTCAAACCGTTCATCGACTCCCCCGCCGCCGACAACGCCAGTCATCAACTGGCCAATACCTTGCGTGCCCTTTCGGGCCTGTACGACCAGGCCGCCCGCGCCGCCACCTCGCTGTGAGAATCCACGTTGTCTAGCATTCCTGTCTCCGCCCCTGCCCCGCTGCTGTCCGTGCGCGGCGTATCGGTCGATTTCAATACCGACACCGGCGGGTTTCGCGCCGTCGACAACCTGGATTTCGACGTGCGGCCCGGCCGCACGCTGGCGATCGTGGGCGAGTCCGGTTCGGGCAAGTCCGTCACGTCGATGGCGATCATGCGCCTGACTGACTACAGCGGCGGCCGCATTTCGACCGGCCAGATCCTGTTCCGTGGCAGCGATGATCGCGAGGTCGACCTGACCCAAGCCAGCGACGAACAGATGCGCGCGATCCGCGGCAACGACATCGCAATGATCTTCCAGGAGCCGATGACGTCGCTCAATCCCGTGTTCACCATCGGCGACCAGATCGTAGAGGCGATCATGCTGCACCAGCAGCTGTCGCGTTCGGCGGCGCGCCAGTCGGCGCGCAAGCTGCTGGAAAAGGTGCGCCTGCCCGATGCCGAACAGCTGCTGGACCGCTATCCGCACCAGTTGTCGGGCGGCATGCGCCAGCGCGTGATGATCGCGATGGCGCTGTCGTGCCAGCCGCGCCTGTTGATCGCCGACGAGCCGACGACGGCGCTGGACGTCACGATCCAGGCGCAGATCCTGAACACCATCCGCGAACTGCAGCGCGACCTGGGCACCGCGGTGATCTTCATTACCCACGACATGGGCGTGGTGGCCGAGATGGCGGACGACGTGGTCGTCATGCTTCGCGGCAAGAAGGTCGAGCAAGGCACGGTGCAGGAAATCTTCAACGCGCCCAAGCATCCTTACACGCGCGCGCTGCTGGCCGCCGTGCCGCGCCTGGGCAGCCTGACGGGCCGCGACCTGCCGCTGCGCACGCCGCAGACCGTGCTGGAAGGCGACACGCTGCGCGAGGTGGGCGAGACCCGCGAACAGGACACCGCACGCTACGACGAACCGGTGCTGCGCGTGGACAAGCTGACCACGCGCTTTGACGTGGGCCACAACCTGTTCGGCCGCGTCACGCACCGGGTGCATGCGGTCGAGCAGGTCAGTTTTGACGTCTATCCCGGCGAGACGCTGGCGCTGGTGGGCGAATCGGGCAGCGGCAAGTCCACCATTGGCAAGACCTTGCAGCAGCTGGTGGCGCCCACGTCCGGCGCGGTGCGCTACAACGGGCAGGACATTTTCTCGATGGACAGCGCGGGACGCCAGCGCCTGCGCCAGGAGATCCAGTACATCTTCCAGGATCCGTATGCGTCGCTGGACCCGCGCAAGACCGTGGCCTTCAGCATCGCCGAGCCGATCCGCACGCATGGCCTGCTGAGCGGCGAAGACGCCATCGCGCGGCGCGTGGGCGAGCTGCTGGAACAGGTGGGTTTGAAGCCCGAGCACGCCACGCGTTATCCGCACGAGTTCTCGGGCGGCCAGCGCCAGCGGGTGTGCATCGCGCGCGCGCTGGCCAGCAATCCCAAACTGATCATCGCGGACGAGTCCGTGTCGGCGCTGGACGTGTCGATTCAGGCGCAGATCCTGAACCTGCTGATGGATCTGCAAAAGGATCGCGGACTGTCGTACCTGTTCATTACGCACGACATGGCGGTGGTGGAAAAGGTGAGCCACCGCGTCGCGGTGCTGTACCTGGGCCAGATCGTCGAACTGGGCACGCGCCGCCAGATCTTCGAATCCCCGCAGCACGCCTACACGCGCAAGCTGCTTGCGGCGGTGCCGGTGGCCGAGCCCGGCCGCCACATCGACACTTCCCTGATCGAGGGCGAGATCCCCAGCCCGGTGCGCCGCGTGGGCGATGAGCCCGCGATCGTTCCTCTCTTTGAGTTCGCGCCCGGCCATCAGGTCGCCCGCGCCGCCTGAAACCCCTTTTATCCGTCGGTCCGACCCGATTTCCCGTCCCTGGAGGCGACCATGCAATTCCTTCGCACCACCCTCTCCGCCACCGCGCTGACGCTGGCCCTTGCCGCCGCGCTGCCCGTGTCGACGGCGCACGCCGCCGGCACGCTCAATGTGGCCATCAACCAGGATCCGGGAAGCTGGGATCCGATCGACACGTTCGTGACCTTCTGGGGTTCGGTCGGCAGCAACCTGTACGACGGCCTGACCATGCGCGGCGCCGACCTGAAGCTGCAGCCGGGCCTTGCCACCAGCTGGGAATACCTGGACGACAACAAGCGCCTGCGCTTCAAGCTGCGCGAAGGCGTCAAGTTCCATAACGGCGAGCCTTTCAATGCCAACGCCGTCAAGTTCACGTTCGACCGCCTGCTGGGCGCGGAAGGCGCCAAGGGCCCGCAGAAGTCGAACTACGACTCGATCGGCGAGGTCAAGGTGGTGGACCCGTACACGGTCGACTTCATCCTGAAGCAGCCGGATCCCGTGCTGTTGACGAAGCTGGCGGGCTACGGCGCGATGATCGTGCCGCCCAAGTACATCACGGAAAAGGGCGAGGACAACTTCAATACGCATCCGGTCGGCACCGGTCCGTTCAAGTTCGACAGCTACCAGCCCAAGGTCAACGTGACGCTGGCGCGTAACGACGAATACTGGGGCGGCAAGCCCAAGCTGGACAAGGTGGTGTATCGCTTCATCGGCGAACCCGGCACGCAGGTCGCCGAATTGCAGGCCGGCCGCATCGACATCGCCACGCTGATCCCGCTGGGCCTGATCGAAACCGTGAAGAAGTCGGGCAACGCCGACGTCATCTCCACGGGCGGCCCGGTGGCCTTCGCGCTGCGCTACAACACCAAGAACGGCATCACGCAGCACCGCGACGTGCGCCGTGCGCTGATCATGGCGGTCGATCGCGACGCCATCGTCAAGCAGCTCCTGCTGGGCCAGGCCAAGACCATCGCCAGCTTCCAGGGTCCGCAGTCGTTCGGCTACAACCCCGAGCAAAAGCCCCTGCCCTTCAATCCTGCCGAAGCCAAGAAGCTGCTGGCGGCCGCCGGAGTGAAGCCGGGCGCCACGGTGCAGATCGACGTGCGCGGCAGCGACTCTAACTTCCGCGAAGTGGCGCAGGCCGTGTCCGGCTACCTGCAAGGCGTGGGCGTGCGCGCCACCATCAAGCCGTATGAAACCGGCGTGCTGCTCAACGACATCATTCCCGGCGGCAAGACCGGCGAGATGTGGCAGAACCAGTGGGGCGGCTGGACGTACGACTACGACAACACGGCGTACCTGATGTACCACTCGGGTCAGAAGTGGAATCCGTACGACAACGATCCCAAGCTGAACGCGATGCTGGAAGCGCAGCGCACGGTCTACGACGTGAAAAAGCGCGAAGCGATGCTGCACGAGATCGCCGCGTACGTGGCCGACCAGGCGCTGGAACTGCCGCTGTACAGCCTGAACACGATCGTGGGCGTGAACAAGCGCGTGAAGAACCTGGAAGTTCCGGGCGACATCCGCTTCCGTTTCCTGGATACGGCCGTAGAGTAAGTCCCCCCCGAGCGCTTCGCGCCTCCCCCAGGGGCATGCCTGCGGACCGGCAGAGCCGGATCCGCGGCATCCCGCTGGGGGTGTGCCTCGTTGAGGCATTGGTGCGAACCGATGCCGCGTTAACACCCTTTTCCCGCCACGGCGCAAGCCGGTGCGGCGCCTTATGACCGGATTTCTCATCAAACGCGTGTTGCAGGCGGTCTTCGTGATCGTGGCCGTGACGCTGCTTGTCTCTTATGCCGTGCGCCTGACCGGCGACCCTGCGCTGATGCTCAGCCAAGGGTCCGGCAGCGTGACCGAACAGGATCTGGCCAACATCCGGCAGGCGCTAGGATTGAACCGGCCGTTCCACGAGCAGTACCTGTCGTACATGCAAGGCCTGCTGCACGGCGATTTCGGGCGCAGCTTCATGGGCGGCACCTCGGTCGCCAAGCTGATCGGCGATGCCCTGCCGGCCACGCTGATGCTGGCCTTCACGTCGCTTATCGTGTCCATCCTGATTTCGCTGCCGCTGGGCATCCAGGCGGCCATCAAGCGCGGCAAGCCCACCGATCAGGCCATCCGCATCCTGTCGCTGGTGGGGTTGTCGTTTCCCAACTTCTGGCTGGCGCTGATGCTGGTGCTGCTGCTGTCGATTACTTTCCCGCTGCTGCCGCCGTCTGGCTGGAGCGGTCCGGCCAGCCTGGTGCTGCCGTCGCTGACGATGGCGATCATCCTCAGCGCCACCAATATCCGCCTGGTGCGCACGACGATGCTGGAAACGCTGTCCGCGCAATACATCATGGTGGCGCGCAGCAAGGGCCTGAAAGAACGCATCGTGCTGTACAAGCACGCGCTGCGCAATTGCGCCATTCCGCTGATCACATACCTGGGCCTGCAGTTCGGCGGCCTGATCGGCGGCATCGTGGTGATCGAGATGGTCTTCAACTGGCCCGGGCTGGGCACGCTGGCATTCGACGCCATTTCCGGCCGCGACTATCCGGTGCTGCAAGGCACGGTCACCGTGCTGGCCACCGTCATCGTCCTGGTCAACCTGATCGTCGACATCGCCTACGGCATCGTCGATCCCCGTATCCGCACGCGTTGAGCATCATGCAGACAACCACTTCCCCCGCCGCCCCGAAGGCCATGAAGCCGCGCAGCCGCTATCGCTCGCTGGAATTCGTGCTGGGCGCGCTTCTGACCGGCGTCATGGTCCTGCTCGTGCTGGCGTCCGGCTGGCTGTTTCCGGACGGCGGCGAATCCATGGACCTGGCCGCGCGCCTGATGGCGCCCTTCGCGTCGGCCGCCCACCCGTTCGGCACGGACCCGCTGGGCCGCGACGTGCTGGCGCGCGTGATCGTCGGCGGCAAGATCTCGTTGCTGGTGGGCTTTGCCTCGGTGCTGGGCGGCGCGCTCCTGGGCATCATCATGGGTCTCATTGCCGGCTACTACCGCGGCTTCTGGGACATGATCGTCATGCGCTTTGCCGACGTGCAACTGGCGCTGCCCTTCATCCTGGTCGCCATCACCTTCATCGCCATCCTGGGCGGCGGCCTGTTCAACGTCATCTTTTTCATGATCGTGTCGCAATGGGTGCAGTACGCTCGTCTGGTGCGGGCGCAGGTGCTGGCGCTGCGCGAGCGTGAATTCGTGCTGGCGGCGCGCGCCTTCGGCGTGCGCGACCTGGCCATGATCCGCCACCACATCGTGCCCAACCTGCTGGGTCCGCTGGTGATCCTGATGACCCTGAACGTGGCCAACAACATCCTGCTGGAAAGCAGCCTGACCTTCCTGGGCCTGGGCGTCGATCCCATGATCCCGAGCTGGGGCGGTATGCTTGCCGATGGCCGCACGTACATGCAGACGGCCTGGTGGGTCAGCGTCTTTCCTGGCCTGGCCATCATGCTGACGGTGCTGGGCCTGAACCTGCTGGGCGACTGGCTGCGCGACCGCCTGGATCCGACCGGCAAGGTCTGATGAATCGATCCGCACCCTGGGCGCGGAAGGAATATTGAGTATGTCGTTGCTGGACAAGAGTTTCGATCGCACGCTGGACGCCTGGACGCACGCCTACATGGCGCCGGCCTGGCGCGGCGCGGTCGTGGAAGGCTGGCTGTTCGAGAGCGCCCAAGCCCGCCGCGCCGCGCAAGACCGGCTGCAACAGGCCGGCGTGACGGCGCGCTTTCGCAGCGCCTACAAGCCGCTGCTGCACTATTTCCTTGAAGAGGTCGAACACGACGGGCTGATCTCGGCCCAGATCCGCTACCCCTTGCACGAGCACGCGCAGGCCAAGCGCTTCACGCTCGAAGCCTACCCCCTCGTCGCGCTGCTGAAGGACGTGCGCGTGACGATGCTGCCCGGCGCGAACGACCTGCACTACGACGTCACGCTGGGCTATGCCGACGGCCGCATGCTCGACGCCCGCATCTTCGCGCCCAATCAGCTGGGGCACGCGCCGGACGGCACGCCAGAGCTGTCGCCCACCGGCTGGCTGCGGGTGCGCGACGCGAGCGGCGCGGTGCAAACCGATGCCGCGCAGGCCACCGAATACCAGTTGCTCTTTCGCAGCATCATGGACACGGTGCGCACCCACACCTGGGGCGCGCACGAGCCGTATTTCGACCGGCTGGAGATTCGCGTCGACCTGCCCGGCATCGACTTCGCGCTGCCGGTCGACGAGGAAATCGTCAGCACCTTCGAGGCGCTGCACGAAGACATCTATTTCTCGCTGCTCGAGCACTTCCAGCAGCACTCCGGCCGCCCTTCCGGCGACCGGGGCCTGCAACCCGGCCAGATCATTCCCGACATCCGCCGCCACGATGGCGCGCCGCGCGTGCAGATCTCGGTGGAGCCCTTTGCACCCGTCGCGCCCGTGACGCCGGCGTCGCCTGCCGGTCCGCTGGCGCAGGTGCGCGAGCCGCTGTCGGCCGCGCAGATCGCCGGGTGCATGGCGGCCTTTGGCGGCGACACTTTCCAGGCCGTGTCCCGGCAGGGCCGTCCGGTGCTGGGCACCTATGTGCGCGGCCCGGGTCCAGCCGTCTTCATTTCGGGCGCGCAGCACGCCAACGAAACGTCCGGCGTGGTGGGCGCCCTGCGCGCAGCGCAGACGCTGGCCGCGCGCGGCGATGCGCATTTCGCGCTGATCGCCTCGGAAAATCCCGATGGCTACGCGCTGTTCAACCGGCTGCGAGAGCAGCATCCGCGCCACATGCTGCACGCCTCGCGCTACAGCGCGCTGGGCGACGATATCGCCTACCGCGAGCGCGCGCCGTTCTTCGAACGCGAAGGCCGCCATCAGGCGCATGCGATCAGCGGCGCGCAGCTGCACATCAACCTGCACGGCTATCCCGCGCACGAATGGACGCGTCCGCTGTCGGGCTACCTGCCGCGCCACTTTGAACTGTGGACCATCCCCAAGGGGTTCTTCCTGGTGCTGCGCCATCATCCGGGCTGGGGCGAGCGCGCCCGGCATCTGATCGAAGGCGTCACCGCGCGGCTTGCCCGCAACGTGCCGGGGCTGGTGGAATTCAACGCGCGGCAACTGGAACTCTTTCACGCACACGCGCTGGAAAAGGGATTCGACGTGCTCAACGGCATTCCCGTGCAGGTCACGGAAACCGATCGTGAAGAATTGCCAATGGCGCTCATCTCGGAGTTTCCGGATGAAACGGTCTACGGAGACCGTTTCGTTTTCGCGCATACTGTGCAGATGGAAACCGTCCTGGCGGCCACCGATCTGTATCGCGCGGGGCTTTAGACGTCTGGATCCCGCTGCTTGAACCCGCAATAAAAAAAATGAACATCCGAGAACGCAACCACGGCGACGATCTGGCCCTGGTGGACATCTGGCTTCGTTCGGTGCGCGCCACCCACACTTTCCTGACGGAAAAGGAAATCCAGGCCATGTACCCGAAGGTGCTGAACACCTACCTGCCGTCGGTAAGGGTCTGGGTCTGTGAGGACGATGCCGGCGAAGTCGCCGGCTTCATGGGCCTGAGCGGCAACAAGGTCGAAATGCTGTTCGTGGATGCCAACAAGCGCGGCAAGGGAGCCGGCCGCCGGCTGCTTAACTTTGCGCGCTCGCTGCATGGCACGCTGCTGGTCGACGTGAACGAGCAGAATCCGCAGGCGCACGGCTTCTACAAGCACTACGGATTTCAAGACGTGGGACGCTCGGCCCACGACGACGCCGGCCGCCCTTTTCCCATCATTCACATGAAGCTGGCCGGTTAAGGCAACGCGTTCAGGCGCCGCCCGCTTCGTGCCGGGCGCGCCACGCTTTCAAGGCCTCGCGATAGCGGTCCATGGCCTCGTCATAGAGGTCGTAGACGCAGGGAATGCAACCACTGTTGCAGCATTCGCCGGGCTCGGGGCGTTCAGGCCGAACGGGCGGCGGATCGTCGTCCGGGGATTTCTTCTTGCTCATGGCGCCATGTTAGCGCTGCGCGTCATGCGCCGGCACGGCGCCGGCGTTCACAGGCCTTCGCGCTTTCGCCAATCCGCGCGGCGGATTTCGTAGCAGACCTTGGGTTCCGGCGCGTCGCCCGTCATGCCGACGTAACGCAGCCCCGTCTTTTCCATGACGCGCTGCGACGCCAGGTTTGAGCGCAGCGCCACGGCGCCCAGCACGTCCACCGGCAACAGGCGAAACCCCAGCCCGATCAGCGCGCGGGAAATCTCCGCTGCAAAGCCCTTGCCCCAACAGTCAGGATGCAGCGCATAGGCAAGCTCCACGCTGGCCCGGCCGGGCGACGCCGTCGCCTTCAGCCCGGCACGGCCAGCGGGCAGGCCCGTCTCGCGGTCCTGCAGCACATACATGCCGTAGCCGTGCTCGGTCCAGTGGACGATGTTCTGCGCCACGTAGCTTCGGCTGGCCGCCGCGTCGCGCGTTCCGCCCATCGATTGCATCAGATCGGCATTGGCGTGCATCTCGATCATGAACGGCAGATGCGCCTGCGACATGCGGCGCGCGTAAAGACGCTGGGTCTGGAAATCGTCGGGAAATTCGGTGGACGGCATGGCAGGCTCGCTCATTATTCCGGATAATCCCGCATGGCGGCCGGTTGATCGGCCTTGAGCGCGTCCAGGATGCGCTTGCCCACGCGGCCGTCCTGCGGCAGGTTCAGGCGCGCCTGCTCCTCGCGCACGGCGTCGCGGGTTTTTCCGCCGGGGATGCCGTCGGCCACGCCGATGTCATGACCGCGTCCGTACAGCTGCTTCTGCAGTTCCTTGATCTGCGCACGCGACAGGCCAGGGTCGTCGGTCGGCCACGCCGTGACGAGCGCCGGGCCGCCCTGCAGGCGGTTCAGCAGCAGCGACACCGCCAGGCCGTAACGGCGCGACTGGTTGTAGTGCAGGATGGCGTCGAAATTCACGGTGGCCAGGAACACCGGGCCGCGTGCGCCGGTCGGCGCAAAAAGGTACGCCTGCTGGTCATTGCCCGAGGGCAGCTTCAGCACCGAGCCGTCGCCCTGCTTGACGCCGGCCTGCGCCCACTGGGCGATCGTGCGGCGATCCTGCGACCCCACGTACTCGGCGTCGGGCTCGGCGGGAATCGCGGCGGCCAGCTCTGCCGGCACGCGCACTTCCACGACGGCGGGCAGACCATGCGTCCATTGCGCGCGGCGCTTGCGCAGGTGGTTGGCGGTGGAAGCCAGCGCGTCGGGCAGCGAGTTGTAGAGGTCGATGCGGCCGTCGCCATCGCCATCGGCGGCCAGTTCGTAGAACGACGTGGGGATGAATTGCGTCATGCCGAACGCGCCGCTCCACGACCCGACAAACTTGTCGGCGGGCACGACGCCGTCGCGCAAGAGGCGCACGGACGCGTAGGCGTTCTTTTCCCAGAGCGTCTTGTTTTCGGTGCAGGCGCGCGTCAGCCAGGCGTTGAGCACGTCGGTCTTGCCGACCTGGCGGCCATAGTTGGTTTCGATGCCGAAGATGGCGACCAGCGTCGCGGGATCGACCTGATACTGCTGGCTGATGGCGCCCAGCTGCGCGCCGTACTTGCCGAGCACGGCCTTGCCGTCCTGCACGCGCTCGTCGTCGACCGTCTTGGCGATGTAGTCCCACCAGCTTTCGCGGCCCTCGGGCTGTCCCTTGGCCGACGCGACGGTGGTGGGCAGCAGCGTGGCGTTGGCCGTGTACTTGTTCCAGTCGGCAACGGTCAGGCCGTTGGCCGTGGCGCCCTTGCGCAGCTTGTCGATGCAGGCCTTGGTGTCGAGTTCGGTGGGGACGATGACCGTCGGGGCGGCGGGCGCGGCGGCCGGGGCTGCGGCGGCAGCGGGCGCGGCGGCGGGCGCAGCGGAAGCAGCAGGTGCTGCCGCCGGCGCAGTAGCGGGCGCAGTGGCCGGCGCGGCATGGGCAGCCGGCGCGGGCGTGTCGTCGAAGCTGCGCTTGGGTTTGAGCGCGGGTTGCGGCTGTTCGGGCGCGGGCGTCTGGATGCGCGATCCGGTGGCAGATCCGGGCGACTGCGCCTGCGCGGCGCCGGCGGCAGCGGCGGTCAGGGCCGCGGCCAGCAGCACGCGCGAAAAGCTGTCGATTCGAGGACGGGAGAAACTCTGGCGCATGGCTTTCCTGAAAAATCGAGGTCAGCCGGGATCGTACCGCGACCAGCGGCCGAAATCGAACGCGGCCCCTGCCCTGCCTGCGGACACTGGCCGATCATTGCGGGGCGGGCGGCGCCTCACGCAATTGCGCCAGGCGTTGCGCGGCCATTTCATATCCTTGAGCCGCGGCGGCCTCGTACCAGCGCAGCGCCTCTTTCATGTCGAAGTGTTCCATGACGAGGCCCTGCAGGTATTGCGCGCCGGGATCGCCACGCTGGGCAGCAGCCAGCATCGCCCGGTCGGCCATGCCGTCCTGGCGCGGCGATTCGCCATAGATGTGGGCGTTGCCGCCCTCGATGGTGCCACCCAGTTCGCGCATCGACGGCGGGGTCTGATCGAAGAGCTGGCGCCAGAACAGCGCCACGAGCACAACGAACAGCGCGAAGAAAAAGGTCCAGGTGACAATCCGTTTAGCGGTCATGTTTCTCTCAAAAAATGGGCAGGTTTGCGCCCGCGGACTTCAGGGTTGATCGGTGGCGGGCGCAAACCAGTATTGGAACAAATCGCCGTCATTGGTGTACCAGGGCAGCAGCATGCCGATGCTGTCGGACTCTCGCGCCACCGTCAGCAGCAGCCCGCCCGCGTCCTTGCGCAGGATGGCTACGTAACGCCGCACGCCCATGGACTCATGCTGGCGCCAGTCATGGCGCACGCTGACCCACAGCCGGCCTTGCGTGCATCCGGCAGCCCGCCAGATGGCATTGCCGGGATGCGGGGGTTCGCCCACGGCTGCCGTATGCGCGCCTTCCTCTTGCAGAATAAGCTGCGACACCTGGCGCGCGCCGTGCTCATCGCGCGCCTCTATCCGCCACCCGAGAGCATCCGGGACGAACGAGACGGTTGCGCGGGGCGACGATTTCCATGCCGGCAAGGGGGCATCGCGCATGCCCGGCAGATCCAACGGATACGTCAGAAAGCCGCGCAGGTCCTCCAGCAGGAACGCATCGGCACCGCCGGCGCGCCGTTCGCCCTGCGCGCGATAGACGCCGGCCAGGTCGGGGCATTGAGCCGGATCCGACGCCAGCACGACCGGCGTGCCTTGCTTGAAGGGCGGCCATTTGACGGCCACGTCGTCGACGCGTGACACGCTGCAACCGGCCAGCACCGCGGTCAGCAGCGTGACCGCGGCAATCATCGCCGTGCGCCTGCCGCCGCAGGGGCGGCTGCCGTTGCCGGCGCATAGCCCTTCGCACTGCCCTACGCACTGGCCGCCGCACTGGCCGCCGCGTCTTTTCAACATCAATGCCGCTTCTCCCGTTGCAAGCCGAAGCCGTTGCAGGCCCCCGCGCGCGCAGCGGGGCGCCATTCGCCGCCCCCGCGCCGTCAGGCGTCGAACTATATCCCGAATCCTCGCGCGCGTTGCCAAGCGGCCAACGCGGGAGAATAATCGGCAAATCGCTTCCGCTTCCCCGCGCCATGACACCGTTCCGAGGCAAACTCCGCATCCGGCACCTGGAAATCGTGCTGACCGTCTCAGAATTGGGCAACCTGTCCAAGGCGGCGGCCCAATTGCACAGCACGCAATCGGGTCTGTCGCGCGCCATTGCGGAGATCGAGGAATTGGTGGGCGCGCGGCTCTTCGAGCGCACCGCAAAGGGCACCACCTGCACGCCGCTGGGCGACGCCATGTGCCGCCACGCGCGCCAGTTGCTGACGGGCTTTCGCAAGGCCGAGGTCGACCTGGCCGCAGTCTCGCGCGGCGAGGAAGGCAGCCTGACGGTGGGCTGCTTTTCGATGTTTGCGGGCTGGCCGGTGGCGCAGGCTGCGCGCGACTACCGCGAGGCGCACCCCCGCATCACGCTCACCATCGAGATCGGCACACACGAACGGCTGATCGAGGACCTGGACGCCGGCGCGCTGGATGTGCTGATCAGCCGTTTCTCCAGCACCGTCAATCCGCAGATCTACCGTTCGACCACGTTGCTGGAAGACGCCGTCGTGCTGGCCTGCGCCCCGCATCATCCGCTGACCCGTCTGCCGGGGGCCACGCTGGCCGATTATGTCGCGTATCCGTGGATCACTGCGCTGCCTGGCAGCCGCATCCGCGGCGAGCTGGAATTGTCGCTGCGCCAGGCCGGTTTGGCGATTCCGGATATGATCGGCGTCCTGTCGCTGGAATTCGGCCGCGAACTGCTGCTGGACGGTCAGTATCTGTGGATGCTGCCCGGCAGCGTTGCGGCTGTCCGGCAGGCACGCGGCGAACTCACCGTGCTGCCCGCCCGCCCCGCCTTGCGCAAGTCTCCGCTTGCCGCCATCTGGCGCCGCGACCGTCCCAGCACACGTCAGGCGCGCGCCTTCGCGGCCCAGCTCGAACGCACCATCCAGGCCGATGGCATTGCGCTGGCCGCCTGACCCGCGCGCGCATCCCGAACACGCCCCTTTTTCATACCGGAGCACCCATGTACGAATGGCTCAACGCATTGCCCAAGGCGGAATTGCACCTGCATCTGGAGGGCACGCTTGAACCCGAGCTGCTGTTCAAGCTGGCGCAACGCAACGGCGTGGCGCTGCCCTGGCCCGACATCGACGCCCTGCGCGGCGCCTACGACTACAACAACCTCCAGGAATTCCTGGATCTCTATTACCTCGGCGCGGACGTGCTGCGCACCGAGCAGGACTTCTACGACCTGACCTGGGCTTACCTGCTCAAATGCCGCGAGCAGAACGTGGTGCACACGGAACCCTTCTTCGATCCGCAGACGCACACCGACCGCGGCGTGCCCTTCGAGACCGTGCTGAACGGCATCAGCCAGGCGCTGGCCGACGGCGAGAAGCAGCTGGGCGTGACCAGCGGCCTGATCCTGAGCTTCCTGCGCCACCTGCCCGAAGAACAGGCCATGCGCACGCTGGAGCAGGCGCTGCCCTACCGCGATGCGTTCATCGCCGTGGGTCTGGACAGCAGCGAGCAAGGCTTTCCGCCGCGCCTCTTTCAACGCGTGTTCGACCGCGCGCGCGCCGAAGGCCTGCCCGCCGTGGCGCATGCCGGCGAGGAAGGCCCGCCCGAATACATCTGGGAGGCGCTGGATCTGCTCAAGGTGCTGCGCATCGACCACGGCGTGCGCGCGGCCGAGGATCCCGAACTGATCGCCCGCCTGATCGACGAGCAGATTCCGCTGACCGTCTGTCCGCTGTCCAACACCCGGCTGCGCGTGTTCGGCCACATGCGCGAGCACAACATCCTGTCGCTGCTTGATGCCGGCGTGAAGGTCACCGTCAACTCCGACGATCCGGCCTACTTCGGCGGCTATGTGAACGAGAACTTCCACGCGCTCTACGAGCACCTGGGCATGACGCGCGAGCAGGCGCAGGCCCTGGCGGACAACAGCCTGGACGCGCGCATCGCCAGGTAGCGCCTTCCAGCCATGCGGGTTGCTCATGGCTCTGTTCAAAACCGGCATGCCCGGCGCGGCACTTTCCTCCCTACCATAGTCCGGCGGCAGCAACGCTTGCCGCCGCTGGACGATGAACAACGAGACAAGGGGCAGGATATGAGTGAACGCGTAAAGGCGGCGCTGCGCAGCGGCACGCTTGCCGGTGTGCGCGACGGCGGCGTGTGCCGCTTCGGCGCCATTCCCTATGCGCAGGCGCCCGTGGGCGAACTGCGATTTGCACCGCCGCAGCCGGCCAGCTGGCGGGGTGAATTCGACGCCACGGGAATGGGCGCCGTGGCGCCGCAATTGCCCTCGCGCCTGCGCGGCGCCATGGGCGACTTCGATGCCGAACAATCCGAAGACTGCCTGCACCTGACGGTTTGGACCCCGGCCGCGGACGGCAAGCGCCGTCCCGTCGTGGTCTGGCTGCACGGCGGCGCCTGGCAAAGCGGCGGCGGCGCGCTGGATTGGTACGACGGCTCGAGCCTGGCGCAACGGGGCGACGTGGTCGTCGTGGCCGTCAACTACCGGTTGGCCGCGCTTGGCTGGCTGTTCGTGCCTGGGCAGACGGCCAATGCCGGGCTGCTGGACCAGGAGATGGCGATCGACTGGGTGCTGGCCAATATCGAAGACCTGGGCGGCGACCCCGAGCGCGTCACAGTGATGGGGCAATCGGCGGGCGCCTCGTCGATCTGCGCGATGCTGACGCGCCAGCCGCGCTTCTCGCGCGCCATCCTGCAGAGCGCCGCGCTGGGCCGCGGTTTTCGCAGCGCCGCGCAGGGCGAAGCCCTGGGACAGGTCTATCTGCGCGCGGCTGGGGCCGAATCGCTTTCCGAGGCCCGAAAATTGCCGGTGTCCGCGCTGCTGGCTGCCCAACAGGCGCCCCAGGTGGTGCAGGCGCTACGGGCCGAAGGCAGCAGCCGAAGCCTGTTTTCGCCGGTGCTCGATGGCCAGGTGCTGCCGCTGGACATGGCGCCCGCACTGACGACCGCCGCGGGCCGCGCAGACGTGCTGGTCTGCTACACGCGTGACGAGATGGCCGCCTTTCCAGACCACGGCACCGACGCTGCCAGCCAGCAGATGGGCGACGCCGTGTTCGGCGCGCCATCGCGGCAGTGGGCCGGGAACGCCGCCGCGCAAGGCCGCGACGCCTGGCTGGCGCGCTTTGACGTCGCACCGACGGACCGCTTTGGCGCGTGCCATTGCATCGAGCTGCCTTTCGTGTTCGACACCCTGCAAGCCTTTGCCGGTGCACCCATGCTGGCCGGTCTGCCTGCTGCGCATGCAGAGCAGCTTGCCCGTCAGACGCAGACCGCCTGGCTGGCCTTCATCCGGGGCGATGCGCCGGCCTGGCCGCGAGCGCCGCACATGCAGATCCTGGCCTGAGCCCGCCACGCCACCCGCCATGCCGCATCTGGCGCCGGGCTTGCCCCCGCGCCTTGCACACCAACAACACAAGGGGAATTCCATGTTCAAGCAATGCCTTCTTGCGATGGCGCTCGCGCTGCCGCTTGCCGCCACCGCCGCCTATCCCGAAAAGCCGGTCAAGATCATCGTTTCCAATCCGCCGGGCGGTCCGGTCGACGTCATGCTGCGCGTCCTGGCGAGCAAGCTGGGCGCGGCCTGGGGCCAGCCCGTCGTCGTGGAGAACAAGCCGGGCGCCTCGGGCATCATCAGCACGGGCGCGCTGGTCAAGTCCGCTCCCGACGGCTACACGTTGGGCATGGTGGTCGCCTCTTCGGTGACCATCGTGCCGTTTGCCGTCGATAGCCTGCCGTTCGACACGCAAAAGGACCTGCAGCCCATTTCGCTGGTGGCGCGCACGCCGTTCATCTTCATCGTGCCCAAAGACAGCCCGCTCAAAACCTGGGAAGACTTCGTGCGGGAAAGCCGCGCGCGCAGCCTGAGCGTGGGATCGTTCTCGATCGGCACCGCATTCCACCTGGTCTGGGAACAGACCGCGCGGCGCGCGGGCATCAAGGCGCTGTACGTTCCCTCGTCATCGTCCGGCAAGACCCAGAACGACCTGATCGGCGGACAGCTGGACGTGGGCCTGGACGCACCGTCCAGTTCCAAGGGGCTGATCGACAGCGGACGGTTGCGGGCGCTGGCGATCACCAGCCCGCAACGCTTCGGCGGTCTGCCGGACACGCCCACACTGAAGGAGTCCGGCCTGGACTACGCGCCGCAGCCGTGGATCGGCCTGATGGGGCCGGCCGGCATGCCGAAGGACCGTGTCGCGCAGATCCAGAATGCGGTCAGCGACATTCTGAAGGATCCCGCCATGCAGGCCCAGATGCAGACCCTGGGCATGATCCCCATCGGCAGCACGCCCGAGGAACTGGCCGCGACAATCCAGGCCGACCGCGCCGAGATGGGACCGCTCATCAAGGAGCTGGGGATCAAGCTGCAATAGCGCCGGCCAAGTCCCGGCGGCTTGCTTGGGGCGCGGGGCCGGCGTGGTTGCGCGGCCTTGCGGGCATCCCGCATTGACGCGTCGCCAGCCGGTGGCTACAGTGGCCGGCAGCCTTGCGGCGCGCTGCCTGCCGCATTCCCGAACCACCCGCGGTCCTGCCGCGGGTCCAACTTTTTCGGATACCCATGAACAGCTACCGCGTCGGCATCGCCGGCTTCGGCGCCATCGGCCAGGCCGTGGCGCAATCCCTCGATGCCGGCCTGCCCGGCCTGACGCTCGCCGCCGTCGCCGTGCGCGATCCCAGCGCCCCGCCCGCCTTCTCGTGGAAAGACGGCGCGCCCGCCTTCACCACCATCGACGGCCTTGCCGACCATTGCGACGTGGTCGTGGAATGCGCGCCCGCGGCCGTGTTCCGCAACATCGCCGAACCAGTATTGCGCGCCGGCAAGAAGATGGTGGTGCTCAGTTCGGGCGCCCTGCTGCGCCACGAAGACCTCATCGACATCGCGCGCCAGCACGGCGGCCAGGTCATCGTGCCGTCGGGCGCCATTCTAGGGCTGGACGCCATCACCGCCGCTGCCGAAGGCGTCATCCATTCCGTCACGATGATCACCCGCAAGCCGGTGCGCGGCCTGCTGGGCGCGCCCTACCTGACCGACAACAACATCGACATCGAAGGCATCACCGAGCCGCGCCTCATCTTCCGCGGCTCGCCGCGCGAGGCCGCCGTGGGCTTTCCGGCCAACCTCAACGTGGCCGTCAGCGTGTCGCTGGCGGGCATCGGTCCGGATCGCACCACGCTGGAAATCTGGGCCGATCCCTCGCTCGATCGCAACCTGCACCGCGTCGAGGTCGTGTCCGACTCCGCCTCGTTCTCGATGGAAATCCAGAACATCCCGTCGGCCAATCCCAAGACCGGACGCATCACCGCGCAAAGCGTGATCGCCGCACTGCGCAAGCTCACCGGACCGCTGCGCGTCGGCACCTGAGGGCGGCATTCTCCTTCAGGCCGCCGCCCGCCGCAACGCGTCGCCGTGGCGCGACGCCGGCATGGACCCGACCTGCCAGCGTCCCGTTCCGTCCAGATCCAGCCGTTGGGTATGGAACGCATCCAACGTGCTGCGATGGCCCACGCTGACCAGCATGCTGTCCGGCAGCGCCTCGCGCAGCAGGCTGTACAGCATGTGCTCCAGCCCTTCGTCCGTGGCCGACGTGGCCTCGTCCAGAAACACCAGCGCGGGCCGGTTGTACAGCACGCGGGCAAACGCAATGCGCTGCTGCTCGCCCAACGACAGCACGCGTGACCAGTCGTGCACCTCATCGAGCCGGCCGGCCATATGCCCCAGGTTGACCTGCCGTAACGCATCGGCCAGCCGCGCGTCGTCGGCCGGTTGCGCCAGCCCCGGATACGCCACCGCGCCGCGCAGGTCGCCCAGCGGCAGATACGGACGCTGCGACAGGAACAGCGCAGACGCGCCCTGCGGCCGCCGCACCACGCCGTGGGCGTACGGCCACAGACCGGCCAACGCGCGCAGCAAGGTGGTCTTGCCGCTGCCCGACGGCCCTTTGATCAGCAGGGCTTGTCCGGGATGCAGGCGCAGATTCAGGTTGTCCAGCAGACAGGCGCCATCCGGGCGCGACACATCCAGGCCCTCGATCTCCAGGCCATCGGGCAGCGTCTGGGTCTGCACCTGCGGCAGCGCACGCGCCGCCTCGTTGGCATCCAGGAATCCATTCAGACGATCCAGCGTCGCGCGGTACTGGGCGAACGTGTCGTAGGAACTGCGAAAGAACGACAGCGATTCCTGCACCTGCCCGAAAGCCTGCGAAGTCTGCATGACATCGCCCAGCTTGATCGCCCCGCTGAAAAAGCGCGGCGCCTGCAGGATGAACGGAAACACGACCGCGATCTGGCTGACCGACAGGTTGAAGCCGTCGAACTTCAGGCCCCGGTACACGCGCGCCCACAGATTGGCGATGTAGGACGTGAAGCGCGTCCACAGCGTCGCCCGCTCCACTTCCTCGCCCTGATAGAACGCGACGTTCTCGGCGTTCTCGCGCAGTCGGACCAGCGCATAACGGAAGTTGGCCGTCAGGCGCTCGGACAGGAAATTCAGCTTGATGAGCGGGCGGCCGATCTTGAAGGCCAGCCACGTCGCGACGATGACATACAGATAAACCACGAACACCATGGCGCGCGGAATCTCCACGCCGCCCAGCGTCAGCGGACCCGATAACCCCCACAGGATCGCCGTGAAGGCCACCAGCGACACGATCGCGCTGATGGCGCCGATCGCCAGCGTGCGCGACCCCGTCACGAATTGCGCGATGTCCTGTTCGATGCGTTGGTCGGGGTTGTCGACGGGTTCGGCCAGGAAGTGACCGCGGTAGTAGGCCCCCGCGCCCAGCCAGTCGCGCGTCAGCCGTTCGTTCAACCACACGCGCCAATGAATGTCGAAGGCCTGGCCCACGTAGCTGTCGGCCAGGCTGCGCACCACATGCACGGTGGCCAGCACCGCGAAAATCCCCAGGAAGTGCCAGAACACCGACTGGTCCAGCGCCTGCAAGGCACTGTAGAAGCCGTTGTACCAGAACGAAAACAGCACGGTCATGCGCACCGCGAACATCGCCAGGAACAGCAGCAAGGCCAGGGTGAGCATCGGGCGCCAACTGCGCCGGGGCGTCAGGTACGGCCAGGCCAGCCGCCAGAACTTCCGGCCCCAGACCGTGGTGCGCGTCAGGATCAGGGTGACCACCGCCAGCGCCACGGCGGAAATGCCGAACGCGCGCGCAAGCCACAGGGCGCTTTCTGCAAGTTGCTGCTGCCAATTCAGATCCATGAGCCCGGAACCTCGCAATGACGTTCCTGGTTAGACGTCCGGATCCGGCGCAGTTCCGGCAAAACTGTCGCTTTAAGCCTGGCTTAAGCCACTTCCAAGGACATTGAAGGCACGTTGAAAGTCGAGAGGCGATTTCATCAAGTTGGACCGAGGTCCAGGTTGGCGAACAGGTCCGCCAGCGTGGGCACGCTGCGCGCGGGCCAGATCGCGCTCAGGTCGAAACTGGGCAGGCGCTCGCCATCGCGCACCTCGCAAAAGCGCACGCCGCGAAAATCCATGGACCGTATCCAGCTGGGCAGCAAGGCCACGCCGCAGCCGCCCGCCACACACGACAGCACCGTCAACGTGCGGCTGGCCTCCTGGTTCACGTGCGCATCGTGCCCGCCCTTGCGCATGGCATCCAGGATATCCGCATAAAATGCCGGCAACTGTGACTGCGGGTACATCACCAGACCGGCCTGCGCGATCTGCGCCATCGACACCTGACCGTCGGGCGGCACCTCGAACTCGTCAGGCACGGCGGCCACCAGCCGGTCCCGCAGCAACTGACGCTCGCGCATGCGGCCGCCCACGGCCACGGGTGTATGCATCAGGCCGATATCGATCTCGCCCGTCTGCAAGGCCTCGGCCTGTTCGGCGTTGCTCATTTCACGCAGGATGATGCGCACGCCCGGCGCCTGCTGGCGCATCTGGCGCAGCGCGCGCGGCAACGTGTCAAAGAGGGCGGAGGACACCAGACCGACCGTCAGTTGCCCAGCGCTCCCCCGCCCGATCTCGCGCGCACGGCGCGCCGCGGCGTCGATGCGCGCCACGCTGGCGCGTACGTCTTCCAGGATGGCCTGCGCGGCGGGGGTAGGCGTCGTGCCCTGACGCGACCGTTCGAACAGCCGCACGCCCAGGTCTTTTTCCATGCGCGTCAGCGCCTGGCTCAACGCAGGCTGAGCAATGCCCAGCCAGTCCGAGGCGCGGCTGACGCTGCCGTGGTCCACCACCGCCAGGAAGTACCGAAGGTGCCGGGTTTCCATATTGATCCAATATATATAAAGCGCTTTTCCACAATGGAAAACTATACCTCGACTTCCTAGAATCCCGACTTACAGAACATTACATACTGGCCATGTCGTTCCCGCGAACGCCGTGCCGATCCAGGAGACTGCTTTGCCCTCGCCGCTTCCAGGCGCCGCCGTCGACACCCACGCCCACGTGTTCCACCAAGGTCTCGCCCTGGCCGACACGCGCCGCCACACGCCGGACTACGATGCCACGCTGGCCGAGTATCTGGACTTGCTGGACGCGCACGGCATGCGCCACGGCGTGCTGGTGCAGCCCAGCTTCCTGGGCACGGACAACAGCCATCTGGTTCAAGCGCTGCGCGCGGCGCCCGCCCGGCTGCGCGGCGTGGCCGTGGTGGCGCAGGACATCGCTGAAACCGAATTGCAGGACCTGGCTGCCGCTGGCGTGGTCGGCATCCGGCTGAACCTTGTCGGACTGGACAGCCCCGCATTGCAGACGCCCGCCTGGCAGTCGTTGCTTGCCCGCGTGAATGCGCTGGGGTGGCATGTGGAAATCCATCTGCAGGCCGCGCGCCTGGACGGCGTGATGCCGGCGTTGCTGGCCGCGGACTGCCGGATCGTGGTGGATCATTTTGGCCGCCCGGATCCCGCGCTCGGCGTTTCGGACCCCGGATTCCAATATCTGCTGCGCCAGGCGGACAGCGGCCGCGTGTGGGTGAAGCTGGCCGCGCCCTACCGCAACTGGGGCGCTGCCGCCTGCGCGGCCTCCGGTCGGTTGGCCACGCAGCAACTGCTGGACGCCTATACCCCCGAACGCCTGATGTGGGGCAGCGACTGGCCCCATACCGAACATCGCCACCTGGCGTCCTATGCCGCGGCCACGCAGTGGCTGGACGCCTGGATCGACGACCCCGCGCAACGGCGCGCCGTGCTTGCCGACACGCCGTTGCAGCTATTCCAATTCAAAGGAGACGCTCCATGACCCCTCTCATCAAACGCCTGGCGCAACGTAGCGCGCTGTTTGCCGCCGCCGGCCTGCTGGCTGGCGCCGCCGGCGTCGCACACGCCGCCTACCCCGAGCGCGCGGTCACGCTGGTGGTGACCTATCCGCCCGGCGGCACCGTGGACGTGGTCGCCCGCCTGATCGGCCCGAAGCTTGCGGCCGAGCTGGGCCAGCCCGTCGTCATCGAAAACCGCGGCGGCGCGGGCGGCATGATCGGCGGCGCCGTCGTCGCCAAGGCCAATCCCGACGGCTACACGCTGATGCTGGACGCCTCCAATCACGCGCAGAATCCCGCGCTGCACAGCAAGATGCAGTTCGACACGCTATCGGCCTTCGCGCCGGTGTCGCTGCTGCTGCGCGTGCCCAACGTGCTGGTCGTGACCCCGTCGTACGAAGTGAAGTCGGTCGCCGACCTCATCAAACTCGGCCAGCCCGATGCCAAGGAGCCGGTGTACTTTGCCTCGGCCGGTCCCGGTTCGGCCCAGCACCTGGCGGGTGAACTGTTCAACCTGCTGGCCAAGACCCAGTTGCAGCACGTCGCGTACAAGGGCGGCGGCCCGGCCATGATCGACGTGATGTCGGGCCAGGTGCCCGTCATGTTCGCCAGCATGGGTTCTGCCTGGCAGCACGTGAAGAACGGCAAGCTGCGCGCCGTTGCCGTTGGCGGACTGGAGCGTTCGAAGACCGCGCCCGACCTGCCCACCATCGCCGAATCGGGCGTGCCGGGCTACGAAACCTACGAATGGAACGCCGTGTTCGCCCCGGCCGGCACGCCGCCCGCCATCGTGGAACAGGTGTCGCAGGCGCTGGCCAAGGTGCTGAAGGATCCCGCGATCGCCGAACAGCTTGCCGGCATCGGCGCCGAACCCATCGGCTCCACGCCTGCCGAACTGGACACGTTCCGCCGCGCCGAGATCGAAAAGTGGCAGCGCGTCGTCAAGGAAGCGGGCCTGAAACTGGATTGAGTACTGCCGGGCCTGATGGGCCCGGACACCGCGTAGCCGGTTTGCGGCGCTCATGCTGGGCGCCGTTTTTTTTTGCCGCGCGGGCGGGGCTATCATGACGCCTTGGACAGCTTTACCGCAGGAACCCGCTGGATGGACAAGATCCGACTCGACAAATGGCTGTGGGCCGCGCGCTTCTACAAGACGCGCAGCCTGGCCTCGCAGGAAATCGGCAAGGGCCGCGTGTTCGTGAACGGACAGCCGGCCAAACCCGCGCGTGAGGTCGGCGCCGGCGACGTCGTCGCGGTCCGCAAGGAAGACCCCGCGCTGCAGGTGCGCGTCGTGGCCGTGAGCGGCGTGCGAGGCCCCGCGCCGGTGGCGCGCCTGCTGTATGAAGAAACGCCCGAAAGCGTGGCCGCCCGCGAGCGCGCCGCCGAAATGCGGCGTCTTGCGCCGGAACCGGCGCTGGGCATCGACGCGGGACGCCCCACCAAGCGCGATCGGCGTCTCATCGACCAGATGCGGGGCAAGTCTTGATGAAGCGCGGCGGCTCGGGCGGCCTGGTCTATTCCACCGAGTCCGGGCGCATGTGCCCGCAATGCCGCCAGCCTGTGGCGCAATGCCAGTGCCACGCGGCCAGCCGCGCGGCCCCGGCGGGCGACGGCGTGGCGCGCGTTTCCCGCGAGACCAAGGGCCGCGGCGGCAAGAGCGTGACGCTGGTGCGCGGTCTGGCGCTGGGGCCCGACGCCCTGGCCGCGTTGGGCAAGCAGCTGCGGACCGCGTGCGGTTCGGGCGGCACCGTCAAGGACGGCGTGATCGAGGTGCAGGGCGACCACTGCGACCGCATCATCGACGCGCTCACGAAACAAGGCCACCGCGCCAAGCGCGCGGGCGGTTGAACCGGATCAGGACAGAACGATGGAAATTCCCGTGACGGACGTCGCGAGCTGGCACGCCCATGTGTACTTCGACGCGGCAACCCGCGATGCCGCGTTCGCCCTGCGCGAGCGGATCGTCGCGACGTTCGACGGCAAGATGGAAATGGGGCGCTTCCATGAGCGCCCCGTGGGCCCGCATCCGCAATGGAGCTACCAGATCGCGTTCGGTCCGCAGCATCTGGCCGAGATCACCACCTGGCTGACACTGAACCACGGCGCGCTGGATGTGTTCATGCATCCGAACACCGGCAATTCGCTGCGCGACCACCGCGACTGCGCCGTGTGGATCGGGCGCAGCCACGTGTTGAACCTGGCTGCGCTGGGCGGTTGATCCCCTACAGCGCGCGACCCACGATCAGCGAATCGATCGCCATCTGCGCGTCGTCGCTCTTGCCCTCGTAAGGCAGGCGGCTTAGCACATAGCGCATGGCGTTCAGGCGCGCGCGCTTCTTGCAGTCGGACTTGACCACGATCCACGGCGCATCGGCGGTGTCGGTGTGCGCGAACATGGCTTCCT
This sequence comes from Achromobacter sp. GbtcB20, assembly GCF_019091095.1. NCBI lineage: Bacteria > Pseudomonadati > Pseudomonadota > Betaproteobacteria > Burkholderiales > Alcaligenaceae > Achromobacter > Achromobacter sp. GbtcB20. Next base: position 30,246 of record NZ_JAGXJZ010000001.1, on the reverse strand, counting down.
TGGCGCGCGTGTAATCGTCCCACTTGTCCAGCGACGCCAGGTCCACCGGGCTCAGCTTCCATTGCTTGAGCGGATGCACCTTGCGCTGCTGGAAACGGCGGCGCTGTTCTTCCTGGCTGACCGAAAACCACAGCTTGATCAGCGTGATGCCGCTGCTGACGAGGTGGCGCTCGAAATCGGGCGTCTGGCGCAGAAACGCCAGGTATTCGTCCTGCGAGCAGAATCCCATCACGCGCTCGACGCCGGCGCGGTTGTACCAGGACCGATCGAACATGACGATCTCGCCCGCGGTGGGCAGGTGCTGCACGTAGCGCTGGAAGTACCACTGGCCCTTCTCGGTGTCGGACGGCTTTTCCAGGGCGACCACGCGCGCGCCGCGCGGATTCAGGTGTTCCATCATGCGCTTGATGGTGCCGCCCTTGCCTGCCGCATCGCGCCCTTCGAACAGGATCACAACGCGCTGGCCGGTCGCCTTGACCCACGCCTGCAGCTTCAGCAGTTCGACCTGCAGCTTGTACTTCTGCTTTTCGTAATTGCGGCGCAGCATGCGGTGGCGGTAGGGATAGACGCCCTCGCGCCAATCTCCTGCCAGTTCTTCGTCGGGATTGCGGCGCGCCCCCGGCGCCTGCCGGTTGGCGTCGAGCAGCGCGCGATGCACGGCCTGCGCGTCATCGGCCGACAGCGCATCGATGACGGTGCGCAGGGCCGCGCGCGCCTCGCCCGGTTCGCCCACCTGGTAGCGGCCGGCGATATCGGCCAGCACCGCCGCGGTCTCCTGCCGCGCCGCATCCTGCCGCGCCGTCATGCGCTTGCTCAGTTCGACGGCGGGCTCGATGGCGGGCTCGGGGGCAGATGCGGCCGCCGGGCGGGCATTCGCCGTGCGCTTGGCCGCGCCCCTGGCCGCGGCGGGGCGCTTGACCGGCGCCGCCGGGGCGGCTTCGTCTTGATCGGGAGCCTGCGATATCTTGTCGGTCATTCGTCCTGTCCTTGCTGCGCCAAAAACTTCAACCCTAGCTTGCGCCAGGGTGCGCGAAATTGATTGGGATCAAAGGTTGTAACATTTTTACACTACCCCGGCCCCTTTACACTGCACCTCCCTGTTCCCCTCGATTGCGACACCCATGTGGTCATTCATCAAGCGATGGTTCGCCGGCCCCCCGGCAGCCGAAGACCCCTTGCAGGAATTCGTGCGCTTTGATGACGCCGGGCTGACGCGCTCGGGCGAACTGGCCCGAGCGATGGGCCTGCAGGAATTCTGGCCCTGGCGCGACATTCATGAATTCGGGTTGGTTTTCACGCAGGCGATTTATCCGGACCCGTGGTTCGGCGACTACATGGAAAGCCTGTGGTTCGTCCGCGTGCCCACCGACGGCGGCGGGCTGATGCGGATGGACTTCGACGCGCGCGTGCTGGACATCAATCAGTTGCCCCCCGCCCTGCTCCGCAACCTGCCCGGCCTGGACATGGAAGTGTTGCGCGCGGGCCTGGCGACCGCCGCGCGGGGCCTGCGCCATTTCGAGGGCGAAGGCGAGTGGGTGGCCTGGCGGCGCACGGACGCCGCCTCTGCCGACCTGCCCGCCGCTACACGCGATCCAGACCCTGCTTGAGGTCCGCCAGAATGTCCTCGGGCGTTTCCAGCCCCACGGACAGCCGCAGCAATCCTTCGGACAAACCGTAGCGCTCGCGGTCCTCGGCCGAATAGCTGGCGTGGGTCATCGACGCCGGATGCTGGATCAGGGTTTCGGGATCGCCCAGGCTGACCGCAATGCGCGCCAGCTTCAGGCTGTTCAAGAGCGTCTTGCCGGCGGACAACCCGCCCTTCAGCTCGAAGGCCACCAGTCCGCCACCCGCCGCCTGCTGGCGCGCCGCGATGTCCGCGCCCGCCGTGCCGGACAGGCCCGGATAGAACACGTCGGCCACTGCCGGGTGCTCGCGCAGCAGCTTGGCCACCTTCAACGCGGTTTCGCTGTGCCGCTGCACGCGCAGCTCCAGCGTCTTGATCCCGCGCAGCACCAGAAAAGCCGTGAACGGCGACAGCGTCGCGCCCGTGAAGTAGCGCAAGCCCTGCAACCGGATGGCGTCGATATGCGGCTTGCGTCCCAGCACCGCGCCCGCCAGCAGGTCGCCGTGCCCGCCCAGATACTTGGTGGCCGAATGCAGCACGATGTCCGCGCCGTGCTCGAGCGGCCGCTGCAACACCGGCGTCGCGAAGGTGTTGTCGACGATCGTCAGCAGGCCCTTGCCTCGCGCGATGGCGGAGATGGCCGCAATGTCCACCAGCCGCAGGTTCGGATTGGCGGGGGTCTCGAAGTACACGGCCCGGGTCTTGGGCCCGACGGCGGCGGCCACCGTCTGCGGCTTGGTGAAGTCCGCGAACACGGCCCGCACGCCAAAGCGGGCCAGCCCCTGCGTGAACAGCGTGAAAGCCGTGCCGTAGACAATCTGGTCGACCACGATCTCGTCGCCGCTTTGCAACAGCGAAAACAGGGTGGCCGAGATGGCCGCCATGCCCGAGGCCGTCACCACGCCGGCCTCGGCGCCTTCCAGCGACGCCAGGCGTTCCTCCAGCAGCGCCTGCGTGGGATTGCGCGTACGGCCGTAGACATAGCCTTGGGCTTCGCCAAGCCGGATCCGGTCAAAGGCCTCGATGCTGTCCTGCGTGTAGGTGGACGTCAGATACAGCGGTGGCGACAGCGCGCCCTGTTCGTCCAGCGGGTCGTAGCCCAGGTGGATGGCGCGCGTCGCAAAACCGTGTTGCGGGTGGTCGGTCATGTCATTCACTCCTGTCATCGGTGGATGCAGACGCGCATCGCGCCTGCCCTGAAATTGGTTCGCGCCGCCGGCCCGCGGCATTGACGGGGCCCAAGCGAGTCTTTACAGTCAAACGCCGTATCCCCGTTTTCACGCGCCACATGAACGACCCGCAAGCGCCCGCCACGGCTGCCGGCCCGGCCGCGCTGGCCACGGCTCCGCCCGAACCCGGCTGGCTCCTGAAGGCCGCCACCTGTCTGGTCTATTCCGCGATGCTGGCGTGGACCGTCTACAGCAGCCGTCCGGAAACGATGCTGGAGGTTGCGCAACTGGCCTTCGGTGGCGCCATGCTCCTGGGCGCCCTGCTGCTCGTCGTCCTGGGCGTCTTTTCCCTCTGGAAACGCTTTCGCACGCCGCGCAACCGCGTGCGCATCATGCTGGGCGCGGGGGTGTTCCTGCTGGCCGCCGTGGCCGTGCCGCTTGCCGAACGCAGCCACGACAACCGCCAGCGCGACATCGCCAACACCGAAATCCGCAAGGCCATCGACGCGCTGCGCATGCAGGCCGGCGGCGGCTCCGGCGTGCCCGAAGACGTGCCGGCCATCGATCCCTCGCCCAAGGCCACGGGTCCGTACGGCGAAATGGAACGGGCCATGAAAACCGTGGCCGGCGAACGGCTTGCGCAGCATCGCGCCTACCTGCAGGAACTCAAGGAAATCGGCCTGCCCCGGCTCTTTGACGCCGGCCGCCTGGCGCGCGACTCGGGCCTCATCGAAAGCCGCCTGATTCTGGAGCAGGCCGAAAAGCTGGTGCCCGCCTACCGCCAGCAAAGCCTGGACGTGCTGGACGAGATGCCCGCGCTGGTGCGCTCGCTGACCATCTCCGAACCTGAAAAGGCAAAGATCCTGCAGGCGCTGACGGACTCGCGGGCGGCAAGCAACGAAAAACTGCGGCGCGTCTGGGACCTGGAAACGCAGATCCTGCACGAGTTCGGGCTGATGATCACGCTGCTCGATGACAACCGTCAGTTCTGGTACGCGGACCGCAACGAATTGAAGTTCGGCCGCAACGCGGACCTGACGCGCTTTCACCAGCACCAGGACACCGTCAACCGGCTGGCCCTCGAGCAGGAACGGCTGGCGACGCAATCCCTGGCGGCCATGCCGCAGGCGCCGCTGCGCTGAGCCGGATAAGCCTTCAATCAGGGCACGCATGCGCTAGCGCTTGTGGTCGGCGCGGCGCGACAGCCACTCGCCGGTAAATTGCACGATCGACACCAGCGCGATCAGGATGACGATCACCTCGAACATCACCCGCGTCTCGTAGCGTTCGTAGCCGTAGCGGATCGCCAAATCCCCCAACCCGCCCGCGCCCACGGCGCCCGCCATTGCAGACGCGTTGATCATGGCGATCACGCTGACCGTCATGCCGCCGATGATGCCCGGCAAGGCTTCCGGCAGCAGCACATGGCGCACGATGTGCCACCGGCGGCAGCCCATGGCGCGCGCCGCCTCGACCAGGCCGTGGTCCACGTCGTTCAGGCTGACCTGCGCAATGCGCGCAAAAAACGGAATCAGGTTCGCCGATAGCGGCACGATGGCCGCCCACGTGCCCAGCGTCGTGCCCACCAGGAAGCGCGTGAAGGGCAGCATCGCGACCAGCAGGATGATGAAGGGGATGGCGCGGAAGGTATTCACCGTGACCGACAGCGCCTTGTTCAAGCGCGGACGCGGGTACAGACTGCCCGGCGCGGTGACGGTCAGCACCACGGCCAGCGCGAGGCCGGCGCCTATGGCGATGGCCGCGGAAATGCTCACCATCGTCAGGGTCTGCAGAAACGCCTGCAGGTACTTGTCAAGCATCGGTAGCGACATAGCCCAGCACCTTGATCTGATCGGCCACCAGCGCGGCGCGCGCGGACTCTTCCTGTAATGCGCCCGCGGGCACCGACACTAGCAGGCTGCCTTGCGCGTGGCCGCGCAGCCGGTCCAGTCCGCCGTGCAGCAGCGTCGCGCCCGGCCCCATCGCAGCCAGCGCCTGCAGCGACACCCCGTCGGGCCTGCCCTGGCCGGTAAAGCGCAACCACAGCACCGCAACGCCAGGACGCCCGCGCAGATCGGGCACCAGCCGCGCCGCCAGGTCCGCCGGCAAATCGTGCTGCAACGGACGCAGCAGCGCGCGCGTGGCATCCGCCTGGGGATTGCCGAACACGCGCCACACCTCGCCCAGTTCGACCTTGCGGCCGCCATCCAGCACCAGCACGTTGTGGCAGACCTCGCGGATCACGGCCATGTCGTGCGTGATCAGCACGACCGTCAGGCCCAGCTTGCGGTTGATGTCCAAAAGGAGCGCCAGGATGGACTGCGTGGTCTCGGGATCAAGCGCGGACGTCGCTTCGTCGCACAGCAGGATCTCAGGCTCGTGGACCAGCGCGCGTGCAATGCCCACGCGCTGCTTCTGTCCGCCGGACAGCTTTGACGGGTAAACATCGGCCTTGTCCCGCAGGCCCACCATCTCAAGCAGCGCCTCCACCCGCGCCCGCGCGGCAGCCGGCTTCACGCCCGCCACCCGCAGCGGCAACGCGACGTTTTCGGCCACCGTCTTGGCCGACAGCAGATTGAAGTGCTGGAAGATCATGCCGATACGGCGGCGCAGGCCCACCAGCGCATCCTCGTCCAGGCTGCCCACGTCCACGCCGTCCACGCACACGCGGCCCGCGCTGGGCCGTTCCAGCATGTTGATCGACCGCAGCAGCGTGGACTTGCCCGCCCCGCTGCGGCCGATGATGCCGAACACCTCGCCGCGCGCGATCGAAAACGACACGTCAGATAGCGCCGCAACCGGGCCCACGGGGCCTTGGTAATGCTTCTGCAGGCCCTCGAACACGATGTGCGCGTCGCGCGCCGGCGCTTGCGTGGCGCGCATGGCGTCCTGGGGCAGGGAAAGTTCACGTTGCATGATTGCCTAGAAGACCGGGATCACCGACCCTTCGAACTTCGTCAGGATGAACTGGCGCACTGCTTCGGAGTGATAAGCCTTGACCAGCTCGGGCACCCACGGCGCGTCCTTGTCCTGCTCGCGCACCACGATGATGTTCACATAGGGGTTGTTTTCCTTCTTCTCGACCGCGATGCCGTCGCGCGTGGCGATCAGCCCGGCCTGGTACGCAAAGCTGTTGACGATGGCGGCGGTGTCCACGTCCGGCAGCGATCGCGCCAGCACCACCGATGCGCTTTCCACGAAATCGAGCTTCTTGGGATTGGACGTCACGTCGGCCAGCGTGGCTGTCCCAGTCGCCGGATCAAAGCCGTCTTTCAGCGTGATGAGACCCTGGTCGCGCAGGATGACCAGCGCGCGCGTCTGATTGCTGGGATCGTTGGGAATGCCCACCTTCGCGCCGTCCGGCAAGTCCTTGAGCGACTTGTACTTCTTGCTGTAGAACGCGATGGGCGAGATCAGCGTGTTGGCCACCGGCACCAGCTTGTAGCCGCGCTGCTTGATCTGGTCGTTCAGGAAGGGAATGTGCTGGAAGGCGTTTGCCTCGAGATCGCCGTTATTCAGCGCCTCGTTCGGGCTGGCGGTGCCGGTGATGACGACGGGCTCGACGGCCAGGCCATTTTTCTTGGCCACCTGCGCCACCACTTCCCAGATCTGCTCGTCAACGCCCCCGCGCACACCCACTTTGAGCGGCTTGGGGTCGGCCGAGAAGGCGGGGCCGTGAAACATGGCGGCGGACGCCAGCACCGCACCCAGCAAGCGCTTGAAGATCGGCGCCCATGCGAAACGCGCGGGCTGCGCGCCGCCGGAAACGGACGCGTCCGCCGCGGCCTCGGCCGCAAAAGTACGAATAGTCATGATGGAATCGCCTCTGAACCCGTGCAGTTATGAGAGGAGACGATTCTAGGGACGGGGCTTGTGCGCGCGAACGACTTGTTCGTTGAGTCGTTATTACGCGGTTGATTCGATATGGCGCGTTGTCATATCGCAGTGCAGGCATGGCGCCCCCGCCATGCGCGGGACCGGCGGTCAGGTGTGCCCGTTCAGAACGGTTTGACCACGACCAGCGTCACGATGGCCGCTGCCGCCAGCACGATGAACGGCGCCTGCAGGTCGATCAGGGGCGGCCGCTTGCCGCTGCCGCCGGCCATGCGCCGCAGCGATGCGCTCTGCATGCCGAGCAAACCGGACAGGCTGATCGCGAAGGCGACCTTGATCCAGATCCAGTTCATCGCAAACCAGCCGAATGTCATGGCCAGGTGCAGTCCGATCAACCAGGTGATGACCATGGCCGGCGTGGTGACGAACAGCGTCCAGCGGCGCAGGACGTGGAGCATCCGGCGCTCCTTGGGCGCGTCGTCGCCATGCTCGGGCTGCGACGTCAGGAGAAAAAGCGACACGAAGAGCGAGCCCACCAGCCACGCCACGGCGGCCGCCACATGGGCCATTTTCAGGAGTTGGTATGTCATGGGCGGCATTATCGCCGCTCGCGGCCGGCGCGATGCGGCGCGCTGGCCTGCAGTGTTTGCGCTACGGCAAACGCGCCGGCGGTGGATGCGCCGGCGGCAACGGCGTCAATTGCCGGTTTGCGAAGCCGGCGCGGGAGCAGGCGCCCCTTCGGCGGGCGATCCCGCGGCGGCAGGTGCGGCCGCGGGCGATTCTGCGGCGGGCGATTCTGCGGCGGGCGATCCCGCGGCGGGCGATCCCGCGGCGGGCGTTCCCGCGGCGGCGGGCTCCCCCGAGGCGGGCGTCTTTGCCGCCGGCGCAGACGTGGCGGGCGCTGTGGCGGGCGCCGGCTTGTCGCCGCCGGCCGCGGCCGGATTCAGCGTGTCGGCCGGCGCATCCGGCGCCACGACCGGATCGGCCGGCGCCTGGGCCGGGGCTGTGGCGGGAGAAGCCGCCGACTTTGACGCCGCTCCCTTCGGCCGCGCGGACGGCTCGCGCGGCGCGGCGGCCGCCTTGGCGTCGGGCAGGTATCGTTCCAACAGCTGGAAGAACCCGTCATAGAACTTGGGGCGCGTCACCGTCTGGCTTGCCGTCTTGACCAGCGAGTCGTCGCTGCCGCCAAACGGCATCGAGACCTGGCCCAGCACGCTGACCCCCACGCTGGCCGAGTTGCCCGTGCGCTTGATCGAATAGCGGTCCTGCACGGCGTTGGCGAACACGGTCGCGCCTTCGTGCGTGCTGCCGTCGGGCGCGCACTCCACGTTGAAACTGATCTGCGTATGCTGCCCGTCCTCGCCCTCGAAGTTCTTGTGGCCGGTCACGCGCGACGGTTCGTACTTGTCGATGTTGTACCCCTGGCTGAGCAAGGCGCGCCGGCCCGCGTCGCAGGCGGCGCTGCTGGCCGCCGGAACGCTGCGCGAGTAGGTGTCGCTTTGCGCGAAGTCCTCTCGCTCGTAGACGGGCTTGGGGGAAGAACATCCTGCCAGGACGGCGGTCAGGGTGGCGAACAGGGGAAAAACGATACGGCGGGTGGCGCGTGGCATGAGAGGTCCGGCGTGGAGCAACGACGTGCATTATCCGATAAGAAATCCGGCCGTTTATTGGGGACGGAATTGATCGGAGATATGTTGAAACAGGTTCGCATTCCGCCGTTTCCGGGCCAATGGCCGTGTCCCTATATGCGAGGCCGCCTCAGGGAACATCAGGCGTCGTAATTCGTATCGAATTCGATGCGCGGTCCATGGCCAGCATGCAACAGGGTTGCCCCCCCAGCGACAGCGACTACGGCAGCAACGACGACAGCGCCATCAACGCGCGCCGGCGGGCGCCATAGGCTGCTTCTCCACCGCCCCCAGAATTTCCGCCGCCAGACGCACGCGCGCGTCGTTCGGGTAATTGCGGTTGGCCAGAATGACGATGCCGAGCTTGCGCGCGGGCACAAACGCCACGTAGGCCCCGAAGCCGTTGGTGGACCCCGTCTTGTTGATCCAGGTCTGGGCCTGCGGCGCCAGCGGCGGCTGCAGCGCCTGGGCCGGGTGGCTCTGGCTGTTCAGCGTGCCGGCGTTGGCCGTCAGCAGCGAATCCAGCGGCACGGGATACGGGAACTGCTCCCACACCATATCCTGCGTCATTGCGCCCACCTGGTAATAGCCCACGTGGGTGTCCGCGATGGCGCGGCGGATGTCCTTGTCCAGCACGTCCATGTCCATGCTGGCCTCGACGAAGCGCAGCAGGTCGCGCGCGCTGGTTTTCACGCCATAGGCCTCGGCCGCCAGTACGCCCGGATTCACGCGCACCGGCGCGCCCTGCTTGTTGTAGCCCTGCGCGTAGCGCGACGCCTTGGCGGCGGGCACGTCGATGAACGTGCTGGACAGCCCCAGCTTCGGAAAAAGGTCCTTTTCCATCGCCTGGGCAAACGGCTGCTTCAGGCTTGCAGCCGCCACGACGCCCAGCATGCCGATGCTGGGATTGGCGTACGAGCGATACGTGCCGGGCGCATGTTCCGGCTTCCAGGCCTTCAGGTATTGCATCAATTGCGCGTTGTCGCGGACCTCGTCAGGCACCTGCAACGGAAAACCGCCCGTCGTGTGCGTCGCCAGGTTCAACAAGGTCAGCTTGGCGAATTCAGTGCCGACCAGCTCTGGCAAAAATCGCGCCGGACTGTCGGTCAACTGCAACAAGCCCTTGGCCTGCGCATACGCGGCAAGCGTCACGGTGAAGGTCTTGCTGATCGAGCCCACTTCAAAGATCGTGTCCCGATTGACGGCGCGCCGCGTCTGCAATGATTCGACGCCATAGGTGTAGAAACGCTGGCGGCCTTGGTGCGTCACGGCGATCACCATGCCCGCGATGTCGTGCTGGCGGATGACCGCGCGGGCCGCCTCGTTCACGACGCTGTCGATGTAGGGCAGCTCGGAGCGTCCCGCGGCGGGCGCTGACACGGCGGCAAAAAGCCCAACGGCAAGGAGGCCGGCGCAAAAGTGTCTACGGGGATGCATGGATAGTCCTGGATGGATGAAGGATGCGCCGCGATGAATTCAACGGCGCCGGGTCATTATTCGCCGCACTCCCAGCGCGGCACCACGTCGAATGGCTTGTCCGCCATGGGCGGCAACAGCGTCAATGCCGCGTTCGCGCACGCTGCATCGATCCACGCCGTCGACCCTTCCACCGGCACCGGCGGCGTCCCGGCCATCAGCCGGTCCAATTCCGCCTGCATGGCCTGAGGCAGACATGCCTTCAGGATTTCGACATTCGCCCTGACGCAGGCCACGGCCTCGGCCGGCGTGAACCCCTCTTCGACCAGATGGCCGATGTCCGCCGCGCTGCGCACCAGCGCATCGAAGACAAATGCCTCGAACGACGCCCACACCACGCGGGCCTCGTCGCTGTCATGCCACACCAGCGCCACGCCCAAACCGCCGTCGGCGGTGGGCGTCAGGCAATAGGCATCGCCCGCGCCAGACTCCGCGAACGGGAGAAAGCGCCTGCCATGCTGATACGCGGGATTGAGCCATTCCTCGGCCGTTTCGCGCGCCTGCCCCGCGTCGATCCATTCCAGGTCGTCCATGCAGGACAGCACGGGCCGGGCGGCGAGCGTGTTGCCCTTCCAATCCGCGCGCCATGCCGCGATGTCGCCATAGCTGGTGTGTCCGGCGTCGATCAGTTGACGCAGCATCGCAGGCAGCGCAATGCCGCAGTCTTCGGCCAGTTCGGCAAGAGCCGTCATTCGTTGATCCTTTCGTTAAAACTCGAGCACATCCAGAAAGCCCTCGGCCTCGTCCGCGTCCCCAAGGACGGCGGTCAGCGCCTGCAAGGCACGCGCCCGGTGCTCGGGCTTGATCTCCCAGTCATCGTTGCGCAGATCTTCGTCGGCCTCCAGGCAGACAAGACCCACCGCGGCAGCGGCGGCGGCGAACGTCGGCAGGTCGGGGGCCACCATCCCGGCGTCCCAGGCGCCCGCGCCGTGCCGGGCGTGGAGGATCTGGCCGGTGCCCGTATCCAGGATGAAGGGGTCCGCGTTCTGGTCGGCGATCATCAGCCAGTTGTCCCGCCAATCGTCGACCCGTTTTCCGCTCACGGCATCCCAGCGATAGCCGGCCTGCCGGTCCCACAGCTTATGCAAGGGTGCAAAGCTGATATTGGTTTCGGACAGCGTGATGCCGACCGGTGCCACGTTCTGGTGACGGGTGGCGCCCCACGGGCCCACCTGTTCGTAAAAGTCGGCCAACCCCTGCGGCAGCGCAAGGCTGCCTTGCCACTGTTCGCGCGGCTGCGGGCGCAGATCGCCAAACCGGGCGAACTGCGCCCGGATGTGTTCGAAGGAATTCATGTGAGTGCGTGTCCTGGCAAGCGCCGGCGGCTTGGATATAAATCGTGCGGCGCCAAGACCGCATTTTGCTACATTTGAACGCCCGCTTATTGCGTCCACGGACAGACCATGCGCCCACCGTTTGCTGTTTCCGCACGCCCCGCCCCCTCCCCGGGCTTTCTTCGTTTGCGGATCCTGACGCCCCTGGCCGTCCTGGCCGCGCTTTTTGCCGGCTCGGCCGCCCACGCGCAGCAATGGTTCGAGGTGCCGCCGCGGCCAGATCACCCGAACGCGTCCATTCGGATCGGTGGCCTGCCGGAAACGCGGCAGGCCTCGGGGACCGCCAAGGGCAAGATGGAAATGCGCTACACCGCCGCCCAGACGATCCCGGGCGGGGACAAGCAACGCGCAAGCTATGACCGGGCGGTCACGGACGTGCTGTTCGATTGCCGCCGGGCGCAGGTCGGTTTCCTGCCGTCCACCACCTACTACCTGCGCGACAGCCTGGTGGCCGCCATCAAGGACGAGACCTTGGACGAAAGCCAGGTGCAGTTCGTGCGCTTTGCGCCAGGCAGCCCGCAAATGAAGGCATTGCAGGCCGCCTGCGGCAAGTAGCGGACTACGCCAGCATCAGCGCCCCGCGCGCTTGCGCCGGCGCCGGATCCTGGCCGCGCCGCGCGCTGTCCTCGGCCAGCCGGAACACGCCCACCGCCCGCACCAGCTCGCGCGCCTGATCCTGCATCGAACCCGCGGCGGCCGCAGCTTCCTCGACCAGCGCCGCATTCTGTTGCGTGACTTCGTCCATCTGCGCCACGGCCCGGTTCACCTGATCGATACCGCTGGCCTGTTCGTGGGAGGCCGCGGCGATCTCGCCCATGATGTCCGTGACGTGCTGCACCGCCGTGACCATCTCCTGCATGGTTGCGCCCGCGCTTTCGGCCTGCCGGGCGCCCGAGCCGACCTTGCCGACGGAATCCTCGATCAAGGCCTTTACCTCCCGCGCCGCCTGCGCGCTGCGCTGGGCCAGCGAGCGCACCTCGCCCGCCACGACGGCAAAACCCTTGCCCTGCTCGCCCGCGCGGGCCGCTTCGACCGCCGCGTTCAGCGCCAGGATGTTCGTCTGGAAAGCGATGCCGTCGATCACGGACACAATATCGGAAATCTTGTGCGAACTGGCCGAGATGTCCTGCATGGTGCCCACCACCGCGGACACCGCCGCGCCGCCGCGCAGCGCAATCTCCGATGCGCTGGCCGCAAGCTGGTTGGCCTGGCGCGCGTTGTCGGCGTTCTGCTTCACGGTGGAGGCCAGCTCTTCCATGGACGCCGCGGTTTCCTCCAGCGATGCGGCCTGCTCTTCGGTGCGGCTGGACAGGTCCGTATTGCCAGCGGCGATCTGGCCCGACGCGCTGGAGATGGTCTCCGATCCCTGCCGGATCGCGCGGACCGCGCCCGCAAGCCTGTCCTGCATGTCTTGCAGGGCTTGAAGCAGCCGTCCGGTCTCGTCCCGGGACGCGGCTTCGATACGCTGGCCCAGGTCGCCGCTTGCCACCGTCTCGGCAGCCTTGACCGCCCGGGCGAGCGGACGCGTGATCGAGCGGCTGACCCGCCAGGCCAGCAGGGCCCCCACCGCCAGCGCCAGCGCCGACAGGCCCGCGTTCAGGCGCTCGGCCTCGTCGATGACCGCCTGGCTTGCGGTTCCCGCTTCGTCCATCTCGGCCGCCTGCTGCCGGGAAAGCGCAATGATGTGATCCTGCAGGCTGTCCAGGATGGGCAGCGTCTCCTGCAAGAGCCGCTGGCGGGCGCCCTCGCGGTCGCCGCTTTTGAGCACGGCGCCAACCGACTGGAATGACTTTACGTAACGGCCGCGCGCTTCTTCCAGCGTGCGCAGCCGCGCGGCGGCGTCCGCGGTCTTCATCAACGGCCGCATCGTGGCCAGGGCCCCATCGATGCGCTTGCGGTTGGCCTCGATCTGCTCGAACAGCCGCTGCGTTGCGGCCGGGTCCGGGTTGACGATCAGTTCCAGATTGGCGCGCGCGTTGGCGCGCGTTGTCACGTCGACCACCGATATCGCGTTGGCCTTCGCCCAGGTCTCCTGAGTGATCATGCGGTTGATGCCGCCTATGCGCGTCAACTCGTAGTGCGACAGGCCAGCCAGGGCCAGCAGCAGGGCCAGCACAGCGCCAAAGCCCAGGCTCAGCCGGGCGCCAATGGAGAGATTGCCGAAATGGGTGCGAAGCGTCTTCATGAGGGTCTCTTGCAGGGGTGTCGATCTTCAGCCATTGCCATGCAATCAGGTGCAGCGTTAACACACGGAAATTTCATGGAACATCGAACAGGGGGAAAACCCCAGTCTAGGTTTGATGTCACATTTCGCAAGTATTTATCCGTTTAATAATTTGCGATTGAACAAAGACAACGCACTTATGCTGCGCAGCAGCAACGTTATTGACATCAACTTGACGTACTACAGTATCCAGGCGCTTTATATGGCGCACGCAGGCTTTGGGGAGCTTCCGATGAAACCCTTGGAAAACAGCGTGACCGTCTCGCTGGCGACGACGGCCAATGACGCGTTGGTGCAGGCCTTCGCGCGCCTGTTGCCCCAGATGTCCGCAAACGCGGCGGCGCTGTCGAAGGCGGATCTGGACGAGATCATCCACGCGCCGGGCAATCACGTATTCATCGCCAGGATGGCGCCCGATCAGCGCATCGTGGGCACTCTCACCCTTGTGCACTTTCGCGTGCCCACCGGCATCCGCGCGTGGATCGAGGACGTGGTGGTGGACGAACAGGCGCGCGGCTTGAAGGTCGGCATGGCGCTGACGCGTGCGGCCATCGCAAAGAGCCGCGAGTTAAAGGCCCGCACCTTGGACCTGACGTCCAGCCCAGGGCGCATGTCCGCGTACCATCTGTACGAGTCGGCCGGCTTTGCGATGCGCGACACGCGCGTCTACCGGTATCAGGGCTGAACGCCCCGGCGCTATTGATAGCGCTCGCGGTACCCGACGGGCGACATGCCGCAGTACTTGTTGAAGATGTCGCGAAAAGCCTTGGTGTCGTTGTAGCCGACTTCGTACATCACCTCGGCGACGCTCTTGCGCGACGTTTCCAGACGCTGCTTGGCGGCTTCGACGCGCACACGCTGCACGTATTCGACGATGCTGTTGCCCGTGGCCTGGCGGAACCGCCGCTCCAGCGTGCGGCGGCCAAGCGCGTGGCGGCCGGCCAGTTCCTCGACGGTGATCTTCTCGCGGTAGCGACCTTCGATGTATTCCTGCACCGCCCGCACGATGTCGTCCGCGTGCGACTTCTGTCCCATGAAGACGGAAAACGGCAGCTGGCTTTGCCGGCTCCAGTCCAGCTGAAAATACTTGGCGCACCAGATGGCGGTGTCGCGATCCGTGTATTTCTCGATCAGGTGCAGCACGAGATGCGCGGCCGAGAATGCGCCCCCGCTCGTATACACCCCGTTTTCCGCCATGACGACGCGATCGCTGGTCCACTGCACCGTCGGAAAGAGGCTGGCGTAAAGGTTTTGCGCCACCCAATGCACGACCGCCTGCTGTCCGTCCAGGACGCCGCCCGCGGCCAGCAGCGCCGCGCCCATGCACAGGCTGGCCACCTCGCCGCCCTCGCGGTGGTGGCGCGACAGCCATTCGATCAGTTCGCGGTTGGACAGCACCGCGTCCGACACCGATCCCAGCAGCGGCGGCGCGATGCAGATATCGATATCGGTGGCGTCGGCCAGCACCATGTCGGCCTGTACCTTGATGCGTCCATCGTCCAGGCTGACCTCGCGCGTGAGGGCCAGCGTGCGCACATGAAAACGCGGCTCGCGGCCATGCGCGCGCAGATATTCGTTGGCCACCATGAACCCGTGGCGCGCGGTTTCCAGGGACGCAATATTGGCCCCCTTGGGCAGCAGGAACGCGACGTTTTTCATGTTGCCAAGCATACGCCTGCACGCTGACGCAATCCACCCGCAAGATTGTCGCAATCGCCTATCTGAAACCCGCGCGGATCCCGATACAGTCACTCCTGCCGACCCAGAAATCCGGACGGCGGCCGGGACGGATTGCGGACGCCCGGCCAAACCAGAACAACACGGACGTGAGGAGTGATCGATGGACAAGTACATAGATGGTTTCCTGCTGTGCGTACCCAAGGCAAACCTGGAGACCTACAAGAAAATGGCGACGCACGCCGAAGGCATCTGGCGCGAGCACGGCGCGCTGGATTACCGCGAAGGCGTGGCCGACGATATCGACGGGGAAGGGTTCGCGTCCTTCAGCGCGGCAGCCGGCGCGCGCGAGGGCGAGGTCGTCGTCTTCGCCTGGATCCTGTATCCCAGCAAGGAAGCGCGCAACAGCATCAACGCCAAGGTGATGTCCGACCCGCGCCTGGCGGACATGTGCTGCGAGGGCGTATTCGACGTCAAGCGCATGTGCTGGGGCGGTTTCGCCACACTGGTCGGCAACTAGTCAACGCGGCC
The DNA here is from genome assembly GCF_019091095.1 of Achromobacter sp. GbtcB20. Lineage (NCBI taxonomy): Bacteria > Pseudomonadati > Pseudomonadota > Betaproteobacteria > Burkholderiales > Alcaligenaceae > Achromobacter > Achromobacter sp. GbtcB20. The sequence continues at coordinate 14,749 of NZ_JAGXJZ010000001.1, read as the reverse complement.
GCGCACTTTTGCGCCGTCGTTCAACCACCCTGGAGACCCACCATGGCCACCCAAGCAGCCAAGCCCATTCCCGACGGCATGCACACGCTGACGCCGCACATCATCTGCGAAGGCGCGTCCGACGCCCTCGCCTTCTACAAGAAAGCCTTCAATGCCGAGGAACTGATGCGCCTTCCCGGCCCCAACGGCAAGATCATGCATGCGGCCATCCGCATCGGCGATTCGGTGCTCATGCTGATGGATGATTTTCCGGAATGGGGCAGCCTGGGACCGAAGGCGCTCAAGGGCACCCCTGCCGTGCTGCACCTGTACGTGACCGACGCGGATGCCGCGATCGAGCAGGCGGTGGCAGCAGGTGCGCAGGTCACGATGCCTGCCGCCGATATGTTCTGGGGCGACCGCTACGGCCAGGTGGTCGACCCGTTCGGCCACCGCTGGTCCATCGCCACGCACATCCAGGACCTCACGCCCGACGAAATCCTGCAGAACATGGCAAAGATGGGCCCGATGGACGGCTGCGGCGATCCATCGAAGCAGTGATGGCAAGGCAGACGCGGCTCGCGACGGGCCGCGTCCCGCGCCATCAAGGGGCCAGTTGCGGATAAGGCCCCAGGAAGTCCAGCTTGCCGATCGGCACGCCTGCCTGGCGCAGGATGCCGTACGCGGTGGTCACGTGGAAATAGAAGTTGGGCAGCGCGAAGGACAGCAGATATTCATCGCCCTGGAACTCGGGCTTGAAATCGCCGAAGCTCAACGTGATCCGGCGCCCTTCGGCGCCGTCAATCTGCTCGGGCTTCACACTCTGCAGATACGCGATCGTGTCCGCCACGCGCTGCTGCAATTGCTCAAGTGTGCTTTCGGTGTCGGCGAATTTCGGGGCTTCGCCTTGCGACAACCGCTGCGCCGCGAACTTCGAGGCATCGCTTGCGCGCTGCACCTGACCCGACAGCGGATACATATCGGGCGCGAGCCGCGCGTTCACGAGATCGGCAGGGTCGATGCCGGCGGCCTGCGCATGCGCGGCGGCCTTTTCGAGCAGCGCGGCCAGCACGTTCAGGCCGCGAATGAAGACAGGCACGGACGCCTGGTACATGGACAAGGGCATGGCGGAGATTTCCGTAAGGGTGTGAGTATGCATCCGCGATGTTACGCCGCGCCCGCCCCGCAAGCCGCCGGTAGCCGCGACATCACCGTTCCTTGCGCCTGAACAATCCTGCCAGTCCGCAATTGCCCAGCGATCCCGCGCGCTCACTGCGCCCCGGCAATCGCCCCCGTGCGCCGCTGCCCCTGAAAGAACCGCCACACCAGCGCCGAGGCATCCGGGCCACTGCGCGCGTGATAACGGATGGACGGATCGCCCCCGCTCCAGGCATGTTCCAGCCGCGTGATTTCACACAGGCGCAACACGGTCTTGCGGCCCCGCAGCACGTCCACCCGGCGGTAGGCCTTTTCGGTGCCCAGGCCCAGCACGCGTTCGACCGGCAACGCATGCGGATCGGCGGTATTTAACGTGCGGAATTGTTCGAAGAGCTGCTTGGCGTTGCGGGGCGCCACGGCGGGATCGAGCTGGCCATGCAGAATCAGCGCCGGCATCCCCAGTTCGAAGACGGCGGGATCCGAGACCGACTCCAGCAGCGGGGCAAGCGGCTTGATGCTGCCGCGCCGCATGGTGCCCAGGCCGTGGCCCGCGTTGTGCGCGTCGCCCACGACCGGTCCCGAATGCATGGCCACGGCGGCGATCAGGCGCGGATGCCGCAACGCAACCAGCGCCGCCATGCCCGCGCCCGCCGACAGGCCCGCCACATAGATGCGTTCGGGATCGACGCCGTGGCGCGCCACTTCGGATCGGATCAGCGCCGCGATCAGGTCGGCCTCGGCGCCGCCATGGTCGTCGTCGGGCTGAAACCAGCGCCAGCAGCGCTGCACCTGACGCGCCAGCGATTGCTGCGGATACAACACCATGAAGCCGCCGGCATCGGCCCACTGGTTCATGCGCGACCCGCGCGCGAAAGCCACTGAGGTCTGCCGGCAGCCGTGCAGCATCACGACCAGCGGCATTCCCGCGGGCGGGGCGGTGGCCGGGGTGTAGCGCGAAAAGGCCAGCCTGCGACCCGTCTTGTCAGAGAATTGGCGCAAGGCTTCCCAGCGCCCGGCGCCCAGCGGCGCCGTCTCGGCCGCTGCCGCCCTGCCCGCGCCCGCGGCGCCAGCGGGCCGCGCCGTTTTCGCTGCGCGTCCGGTCGTGACGCCGGCAGCCTTCTTGCGGGCCGGGGCCGCGCGCTTGCGGGCGGGTTTTGGTGCCGCCAGGCGCATCGCCGCGCGTTGGAGCCGGGTGATCTTCTTTGCCGCTTTGAAAAACAGACTGCTGAAACTGCGCGCCATTGAGTGGGCCTGTTCGGAAGTTCCTGTTTGCCGCGCCATCCGGAGGAGCCGAGGGCGTCAGCGCCAGACGGCGGTCGCCGCGGCTATGCCGCTTCGCAAGACAGATGCCTGGCGCGTGATGAGAACTTTCCAACCGTGACGCCGAGTGCCGGATTCATGGGTGCTTCTCCTAAGAGTGTCGATCACGGCCGCGCCACGCGCGGCCGACGTGCAAGCCCAAAGTGAAGAACGCGCGCCGCCTCTGCCGGGCAGTTCGTTCGCGTCAAATTCGCGCGTTAAATGTATCACAGAGTAACTAACCACCTTGCCTGCGCGGCTCGTCCTGTTCGCCCCACTCGCCGGGATCGCCTCCCTGGGTCTCAACCTTGCACCAGATCAAATCTTTCCGGTATCGGCCGGCCGAATTGAACCCTTGCGCTTGAGCGCCCGAACCAAAAGGCCTATGGTGGGCAACTTGTCACAAACAGGTCCCCCATGTTTCCCAACGACCGACCCCAGACCCTGGGCGAAGAAATCGCCAACAGCATCAGCCACGGACTTGGCGCCGCAGGCGCGCTGGCTGGCGCACCGCTCCTGATCGCCGCCGCAGTGCGCCAGGGCGATGCGGCCTTCATTGCCGGCGCCGCCGTATTCGCGGCGTCGATGTGCCTGCTGTACCTCGCGTCCACCATCTATCACGCGCTGCCGCGGTGCCGCGCCAAGCAGATCTTCAACGTACTGGACCATTCGGCCATCTACCTGCTCATCGCCGGCACCTACACGCCGTTCGCGCTGGGCGCGCTGCGCGGACCGTGGGGCTGGACCCTCTTTGGACTCGTCTGGGGCCTGGCGCTGCTGGGCGTGGGCCTGAAGGCGAGCAAGCGGCTCAACCGGCCCGCGCTGTCCACCGGCCTGTACCTGGCAATGGGCTGGATCGTCGTCATCGCGGTCAAACCGCTGCTTGAGCTGGTGCCGTCGGGGGGGCTGTGGTGGCTCGTGGCGGGCGGCCTGGCGTACACCGGCGGCGTGGTGTTTTTCGTCTTCGACAACCGCTGGCGCTACAGCCATTTCATCTGGCATCTGTTCGTGCTGGCCGGCACCGTCTGCCACTTCTTTGCCGTGTTCTGGTACGCCGCCTAACGCCGCAGCGGCGCCCGGGCAGCCGCGGGCGCCTGCCGCAAATATGCCGTAGGGGGATGGCCCAGCACGCGACGGAACATCGTTGAAAACGCCGCAGGGCTTTGATACCCGAAATCCAGCGCAATGGCCGTGACGGGGTCGCCCTCGGCCAGGCGCGCCAGCGCCAGCACCACACAAGCGCGCTGCCGCCAGGCCAGATACGACATGCCCGTATGCTGCCGGAAAACCCGGCTGAACGTGCGCAGGCTTACGTGCAGCCGGTCGGCCCATGCCTGCGGCGGCATCCGCGCATCCGGCGCGGCAATGAAGGCGCGGCATAGCGGCGCCAGGCGCCTGTCGCGCGGCAGCGGAATATGCAGGGGCAGAACCGCCGCGCGCTCGATCTCGTGCAGCAGCAAGGCAGCCAGTGCCCCATCCCGGCCGCGCGGATCATAGGCGGCGGGCATATCCACCGCCTCCAGCAACAACTCGCGCATCAGCGCGGACACTTCAATCACCTCGCAGACAGTGCGGTCCGCGCGCGCCGCGCCCGGCTCGATGTACGCGCTGCGCGTGCTGACGCCCAGCATGCGGACCTGATGCGTCACACCCGCCGGAATCCAGACGGCGCGTTGCGGCGGCACCACCCAATTGCCGTCGCGCGTCACGACGTGCATGACGCCCGTCGCCCCGTACAGCAACTGCGCGCGCCGATGCGCGTGCGCCGGCAGCAGACCGCCGGGCGGATAGTCGTTGCCGATGGCCACCACCGGGCGGTCCAGGTTGTCGTAGCGGTCGATATGGGTATTGCGCATGGGGGGCTCTGCCGGGATCGACGCGCCAGCTTGGATGCGACGCGTCCAAGGCGCAAGGCGTTGGCCGAAACGAAGACATCATTGTCCCACCCTCGAAAGCGGGCCAATCGCCGGCGTCCTATCGTGGCGCTTTTCCTGATTGGGCAACGACATGATTTATCTGGTGTTGGCGCTGTTTGGCGGTCTGAGCGGCGTCACGACGGTGCTGTTCGGCTTTGGCGGGGGTTTCGTGGTGGTGCCGGCCCTATATGGGGTGTTGACGTCGCTGCATGGCGCGGACGACGCGATGCGCCAGTCGGCGATGCACATCGCGGTGGCCACTTCCACGTGCGTGATGATCGTCAACTCGGTCTCGGCCACGCGCAAGCATTGGCGCGCCGGCAACCTTATCGGTGAATACGTCTGGCCGCTGGCGGGTTATATCGCGGCGGGCGCACTGCTGGGCGCGCTTGCCGCCATGCACGCCGGCGGCGACTTCGTGCGCCATGCATTCATCGTCTATCTGGCGGCGACTGTCCTGGATTGCGTGCTGCGCCAGGGCTTCATGTCTGGGCGAGACGGTGCGGGGCCGCGCGGGCTGGACCGCATCACTGCGATGGGCGGCGGCGTCGTCATCGGAATGATTGCCGCGTTTCTAGGGGTGGGAGGCAGCGTCATGACCGTGCCGCTGCTGCGCCGGCGGGGCCTGCCCATGGCCAAGGCCGCCGCCATGGCCAATCCGCTATCGCTGCCGGTCGCGCTGGCGGGCACGCTGGCCTACCTGGCCGCCGCGCGCGACCTGCCCCACGCGCTGGCGCCGTGGATTGTGGGGTATGTGGACATATTGGCCTTCGCGGTGCTTGCGATGGGGTCGCTGGCCGGGATTCACCTTGCCGCCCCGCTGATCCCGCGCATCCCCGACCGTGTGCACGCCCGCGTCTACGTGCTGCTGCTGATTCTCGTCATGTTGAGCATGATCGCGCTCTAACCCTCGATTTTCGGCAAACCTAAGGAAACATCGCGGCCAGCAGCGACTACGAAACCGCGCAAAACGTTTCGGACGCGGCCCCGGGGCGCCCCCCGCACAGGCTCGGTCGTCTCGTGGCCTGCCGAAACAGGAAAACACATCGCGAAACTTGTCCCCTGGCCGCCCGGATCGTCATCATGGTCGGACTATCAACCGGAACAAGGAGTTTTCATGCAGCGTTCCACTTTTGCATTCCTATCCGCCGCCGTGCTGACGACGGCGCTGTCCGGTGCACCCGCCCTGGCTCAACAAAGCGCGCAGGCCCCGGCGCAGACGCAGGCCCAGCCCGGCATGGCTCCCGCCATCCAGAAACCGACGGATCAACAATTGCAGAAGTTCGCTTCGGCTTCGCAGAAGATTTCGGGCGTCGTTGACGAATACCGTCCCAAGGTCGATGCCGCCAAGACAGATGACGCCAAGCAGAAGGTCGTTCAGGAAGCGGACGCCAAGATGGTCAAACTTGTCCGCGCCGATGGGCTGTCGGTCGAGGAATTCAACGGTATTGGCCAAGCCGTGCAGCAAGATCCCCAGCTTCGCGACCGTCTGATGAAGATGGCGCCGGCGCAGCGCTGACCTGCAACGGCATCCCAAACGGACACCACATCGGATTCCGCTCGCGTACGACGCGGCTAATTCGATGACTCGGCGCCGCGCTCCCTGCTGGGGCGCGGCGCCTTGTTCACTGGACCTGTCAAGTCTTCAGGCGATAACCCGTCTTGAAGATCCAACGCACGCCAATCAGGCACGCCACCAGGAAGACCAGTGTCATGCCCACGCTGATTTCGATACTGACGTCCGACACCCCGAAAAACGCCCAGCGGAAACCGCTGACCAGGTAGACCACGGGATTGAACAGCGTGACGGTCTGCCAGAACGGCGGCAGCATGTTGATGGAATAGAACGTGCCGCCCAGGAACGTCAGGGGCGTGATGATCATCAGCGGAATGATCTGCAGCTTTTCAAAGCCGTCGGCCCAGATGCCGATGATGAAGCCGAACAGGCTGAACGTCACCGCAGTCAACACCAGGAAGGACAGCATCCAGAACGGGTGCGCGACGTCGAAGGTCACGAACAGCCGCGCGGTGGCCAGCATGATGAGGCCCAGGATGATGGACTTGCTGGCAGCCGCTCCCACGTAGCCCATCAGGATCTCCACGTAGGAGATCGGCGCCGAATGGATCTCGTAGATCGTGCCGGAAAAGCGTGGCATGTAGATGCCGAACGAGGCGTTGGCGACACTTTGCGTCAGCAGCGACAGCATGATCATGCCGGGCACGATGAACGCGCCGTAGCTCACACCGTCGATTTGGACCATGTGCGATCCGATGGCCGAGCCGAACACGACAAAATAAAGCGAGGTCGAAATCACCGGCGACAGCACGCTTTGCATCAGCGTGCGCCAGGCGCGGGCCATTTCGAAAAGGTAGATGGCGCGTATGGCGTAGAAGTTCATGATTGACCGTGCACCAGGCTGACAAAGATGTCCTCGAGCGAGCTTTCCGAGGTATTCAGGTCCGCAAATTCGATCTGCAGGCGGCTCAGGTCCTGCAGCAGACGCGAGATGTCGCCGCCCCGTTCGTTGTCATAGGTATAGACCAGCTTGTAGCCATCGGCGGACAGCTCAAGCTGGTAGGCGTCCAGCGCCGTGGGGATGCCCGGCAGCGGCGCCTTCAACGTCAGCGCAAGCTGGCGCTTGCCCAGCTTGGCCATGAGCGCGTTCTTTTCCTCGACCAGGATGATCTCGCCCTTGCGGATGACGCCGATGCGGTCCGCCATTTCCTGGGCTTCTTCGATGTAGTGCGTGGTGAGGATGATGGTGACGCCGCTTTCGCGCAGCCGACGCACCATTTCCCACATGCCGCGCCGCAATTCGACGTCGACGCCCGCGGTGGGCTCGTCCAGGAACAGGATGGCCGGTTCGTGCGACAGCGCCTTGGCGATCATGACTCGCCGCTTCATGCCGCCGGACAGCGCCATGATGCGGCTGTCTTTCTTGTCCCACAGCGACAGCTCGCGCAGGACCTTTTCAATATAGGCGGGATCCGCCGGCTTGCCGAACAGCCCGCGGCTGAAGGTGACGGTGTTCCACACGCTTTCAAAGGCGTCAGTGGAAATTTCCTGCGGCACCAATCCGATCTTGGACCGCGCGGCGCGAAAGTCCGTCACGATATCGTGACCGTCGGCCAGCACCTTGCCCTGGGTGGGATTCACGATGCCGCAGATGATGCTGATCAGCGTGGTCTTGCCCGCGCCGTTCGGCCCGAGCAACGCAAAAATCTCGCCGCGCTGGATGTCCAGGTTGACGTTCTTGAGCGCCTGGAATCCGGACGCATATTGCTTGGATAAGCCTTGTACTGAAATGACTGGCTGCACGCGAGCCCCCAACTTGACCATAGCCGGAGGATTTTACCCGCCGCGCAGACCCTGCTTGTTCAGCGTGGCGGAACGGTGTGTTTGATTTTTGGAAACACTGGCCTTAGAAGTCTTCGTCCTCTTCCACCTTTGGCATCAGGTAGGCCGTCAGCGCGCTGGAAAAGCCGGCCATCACCCACAAGACGAAAAACGATACGGTGTAAAAGCCCATGCGGCCCGTGGGAACGTATCCAAAAATGGTCACGTCCAGCGGGTCGATCAGGGCGAAGATCAGCGCGCTTCCCGCTGCGGCGGCCAAAAACGATGGCCACAGGATCCACATCAGCGATCGCAATCCCATGCGTGCACTCCCCCGATCAAGGTTTGGCGGCTGCCGGGCTGGCAGCCGCCGGCGACTGCGTCCCGGCCGCGGCAGGCGCGGTCTGTTCGATGACCAGCCCCCGCTTGACCACGCCCTCCTGGATGGGCTGGCTGGCAAACTGGGTCATCGCAAAGTAGATCGTGATGAAGCAGCCTATCATGGCGGCAAACGGACCCGCCATCAGGATCCACGGCCAGGGCTCGCGGTACCAGGGCTTGACGGGATGCGCCGGGTCGGCGGATTCGAGGGTGATGTGTGCAGCGTTCATGAAATGTCCTTGTAGTGCCCAGGGCGAGTGTCAGCCCTACTCGGGCACGTAGAAACTGGCGGCTTCATCGGTTTCGACCTGGCGGTTCTCGCCGTCCTGCCCCTTGGCCCGCAGCGTGATGGCATGCGCGCCGGGCGTGGCCCCCGCCGGGGCGCGGATGACCATCGGCACCAGCTTGTTGGCGGCCGGCTCGACCTCGACCACGTCCGATCCCTGCTGCCCCGCCATCACCGCCAGGTCGGGCATGCCTTCGGCCGTCAGGCGCAGGCGCATTGGCGCGTCCGAGGTGTTGATGATCTGCAGGCGGTAAACGTTTTCGATCATGCCGCCCGCCACCTCGCGGCCCAGCACGCCGCGGTCTCGGATGACGTCGACGCGCAACGGGTTGCGGACCACCAGCGAGGCCACGAAGGCCACCGCCAGAATCAGGATCAACGTGCCGTAGATCAGCACGCGAGGCCGCAGCAGATGCGACCGCGCGCTCTTGGTGGACAGGCCGTCCAGCATGGCGCGCTCGGACGTGTAGCGGATGAGACCGGGTTCGTACTGCATCTTGTCCATCACCTGCTCACAGGCGTCGATGCACGCGCCGCAGCCGATGCACATGTATTGCAGGCCGTCACGGATGTCGATGCCCGTCGGACAGACCTGCACGCAGAGACTGCAGTCGACACAGTCGCCCAGCCCTTGCGCCTTGTGGTCGACCTTGCGCGAGCGGCCGCCGCGCGGGTCGCCCCGGCGCTTGTCGTACGTGACGACGAACGTGTCCGGATCGACCATCACGCTCTGGAAGCGAGCGTAAGGGCACATGTACTTGCACACCGATTCGCGCATGAAGCCGGCATTGCCCCAGGTGGCAAAGCCGTAGAACAGCATCCAGAACCATTGCCACGGCCCGAGCTGGAGCGCGAACAGTTCGTGGCCGAGTTCGCGGATGGGCGCGAAGTAGCCGATGAACGTGGATCCCGTCCACCACGCCAGCGCGATCCACAGGAAGTGCTTGGTGAATTTCAGGCGGAACTTGCGCCAGGTCCAGGGCGATTCGTCCAGGCGGATGCGCGCAATGCGGTCGCCTTCGACCTTGCGCTCGATCCACATGAAGATTTCGGTGTAGACGGTTTGCGGACAGGCGTAGCCGCAGAACAGGCGCCCGGCCACCGCCGTGAAAAGAAACAGCGCCAATGCCGAGATGACCAGCAGCACGGCAAGATAGACGACGTCCTGCGGCCAGAGCACCAGTCCGAACAAATAGAACTTGCGCGCGCCCAGGTCGAACAGCACGGCCTGTCGCCCGTTCCATTGCAGCCAGGGCAAACCGTAGAAGATGATCTGCGTGATGAAGACGAACGCGATGCGCCAGCGGGCAAATATGCCGCTGACGGACCGCGGGTAGATCTTGCTTCGCACCCCCGCCAGCGTCTGTTCCAGGGTTTCCTGGCCAGGACGCGGCGGCCGCGTATGCGGCCGCCAAGGCGGCGGGTCACCGCCAGGCGAACTGCTGACGCTTGCGGTTGACCCATCTTCCATTTGCTGCTCCGTGCTGGTTAGTGCTTAGTGATATGGAAGGCCGCTGCGCGGCCGTCCATTTACGTGCTGCCGGCTCACTGCTTGGCCGCGCCGGATTCGGCGGGCGATGCGGCGGCCTGCTTCTGCGCATCGGGCTTGTTCGACAGACCCCAGACCCAGGCAGTCAGGATCTTGATCTGCTCGGGGCTCAGGATGTGTTCGTGTGCCGGCATGCGGTTGTCGCGGCCTTCAAGAATGGTCTTGACGATGCTGGCTTCCGAGCTGCCGTAGAGCCAGACGTCGTCGGTCAGGTTCGGCGCGCCGACGAGCTGGTTGCCCTTGCCATCGACACCGTGACAGGCGACGCAGAAGTTGGCGAACTCGCGCTTGCCGCGGAACACGCGGACCGGATCGGCGGTCAGGCCCGACAGCGAACGCACGTACTGCGCGATGTCGCCGGCCATCTTGGGATCGATCGAGTCCTTCCAGGGCGGCATGATGCCGTGGCGGCCTTGCTTGATCGTTTGCATGATGGCTTCGGGCGAGCCGCCGTGCAGCCAGTCGCCGTCGGTCAGGTTGGGGAAGCTGGGCGCGCCCTTGGCGTCGGAACCGTGGCATTGCGCGCAGGTGTTCAGGAAGAGGCGCTGGCCGATTTCGCGGGCGCCCGGATCCTGTGCGATCTGCGGCACGGTCATGGTTTCGAAGCGCGCGTAGATGGGACGCACGGCCTCGGCCATCTTGGCCTGCTGCTGCGCCACTTCCTCGGTGCTGCTGTATCCCAGCTTGCCCTTGTACTCGCCCAGGCCCGGCATCAGGAACAGGTAACCCAGCGCAAAGGCGCAGGCCAGCAGATACATCCACGTCCACCAGGTGGGGACCGGGTTGTTGAGCTCGGTCAGGTCGCCGTCCCAGACGTGGCCGGTGTCCTCGACCTGGCCACTGGCCGGCTTGGCGCTGAGCCAGCGGCGTTGCGTGTACAGCAGCCACACGCACCACACCACCCCGCCCACGGCGACGATCGAGATGAAATACCCCCAGAAGCCATTGACGAAATCGCTCATGACCGATTCGCTCCATCTTGTTGTGCCTGCCCGAATTCATCGGGCAGTGCGAACGGCAGCATGGCCGATTCGCGGTTGGCGCTCTGGCGGCCGCGCGAGCAGGCCCACCAGACGATGCCGAAAAAGGTCGCCATCGAGATGGCGGTGACGATTGCGCTGATATAGCCGACCATGATCAGCCTCCCGAGGCCGCTTGAGCGGCCGGCTGCGCCGAGGACTGCTGGGACTTCTTGGCTTCTTCGGCCTTCTTGGCTTCTTCAGCCTGCTTGGCCAGCTGCGCCTTGCGAACGCCTACGCCCAACCCTTGCAGGTAGGCCACCAGCGCGTCTTCTTCGGTCTTGCCTTCGATGGCCTTCGGCGCGGCGGCGATTTCCTCGTCGGTGTAGGGCACGCCCAGGGCGCGCAGGGCACGCATGCGCTGGTCGACGTTCTGGCCGGTGATGACCGTCTTTTCAAGCCACGGATAGGCGGGCATGTTGGATTCCGGCACCACCTTGCGCGGATCGCGCAGGTGGATGCGGTGCCAGTCGTCGGAGTAACGCTCGCCCACGCGGGCCAGGTCGGGGCCGGTACGCTTGGAGCCCCACAGGAACGGATGGTCGAAGACCGATTCAGCCGCCACGGAGTACGACCCGTAGCGCTGGACCTCGGCGGCGAGCACGCGGACCTGCTGCGAGTGGCAGCCCACGCAGCCTTCGCGGATGTAGACGTCGCGGCCCATCAGCCGCAGCGGGCTGTAGGGTTCGACGCCCGCCACGGGCTGGGTGGTGCTGTGCTGGAAGAACAGCGGGATGATCTGGACCAGCCCTGCGAAGGAGACCACCAGGATGCTGGCGATGATCATCCAGCCGATGTTCTTCTCGAGGGTCTGGTGAGAAAAGAAGCCGTGATTCTTGTTGGCCATGATGTCCTCGTCAAACAGTGGCCGGCACGGCGGTCGCGGGGACCGTCGGACGGGCGGCATGGGGATCGTCTTGCGGAATGGCGGGATTGACCGCCGTGGCGCCGCTCACCGTCTTCCATACGTTCCAGGCCATGACGAACACACCGCACAAGAACAGGGTTCCACCCAGCAAACGGATCAGGTAGTACGGAACGCGCGTCTTCAGTTCTTCGACGAAGCTGTAGACCAGGGTGCCGTCCGGCGCCGTGTCGCGCCACATCAGGCCTTGCTGCACGCCGGCGATCCACATGGCGGCGATGTACAGCACCACGCCGATGGTCGCGATCCAGAAGTGCAGTTCGATGGCCTTGACGCTGTACATCTTTTCGCGGCCGTACAGGCGCGGGATCAGGTAGTAGAGCGAGCCGAACGAAATCATGGCGACCCAGCCCAGCGCGCCGGAGTGCACGTGGCCGATGGTCCAGTCCGTGTAGTGCGACAGCGCGTTCACGGTGCGGATCGACATCATCGAGCCTTCGAACGTGGACATGCCGTAGAACGACAGCGCGGTGACCATGAACTTCAGGATCGGATCGGTGCGCAGCTTGTACCAGGCGCCCTGCAGGGTCATGATGCCGTTGATCATGCCGCCCCAGGAAGGCGCCAGCAGGATCAGCGAGAAGGTCATGCCCAGCGACTGGGTCCAGTCGGGCAGCGACGTGTACAGCAGGTGGTGCGGGCCCGCCCACATGTACGTGAAGGCCAGCGCCCAGAAGTGGACGATGGACAGGCGATACGAGTAGATGGGACGGCCGGCCTGCTTGGGCACGAAGTAATACATCATGCCCAGGAAGCTGGTGGTCAGGAAGAAGCCCACCGCGTTGTGGCCGTACCACCACTGCACCATGGCGTCCTGCACGCCGGCGTAGGCGGAGTAGGACTTCCACATCGACACCGGCATTTCAATGTTGTTGAAGATGTGCAGGATGGCGATGGTGAGGATGTACGAGCCGAAGAACCAGTTGGCGACGTAGATGTGCTTGGACCGGCGCTTGATGATGGTGCCGAAGAACACGATGGCGTAGGCGACCCAGACCAGCGTGATCAGGATGTCGATGGGCCATTCGAGTTCGGCGTATTCCTTGCTGCTGGTAAAACCCATGGGCAAGGTAATCGCGGCCGCGACGATGACGACCTGCCAGCCCCAGAACGTGAAGGCGGCGAGTTTGTCGCAGAACAGGCGCGCCTGACAGGTGCGCTGCACGACGTAGTAGGACGTCGCGAAAAGAGCGCTGCCGCCGAAGGCGAAGATCACGGCGTTGGTGTGCAGCGGGCGCAGGCGGCCGTAGCTGAGCCATGCGGTGTCGAAATTCAACTGAGGCCAAATTAGCTGCGCGGCAAGAAACACACCGACAGCCATGCCGACAATGCCCCAGACCACGGTCATGATTGCGAACTGCCTCACGACCTTGTAGTTGAAGGTATCGGACTTGCTTGCGATTGCGGGGCAATCGTTCATCACCCATCCCCTAAAGTAACAAGAACTTCCAGGCTTCGATGATGGGACTAGTCACAGGAGTCGGCGTTGATTTGGATCAACCGGGGTGCGACGCCTTGGACATCGCTGCATAACCGCAACGCTCTTAGGGGTATCTGGCCGTGAAAAGACCTGGCCGGCGGCCGCGGCGAGGGGCGCGCGACCGTCAGCGGCGGCCGGCGGCGCCGCTGTCGTCGTCGCGCAGGATGGCCGTGCCGGCGTTGTCGGTGTCGTCGTACTGGCCATTGAAAACGGCCCACCACAGCGATACGCCGATGGCCAGGACAAAGAGCAGCGAGAGCGGCAGCAGAAGGTAGAGGATGGTCATGATGCCGCCCCGAGCGCGCTGCCGGCCGCCGTGGCGCCCGACCAGTCGCGGCGGCACAGGCGCCACGAGTTGTAGGCCACCGCTAGCGACGACAGCAGCATGGTGATGGCAGCCAGCCAGGGCGTGACCCAGCCGACCAGGGCCAGCGGCGTCATCAGCAGGTGCCAGACGAGCGAGCCGTAAAGGTTCTGCCGCGCCTTGCGCCGCGCCTCGGCAAGCAGCGCGTCCAGCGCGGACTCGGGCATGTCGGGGTGCGCCGCCAGGGCGCTGTGCGCGGACGCCATGGCGGTGGGCACGGCCATGGACATGGCGCAGGGGCAGCTCATGACCAGCAGCGCCACCATGACGGGAATGCTGTGGGCGGGATCGATGTAGGCCCAGCCGGCGGCGGCCGCCAGCGCCAGCGCCACCTGCGCCAGGACGAACCGGGACGCCACGCGGTCGGCGCGCGCCCCCAATAGCAGACGCTGGTCTTCGACGCGGGCATGGCGGCGGCCGGCGGAACCCGCGCCGCCGAACGATTGGCGGGCGCACAGTTCGAGGTAGCGCGCGGTGAGCAGGAACGCCACGAACATCGTGACCGAGTCGAAATAGACTTCGCCGTGGCCGGTGTAGGTGGCGTGCACGCTGGGGATGAAGGCGGCGACGATGCCAAGCGCCACGGGCACGTCCATGCCGGCGCGCCCCTGCCGCAGGTTGGCGCCGGCATGGCGCCAGATGGGCCATGCCGAATACAGGACAACGGGCACGGTCAGCGCGAAGCTGGCCCAGTTCATGAGGACGATGGCCCAATCCAGGGTTTCGAGCGCGTCGGCGGGCATGGATTCGTGGCGCAGATAGCCGGGCCACGCGAACATCATGACCTGCATCATCGCCAGCCACGCGAGCGACAGCCGCACCAGCGCGTGGCGGCGTTGCTGGCGGTCGGCGTCGGGCAGGCTGGCCGGGACGGCGAAAATGGATTTGGCACGCATGATGGCGATGGTAATCAGGCCCGCCCCCGGCCGCCTTGATCTGAATCAAGGCGGTCGTGGCGATTTGCCGCCGCACCGGCCGCCCCCTGTCCGTCCCCCCCTGTCCGTCCCCCCCTGTCCGTCCCCCCCTGTCCGTCCCCCCCTGTCCGTCCCCCTGTCC